>NZ_JAFNME010000014.1 GCF_017368815.1 Comamonas denitrificans | reverse complement strand
CCCCGAGGCCATGGCCGAAGAACCCCAGCGCCCCCTGGTCATGCTGGTGGATGATTCGATCAGCGTGCGCCGCCTGGCCCAGCATTTGCTGATCAGCCACGGCTGGCAAGTGGAAACCGCGGCCGACGGGCTGGCCGCCCTGCAGCGCCTGCACGAGGGCTTGCAGCCCAGCGTCATGCTGGTCGATATTGAAATGCCCGGTATGAACGGCCTCGAACTCTTGCGCCGCCTGCGGCAAGAACCGCGCTGGCAGCAGCTGTCCGTCGTCATGCTCACGGCCCACGAAGCGGGCCCCGTCAGCCAGCAAGCCCTGGACATGGGAGCGCAAGCCTATCTGACCAAACCCTACTCCCCCCAACAGCTGCTGGCCCAAGTCAAGCGGTATGCGGCTGCGGTGGTGGATTGATACATCAAGCTGCACTTAAATTGCCATGCCAAACACCCAACGCACCTTTCCTGTATCCCGCTACGGTATCGAGTGGCTGCTGCTGGGCAGCGCTTTGCTGGTGGTGGGGCTGATCATCGGCCACTTTATGTCCGAGATGCGCAAAGACATCGAGACGCGCGAACGCGATCAGCTCACGGTGCAGGCACGCGTGATTCACGATGCGCTGGAGCAGCAGATCGACACCATTAACCGCACGCTGGTCGGCATTCGCGACGAATTGCCGTACTGGCGCTCTGAATCGGATGGCATGGCGCAGGCTCAAAGCAGGCTCAAGGCGTTTGCCGATGCCATACCCGCCGTGCGCACGCTATCGATACTGGATGCCCAAGGTAACGTCCTAGCGTCCAACCAAGACACGCTCCTGGGCAAGAATTTCGCTGAGCGCGATTACTTTCAGGTTGCTGCACGCAACCCCAACATCGATACGCTGTATCTTGGCCCACCTTTCAGAACCGCCCTGGGTGCTTTCGGAATGAACATGGTGCGCATGGTGCGCGGCCCAAACGGCGAATTCGCCGGCATTGTCAGCGCCACGCTCAGCCCGGACGAGCTGACACGCACGCTCGAATCGGTGCGTTATGCCCCGGATACCTGGGCCGCACTGGCCCATGGCGATGGCAAGCTGTTCCTGATTGCCCCACTGCAAGAGCAACTGCTGGGGGTAGATCTGACCCAGCCTGGCTCCCTGTTCTTGCGCCACCAAGAAAGCGGCAAAGCGACCAACATCATGACCGACCGGGTGCTGCTGACCGGTGTGTGGAGCATGGTGGCGCTGCATACCGTGCAGCCTGCCGCCCTGAAGATGGACAAATCCATTGTGGTTGCCATCAGCCGCGATCTGGACGCGATGTACACGCGTTGGCACAGCGAAGCCAGCCTGATTGGCGGCATTTACGCACTGCTCATCGCTATCACGGTGCCCGGCCTGTACCTGACCCAGCGCCGCCGCCGCGAGGCAGATGCTCAAACCCAGGCCGCGCACGCCGCGTTGGCACAGCGCACTGTCGAGGCGGAAGCGGCCAGTCGCGCCAAAAGCGAATTTGTCGCCAACATGAGCCACGAAATTCGCACGCCGATGAACGCCGTACTGGGCTTGCTGCAACTCATGGAGCGCACCGGGCTGGATGCACGCCAGCGCGACTACGTCCACAAGGCGGAAGGGGCGGCACGTGCCTTGCTGGCCATCCTCAACGACATTCTGGACTTTTCCAAGGTCGAGTCCGGCAAGCTGGAACTGGACGATACGCCTTTTCGTCTGGATGAACTGCTGCGCAATCTCTCGGTCGTGCTGTCTTCCACCTTGCAGCACAAGGCGGTGGAAGTGCTCTTTCAGCTGGACCCCGCCGTGCCGCGCGCACTGCGTGGTGACGGCCATCGCTTGCAGCAGGTGCTGCTCAATCTGGCGGGTAACGCCATTAAATTCACCCAGCGTGGCGAGGTCGTGATTGGGCTCAAGCTGCTTGACTCCACGTCGGATAGTGTGCGCATCGAGTTTTCGGTGCGCGACACCGGCATTGGCATTGCAGCCGACCGCCTGGAGGCCATATTCGAGGGTTTTATCCAGGCCGAATCCTCCACCACGCGGCGGTTTGGCGGCACCGGTCTGGGCCTGGCCATCAGCCGCCGCCTGGTGCGCCTGATGGGCGGTGAGCTGCAGGTGCAAAGCACACCCGGACAGGGCAGCCACTTTCATTTCACCGTTGATTTTCGCCGCGATGCAGAAACCAGCGCATTCGAACGCATGGCGGCGGCAGAAAATGACCAACACGCTGCCCTGCGTGTGCTGATCGTGGATGACAACGCCACGGCCCGCGAAGTGCTCGCTGCCATGGTCAGCTCCTTTGGCTGGCAGGTCGAAACGGCAACGAGTGGTGCCGAAGCCATCCAGCGGCTGGAAGCGGCCACCGCTGCAGGTCATTCATTCGACATCCTCTGTGTGGACTGGATCATGCCGGGCATGGACGGCTGGGAAACCATCCAGAGCATTCGTGCCCGTGATACGGGGCATCTGCCTGCCATCCTGATGATCACCGCCCATGGCCGCGAGTTGATCGCTGAGCGGCTGGGCGAGGAAACAAACCCCCTTGACGGCTTCCTCGTCAAGCCGGTCACCCCATCGATGCTGTTTGATGCCGTAGCGCAGGCCACGCGTGGGGCCTCGGTGACGGTAGATAGCCATACCCCTGCCAACTTGCCCACCGAGCAGCCGCTGGCCGGTCTGCGCCTCCTGGTGGTGGAGGACACCCCCCTTAACCAGCAAGTCGCGCGCGAACTCCTCAGCCATGCGGGGGCAGAGATCGAGGTTACCAGCGATGGTGAGCAGGGCATCGCCTGCGTGCGGCGTGCCTCGCTGCCTTACGACGCCATCCTGATGGACATCCAGATGCCGAAAATGGACGGCTACACCGCCACCCGGGTGCTGCGCCAGGAGATGCAGATTGCTACGCCGATCATCGCAATGACCGCCAATGCCCTACCAGCCGACCGCGAGGCTTGCCTGGCCGCCGGTATGTCTGACCATATCGGCAAGCCCATCAATGCCCGCGAGCTGATCGCTCTGGTGCTGCGCCATTGCCGCCCTGCCCCCCTAGCGCCCGCTGCTGTGCCTGTAGCTGCGGCTGCCCCCCCTGCAGCGCAGTTGCCCCCCCAGCCAGAAGGCTTCGATTTTGCGGCTGCGCTGGCACGCCTAAGTGGCAATTGCGCCTTGTTTGCCAGCCTAGCGCGGCGCTTTGGCAAAGATTGCGCAGCCCTGGCGGAGGCGGCACAAATCGCACTCCAGCACGGGGACCGCGCCGCCGTCGCACGCGAAATGCACACCCTCAAAGGGCTGGCTGCAACGCTGGGCGCTACCGCACTGGCGCGCCAAGCCGCTGAGCTAGAAGCCACATTCAAGGCACCACGCAGCACCAGCAACGAGGCAGCAGCGCTTGCACAACTGGCATCGGGTATTACGGCAAGTGATGCCACCTTCAGGGCCGTGGCCGACGCACTCGATCCTGCGCAGCCCGTGCCAAGCCTGCCGCTCAACAAGCAGCGACTGCTTGAGTGCCTTGCCGAGCTGGATGCCTTGCTCCTAGAAAACAACATGCGTGCGCTGGATGTCTTTGCCACGCTGCAACGCGAAGCGGGCGATGCGGGCGATGCGCTGGCCGACCCACTGAACGCCCTCGACGAGGCGCTGCTCAGGCTCGACTTTGCCGCTGCACGCACAACAATCGCCCATTTGAAAGAGATACTGTCGCCATGATGCCTGCCTACAATTTGCCGCCAGAGTTTCGGACGCTGGCAACACTGCCTGAGCGCCCACGCTTGTTGGTAGTGGACGACCAGCCAATCAATATCCAAACGCTGTACCAGATTTTTCACGCTGATCACGAAGTATTCATGGCCACAGGAGGCGAGCAGACGCTGGCTTTTTGCCGTGACAACCTGCCCCCTGATTTGATTCTTCTGGATGTGGTCATGCCCGGTATGGATGGCATCGAAGTCTGTCGCCGCCTCAAGTCCAACCCGGCGCTGGCGGATATTCCGGTGATTTTTGTCACGGCCCGCTCCGAGCCAGCCGACGAGGTCGCTGCCCTGGCCGCAGGCGGGGTGGATTTCATTGCCAAGCCGGTCAATCCAGTCGTGGTGCGCGCGCGCGTCAAAACCCATCTCACGCTCAAGGCGCAGACCGATTTGCTGCACTCCATGGTTTTTATCGATGGCCTGACTGGCGTTGCCAATCGCCGCCGCTTTGACGAAGCCTTGCAGATCGAGTGGCACCGCTGCCGACGCAGCAACAGACCATTGACGCTGTTGATAATTGATATCGACCATTTCAAACGCTACAACGACCATTACGGCCACCAAGCCGGCGATGCCTGCTTGCAGCAAGTGGCGGCCGGCCTCAAGGCTGGCCTCAAACGCGCGCAAGACTTGGTAGCGCGCTACGGTGGCGAGGAGTTCGTGTGCCTGATGCCCGAGTGCGACCATCCTGCCGGCCAGACCAAGGCGGAGGAGTTGCGCGCGGCCGTGGCGGCGCTGGGTATTGCCCACGCTGACTCGCCCACCGCCAGCTGCGTGACGCTGAGCATCGGCGTCGCGGTCATGCAACCGAGCAGCGCAAATACCCCTGAAGCGCTTATCGCGGCGGCGGATGCAGCGCTTTATGAAGCCAAACGCAACGGTCGCAACAGGGTGTCGGTATCAGCTGACCTGTGACGATGGCCGTGGCTGGGCAACCGCCGGGGTGCCAGGCGGAGAGTATTTCAGCCGCCTGCTAGGCAAAACAAAAAATAATTCACATAATTGACGTTTACGTAAAAGACAACCTAAAGGAGCACCATGGAGATACAAGGCAAAGTTTTCATCGTCACTGGCGGCGCATCGGGCCTGGGTGAGGGCACCGCCCGCATGCTGGCGGCCGCTGGCGGCAAAGTCGTGATCGCCGACATGCAAGCAGAAAAAGGCCAGGCTGTGGCCCAAGCCATCGGCGGTGTTTTTGTGCGCTGCGATGTCACCAGCGAAGCGGATGGTCAGGCCGTGATCGCGCAAGCGACGGCACTGGGCAAGCTCATGGGCTTGGTCAATTGTGCGGGCGTGGCCCCGGCCGAAAAAATCGTTGGCAAAAACGGAGCCCATAGCCTGGCCAACTTCAGCAAAACCATCAGCATCAACCTGATTGGCAGCTTCAATATGATGCGCCTGGCCGCCGAAGCCATGGGCAAAAATGAGCCTGAAAGCACCGGTGAGCGCGGCGTGCTCATTTCCACGGCCAGCGTTGCTGCCTACGACGGGCAAATTGGCCAGGCCGCCTACGCCGCCTCCAAAGGGGGCATCGTCGGCATGACCCTGCCCATTGCCCGTGACCTGGCCCGCAGCGGCATTCGCAATATGACGATTGCCCCCGGCATTTTTGGCACGCCGATGCTGTTTGGTATGCCCCAGGAAGTGCAAGATGCCTTGGCCGCTGGCGTTCCTTTTCCCAGCCGTTTGGGCAAGCCGGAAGACTTTGCCAAACTGGTGCGCCATATTTTTGAGAACGACATGCTCAATGGCGAAGTCATTCGCCTGGATGGTGCCATTCGTCTGGCACCCAAATAAATAAACCAACGGGGGCTGGCACGCCCCCGTTAAAACATTTATCACCATAGATAGCCAGGCGCTGGTATAGGCGGCCTGGCTGTTTTTATTTAGCCCGCTGCGTTATCTGTGGCATTTTCAGCCTGCGGCCAGTCGCGGATATAGGCTTTGAGCAATTGGTTTTCAAAGCTTTGCTCTTCCACCACGGCCTTGGCCACGTCGTAAAAGCTGACCACGCCCATCAGCATGCTGCCATCCATCACCGGCATGTAGCGCGCATGGCGCTCCAGCATCATGCGCCGCACCTCGTCCATCTCGGTATCGACCGTGCACAGCAGCGGTTGTTTTTCCATAGCATCGCGCACCGTCACCTGCGCCACTTGGCCGTTGTGCCTGACAACATCTTTGATGACTTCGCGAAAAGTCAGCATGCCCACGACGGCGCCGCCCTCAACGACCACCAGCGAGCCCATGTCCTTTTCGGCCATGGTCGCCATGGCTTGGGTCAAGCTATCGTCCGGCTTGACGACGTACAGGGTGCCGCCTTTGACGCGCAAGATATCGCTAACTTTCATGGTATTGCCCTTTTCTGCAAAATTTTCACTTACCAAAGCACTTAAGCTTTAAATAATAGCGTAATCCTCCCGCCATCTTTTATGACGTTTTGACATCAATAACTATTTTCAATGCCTAAATAGACTAAAGCGCCATGTATTTCGACATTCACCTTCCTTCTTCGACAGCCCAACCCCAAACTGCCCGTCTGTATATAGATAACACTGCAGAGAATACTGCCCGCCCTGGGCCAGCACAGCACCCGACGGTTTTGGCAATTCACGGTGTGCTGTGCGATCACAGCGTATGGCAGCCCCTGGCCCCAGGGTTGCACGCCCTGGGCTGGAATATGGCAGCGCTGGATCTGCCGGGCCATGGCCGCAGCAGCGGCCCAGCCCCCCAAAATGTGCCAGAGGCCGCCGCGTCGATCGTCGCTTTGGTCCAGGCCATGCAGCTGCCCCGCGTCATCCTGATGGGCCACAGCTGGGGCAGCTTGATTGCCTTGGCGGCCGCCGCGCAATTAGGGGAACGTGTTTCACATCTGGTTTTAATCGGCACGGCCAGCCCGATGACCGTGGCACCGGCGCTGTTGGACTTGGCCCAAAACGACCCGGCGCAAGCCATTGCCTTGATCGACAAATACAGCCGCAGCCCCGTCACCCCGGCTGATTTTGATGGCCAAGCACTGGGCCACGCGGTGCTGGCCAGCAACCCTGCCACCAATCTTTTGCACTGCGGGCTGACCGCGTGCAACAGTTACCACGAAGCCCCCGTGGCCATGCAGCAAGTGACCGCCCCCACCTTGTTCATGACCGGCGAATACGACCGCATGACCCCCGCTGCTTCTGCCCAGCCGCTGATTGCTGCCGCCCAAAGCCGCACCCCCCAGCAAGGCAATGCGCCCGCCACCCAGGTGGTCACTTTGGCCTGCGGCCACCAGCACATGCTTGATGCCACCCCCGCGATGGTGCAGGCACTGGCCGACTTTGTGCGCAGCTAAATTGCAGCGCCCTCTTCTGCGCCATTGACGTTCACAGCCGCGCCAGCCGCCCGATGGGTGGGCAGCACCTGCGCCACTGTGTGCTGCGCCCAGCCACTGCGCTCCCACAATGGCGCTGTGGCACCCTCTTGGCGCAGCAGCAAAGCCTCCAGCAAGGGGGCCAGGGCGGTGGTTTGCGGATCGGCCAGCAGCACATACCGCGGCTCGCCCTCTTCCAAATAAGACGTGGCCGACTCGGGCATCGCCCCCACCCAGCGCAAGGCCGTCAGCGCCGCCAGGGCCGGTTCAATCTGCAGGCGATCGACATGCAATTGCTGGGCCAAAGCACTGCCCGCCAGCCCCCGTTCGCTGTCATTGCGCAGCGGGGCCAAGGCGGCCAGCACCTCCAGCGCCAAAGCAAAATCGCGCCCTGGGCCATCCAGTGCCCGGCTGGCCCCGGAGCGCAGGCTGGGCCAATACGCCGCCACAATCGCCCCCAGCAGGAAAATCACCCAGCAGATGTAAATCCACAGCAGCAAAATCGGCAGCGTGGCAAAAGTGCCGTAAATGGCCGAATAGGTCGGCACCGTCGCCAGGTACAGCCCCAGCAGCTTGCGCGCCAGCGCCAGGCCCAGCGAGACAAAAATCCCCCCCGCCCAGGCATGGCGCCAACGCACCGGAGTATTGGGCACAAAGTGGTACAGCGCGGCCATGGCAGCGGCCATCAGCAGCAGCTCCAGCGAATTAAAGCCCCACTGCACCGCAGCGGGCAGCGCCTGCACCAGCCCGCGCGAGGCCGACACCACGTAAGACGTAGTGGCCACACTCATACCCAACAGCAGCGGCCCCAAGGTCAGCACCCCCCAGTAAATGAGCAGTCGCTGGCCCAGCGGACGCAGGCGCTGCACACGCCAGATGTGGTTCAAGGTTTTGTCCATGGTCAGCGTCAGCTGAATGACCGTAACCACCAAAAACCCCAGGCCCACCGCCCCCAACTGGCTGGCTTTGCTGGAAAACTGCAAGATGTAGCCCATCAGCTGCTCGGCGATGGCTTCAGGAATCAGGCTTTGCACCAGCCAGGTTTGCAGGTTTTCTTGCAAACGCGCAAAGCTGGGAAAGGCGGTGAACACCGCCAACAACACGGTAAAAAACGGCACGATGGCCAGCAGCGTGGTGTAGGTCAGGCTGCTGGCCGTCAGCCCCAATTGGTCGTTGGCAAAACGCTGGCGCAGCATGCGCAAGGTGTTGCCCCAAGAAAATTCAGAAGCAGTAAAACCAGTAGGTAATGCGCGGCGGCGCAGGAAAGGCATGGGCATAGGCCCTATGATGCCACCCCCATGGCCTCTGCACCCTCCATGACCTCTTCTGCTCCCCCCCCTTTTTCTGCGCTGCCGCGCCACGCCCAAGTCACCCAGATAGCGGCCGTCAGCAGCTTGGTCGCCTTGATTGTGCTGTGCGTGGCCTGGGAGCTGTGGCTGGCCCCAGTGCGCCCCGGTGGCTCGCTGCTGGCATTCAAAGCCCTGCCCTTGGTGCTGCCGCTGGCCGGACTGCTCAAGCGGCGCATGTACACCTACCGCTGGCTCAGTTTGATGATTTGGCTGTACTGCACCGAAGGCCTGGTGCGCGCCACCAGCGATACCGCCCCCAGCAGCTACTACGCCTGGGCCGAAGTGGTGCTATGTATTTTGTTGTTTACTGCGTGTACCCTGCATATACGTTTGCGCCTTAAAGCTGCTAAAACCATGCAACAGCAAGCGTGAACAGCTCACTTATTTGCTAGTACGGCCTCCCTCACTACGGATAATTTTTATGACGACTGCCATTCTTGACACTCTGCGCCAAGCCGTTGGTGCCGCGCATGTTCTGACCGACGGCGATTTAAGCGCCTACGAGCGCGACTGGCGCGGCCGCATGCAGGGCAAGGCGCTGGCCGTGGTGCGCCCAGGTTCTACCCAGGAAGTGGCCGCCGTGGTCAAGGTCTGCGCGGCTGCTGGCGTGGCCATCATTCCCCAGGGCGGCAATACCGGCCTGTCGGTGGGCTCCACACCCGATGCCAGCGGCACCCAGGTGGTGTTGAGCCTGACACGCATGCAGGCGATTCGTGCCGTTGATGCCGACAACCTGACCATCACCGTCGAGGCCGGCTGCATCCTGCAAAACCTGCAGCAGGCGGCGCAGCAAGCGGGCTTTTTGTTCCCGCTGTCGCTGGCTGCCGAGGGCTCTTGCACCATCGGCGGCAACCTCGGCGCCAACGCGGGCGGCACCCAGGTGGTGCGCTACGGCAATGCGCGCGAGCTGTGCCTGGGGCTGGAAGTGGTCACCCCCCAGGGCGACATCTGGGACGGCCTGACCGGCCTGCGCAAGGACAACACCGGCTACGACCTGCGCAATTTATTCATCGGCAGCGAAGGCACCCTGGGCATCATCACCGCCGCGACGATGAAACTCTTTCCCCAGCCCGTGGCCCGCCTGACCGCTTTTGCCGCCGTGCCCAGCATGCAGGCCGCCGTGCGCCTGCTGGGGCTGGCGCACCAGCATTTGTCGGCGGGGCTGACGGGCTTTGAGGTGATGGGGCAATTTGCCCTATCCCTGGTGGTGAAACACATGCCGCAATTGCGCGTGCCCTTTGCCGGCATGGACGGTGCGCCCTACTGCGTGCTGCTGGAAAACAGCGACAGCGAATCCGAAGCGCACGCCCGCCAGCGCTTTGAAAGCCTGCTGGAGCTGGCCTTTGAAGACGGCTGCGTACTCGATGCCGTGGTGGCCGAAAACCTCAGCCAAGCGCACGACCTGTGGCATGTGCGCGAGAGCATTCCCCTGGCGCAAGCGCAGGAGGGGCTGAACATCAAGCACGATATTTCTGTGCCCACCTCGCGCATTCCCGCCTTCGTGGAACACGCCGATGCGCTGCTGCAGCGCGAGATTGCCGGCGTGCGCCTGGTCAATTTTGGCCATCTGGGCGACGGCAACCTGCACTACAACGTGCAAGCACCTGAAGGGGCCGATGGCAAAGCCTTCCTGCGCGAGCAGGAGCCACGCGTCAATGCCCTGGTGTACGACGCGGTGGCGCAATTTGGCGGCTCGTTCTCTGCCGAGCACGGCGTGGGCCAGCTCAAAACGCCCCAGTTGCAGCAGTACGAGTCGCCCGTGGCCCTGTCGCTCATGCGGGCCATCAAGCAAGCGCTGGACCCGCAAAACATCATGAACCCCGGCTGCATGCTGGCCAAAGACTAAAGGGACTGTGATGACGACGGCAACTTCCCTCCCCACCGCCCGCCCCGTGCGCCACCAGTACGAAGACCTGCTGCGCCACGTGTATTTCCATGGTGCTGAAAAAAGCGACCGCACCGGCACCGGCACCAAAAGCGTGTTCGGCCACCAAATGCGCTTTGACCTGGCCGAAGGTTTTCCGCTGGTCACCACCAAAAAAGTCCACCTCAAAAGCATCATCCTGGAGCTGCTGTGGTTTCTGCGCGGCGACAGCAACGTGCGCTGGCTGCAAGAGCGCGGCTGCACCATCTGGGACGAATGGGCGGCTGAGGACGGCAGCCTCGGCCCCGTCTATGGCGTGCAATGGCGCAGCTGGCCCACGCCCGGCGGCGGGCACATCGACCAAATCCAGCAGGTCATCGACACCCTGAAAACCAACCCCGACAGCCGCCGCATCCTGGTCAGCGCCTGGAACGTGGCCGAGCTCGACCAGATGGCGCTGATGCCCTGCCATGCGCTGTTCCAGTTCTACGTGGCCCCATCGCAGGTGGCTGGCGAGCCTGGCAAGTTGAGCTGCCAGCTCTACCAGCGCAGCGCCGACATCTTTTTGGGCGTACCCTTCAACATCGCCAGCTATGCCCTGCTCACCCACATGGTGGCGCAGCAGTGCGATTTGCAGGTGGGCGACTTCATCTGGACGGGCGGCGACTGCCACCTCTACAACAACCACCTGCAGCAAGTGCAAACCCAGCTGGCCCGCGCGCCCTACCCTTACCCAACGCTGCACATCCAGCGCCGCCCACAAAGCCTGTTTGACTACACCCTGGAAGACTTTGTGGTGCAGGACTACCAGCACCACGCCCCCATCAAAGCCCCGGTAGCTGTATAAAAAGAAAGCTTCTTGCGCTGATAAATAAAGAGAAAAATAAGCTTTTTTATTTAAATCCCATACAACACAAGCGCAAACAGCTAGCAAATTATGACCATCTGCTTAATCTACGCCCAAGCCGCCAACGCAGTGATTGGCAAAGACGGCACCATGCCCTGGCACCTGCCGGAAGACCTGGCGCATTTTCGCCAGCGCACCCAGGGCTGCGCCGTCGTCATGGGCCGCACCACCTGGGACAGCCTGCCTGAGCGCTTTCGCCCCCTGCCTGGGCGCACCAACATCGTCGTCACGCGCAACCCCGCCTGGCAAGCCGCCGGAGCCATCGCGGCCCACAGCCTGCCCGAGGCACTGGCCGAAGCGGCCCGGCACAGCGCCACCGTCTGGGTCATCGGCGGGGCGCAAATCTACGCCCAGGCGCTGCCGCTGGCCGATGCGGTCGAGGTCACCCACATCCAGCACAACTTTGACGGTGATGCCTTTGCCCCCACCCTGGGCCCCGAATGGCACGCCGTCCAGCACCGCGATGCCACCAGCGCCCAAGGCTGGCCCCTGCGCTTTGTCCGTTACGAGCGCTTGCCTAACTACACTAGTAAAAACCCTAGGTAGTTCCCCATACCCCTAGTGTTTCAGATAGCAACAAAAAAGAGTATGCTGCAGTGCAACATTAAGTCTTATTGAGGACTGTCCATGAGCCTGGTACAAACTCTACCGTCTGGCCCCTTGGATATCGTCGGTGATATCCATGGCGAGCAAGCGGCACTGCTGCAGCTACTGCGTCACCTCGGCTATGACGCCCGAGGCAATCACCCAGAAGGCCGCACTCTGGTGTTCTTGGGCGATTTTGTCGATCGCGGCCCGGACAGCCCTGGGGTGATCGGCATCGTCCACCAGCTGGTCACCAGCGGCAAAGCCGTGGCCATTGCGGGCAACCACGAGATCAACCTGCTGCGCAACGACCCCAAAGATGGTTCGGGCTGGTTTTTTGATGCCCGCCTGCAAAGCGATTTGCGCAAATACCCCTGTTTTGCCCGCCCGCACGACCCGGCCGAGCGCAGCGCCATCGTGCACTTTTTGCGCGACCTGCCCGTGGCGCTGGAGCGCGAGGATCTGCGCATCGTCCACGCCGCTTGGAGTGGCGCAGCCGTGGAGCAAGCCCGCCGCCAGCCCTTGGGGGGCCTGCGTGCCGCCTACGACCAATGGGAGGCGCAAGCCGCCCAGGCCGCCCAGGCCCAGCGTATTACCGAGCGCATGGCCCAAGAGCGCGAACTGTGGCCACACAATCTGGAGCACGGCGAGCACCGCCCCCCCTTCTTGCAGGCCCATTGCGACAACGAGCTCAACAAATCCATCTTCAACCCGCTCAAAGTGCTGACCTGCGGGTTAGAAGACCCCGCGACCGAGCCCTTTTTTGCTGGCAACAAATGGCGCTTTGTGCAGCGCCAGGCATGGTGGGAGCACTACACCGAAGCCACCCCCGTCGTCATTGGCCACTACTGGCGGCGCATTGACCCGCACCATTGCACCCAAGAGGGCTTGTTTGCCGACGTGGCCCCCTTCGCCTGGCACGGCCAGCGGCAGAATGTTTTCTGCGTGGATTACTCGGTCGGTGCCCGCGCCCAGGCCCGCAAAAAAGAGCAAGCCACCCACGGCTTTAAGCTGGCCGCCCTGCGCTGGCCCGAGCGCACCTTGATGTTTGACGATGGCCAGCAGCAAACCACCCACGGCTTTATGCAACGCCCGCAGCAGCCCCACACTGCGCACAACGCAGCGGCAAACCAGCAGCGCCTGGCCTCGGTCCACGCCATCCGCAACCCAGACTACGCGCTCCACCTGGGGCTGCCGCTGTCCAGGACTGCCCAGGGCTACGCCCATTAGCGGCTGATGGATGAGCGCATAGGGGGCATGTCAGCGCAAATCGGGCAATTGGTAGCCCACCAGCACTTCGCGCAGCTTGGTTTTGAGCATCTTGCCCGTAGCGCCCAGCGGAATGGCATCGACAAACACCACGTCATCCGGAATTTGCCACTTGGCCAGCTTGCCCTCGTAAAACGCCAGCAGTTCTTCGCGCGTAACGCTGGCCCCAGGTTTGGTAGCTACCACCACGATTGGGCGCTCGTCCCATTTGGGATGCGCCATGCCCACACAGGCGGCCATGGCCACGGCGGGGTGGCCCATGGCGATGTTTTCGATGTCAATCGAGCTGATCCACTCGCCGCCGGACTTGATCACGTCCTTGCTGCGGTCGGTAATTTGCATGAAACCATCGGCATCAATCGTGGCCACATCGCCCGTGGGCAGCCAGCCCAGGCCCGCCTCATCAACGACCAGCGGGCTTTCGCCCTTGTAGTACTGCTGCAAAATCCACGGCCCGCGCACCAGCAAATCGCCATAGGTTTTGCCATCCCAGGGCTGATCGCGGCCATCGCCGCCGACGATTTTCATCTCCACCCCATAAATCGCCCGGCCCTGTTTGGCGCTGATTTTGCGCTGCTCCTCTTTCGGCAGGGCCATTTGCCCGGCCTTGAAAGTGCAGACTGCGCCCAAGGGGCTGGTCTCGGTCATGCCCCAGGCGTGCAGCACCTGCACGCCAAAATCATCTTCAAAGGCCGCAATCATCGCCGGTGGGCAGGCCGCGCCGCCAATCACGGTGCGCTTTAAGCTGCTAAAGCGCAGCTGCTGCGGCTGCACATGGGACAACAGCATTTGCCAGATGGTGGGCACCCCGGCGGCAAAGGTGACGCCTTCGGCCTCCATCAACTCATACAAAGATTTGCCATCCAGCGCCGGGCCAGGCAGCACCAGCTTGGCCCCCACTTGCGCGGCGGTGTACGGAATGCCCCAGGCATTGACGTGAAACATCGGCACCACGGGCAAGATCACATCCCGTGCCGACAGGCCCATAGAGTCAGGCAAGGCGGCGGCATACGCATGCAAGGTGCTGGAGCGGTGGCTGTACAACGCCCCTTTGGGGTGGCCCGTGGTGCCGCTGGTGTAGCACAGGCTGGAAGCGGTGTTTTCATCAAACTGGGGCCAGTGGTAGCGGCCATCGTGGGCGGCAATCCAAGCTTCGTAACTGACCAGGCCGGGGATGCCGCTATCGGCGGGCAGCTTGTCGGCATCGCACAGCGCCACCCACTGCTTGACCGTGGGGCACAGGCGGTACACGGCTTGCACCAGGGGCAAAAAGCTCAGGTCAAAGCACAGCACCTCGTCTTCAGCGTGATTCACAATCCAGGCCACCTGCTCAAAGTGCAGGCGCGGGTTGATGGTGTGCAGCACCCGGCCCGAGCCGCTCACGCCGTAATACATCTCCAGGTGGCGGTAACCGTTCCAAGCAATGCTGGCCACCCGGGCACCCTGGGGCAGGCCCAAGGCATCCAGCGCCTGCGCCAATTGCTTGGAGCGCTGGCGCACTGCGGCCCAGGTGGTGCGGTGAATATCGCCCTCCACCCGGCGCGAGACCACTTCGGTCGTGCCGTGGTAGTGGGCCGCAAATTCGATCATGGAAGAAATCAACAGCGGTTGGTTTTGCATCAAACCTTGCATTCAGCGTCTCCTTAGTGGTGCTCCATCCCCGACGGGAATAACCGCGCATCGTAAAACACGCACGGTCGTTCGTATTCAAGGGATTTTACGGATTGGAGACCTGCAGAACCCACGCGCCGCGTCCCAGCGCCAGCTTATGGGGACTACGCCGCAGCCCCGGCAATGCCCAGCAGCGCAGCGCTATCGCGCACGACCAGACCACCGGGCTCGATCCGGATGGCTTGCTCGCGCTCCATGGCTTTGAGCTCTTGGTTCACGCGCTGGCGCGAGGCCCCCAGCAGCTGGGCCAACTCCTCCTGCGCCAGTTGCAGGCCAATGCGCACCTCCTTGCCGTTTTCCAGGCAGGGAATGCCATAGCTGCGCACCAAGTGCAGCAGTTGCTTGGCCAAACGCGCCCGCAGCGGCAGGGTGTTGAGGTCTTCCACCAGCCCATACAACTGCCGAATGCGCCGCGCCTGCAGCCACAGCATGGCTTCGTAAAACTCGACATGGGTGCTCAAAATACGCTTGAAGTCGGCCTTGGCCACGCACAAAAGCGTGGTGGCCCCATGGGCATAGGCATCGTGGGTGCGCCGGTCGCCATCGAAGATGGACACCTCGCCAAACCACACACCCGGCTCCACATAGGTCAGCGTAATTTGCTTGCCCGAAATCGACGTTGAGCTGACGCGCACCGCACCCTTGGCGCAGGCAATCCAATCCTCAGGGGCTTCGCCCCGGGCGCAGATCAAGGCACCATCTTTGAAGCGTTTGACGTAAGCACAGCGCAAAATATCGTGTTTCAACGTGGGCGAGAGGGTCGAGAACCAACGCCCGGCGTTAATGGCCTCGCGCTCTTCGAGCGTAAGAATCGGGTTATCCATGGTCTGTCCTGTGGGTAACGACAAAAGGCGTTCTTAGCGCACGGGCAATGCCGTGGCGGAAAAGGCTTGCATTGTCTATTCAATAAAAAAGGAGCTGTATCCGCTTAATTTAAAGGATTTCAATGCATTTTTAACATTGAAACAGCTTTAAATAAACGGATACAGCTCCTTTAAAAGAAGCACGAAAGCCCGTAGCTTACAAATGGTGGTTGCTCGATTCCACCCATTCGCGCACCCGCTGGGCATCGCCCAAGCGGCTGTATTTGCCCACCGAGTCTAAAAACACCATGATCAGCTTGCGCCCGGCCACCTCGGTTTGCATGACCAGGCAGCGCCCGGCCTCAGAGATGTAGCCAGTTTTTTGCAAGCCAATCGCCCAATTTTCGTTTTTGACCAAGCGGTTGGTGTTGTTGAATTGCAAGGTGCGCTTGCCCACTTCGACCTCTGCGCCAGGTGAGGTCGAGAACGAGCGCAGCAGGGGCTCTGCATGCGCCACATTGACCAAGGCGGCCAAATCACGGGCACTCGATTGGTTGCCGCTGGACAGGCCCGTAGGCTCCACAAAGCGCGTGGCCGTCATGCCCAGCAGCTTGGCCTTGACATTCATTTGCTTGACAAACTCGTCCATGCCGCCCGGATAGGTGCGTCCCAGCGCGTGGGCAGCGCGGTTTTCACTGGACATCAGCGCCAGGTGCAGCAACTCGCCCCGCGTCAGCTGCGTCCCCACGGCCAAGCGCGAGCGGCTGCCTTTGACGGTATCCACATCGGCTTGGGTGATGGTGATCACCTCATCCAAAGGCAGCTGGGCGTTGGCCACCACCAAACCGGTCATGAGTTTGGAGATCGAGGCAATGGGCAACACGGCCTGCTCGTTTTTACTCAAGAGCACCTCTTTGGTATCTTGGTCCATGACCAAGGCCACGCTGGACTCCAACGCCAGCGGATCGCTGACCTTGTCCAAACCCGCCAATTGCGCGAACGAGGGCCGCGCCACCGCTGCTACGGCCACGCCCGCTGCAGCAGCTTTGGCCACCGCAGCGCGTCGCCCTGTGGGCCTTTTTGCCGCTTTGGCCACTGCCGCTTTGCGCCTTGCCGAGGTTTTGGCCGCTGCTTTTTTGGCCGTGGCACGCTGCGTGGCAACTTTTTTGCCCGAAGCTTTTTTGGCCGAAGCTTTTTTGGCCGCTACCGCTGCGGAGGCAGCAGTCTTGGTTTTTGCCGCATAGGCGCTGGGGGCCAACAGCGCCCCCCCCAGCACCACCATCGCCAACACTTGCCCGAGCTTGCGCCCGATCCCCGGTATTCCTACCCGCTTGGCACGCCCCATCGCACAACTCCCTGAAACCATCATCGCCCCACGAGAAAATACTAAGTGCCGCAGGCTGCGGCACGGCTGAAAATTATATGGCGGCCCCGTCCTGTGCCGCCACACTTTCGCTGAGGGTAAACAATCGATTCAGGGCATTCAAATACGCCTTGGCCGAGGCCACGACGATGTCCGGGTCCGCCCCCACACCATTGACCACGCGCCCAGCCCGTTGCAGGCGCACGGTGACTTCGCCCTGGCTCTCTGGCGAGGTGCTGATGGCGTTGATAGAGAACAGCAGCATTTCTGCCCCACTATTGACATGGCTTTCAATGGCTTTAAAGCAGGCATCAACCGGGCCATTGCCCAGGGCGCAGACTTTGACCTCTTGCCCCTGGTGTTGAAAGACAACTTCCGCGTGCGGCGGCTCCCCCGTTTCGCTGTGCTGGGACAGGGAGACGAAGTCAAAAATATCCTTGGCGGTTTTGGCCCCTTCCATTTGCACCAGGGCCAAGATGTCTTCGTCAAAAATTTCGCTCTTGCGATCGGCCAGCTCTTTAAAGCTGGCAAACGCCGTGTTGATGGCCGCCTCACTCTCCAGCGCCACGCCCAGCTCTTGCAAGCGTTGCTTGAAGGCATTGCGGCCCGAGAGCTTGCCCAGCACGATTTTGTTGGCGGCCCAGCCCACATCTTCGGCGCGCATGATTTCGTAAGTGTCACGCGCCTTGAGCACGCCATCTTGGTGGATGCCGCTGGCGTGCGCAAAGGCGTTGGCCCCCACCACGGCCTTGTTGGGTTGCACCACAAAGCCGGTGATTTGGCTGACCATGCGGCTGCTGGCCACGATGTGCTCGGTGGCGATGTTCACGTCCAAATTGAAATAATCGCGCCGGGTTTTGATGGCCATCACCACTTCTTCAAGGGCGCAATTGCCCGCCCGCTCGCCCAGGCCGTTGATGGTGCATTCCACCTGCCGCGCCCCACCAATCTTCACGCCGGCCAAGCTATTGGCCACGGCCATGCCCAGGTCGTTGTGGCAGTGCACGCTCCAGATGGCCTTGTCCGAATTGGGCACCCGCTCACGCAGATTTTTGATGAAGTTGCCGTACAGCTCCGGAATGCCATAGCCCACGGTGTCCGGGATGTTGATGGTGGTGGCCCCCTCGGCAATCACCGCCTCGACCACACGGGCCAAAAAGTCCGGTTCGCTGCGGTAGCCATCCTCGGCGCTGAACTCGATGTCATCGAGCAAATTGCGGGCAAAACGCACGCTGCGTTTGGCTTGCTCCAGCACCTCTTCGGGGCTCATGCGCAGTTTTTTCTCCATGTGCAGCGGGCTGGTGGCAATAAAGGTATGAATGCGCGCCCGGCTGGCATCCTTCAGTGCCTCGGCAGAGCGGGAAATATCCCGGTCATTGGCCCGCGAGAGCGAGCACACCGTCGAGTTTTTCACCGCCCGGGCAATGGCCTGCACCGATTCAAAATCGCCATTGGATGCCGCTGCAAACCCCGCCTCAATCACATCCACCCGCAAGCGTTCGAGCTGGCGGGCAATGCGCACTTTTTCATCGCGCGTCATGGATGCGCCGGGCGATTGTTCGCCATCGCGCAAGGTGGTATCAAAAATAATCAAACGTTCGCTGCCCATACCAACTCCTTGGCCCTGATGGGCCATCGTGTTACCACCATTGCGCAAGACTTGCTTGGCACAAGCTGCGCGATGGACTTAAATTTACGCGGTCTCTGCCACTTGCAGCTTGGAGCGTTGCAAGCCGGAAAGAATAGCGTGCATTGAGGCCGAGACGATATTCGCATCAGTCCCTACGCCATAAATGGTTTGGTCATCATTCACGCGCAACTCCACGTAGGCCATCGCCTGGGCATTGGCCCCTTGCCCAATGGCATGCTCACTGTAATCTTGCACGCGCAAAGTGCAGCCCAAGCCATTGGAAAGCGCCTGCACAAAGGCATCAATCGCACCATTGCCACTGCCTTGCAACGGCACAGTCTGGCCCTGCCACTGCAAGCTGCCTTGCAGTTTGACCAAACCTTTTTCCTGCTGCATGGCGTACTGCAAGCCGTGGTCGTTGAACAGGCAATACTCTTTCTCAAAAATCTTCCACAAATCAGCAGCGGCAAATTCAGTGCCCAGGGCATCCATTTCGTGCTGCACCACCTGGCTGAATTCGATTTGCAAACGGCGCGGCAATTGCACGCCGTATTCGGCCTCCAACAGGTAGGCAATCCCGCCCTTGCCAGACTGGCTGTTCACGCGAATCACCGCCTCGTAGCTGCGGCCCAGGTCTTTGGGGTCGATGGGCAGGTAGGGCATATCCCAAATATCGCCCTCCTTGCGGGCCGCAAAGGCTTTCTTGATTGCGTCCTGGTGCGACCCAGAGAACGAGGTATAGACCAAATCGCCCACATACGGATGGCGCGGATGCACGGGCAGCTGATTGCAATACTCCACCGTGGCGCGAATGGCATCAATGTTGGAAAAATCCAAGCCTGGGCTCACGCCCTGGATGTACATATTCAGCGCCACATTCACGATATCCAGGTTGCCTGTGCGCTCGCCGTTACCGAACAAACAGCCTTCCAGGCGATCGGCCCCAGCCATCAAAGCCAATTCCGCCGTTGCCGTGCCCGTACCCCGGTCGTTGTGCGGGTGCACCGAAACAATCACACCATCGCGGCGCTGGATGTTGCGGCAGGTCCATTCGACCATGTCGGCAAATACGTTGGGGCTGGAATGCTCCACCGTCGTAGGCAGGTTGATGATGCACTTCTTCTCGGGCGAGGCTTCCCAGACTTCGGTCACGGCATCGATAACGCGCGTGGAAAATTCCAACTCCGTGTCCGAATACATTTCGGGCGAGTATTCAAACTGCCATTGGGTTTGCGGGTAGCGGGCCGCAAAATCTTTGAACATCTGCGCGTGTGTGCGGGCCAAATCAACGATTTCATCCTCGCTCATATTCAGCACCACACGGCGCATGACCGGGGCCGTGGCGTTGTACAGGTGCACGATGGCACGGGGCACCCCCTCCAACGCCTCAAAGGTGCGCTGGATCAAATGCTCACGAGCCTGGGTCAGCACCTGCACCGTCACATCCTCGGGAATGCGCTTTTCCTCAATCAGCTTGCGCATGAAGTCAAATTCGGTCTGCGAGGCCGAGGGAAAGCCCACTTCAATTTGCTTGAAGCCAATCTTCACCAACTGCTCGAACATGCGAATCTTGCGCTCCACATCCATTGGCTCGATCAAGGCCTGGTTGCCATCGCGCAAATCGACGCTGCACCAGATGGGTGGGTGGGTGATCTGCGCATCGGGCCACGTGCGGTCACGCAAGTTCACGGGGGCAAAGGGGCGGTATTTGCTAGCAGGGTTGTGCAACATGGTGGTGTCTCTCTGGTGAAAAAAGGGCTTGTGGCCCGAAAAAACAAAAACGGCCCGTCGCTGAAAGCTACGGGCCGTAAGAAAGTAGGGGAATGAAAACGCGTGCGCTACTAGCTCTGCCCAAAGGACATGCGTAGTAGTAGGGTGATTTGCTGCGTAAACATGGTCTGCACTCTAGCATATCTGCCCAGGCCACTGCCAACGCGCTTAGCGCAAGCTGCATACGCATTTCAATAACACCCCCCTTGGCCGCTGCGTTACTGGTGCAGACCGCGCTCGTCCGGTTCGTCTTTGGAGATGCTGATCACACTGGTAGGCTGGCCCTTGGCCTTGCGCCACAGGTACACGCCATAACCACTAAAACCATAAATCGCAAACACCGCAAACAGCACCGAAGGCGCATGGATATTGATTAAAGCAATCACCAAAGGGATCGAAACCACCACCGCAAAAGGCACGCTGCGCTTGAAGTTGATGTCTTTAAAGCTGTAAAACGGCGCATTGGTCACCATCGTCAGCCCGGCATACAAGGTCAGCGCAAACATCACCCAGCTCATGGCGTACCAAGTAATCGTGCCATCTTGGCCACGCACCACGCCGTAATCGTCCATCACCCAGATAAAACCCACCACCAAAGCGGCCGCTGCTGGCGAGGGCAGACCTTGGAACCAACGCTTATCGACCACCCCGGTATTGACGTTGAACCGCGCCAGCCGCAGCGCAGCGCATGAGCAGTAAACAAACGCAGCAATCCAGCCCCAACGCCCCAAGCCTTTTAACGCCCAGATATACGCGATCAACGCCGGGGCGACGCCAAAGGAGACCATGTCCGAGAGCGAATCCATCTGCTCGCCAAAGGCGCTTTGCGTATTCGTCATGCGGGCCACGCGGCCATCCAAACTATCGAACAACATGGCAAACAGCACCCCATAGGCCGCCAGGGTAAAACTGCCATTCATGGCCATGACGATAGAGTAAAACCCGCCAAACAAGGCCGCCAAGGTAAACAGATTGGGCAGGATGTAAATGCCCTTGCGGCGCTTGCGTACGATGATGTCAGTGGCGCTGTCACTGTCTTGCATAGAATTTTTCTCTCTAGAAAACGACCCGGCAAGGGCCGTTGTTAAAACCGGCTTATTCTACGCAGCAGGCTTTTGGCTTGGGCCACACAAGCTGGCCCAACGTAAAAAAGGCCACCGCAGTGGCCTTTCTTCACAAAGCAGGGGGCTTTGTTTAGTTGCGAGTTTGGTCCACCAGTTTGTTTTTGGCAATCCAGGGCATCATGGCACGCAGTTGGCCGCCCACTTGCTCGATGGCGTGCTCGGCGTTTTGGCGACGGCGGGCGGTCATGCTGGGGTAGTTGGTCTTGCCTTCTTGGATGAACATCTTGGCGTATTCACCATCCTGAATGCGCTTCAAGGCCTTGCGCATGGCTTTGCGCGACTCTTCGTTGATGACTTCGGGGCCGGTCACGTACTCGCCGTATTCAGCGTTGTTGCTGATGGAGTAGTTCATGTTGGCGATGCCGCCTTCGTACATCAAATCGACGATCAATTTGAGTTCGTGCAGGCACTCAAAGTAGGCCATCTCGGGGGCGTAACCGGCTTCAGTCAGGGTTTCAAAGCCCATTTTCACCAGCTCTACGGCACCGCCGCACAGCACGGCTTGTTCGCCGAACAGGTCGGTTTCGGTTTCTTCTTTGAAGTTGGTTTCAATGATCCCGCCTTTGCCGCCACCGTTGGCGCTGGCGTAGGACAGGGCCACGTCACGGGCTTTGCCGCTCTTGTCCTGGTAGATGGCGATCAGCGAAGGCACGCCGCCGCCTTTCAGGTATTCCGAGCGCACGGTGTGGCCGGGGCCTTTGGGGGCAACCATGATCACGTCCAGGTCGGCGCGGGGCACGACTTGGTTGTAGTGCACGTTAAAACCGTGGGCAAAGGCCAAGGTGGCACCTTGCTTGATGTTGGGTTCGACGTTGTTTTTGTACACGTCAGGAATGTTTTCGTCGGGCAGCAAGATCATGACCACATCGGCGGCTTTGACGGCATCGTCCACTTCCATCACGGTCAGGCCCGCTTTGCCGACTTTGTCCCACGATGCGCCGCCTTTGCGCAGACCAACCACGACTTTCACGCCGCTGTCGTTCAGGTTTTGCGCGTGGGCATGGCCTTGGCTGCCGTAGCCGATGATGGCGACGGTTTTGCCTTTGATGAGGGACAGGTCACAGTCTTTGTCGTAGAAAACTTTCATATTGACTCCAGAAAAATTTGTTGGATTGTTGAAATAAAAGAGAAAACCAAAAAAGGAAAAATCCAGGTGCTATTTCCGGGCGCTATTACAACCGCAAAAGCCCCCGCGAAACCGGCTATTACACCCGCAAAATGCGTTCACCCCGGCCAATGCCGCACGCGCCGGTGCGCACCGTCTCCAGGATGGCGCTGCGGTCAATGGCTTGCAGGAAGGCATCGTTTTTGCTGGCATCACCGGTGACTTCGATGGTGTAGCTCTTGTCGGTGACATCAATGATGCGGCCGCGGAAAATGTCGGCCATGCGCTTCATCTCTTCGCGCTCTTTGCCAACGGCGCGGACTTTGACCATCATCAGCTCGCGCTCGGTGTACGCGCCTTCGGTCAGATCGACCACTTTGACCACTTCAATCAGGCGGTTCAGGTGCTTGGTGATTTGCTCAATCACGTCGTCCGAGCCCGTGGTTTGAATGGTCATGCGCGACAGCGAAGCGTCCTCGGTCGGGGCAACAGTGAGCGATTCAATGTTGTAGCCCCGTGCGGAGAACAGGCCGACAACGCGCGACAGCGCCCCGGCTTCGTTTTCAATCAGAACGGCAATGATGTGTTTCATGGTGGGGTGTTTCCTCTTTTTGCGACAACAGCACGATCCCAAAGTGGTCGCAGAAAACTGTTGTTTTTCGCTGCCCTCCCCCGGCGCCGGTAAGCACCGGGTTTGGCAGGCAATAGATTCTTCAAAATAAGGAGCTTGTTGCGCTTTCAATCATTGATTTTTAGCGTGTTTTATACCTGAAAACCAATAAATAAAAGCGCTAGAAGCTATGTTTTAAGGCTTACAAATCGTCCTTGCCCAGCAGCATTTCGGTAATGCCTTTGCCGGCCTGCACCATGGGGAAGACGTTTTCGGTCGGGTCGGTGCGGAAGTCCAGGAAGACGGTTTTGCCTTCTTCACGGACGATGCGCCGCGCCTCCTGCAAGGTCGATTCGATCAGTGCCGGGTCTTCGATCTTGAAGCCGCGATGGCCATAGGCCTCGGCCAGTTTGACAAAATCGGGCAGCGAATCCATGTAGCTGTGGCTGTAGCGGCCAGAGTATTCAATCTCTTGCCACTGGCGCACCATGCCCAAAAAGCGGTTGTTCAAGGCGCAAATCACCACCGGTGTGTTGTACTGAAAGCAGGTGGCCAGCTCTTGAATGTTCATCTGGATCGAGCCTTCGCCGGTGATGCAAAACACCTCAGCATCGGGCTTGGCCAGCTTGATGCCCATGGCATACGGCAGGCCCACACCCATGGTGCCCAAGCCACCGGAGTTGATCCAACGGCGCGGCTCGTCAAAGCGGTAATACTGCGCCGCCCACATCTGGTGCTGACCGACATCGGAGGTGATGTAGGTGTCCGTGTCCTTGGTCAGATTCCACAGGGTTTCCACCACGTGCTGGGGCTTGATCACGTCGCCCTGGCCTTTGCTGTATTTCAAGCAATTGCGGCCACGCCAAGCTTCAATTTGAGCCCACCAGGCGGTCAAGGCACCGCTGTCGGGGCGCTGATCGGTTTCTTTGATCATGGCGATCAGCTCGGCCAGGACTTCCTTGACATCACCAACAATGGGGATGTCCACCTTCACGCGCTTGGCGATGACGGAGGGATCAACATCGACATGAATGATCTTGCGGTCGGCCGCCTGAAAATGCTTGGGATTGCCAATCACCCGGTCATCAAAACGCGCGCCCAGGGCCAGCAGCACATCGCAATGCTGCATCGTGTTGTTCGCTTCCACGGTGCCATGCATGCCCAGCATGCCCAGGTATTTCTTGTCGCTGGCCGGGTAAGCGCCCAGGCCCATCAAGGTGTGGGTGACGGGGTAGCCCAGCATGTCCACCAACTCGCGCAACTCGGCACAGGCATTGCCCAGCAGCACGCCGCCGCCGGTGTAGATATACGGGCGCTTGGCCGCCAGCAGCAATTGCAAGGCCTTGCGAATCTGGCCCGAGTGGCCTTTTTTCACCGGGTTGTAAGAGCGCATTTCCAGCTCGCGCGGGTAGCCGGCAAAAGCGGTCTTCTTGAACGACACATCCTTGGGAATATCCACCACCACCGGGCCAGGACGGCCCGAGCGGGCAATGTGAAACGCTTTTTTGACCGTCATGGCCAAATCGCGCACGTCTTTGACCAAAAAATTGTGCTTCACCACCGGGCGCGTAATGCCCACGGTGTCGCACTCTTGAAAGGCATCGGTGCCAATGGCCGCCGTGGCTGTCTGGCCGCTGATGACCACCAGCGGAATCGAGTCGGTGTACGCCGTGGCAATGCCAGTCACCGCATTCGTCAGCCCGGGGCCAGAAGTCACCAGCGCCACGCCCACCTCGCCGGTGGCACGGGCAAAGCCGTCGGCCGCATGCACCGCCGCCTGCTCATGGCGCACCAGGACATGCTGAATGCTGTCTTGTTTGTAAAGCGCGTCGTAGATATAAAGCACCGCCCCGCCGGGATAACCCCACAGGTATTGCACGCCCTCGGCCTGCAAGGCTTTGACCAGGATTTCTCCGCCCATCAATTCAGGGGCAAGATTGGCCGGGGAAGAAGCGGGGGAGAAAGAAGCATCGGCAGCCTGCGCTGCCTGGGATGTGGAGAGTTCCATATGTGTGATTCAACCTTTGTGAATTTCTCTAACGAAAAACCTTCGGTGCCCCTTGCACGCAGCCCTTTTGAGGCCGGCTTGGGACTTTGTGCCATCGCCATAGGCGCTGCTACCAATAGCTACGAACGCCGAACGGTGACCCGTTTGCCTTTTTTGCACTGCGCGATATGTTGCACTGCAAGAATTTATTATGGCACTGCAACAATCGCCGCACCGAGCATTTTTCTGCCACAGCCCACGCAATGCGATAATCCTGCTTTTCCTGTAGGCGACAGCGTTACCGCGATCGCTACACTTGTCGTCCATTCTCCTTTGCCACCCCTTGGCCACCGCACAAGAGCTCAACTCCTTCCTCCAAAGCGTGGACAAACGCGCTTTCAAACGCACGGTTTATCAGGTGCGTGATGAGGAGGCCGCGCTGGACATCGTCCAAGACAGCATGCTCAAACTCAGCCACCACTACGGGGATAAACCGCCCGAGGAGCTGCCCATGCTGTTTCACCGCATCCTGGCCAACAGCACCTTGGACTGGTTTCGGCGACAAAAAACACGCAATGCGCTCTTTACCAACATATCGGCTCTGGAGCATGCCATCAACGCCGATGGCGATGACTTTGACTGGCTGCAAACCTACGCCAGCAGCAACCCCGAGTACGTTGAAAGCAGTGCCGAGACGCTGACAGAGCGCAAACAGTTGTTGCAAAGTATTGAAAAAGAAATCCAAATGCTTCCTGCACGTCAACGCGAAGCCTTTCTTTTGCGTTACTGGGAGGAGCTTGACGTTGCCGAAACCGCTGCCGCCATGGGCTGCTCGGAAGGCAGCGTCAAGACCCATTGCTTTCGGGCTGTGCAAACATTGAGCAAAGCCCTCAAAGCCCAAGGAATAGAACTATGACCCCCTCGACCACGCCCCTTCAGCCCCAACACTTCACACCGCTGGATGAACACGCCCAAGAGCGCTTTGCCCGCTCTTTGGTAGCGCACCTGAACCAGTCGCAAGAGGAGCTGCCCTATGTTGTCACCGAACGCCTGCGCGCCGCCCGCGAGCAGGCGGTGGCCCAGCGCAAACGCGGCGCAGCGCCCTTGCGTCAATATGCGAGCGCCCCGCAGTTGCAAACGGCTGGTGTTGGTGGCCATTTACCCGACAACACCGCATCCTGGATTCGCAAAGCGCTCACCTTTTTGCCACTGCTCATCCTGGCCATTGGCGTGATCACCATCGGCATCCAAGAAGACAGCCGCGCCACCGTTGGCTTGGCCAATGTCGATGCCGAGCTGCTCACCAGTGCCTTGCCGCCGGATGCCTACACAGACCCAGGCTTCTTGCACTTCTTGGAAACCAGTCAAAAAACCACGCCTTAACCGGCCTGCTCTTAACGCCTCAGATTCACCCCCTGCCATTGCACAAGGCCCCTCTTCACGGCATGCAGCCACTTACCTCCTCTTTGCCTTGCAAGAAAAAGACTGCACACCTGCCCCTGGTTTTTGCTGGGGCGGTGCTGGCAGTGCTGGCCGGTATCGGTGCGTGGTTGATTCCCTATATGGCCATGGCCCCCAGCGCCGTGCCCCCCGCCTTGGCGGTGCATGAAGACCAAAACAGCCCTCGCCTCACCACCGATACACCCAACCGGCTGCGCCTGAGCAGCGCCGGGCCCGAGTGGCAAGACATCACTGCTGCGCAGCGTCAAATTCTCGACCCTTTGCACCTGCAATGGCCTGCCATGGGTGCGCTGACCAAGCGCCGCTGGCTGGTGCTGGCCGACCGCTACCCCAGCATGAGCGAAAAAGAGCAGGCCAAGCTGCACGAGCGCATGCTCTCCTGGGCCAGTTTGAGCGCTCAACAACGCAACCAGGCACGGCTTAATTTTGAAAATGCCAAACGCCTGACCCCGGACGATTTGCTGCTCAAATGGCAGGAATACCAGGCCCTCACGGCGGCTGAAAAAGAGCGCCTCAAGGCCGAAGGCCTGAAAGCAGAACAAAAGCGCAAAGCCAAAAACACACGCCGCAAGCTCAACCGCCCCAAACCGTTTGTGCCCCCCACCCCAGCGCCAGCCCCGCTGCCGCCAGCCCAAACCGCGCCTCTGCCAACGCCGCCCAGCCCGTCCTCTGGTGCCAGCACCTCCGCCGTCACCACCTCCAAACCCGTGCAGGCCACCCCATTGCCCCCGCTGGTCGAAGCGGCCCCCGCTCCAGTCGAAGTTCCCCAGCCCATGTACACCATGGAGCTGCCCCCGCTATCGGCCTTGCCAGCACCGGCCACCCCGGCAGCGCCCGCCCCCGCGCCAGAGGCCCTACACTCGCAACCTTGATTTTTCCAAAGGAAGCGTTTGCGCGGCATGGCCACTCCCCCCACCCCCACCTTGGTTCCTGCCAGTCTGGCCCGGCGCATGGCCTGCTGGCTCTATGAAGGCTTGGTGCTGTTTGCTTTGATGATGGTGGCGGTGCTGCTGCAAAGTGCGCTAGCTATAGTGCTGCCCGCCCTGAACCACCCAGCCCTGCTACAAGCCAGCACCTTGACGCTGTGGGGCGCTTACTTCGTTTATTTTTGGCAACGTGGCCAAACCCTGCCGATGAAGACTTGGCGCATCACCATCGTCGATGCCCAAGGCTACCGGCTCACCCGCATCCGGGCCCTTACCCGCTATGCTTTTAGCTGGATTTGGGGGCTGCCGCTGCTGCTGCAGCTCACGCCCTGGCCTTTGGCGGTGACGCATTTGTCCATCGTGCTGGGCGTGTGGGTGGTGCTGTGGATGCTGGCCAGCCGCCTGCACCCCCAAGGCCAGTTTTGGCACGATGCCTGGGCCAAAACCCAACTGCTGCAAGCCCCATGACGGCCCCCCACCCACACAAAGCCCGCCAAGGCCTCTCGCGCCTGTGGCATGCCACGGGCTATTCTTTGCAAGGCTTGCACGCTGGCTGGCAAGAAAAGGCTTTTCGCCTAGAGGTGCAGCTGTCCATCCTCTTGCTGCCCGCCGCTTTTCTCTTAGGCCAAAACTGGGTAGAACGCATGCTGCTGGCTGGCAGTGTGCTCCTGGTTTTGATAGTGGAGCTGCTCAATAGCGGCATCGAAGCGGCCATTGACCGCATTGGCCCAGAGCTGCACCCGCTGTCCAAAAAAGCCAAAGACCTGGGCAGCGCCGCCGTCTTGGTTAGCTTGGTGCTGCTCAGTCTGACCTGGGGCAGCGCCTTGCTGGCCCGGTTCGTTGTTTAATTTTTCAGCCCATTGATTGCTCCCAACACACCACCACGCATGCTCAACACAGAACCGACTTTTTCCCTGTGCGTTTACTGCGGTTCGCGCCCTGGCAACGATGCCCGCTACCTGGATGCCGCCACCGCCGTGGGCCAATGGATTGGCCACCACGGCGGGCAACTGGTCTATGGCGGCGGGCGCACCGGCTTGATGGGCCAGGTGGCCGAGGCCACCCGCCAAGCTGGCGGGCGCGTGGTGGGCATCATCCCGCAGGCGCTGGTCGATCGCGAAGTGGCCAACCCGCTGTGCGATGAGCTGCACATCGTCGCCAACATGCACCAGCGCAAAGCCATGATGGCCGAGCGCAGCCATGCTTTTTTGGCCCTGCCCGGCGGCATTGGCACGTTTGAAGAATTGTTTGAGGTGTGGACGTGGCGCCAGCTGGGCTACCACGACAAGCCCATTGGCATCCTCAACGTCGCAGGCTATTACGACAGCATGCTGCAGTTCCTCCAGGGCACGGTGCAAAGCGAATTCATGGGCGACTGGCAAATGGAATTGGTGCACAGCGGCGAGCACATCCCGCAGCTGCTGGCCCACTTGATTGAAGCGGCGGGCACCAGCCCAGAAAGCCAGGCGCTGGAAGAAAACATCTAAAACCGCTCAAAGCCTTGATACATCAGCCGAGAAAGCTATCCATTTAATGAACCTACTCCATTTACGCATCGGCGAAGGCTGGGATGTGCATGCCCTCGTCCCCGGCCGCCCCTTGCTGCTGGGCGGTGTGCCCGTGCCCCATAGCCACGGCCTGCTGGGGCATTCGGATGCCGATGTGCTCTTGCACGCCATCACCGATGCCGTGCTGGGCGCGGCCGCCCTGGGCGATATTGGCCGCCATTTTCCCGATACGGATGCGCAGTTTTACGGTGCCAGCTCCGTCGTACTGCTGGCCGAAGCCATGCGCCGCGTGCGTGCGGCAGGTTTTGAGCTGATCAATCTGGACAGCACCATCGTGGCCCAAAAACCCAAACTGGCCCCGCACATCCCGGCCATGTGCGCCTGCATTGCCCAGACTTTGGGGGTGGATATCAGCCAAATCAACGTCAAAGCCAAAACCGCCGAAAAACTGGGCCCCGTGGGCGCAGGGCATTCCATGGAAGCGCGGGCCATTGCGCTGCTAATCAAAAAATAAAAGAGCTACTCCCGCTTTATCTACAACAAATTTCAAGATTTATTGCTTGAATTTGTTGCTATTACAGCGGGAATAGCTCCTTATTTGATCAAAAATCCTCCCTCTCTCACACCTCAAACCGCACACCCTGGGCCAATGGCAGGCTGTGGCCGTAATTGATGGTGTTGGTGGTGCGGCGCATATACGCCTTCCAGCTGTCTGAGCCCGCTTCGCGCCCGCCGCCGGTGGCTTTTTCGCCACCAAAAGCCCCGCCAATTTCTGCGCCGGAGGTTCCAATGTTCACATTCACAATGCCGCACTCGGCCCCGGCGGCACTGCAAAACAGTTCGGCCTCGCGCAAGTCATGGGTGAAGATGGAGGCCGACAGGCCATGCTCGCTGGCATTCACCAGAGCGATCGCCTCGGCCAGCGTATCAAAGGGCAAGACATACAAAATCGGCGCAAACGTCTCGCGCAGCATAGGCCCACTGTGGCTGGGCATTTCAACCAGGGCCGGATCCACATAGCTGCCCCGGCCATGGCTGAGCACCTCCCCACCGTACACCTGCGCCCCCAGCGCCTGGGCCTCCAGCAGGGCCACCTGCATGGATTCCAACGCCAGGCTATCAATCAACGGCCCCACCAGCGTGTCAGCGGCCAGCGGGTTGCCCACCGGCAAATGCTCGTACACCGCTTGCAAGCGCTGCACAAAATCGGCGTACAAGGAACGGTGAATGAACAAACGCCGCAGCGTGGTGCAGCGCTGCCCCGCCGTGCCCACCGCCGCGAACACCACCGCCCGCAAAGCCAGGGCCACATCAGCACTGGCGCACACTACAGCCGCATTGTTGCCGCCCAACTCCAGCAAGCTGCGTTTAAACCGCTGGGCACAGGCTTGCCCCACCACCCGCCCCATTGGGGTGGAGCCGGTGGCACTGACCAAGCGCACCGCAGGCGCTTCGACCAAGGCCTGGCCCACATCGGCATGGCCCAGCACCACACTGGAAATGGCTGGCGCGTGACCTTCTGCTTGCAACGCTTGCTGCAGCAACTGGTGCAAGGCCAGGGCGCACAGCGGGGTTTTCTCTGACGGTTTCCACACCAGGGCATTGCCGCACACCAGGGCCAAGGCCGCATTCCACGCCCACACCGCCATGGGAAAGTTAAATGCGGTGATGATGCCCACCACGCCCAGCGGATGCCAAGTCTCGCGCAGTTGGTGTTCGGGGCGCTCGCTGGGCATGGTCAGTCCATACAGCTGGCGCGACAGGCCTTGGGCAAAATCGCACATATCGATCACTTCCTGTACCTCGCCCAGGCTTTCGCTGCGGATTTTGCCCACTTCCAGACTGATCAGCTCGGCCAATGCCGCCTTGTGCTGGCGCACCAAATCACCCAACACCCGCACCACCGCCCCACGCTGGGGGGCGGGGACGTGCTGCCAAACCGCTTGGGCTTGTTGCGCTTGCGCCACCTGCTGCCGCGTTTGCGCAACCGTGGTGCATTGCAGCAGTGCCAGGCGTTGGCCATCAATGGGGCTGTGGATGAATAAATGGGGGCCTGCGGCCTCCAGCGGTGGCAACGCCACCCCCAGAGTTTGCAAAATATGGGCAGCGGTGCTGGCATATTCTGAATATTGAATGGTTTGCTGCGGCATGGCGTGACCTCCAAAGCTTAGAGTGAACGGAAATGGGCAGGGTCTGCAACATTTGCAGAGTGGGCGCAATCGACCTTCGGGGCGTACACCGCACCAAAGCGGTTGGCCAGAAACAGGGGCAAGGCAATCGCTTCTTGGCGGACCCAACCGCTTTGCGGCAGCTGCCCCTGGGCAAGCAAATCCAGCACCGCGCAAATACTCGAAGCTGTGCTGTTCTGGATCGCACTGATCGCGCGCCCATGCAGGGTGGTACCGTAAATCTCTTGGGCGTAATGGCGCTGCAGCAAACGCCCACCCTGCTGGCCACTGACGCTGATAAAAATCACCACCACGTCTTGCTCAGTCGCTGGCAGGGCTTGCTCCAAAATTTGCCGCAGTAACGCCCGCTGATCGCGCAGCCGCAGTTCATCCAGCAAAAAGCGCATGCGCTCAGCGTGACCGGGGTAGCGCAAGGTTTTGTAATTGAGTTCGCGCACCTGCCCGGCCAAACTTTGCACCAAGCTGCCTACGCCGCCCGAGGTGTTAAAGGCTTCGTAATCTTGGCCCAGCACCCGCAGCCGCTCCAACCCTTGCAAGGCCGGCAGCGATTGCCGCTGACCATCCACAATCGCCTCGCACGGCTGGCAATACTCGTTAATGACCCCCTCGGTACTCCAGGACAGCTGGTAGCCCAAGCTGTTATCGGCACAACGCGGCAGCGCTCCGACGCGCAAATGCACAGTATCCAAAGCGTCAAACGCTTGGCACAAATGGTGCGCAGCAATTGAGACAAAGCCCGGCGCCAGCCCGCACTGGGGAATCAAGGCCGTGCTGGCCTGCTGACTAAGCGCGGCAATTGCCTGGGTCGATTGAATATCCTCGGTCAAATCCAGGTAATGTGCCCCCACGGCCACCGCCGCCTGGGCCCAGCGTTGCATTTGGTGAAATGGTGCGGCACTCAACAAGGCAAAACTGCCCGCCAGCAGCGCTGCTAAATCAGCACCCTCCATTTGCGGCGTGAGCTGCACCGGCACAATCGCCGCATGCTTCGGTAAAGCGGCCAAAGCCTGGTCATGAGGATCCAGGACATGAACGTGGTAATCCCCAGTATGCGCCAACATACTGGCAATCGTTGTGCCTATGCGCCCCGCCCCGACAACAGCGATTTTTTGCATAGCGTCCCCTCCAAAGCAGCTATTTCCAACGGATATTCCATAAAAAATTATTGAATTCCTGTCAGAAATGCGCCATACGGCTTTACGCGCATAAAGGGGGCATCAGCGCACCGGCACCATCTATGCCGGGCATAGGCATAAAAAAAGCATCTCAACCGTGGATTGAGATGCTTTTTGGTTTGGTGGGTCCTGCGAGATTCGAACTCGCGACCAACGGATTAAAAGTCCGCTGCTCTACCGGCTGAGCTAAAGACCCAAGCAACTGGGCATGCGCCCGATTGCAAAGAAAGAGTTTGGTGGGTCCTGCGAGATTCGAACTCGCGACCAACGGATTAAAAGTCCGCTGCTCTACCGGCTGAGCTAAAGACCCAAGCAACTGGGCATGCGCCCGATTGCAAAGAAATGGTTTGGTGGGTCCTGCGAGATTCGAACTCGCGACCAACGGATTAAAAGTCCGCTGCTCTACCGGCTGAGCTAAAGACCCATGCTAATCAAGTTAATTAAAAATCATCCTAACCAGCGAAGACCGATATTCTAGCAGTATTTTTTTGGTGCCTAGGAAAAACCATGATTTTTTTCCTGCTGCGGCTTGTTGTGTGCCAATCGATCCAACACCCAACCGGCGGCACATTGCCCAAAAGTGGCCGTCACGGCCACCACTGAACCGTAACCATGGCAATTAAGGCTGCCATCGGGGCTGCCGCCTGCCTCCAACTGGCATGAGGCATCGGGGCCAGCTACAGCCTCGCGGCTAAAAACGCACGGTACACCGATTTTTTTGCCACCGCGAGGTGCTCCATCGTGCTTGCGCAGACGGTAGCGCAACTGGGCCAGCAAGGGGTCATGGGTGGTGGCTACCAGATCATCAATATCGACCTTGTGTGCCAAACGTTTGCCGCCCGCAGCCCCTACGGTGATAAAGCATTGCCCGGTTTTGCGCGCCCACTGTGCCATCGCTAATTTGGCGCTCATTTGGTCACAGGCATCGATGACGGCATCCACCGGATGGGTGAGCAAGCCAGGCCAATTCTCAGGGGTCACAAAATCATCAACCGTAATAACTTGGCAGCTTGGATGAATGCTGGCAATGCGCTCTTGCATGGCCAGCACCTTGGCCTGGCCAATGGTGGGCGTAAGCGCGTGAATTTGGCGGTTGATATTGGATGGCGCAATATGGTCCATATCAATCAGCGTCAGCCGCCCTACGCCACTGCGGGCCAGGGCCTCGGCGGCCCATGACCCAACCCCCCCAATACCGACGACCACCACGTGGCTGGCCCTGATCTGCTGGGCCCCATTCAGTCCATACAGACGCTGCAGGCCACCAAACCGGCGCTGCGCATCCGCTGCAGCGTCAGCATCAAGGCTGGGTTTGGCTAAAAAAGAATCGCCGACAGGGTCGGCGATAGCAGGAGCAAAACCAGCCATGCTTTATTTCAAGCTATTGAGCAATGACTTGCCCGTGGCGGCAGCATCGCTGCTGGGGTAATCACGCAGCAAGGCCTCCAAGGTTTGGCGGGCCGACTTGCTGTCCTTCAACTCCAATTGGCAGTTCGCCAGAGACAAGGCCGCTTCTGGCGCTTTTTCGTGCTGGGGCCCTGCATTGACCACGGCCCGGTAGTTTTGTACGGCGTTTTTATAGTCGCGATCAGCGTACTGGGTGTTGGCCAGCCAAAACCGGGCTGAGGGCAGGTAGCCACTTTGCTTGTAAGTATTGATAAAGGCGGCAAAGGATTTGCGTGCAGCGGCAAAATTGCCCGCGCGAAACTGCTCCAAGGCCACCTCGAAATCATTGCGCTCTTGCGGCTGAGCGATGAAGCGCAGGCCATCGACCTGCACTTCACCCGGCTCAAACCGGCTCAAACGCTCATCCACCCCCTGGGCCAAATCGTTTTGTGTGCGCTGAATTTCCGAAGCTTCACGGGCCAACTGCTCGTTTTGGCCACGCAATTGGGCCAAATCGCCGCGCAAGGTTTCGATTTGCGCTTGCAAATCGAGCAGGCTGCGGCGCATTTGTGCATTTTCTTGGGCGCTAGCATCAAAGCGTTGGCGCAGCTCCAAAATGGCACGACGGGCTTCGGCATCTTCAAACAGCGCATGGGCGCTGGGCAGGAAAGCCATACTGGCTCCCAGTACAGCGATGGCACGCATGATTGGATGGAAAGAGGGGATGAGCATCTGCATCGGTTAAGAAAAATTAACGGCGGTAAGACAGTTCAGCGCGGCGGTTTTGCGAATAAGCGGCCTCATTCGCGCCTTCCACAGCGGGTTTTTCCTTGCCAAAGCTCACGGCTTCGACTTGGCTGTCTTGCACGCCCAACAAATTGAGCGAGCGACGCACGGCTTCAGCACGCTTTTGACCCAGGGCCAAGTTGTACTCACGACCACCGCGCTCGTCGGTGTGGCCTTCCACCACCACTTTGCGGTTGGCATCGGCTTTCAGGAAGCGGGCATTGCCATCGATCAAGCCTTGGGCATCGGCCTTGACCACATAGCTGTCAAAGTCAAAGTACACCACGCGGCCCACGTTGGCCGGGCCGCCATCGGGAGCGATGTCTTTACCAGTCAAGTCCACACCGGTCACACCGCTGGTGGCGTTGGCATTGGCGTTGCGATCTTCGACCGAAGCATCATTGAGTTTGACCCCCGAGCTGCAGCCAGCCATCACCGCTGCAGCAGCAGCCATCAAGGCGATACGTTGAAAAGTTTTCATAGAAAATTACTCCAAGCCTAGAAAATCCTAGAACAGTAAAAAACGGTTAATCAGAGGAAAGGGTTGACGCAAAAATTCTGGGCAATTTCAATATTTTTGATAGGGGCCCCAGGCCGGTTCACGGATATCTCCACCCTTGCCCGCCAGCCGGGCTTTGATCTTGCCGTCCAGCGTCGTGGTCATCAATGCTTCACCGCCCTGGCGGGTGGCGTACACCAGCAACCGGCTGTTGGGCGCAAAGCTGGGGCTTTCATCGTCAGAGGTATCGGTCAAGGCTGTGACAGTGCCAGAGTCCAGATCCAGCACATGCAACTTGAACGCGCCGCCAACGCGCGAGATATAGGCCAAGGTTTTACCGTCTGGGCTGATGCTGGGCGAGATGTTGTAGTTGCCACTGAACGTCACGCGCTGGGCATTGCCCCCACCGACTCCCACTTTGTAAATCTGGGGGGATCCACCACGATCGCTGACAAAGTACAGGCTTTGCCCATCTGGGGCAAAAGTAGCCTCGGTATCAATGCCGCTGTTTTGCATCAAGCGGCGTGGCTGACCACCTTGGGCATCAATCAGGTACAGCTGCGACAAGCCATCGCGGCTCAGGGTCACGGCCAATTGGCTGCCGTCGGGGGACCACGCTGGGGCACTGTTGGAGCCCCGGAAATTGGCCACAATGCGCCGCTGGCCACTGGCCACATCGTGCACATACACCACCGGCTTGCGCGATTCAAACGACACATAGGCCAGCTGCGTGCCGTTGGGCGACCAAGCGGGGGAAATAATCGGCTCGGCACTGGCCAAGGCGGACTGGGCATTTTCCCCATCGGCATCGGCCACCCACAGCACATAGCGGCTGCCGCCTTTGGTGACATAGGCAATGCGGGTGGAGAAAACACCGCGCTCGCCGGTGAGTTTTTCGTAGATGTAGTCGGCAATTCGGTGCGCTACCAAGCGCAAGTCGCCTTGCACCACCACAAAGCCTTGGCCACCCAAATCTTGGGCTTTGACCACATCCCACAACCGAAAGCGCACGTCATAGCGGCCATCGGCCAGTTTGGTGAGGCTGCCGCAGGACAAAGCATCCGCCGCACGCTGGCGCCACTGGGCCATATCGGGGACCGAGTTTTCATCAAGCTGCACATCGCCTGCGGGCACGCCACGGAACAGGCCGCTGCGCTCCAAATCGGCTTGAATGATTTGCGAGATTTTTTGCGGCGCCGTGCCTTCACCGCGCAACGCAGGCAGGGCAATGGGCAGCTGGCGCAGGCCAACGCCTGAAATTTCCACCCGAAATTGCGCCAGCGCCGGAGCGGCTGGGGCTGCGGCCAGCAAGGCCAACACGCTGCGCCGCGAAGTGGCTACAACGCTGGAAGAAAGAACCGGGGAGTGCACAGAAGAAAGAGAAGTGAGTGTCATGAATATCCGCTCAAAAGAAGCTTGCAAGCCTCTACCACCGAATATGGTACACATAGATGGTACACATAGTTATCGCCTCTGCTGCCCAACATCCTGGGCAAACCCGTATCCAACTGCATCCTGACCCGAAAAAATCAAGGGTTACCACTTAGAATCCCGCGCCATGCCTGAACCCACTGCCGCCGTGCCCAGCAATGCCCTCTCGGGGATTCAATCCCTGCCTTTGCGCCAACGCCTGCGCCGGGTGGCCCCCTACTTTTGGGGTAATTTGCGTTGGACCTGGGCTGGCGCGCTGTTGGCCACGCTGGTGGGCGCAGCCACGGAGCCATTGATTCCCGCGCTGCTCAAACCCTTGTTGGACAATGGGTTTACCCAGGGTGACCTCAACCTGTGGCTGGTTCCGGTATTCATCATTGGCTTGTTTTTTGTGCGTGGGGTTGCGCAATTTATCGCGCAATACGCGCTGGCCCGCGTTGCCAATGATGGCATGCTGGCCCTGCGCAAAGACTTGTTTGAGCGGGTGCAGCAAGCCCAAATGGGGCTGTTTGCACGCCATTCGGCCAGTGCCTTGTCCAACACGGTGGTGTACGAGGTGCAAACCGGGGCGCAGCAGTTGGTGCAAGCCTTTTTGGTGATCTCGCGCGATGGTTTTACCCTGGTGGCCCTGCTCGCTTACCTGCTCTACCTCAATTGGCAGCTGACGATGTCTGTCGCAGTCATCGTGCCTGGCGTGGCGTGGATTATGAAAACCCTCTCCAAGCGCCTCTACCGCATTACCAAAATCAGCCAACAAGCCACCGATGAGCTGGCCTATGTGGTGGAGGAAAACGTTCTGGCCCACCGCATGGTGCGCCTGCATGGGGCGCAAGCGGCGCAAAACCAGCGCTTTTGGAATTTAAGCCGCCAATTGCGCAGCTTGAACATTAAATCGACGATTGCCTCTTCGGCTATGACACCCACCACCCAGCTGCTGGCTGCCATGGCCTTGTCGGCGGTCATTTGCATTGCCCTGTGGCAGGGCCGCCAGGCGGGCAGCGCGGGCGAGCCGGTGTCGGTGGGCAGTTTTGTGGCTTTTATCAGCGCCATGCTGATGCTGATTGCGCCGCTGCGCCGGGTGGCCGACGTGGCCAAGCCCCTGACGCACGGCGTTGCCGCTTTAGAGCGCGGCTTGGCCCTGCTCGAAGGCAGCCTGGCCGAGACTGGCGGGACCGCCCAGCCCACGCCGGTTCGCGGCCACATTGTTTTGCAGCAAGTAGGCCTGCAGTTTGGAGACGACCTGGCCCCTGCGCTGCAGCACATTGACCTGGATGTGCAGCCCGGCCAGGTGGTGGCCCTGGTGGGCCCCTCGGGGGCGGGAAAAACCACCTTGGTGAATTTGCTACCGCGCTTTTTGCAGCCCAATAGCGGGCAAGTTTTGATTGACGGCGTGCCGCTGCCGCAGTGGGATTTGGCCTATTTGCGCCAGCAATTTGCCATGGTCAGCCAAGACGTGGTGATGTTCAATGACAGCGTGGCCGCCAACGTCGCTTTGGGCAGTGCGTCCATCAACGAAGAGCGCGTGTGGCAGTGCCTGGAGGCGGCTAATTTGGCCGAGCATGTGCGTGCCCTGCCCCAGGGCATTCACACCCCGCTGGGGCACAACGCCAGCCAGTTGTCCGGCGGCCAGCGCCAGCGCTTGGCCATTGCCCGTGCGTTGTACAAAGATGCGCCGATTTTGATTCTGGACGAGGCCACCTCCGCCCTGGACACCGAATCTGAACGCCTGGTGCAGCAAGCCCTGCAGCGCCTGATGCAAGGGCGCACCACCTTGGTGATTGCCCACCGGCTCTCCACCATTGAGCATGCCGACCGGGTGGTGGTGATGCAGCAAGGCCGCATCGCGGAGCAAGGCACGCATGCCGAGCTGTTGGCCCACGATGGCTTGTACGCCCGCTTGCAGGCTTTTGGTGCCGTCGAGCACTAACTATAAAAAAGGGAGCTGTTTGCGCATAATTTACAAGTAATTTGAATTAAAAACAATTCAAAACCGTTATAAATTATGCGCAACCAGCTTCTTTTAAACAAGTCTTACCAAGACGCTGGCGCGCGCCGACTGCTGCGCCGCTGCGCCTGCAACAGCTCCACCAAATAGTCGCGCTGCGAGCGCTGGGCAAAATCCTGCGCCGCCAGGCCCAACTGGTTGCGCACGTGGCTATCGGCCCCCTCTTCCAGCAGCAACTCCACCATGGCTTGGGAGCCATATTGCGCCGCCAGCATCAGCGGGGTGCTGCCATTGGGGGATTGGGCATCAATGTAGGCGTAATGCTCCTGAATCAGCAGCCGGGCAATGGCCACGCTGTCAGGGTGGTCGGCACTGGCGGCGTAGTGCAGCGGAGTCCAGCCGGGGCGGTTGGCCTGGGCCCCTTTTTGCAAGAGGCGCTCGACAAAATCCAACCGCCCTTTGATGCAGGCCAGCATCAACGGCGTTTCGCCTTGGGGATTGGCCTTGTTCACATCCAGTTTGGGGCCCAGCAGCAAGGCATCGGCCACCCGCCACGACTCCAGCCGCAAGGCTTTGACCAAGGCGGGCTGGCCCTGGGCATCAACGGTGTTGGGGTCCATGCCGCGCAGCAGCAAATTGACGATCGCCCGGTCGTTGTCGCGCACGATGGCGGTTTGAAAGTCTTCCAAAGCCCCACCGTGGGCAGACAGCGCCGACAGCGCCAGCCCCAGCGCACAGCCCAGCACCAGGGGCCGCCGCCCCATCATGCGCCGCCCCCTTGCGTGACGCACGGAAAGAGGCGGTCAAAATTGCGGCTCGTCAGCGCAGCCATGTCTTCTACCGCCATACCGCGCAGCTGGGCCAGGCACTGGGCCACGTAAGGCACATAGGCCGGGCTATTGAGCTTGCCCCGGTAGGGCATGGGGGCCAGGTAGGGGCTGTCGGTTTCAATCAGCAAACGATCCAAGGGCACATACGCGGCCACATCGCGCAAATCCTGGGCGTTTTTAAAGGTCACGATGCCGGAAAACGAAATAAAAAACCCCAAATCCAGCGCCGCCTTGGCGGTGGCCAAACTCTCAGTAAAGCAGTGAAACACCCCGCCAGCGCTGCGGTGGCTGCCGTCTTCGCCCTCTTCGCGCAAGATGGCCAAGGTGTCTTGGGCAGCGGCGCGGGTATGAATCACCAAAGGCTTGCGGCAGGCTTGGGCCGCACGGATGTGGGTGCGAAAGCGCTGGCGCTGCCACTCCAAATCGGCAATGCTGCGCCCGCCCTTGCGCTCTTGCATGCCGTAGTAGTCCAGCCCCGTCTCGCCAATGCCCACCACGCGGGGCAAGGCGGCGGCGGCCAGCAGCTCATCCACACTGGGCTCGTGCAGTCCCTCGGTGTCAGGGTGTACGCCCACCGTGGCCCATAAATGGGGATGCTCCAGTGCCAGGGCGTGTACTTGGGGGAAGTCTTCCATGGTGCAGGCAATGCACAGGGCGCGGGTCACTTGTGCCGCTTGCATGGCCTGCAATACGGCGGGCAGCTGGTGGTGCAGCTCAGGAAAATTCAAATGACAGTGCGAATCGGTAAACATGCAGTAAAAACAGCCCCTTGCGGAGCTGTTGGAGTAGGCAGAAGAAAAAATTAAATGGTTTGGGTGGGGCGGTCAGAGCCCAGCCAGGTGCCCAGCTCATTTTCGATGCGGGCTTTGAGCTCCTCGCATTTTGGGTCTTTCGGGAAAACCACCCCAATGCCTTGCGAGCGGTGCCCCGCCCCGGCCGGGTTCACCCAGCCGACTTTGCCAGCAATCGGGTGTTTGACGGCATCGTCCGGCAAGCTCAAGAGCAAATACACATCGTCGCCCAGGCGAAACTCGCGGTCCGTGGCAATAAAAATACCCCCGTTCGCAAACGAAGAGATATAGGCGGCATACAAGGCCCCTTTTTCTTTCAAGTTTTGTTGCAATACGCTGGGACGGGGAGTGGCAGGTGCATTCATACGGGAAAACAGTCTCTCAATGCTTTAGTTTTTGGAGTGTAGGACGCTACGGGCCTGCACGACAAGCGCCTGCACCGTTAAAGCGGGCTGAAAAGGGTGCTCGGCCACCCGCATTTCTTGGTTTAACGCCTGCGACCAGCGCAGCAGCACGGCCAAGCGCGGCGCAGGGGGCAAATGGGCGGGCAAAAAATAGCGGGGCGCAGCGCCTTGGGCCAGGCACATCAAATCGTGGCACAGCTTCTGCAACCAACCCAGCAGCTCTTGGGGGGCCAAACTGCCCAGGGCCGCCATGTCGCCCGCCCGCACCCACTGGGCAAAATCCTGGGCCAGCTGCAAGCCCTGGGGGGCGCGTGCCAGGGCCAGGGCTTGCTGGGGGCTGCCGCCCATGGCGCGCAGGGCCAGTTGGGCATCGGCGGCCGACAGGCCTTGGCTTTCAAGCCAGGTTTGGGCGGCCAGCGGCTGCGGCCAGACCATGGTGTGGGCCAGGCAGCGGCTGCGAATGGTGGGCAGCAGCTGGTGGGCCGCTTCGGTGGCCAGCACAAAGCGCACGCTGCCCGCTGGCTCTTCCAGGGTTTTGAGCAGGGTATTGGCGGCAATGGCGTTCATGTCTTCGGCCGGGTACACCAACACGGCTTTGCCCCGCCCTCGGGCGCTGGTGCGCTGGCAAAACTCGACCGCTTGGCGCAGCGCATCGACGCGAATTTCTTTGCTGGGCTTGCGCTTTTTGTCGTCAATCTCGGCCTGGGCTTTTTCTGGCAAGGGCCAGCCCAGCGCCAGCAAGCGCACTTCAGGCATCAGCACCAGCAGATCGGCATGGGCATGCACGGCAATGGCATGGCAGCTGGGGCACTGGCCGCACGCGCCCTCGGTGGCGGCCCCGGCACTTTCACACAGCCAGGCGCGCACCAGGGCCAGGCCCAGCTCCCACTGCCCCAGCCCGGCCGGGCCTTGCAGCAGCCAGGCATGGCCACGCTGGCGCAGCAAAGCGCTTTGTTGGCTGGCCAACCAGGGGGGCAGTGGCGCGGTGCGGCTGGCGCTTGTCACGCGCCCTCCTTCAGCCAGCCCCGGCTTTGCACGGCGGCCAGCACCTGCTGCCAAACGGCGGGGCGCGGGGCATCGGCCTCAATGCGGGCAAAGCGCGGCGCATCTTCCGCGCAGCGGCGGGCATACCCTCCGGCAACGGCAGCAAAAAATGGGGCTGGCTGCGCTTCAAACCGATCGGGCAGGCGGGCGCTGGCCAGGCGCTGGGCGGCCACCGCAGCGGGCAGGTCAAACCACAGCGTTAAGTCTGGTTTTAGAACAAAATCGGGGTTTAGCCCAAACCCAGCCAGCGTAAGGCGCTCTAATTGCAGGAGCAGATCCCAATCGAGCCCCCGCCCGGCCCCTTGGTAGGCAAAGGTGGCATCGCTAAAGCGGTCGCTGATCACCACCTCGCCCCGTGCCAGGGCCGGGGCGATGACTTGGCAGACGTGGTTGCGCCGCGCGGCAAAGGCCAGCAGGGCCTCGGTGTGCGCGTCCATGGCGTGGTGCAGCAGCAAATGGCGCAGCTGCTCGGCCAACGGCGTTCCGCCAGGCTCACGGGTCAGGGTGACGGTGTGCCCCGCTTGGCGCAGGGCGGCGGCCAAGGCATCCAGGTGCGAGGATTTGCCCGCGCCATCAATGCCTTCAAAACTCAGAAAAAAACCGGTGTTACTCATTCATTGCTTAGGTGTTGCGCACGGCCCATGGCGATGCTGGATTCGGGGGATGCAGGGCATTTAGGGTGCTTCCGGGGCGGGGCCGCCCTTGCCCCGGATATAGCGGTTCACTGCCCGGTTGTGCTCCTCTAAGGTGGCGCTAAATTGGCTGCTGCCATCGCCCCGGGCAACAAAATAAAAAGCCGGGGTGCTGGCCGGCTGCACGGCGGCCAGCAGCGCGGCCTTGCCCGGCATGGCAATGGGCGTGGGCGGCAGGCCGGGGCGGGTGTAGGTGTTCCATGGCGTGTCGGTTTGCAAATGCACTTTGCGCAGCCGCCCGTCAAAGTTTTCGCCCAGACCGTAAATCACCGTGGGGTCGGTTTGCAGCAGCATGCCTTTGCGCAGGCGGTTGGTGAATACGCCCGCCACCTGCGCACGATCGCTGGCTTGGCCGGTTTCTTTTTCCACAATGCTGGCCAAAATCAGCGCCTCTTCCGGCGTTTTCAAGGGGATGGCGGGGTCGCGCAGCTCCCAGGCTTGGGCCAGGCGCTTGTCCATCGCTGCGGCCGCACGGCGCAACACGGCCAGGCTGCTGCTGCCTTTGGCGTAGGTGTAGGTATCAGGGAAAAAGCGCCCCTCTGCCGGCACACCGGGCTTGCCCAAAGCGGCCATGATTTGCGCCTCGGTCAGCTCTGCAGTGTCGGGCTTCAAGGTGGCCTCTTTGGCGATGGCCGCACGCATTTGGCGAAATGTCCAGCCCTCCACAAAGGTGATGGCCACCAGGCTTTCATCGCCTTGCACCAGTTTTTGCAGCAGGCTGTAGGGCGTGGTGCCGGGCAAAATTTCGTAATTGCCGGCGCGAATCTGGCGGTCCTTGCCCGAAAGGCGAAACCATGCGTACAGCAGCCGCGCATCGGTCTGGACCCCAGCAGCCACTGCCGTTTGGGCCACGGCGCGCGGGGCGGTGCCGGGCTCAATCTCTAGCTCCACCGTGGGGTTGCGCAAAGTCAGCGGCTGGCTCAACCACCACGCCGCTGCGCCTGCTGCGCACGCCAGCAGCACCAGGCTCAAGAAAAGAAATTGAAAAATACGTCGCACAAACCCATGCCTTTTAAGGGAAAGAGCCGGGATGATAATTCACCCATGACCGAGACTTTTTCAGGCGCAAGCCCTTTGCCCCATTGGGGCGTTATCCGTGCCCGGGGGGCCGATGCCGCCCAGTTCATCCATGGCCAGCTCTCGCAAGACTTTGTGTTGCTAGGGCCGGACCAGGCCCGGCTGGCCGCGTTTTGCAACGCCAAAGGGCGCATGCAGGCCAGTTTTATTGGCATCAAACCCGATGCGCAGACGATTCTTTTGGTGTGCGAGCGCAGCCTTTTGGCGCAAACACTCAAGCGCCTGCGCATGTTTGTACTGCGCGCCCAATGCCAACTCGACGATGCCAGCGAGGCCTTTGCCCTGTGGGGCCTGGTCGGTGCCAGCGTGCCCGCCCCCTGCGCCAGCGCCTGGCAGGTGCACAGCGATGGCACGGCGCACACCATTGGCCTGCCCCCAGGGGCCGACCATGCCCGCGCCCTGTGGCTGGCCCCCGCCGACACTGCGCCACCCCCAGTCCCCCAGCTGCCCACGGCCACCTGGCAATGGCTGGAGGTGATGAGCGCGGTGCCCTTGGTGTCGGCGGCGGTGTACGAGCAATTCGTTCCCCAAATGCTCAATTACGAATCGGTGGGCGGCGTGAACTTTAAAAAGGGCTGCTACCCCGGCCAAGAGGTGGTGGCGCGCAGCCAGTTTCGCGGCACGCTCAAACGCCGCGCTTACCTGGCCCAGGCGGCTGGGGCGGTGGCCCCAGGGGACGAAGTATTTGCTATCAATAATGCAGATGAGCCCGCAGGATTGGTCGTCATTTCAGCACCAAATCCTGGTAACAATGGCCAATGGTCTGCGGTAATAGCTATCCAAACCAAGGCCGCAGCGCAAGCACTGCAAGCCAACGGGGTGGCCCTGGCGCTGCTGCCCCTGCCCTACCCGTTGCTGGACGATATTTAAGAACGTGTTCACGATCTCCTCATGGGTGTGCGGGCGCGGCTTCGGGCGGTCTGCGTCGTTGCAAATCCTCGCAATAGCCAAGCTATTGCTGTGGTTTGCGCCTCGCAACCCATCCCGAACCGCATCCCCCACACCTTCATTCGAGATCATGAACACGTTCTAAGCGTGCAATTTTTTGCGCATGGTGATGTGGGGAATGCCCGCATCGTCGTACACATCGCCCTCGGCCACAAATCCCGCCTGGGTATAAAACCCCTGGGCATGCAACTGGGCGCTTAACACCGCTTCGTGGTCCCCGCGCTGCTGGGCGGCGTTAAGCAAGGCGTGCAACACCAAGCGCCCCACGCCCTGCCCGCGCACGCTTTGGCGCACGGCCATGCGGCCAATGCGGGCAATGCCGGGGGCCTCTGTCACCAAGCGGCCGGTGGCCACGGCCTGGCCATCGGCAGCCAGTGCCAGCACATGCAGGCACAGCGGGTCCAGCACATCCATCTCCAGCTCTGGTGGCACGCCTTGTTCGCGCACAAAAACCGCCGTGCGCAAGGCCCCGGCCATGCGCCCCAAATCGTTCCAAGAACCTTGGCGAATCTCAAAAGAAGGTGTTGTCTGCATCATTGTTCAATCACAAATTGACATCCTCCCCCACCTTAGCCTTCGGCCACCGCTTGCGCGGGAAGGAGGGGGATTCCTACGGTGCTACGCATGAGAAACCTCGTGCATAGTCGCTTCGGTGGGTTCCTGCTTCACCGAGGCTGGTTTCGCCCGGGTCTTTCGACCCCGGCCAGAGCCGTCCTCTCCACAGGCTAACAAGCGCTGTCCGCGCTCTAAAACATTGATCGCGCCGACCACATCGGCGTTTTCTGCATGGCCACAATCGACGCACAAGAACTTGGCTTGTGTTTGCCGATTCTCTTTGTCAACGTGGCCGCAACAGGGGCAAGTCTGGCTAGTGTGGTGCGCAGGCACTGCAATAAACAGCCCGCCAGCCCAAGCCATTTTGTATTCCAACTGGCGGCGAAACTCGCCCCACCCTTGATCGAGGATGGCGCGATTCAGCCCCGCCTTTTGCTTGACCCGTTTGCCGTGCTTTTCACTATTGCCCTTGGAAGACTTGGACATATTCCTGACCTGCAAATCCTCAACACAAACGAGCGCGTGGTTTTGGCTGATCGCTGTGGTGGTCTTGTGCAGAAAGTCTTTGCGGGCGTTGGCTATGCGGCTGTGAATCTTTTGAACCTTGGCTTTTTCCTTTTTCCAGTTGTTGCTGAATTTGACTTTGCGGCTCATTCGCCGCTGGTAGCGGGCTAGGCGCTGCTGGTGTTTCTTGAAGCTATTGAGTGGGGCGATGAAACTGCCATCACTGAAAGTGGCAAAACGGGCAATGCCCACGTCAATACCAATGGCCGTGGTGGCCGCAGGAGGTGACTGGGGCACCTCACGCTCAGTCTGGATGCTGGCGTACCACTTGCCGTTCGTTTGGCTGATGGTGATGTTTTTGGCTTGGCCCACAACGTCCCGGCTGTTGCGATACCGAATCCAGCCTAGCTTTGGCAACTTGATCCGGCTGTTGGCTTGGTCGATTTCAAACTGTTTTGCGTCGGGGTAACGGAAACTTTCGCCGCTGCCCTTGCGTTTGAAGCGGGGAAAGTCAGCACGTTTGGCAAAGAAGTTTTTGTAGGCCCGCTCCAAATCTTTCAGTGCGTGCTGCAACGGATGGCAAGGCGCCTGTTTGAGCCACGGGGTATCTGGCCCCTTGCGCCAATCGGTCAGCGACTTAGCCAAAGCCACATAGCCAATGAACTTGCCGCCGGCTTCGTAATTGGTTTTTTGCAACGCCAGCGCCTTGTTATAGACGAACCGGCACGCCCCGGAGAAACGGCGCATATCGCGCTGCTGAGCGCCGTCAGGCATGAGTTCAAATTTGAAGGCTTGCAGGCGTTGCATGGCTTAATTATACTTTGGTCTATGAGAAATAACAACGAGATTCGGCACGGTAGACACTGTTTTTTCTTGATGCATGTGCATTTGGTCTTCGTGACCAAATACCGCCGTGGCGTGTTCACAAAAGAGGTGATTGACGACTTGCGCGAGGTCTTCAAAAGCGTTTGCACAGACTTTGAAGCGGAACTGGTTGAGTTCGATGGCGAAGACGACCACGTTCACCTGCTTGTGAACTACCCGCCCAAGGTTTCGGTATCGATTTTGGTGAATAGCCTCAAGGGCGTGTCCAGCCGGATGATTCGCAAGAAAAATTACCCCAGTGTCCAAAGAAAACTTTGGGGTGGAGCGCTGTGGTCGCCCAGCTACTTTGCCGGTAGCTGTGGTGGCGCACCGATTGCTGTCATTCGCCAGTACATCGAACAGCAGCAGACGCCGCATTAAAACCAATCCAATCCACCAGGACGGCTTTGCCGTCCGCGCTCTTGACCCTGCCCTGAACGGCAGGGTTTGCCGCGCATCGGATCAATAGCAAAAGCTTGGCGCAGTGCCTGCGCTATATCGTGCTGGGCCTGCCGTGCCTCAGGAATGGCGCGGCCCATTTTGATGAATTCGTGGGTCACGCCTTTGTAAATTTCCAAACTGACCGGCACCCCGGCCATGCGCAGCAAGTCGGCATAGTCCACGCCTTCATCGACCATGGGATCCAGCTCGGCCAGACAAACATGCGCTGGGGCCAGGCCCTGGGCATCGGGCAGCAGCAAGGGGGCAAAGCGCCAATCTTCCCGATCGGCCGGGGTGTTTAGATAGTGGCCAAAAAACCAGTCAATGGCGGCCCGCTCCAGCACCAAGCCCTGGGCATAACGCTGCTGGCTGGGGCTGTCTTGGTGGGCGCTGGTGCCAGGGTAGATGAGCAGCTGCAACGCCAAATCAAGCCCCGCATCCCGCGCCAAGGCTGCGCACACCGCCGCCAGCGTGCCGCCCGCACTATCGCCGCCAACGGCCAAACGCGCCGTATCCAAGCCCAAGGCCGGGCCATGCACAGACAACCACTGCAACGCATCCCAGGCATCGTGCAGTGCGGTGGGAAATTTAAATTCCGGTGCCAAACGGTAATCGAGCGATACCACCGCGCAATCGGCCTGCTGGGCCAGTCTGCGGCACAACACCTCGTGCGTTTGCACGCTGCCCACGGTAAAACCTCCGCCGTGCAAATACAGCAGCACGGGCAGATGCGCCGTTTCTGTGGCCTGGCGGGGCGCAAACAGCACCGCTGGCAAAGCCGTGCCATCCCGCGCGGGGATGCGCAAGGCCTCAACCCACGGCAGCGCCGGCTTGCCCAGCTCCAGCACATCGCTGCCTGCGGCATAGGCCATGCGGGCCTGCGCGGGGCTTAAGCTGTGCAACGCGGGGCGCTTGGCCCGGTGCAGGCCCCGCAAAACTCCGGCCATGGCCGAGGTCAAAGGGAAGGTTTCCATCGCTGCAAATAAAGAAAAAGAGGGGGGGTTAGGTTAATAAACCGATTGCGACCAATCGGGCGCTTCTTGTTGCAGCACCACATCCATGTCCAGGCCAATGGCCAAGGCCACTTCAATGGGGAAGTTGCGCACCATTTCCCGGTCTGTCCATTTCGAATAGTGACCACGCTGCACCCAGACGGCCAAATGCAGTACGGCGACCAAGGGATCGAAATCGGCCATCTCCAAAGGCTGCTCCAGCGCATCAATCAGCTGCGTGACCGGCGCGGGGATGCCCCACTGCGCCAATAGCTTGGCACAGGCTTGGGTGGCGGTGTAACCAAAATGTTTGCGCTCCCATTGCGCACGCAAGGGATCCCAAGGCCCCATCGCCCACGACTCCATCTTGGTCACCGCCTGCACCTGGGGCTGGGTTTGCAGAAAAACAATTTGCCCCAAGCCATGCAGCAAGCCCGCTGTGTACGCCAGGCCGCCATCCAGCGACAACGCAGAGGCAAAGCTGCGGGCCAAGCGGGCGCAATCACAGCTAAACGGCCCCAGCTGCTCCAAGCCCGGGATTCTCTGGGCGATATGCCCCAAAGCCCTTTTTTGCAGATTGCGCAGCTGCGCCACCCCCAGCAAAGCCACCGCCTGCGGAATGGTCTGCACCATGCCGCTGAGCTGATAAATGCCGGCATTGGCCTGCTCCAGCAGCCACGCGGCCAGTACCGGATCGCTGCCAAACAGCTGATTGAGCCGGCGCAAACTGGGGTTGGTGCTGCGCAACTCATTCATGAGCAAGGCCACCACACGGGGCTGGCAAGGCAAAGAAAGTTTTTCAGGAAGGTGCATAGGAGGGTATTTTCGGTTTCTTCTGCGCTACGCACATCGAACACGCACGGTATTGGACAATAGCGGGTATGCAATTTCTTCACACCATGCTTCGCGTTGGCAACCTGCAACGCTCGATTGATTTTTACACCCAGGTCTTGGGCATGCAGCTGCTGCGCACCTCGGAAAACCCGCAATACCAATACTCGCTGGCCTTTTTAGGCTTTGGCGGCGGCAATCCGGCCCAGGCTGAACTGGAGCTGACCTACAACTGGGGCACCGACCACTACGACCTGGGCACCGCCTACGGCCACATTGCCCTGGGTGTGCCCGATGCCTACGCCGCTTGCGAAAAAATTCGCGCCGCCGGAGGCCAAATCACCCGGGAGCCCGGCCCCGTCAAAGGCGGCAGCACCGTGATTGCCTTTGTGACCGATCCCGATGGCTACAAAATCGAATTGATACAAACCAACGCCACCGCAGGCGCTGATCCCTTAAGAAACGCCGACTAAACAATTGGGGCGGTGGTAGCCACGCAAGCACACCCGCTTGCTTTGCTCACGACGCAGGCGTTTTAAGTGGCGTTTTGAGCGGCGTTTTTGGCTTGAAATCACAGTGCGCCGCCACGCTGCACTCCCAACAGCGTGGTTTGCGGGCCTGGCAGACATAACGGCCCAGCAAAATCAGCCAATGGTGGGCATGCTGCAAATATTCCTTGGGCACACGTTTGAGCAGGGCCTGCTCCACCGCCAACGGTGTCGCCCCAGGTGCCAGCCCGGTGCGATTGCTCACCCGGAAAATATGGGTATCCACCGCCATGGTCGGCTGGCCAAACGCCACGTTCAGCACCACATTCGCCGTTTTGCGCCCTACGCCGGGCAGGGTTTCCAGCGCCTCACGGCTATTGGGCACTTGGCCATCAAAACGCTCGAGCAAAATTTGGCAGGTTTGCAGCAAATGCTTGGCCTTGCTGCGGTACAGACCAATGGTCTGGATGTACCCCTCCAAGCCTTCCAGCCCCAAATCCAGCATCGCTTGCGGCGTATTGGCCACCGCAAACAACTTGCGTGTGGCCTTGTTCACCCCCACATCCGTGGCCTGGGCTGACAGCAGCACGGCCGCCAGCAGCTCAAAGTGGCTGGAGTATTCCAGCTCCGTTTTCGGGTGTGGGTTGGCCGCTTGCAAGATGGCAAAAAAAGCGCTGATGTCGGACTTCTTCATAAGGGGGCGATTGTCATACAAAGAATAAAGGGCTCAACCGCTTTAAGATTCCACGCTTTGACAAAACAAGGAAGCGGTATGCAAGAGGGACAACTGGCCCAGCGCCTGAACAAAGTCGAAACATCGGCGATTCGCGAACTTTTCAAACTTCTGGGCAAGCCCGGCATCATCAGTTTCGCGGGAGGGTTTCCCGACAGCGCCCTGTTTGACGTAGCCGGCCTGCAAACTGCCAGCCAGCAGGCCCTAGCGCAAGAACCCAGCGCGGCCCTGCAATACGGTGCCACCGAGGGCTACCAACCGCTGCGCGAGCAAATTGCCCAATTCATGCAAGCCAAGGGCGTGCCAACCCTGGCCGCACAAGATTTGATCATCACCACAGGAAGCCAGCAAGCCCTCGATTTAATAGGCAAGTGCCTGATTGATGAAGGCGATAAAGTGATTGTGGAAGGCCCCACCTTTCTGGCCACCATCCAATGCTTTCGGCTCTACGGCGCTGAAGTCATCAGCGCCCCGATTGATGCCGAAGGCATGCAGATCGATAAGCTGGAGCAGCTCATCATCGAACACCGCCCCAAGCTGATTTACACCATCCCCACCTTTGGCAACCCCAGCGGGGCCACCTTGAGCCTGGAACGGCGCCAACGCCTGCTGGCACTGGCCATGCGCTACCAGGTGCTGATCGTAGAGGACGACCCGTATGGCGATTTGTACTTTGATGCCCCGCCCCCACCCAGCCTGCTGGCGCTGTCCGCCCAAATCCCGGGCAGCCGTGATTTTCTGGCGCACTGCGGCAGCCTGAGCAAAGTGCTCTCCCCCGGTTTGCGCATTGGGTGGCTGATCGCCCCCCCGGCCCTGCTGGCCAAAGCCGTGATGTGCAAACAGTTTTCCGATGCCCATACCAGCACCTTTGCCCAAGCCACCGCAGCGCACTACCTGGCTGCCGGCCACATGCCCGCCGCACTGGCCAAGGTGCGCAAGGTGTACGCCCAGCGGGCCCAGGTCATGATGCAGGCCCTGCGTGAGGAACTGGGCGATGCCGTGGCGTTTACCGCCCCGCAAGGCGGCCTGTTTTTGTGGCTGCGCCTGACCGGTGCCAACGGCAAACTGACCGATGCGGCAGAACTGGCAAAACGCGCCATTGAGCAGGGCGTAGCCTTTGTTCCGGGGGCCCCCTTCTTTAGCCAAAACCCCGATCCCACCAGCCTGCGCCTGTCGTTTGCCACGGTCAATGAAGAAAAAATACGCGAAGGCGTTCGCTGCCTTGCCAAGGCGCTGGCATGAACGACACCAGCACCCCCGCCCAGCTACAAGCGCGCATAGAGGCGCTAGAGATCAAAGCCAGCTTTCACGAGGATTTGCTCGAAACCCTGAACCTCACACTCTACCGCCAACAGCAGCTGATTGACAGCTTGCAGGCCACTGTGCGCCAGCTGGGGGAGCGCATGCCCGAAGCCGGCCCACCCGGCCAGCACAACCTGCGTGATGAGCTACCGCCCCATTATTGATAGCTAACACCGCTTATCAGGCCTACGTTATAGGCCTTTTTTATCTCTTTTTATATCCGATTCAGCGCTGTGCCAGTGCTGTGATATGGGCCACCTGCGCGGCCACCGCCTGGGGGACAGGGAGCTGCCCTGCCAGCACAGCACGGGTGTAATCCGCGGTGGTTTGGGCATCAATCGCCTGCGGCAGCCCCGGCACGGTGGCCAAGGTGCCCGCTTGCTGCTCTGCCACGCAATACGCCTGCCCTTGCCAAACGGCGTCGTAGCGCGGCTGGCGGCGCGGGTCGCAGACAACTTCGCCTTCTAACCCACGCGACAACAGGCCCGTCATCTGCCGTGCAACCAGCACATCGCGCATCAACACGCTGTATTCAGGATGGGTGTAGCTGCCCACCAGCACTGCCGGGCCTGCGCACGGCGCAAGCAGTTTGACCAAACTATGCCCCGGCGTGCGCAGGCCCAGCACCTCTCGCACCGCCAGCAAACGGGCCAAGCCAGGGTGCAGCACTTCGGTGGCAACATGGGCCACCTGGCCAACCGCCAACGGCTGCATCTGCTCCCAAGCCGGCAGCTCTAGCCGCTGGAGCACCTCGCTGGCCAGCACCCGCTGTGCCTCGGTGCACATTCCGTGCAACAGCACCGCAAAACCCTCACGTGCCAACAGCAGGGCCAGCAGCGGCGTGAGCACTGGCAACTTGCGGGCACCGTTGTAGCTGGGCAGCACGATGACCGGATGCGTTGTGGCGGGCAATAACTGGCTGCGCGCTTGCACGGCATCCAGAAAGCCGCACATTTCTTCCACCGTTTCACCCTTAATGCGCATAGCGACACAAAAAGCCCCGATTTCCAGGTCGTTTAACTGGCCATCGAGCAGCTGCCCCATGAGGTCGGCAGCCTGCGCCCGCTCTAACGCCTTGGCACCCCGGGCACCTCGGCCAATTTCTTTGATGTAATGCGCGATGGCCATGGCAACGTCTCCAGCAAACAGGCAAAAGTGGACAAAACCGGCAATAAAAAAGGGACTGCAGTGATGCAGTCCCTTCAAAATTTGGCGGAGTGGACGGGACTCGAACCCGCGACCCCCGGCGTGACAGGCCGGTATTCTAACCAACTGAACTACCACTCCTGGCAGGAAACTTTGTATCTACTTTCGTAGCATCAAGCGTTTCAAACTTGGCGACCCTACGGGGATTCGAACCCCGGTACTCACCGTGAAAGGGTGATGTCCTAGGCCTCTAGACGATAGGGTCAATCCTAGAACGGTACAAGTTTTGCAACTTGGCGTCTTTGTTTTGGTGGAGGTAAACGGGATCGAACCGATGACCTCTTGCATGCCATGCAAGCGCTCTCCCAGCTGAGCTATACCCCCAAAAATCTGTGGCGGAGTGGACGGGACTCGAACCCGCGACCCCCGGCGTGACAGGCCGGTATTCTAACCAACTGAACTACCACTCCTGGCAGGAAACTTTGCATCTACTTTCGTAGCATCAAGCGTTTCAAACTTGGCGACCCTACGGGGATTCGAACCCCGGTACTCACCGTGAAAGGGTGATGTCCTAGGCCTCTAGACGATAGGGTCAAAACCTAAGAACCGATTTCTCGTTTCCAAAAAATCTTGGTGGAGGTAAACGGGATCGAACCGATGACCTCTTGCATGCCATGCAAGCGCTCTCCCAGCTGAGCTATACCCCCTTTGCATTCAACTTCAAATTAATTTGTCGTTGTTTGCGAAGACTCGAATTATAGACAGGTTTTTAGCGGTTTTGCAAACTCGCCAAAACTTTTTCTTTTCCGAGCAAAAACAGCACGGCATCCACCGAGGGCGTCTGTGCCGTCCCCAGTGTCAGCACGCGCACCGGCATGGCCAGTTGCGGCATTTTCACGCCCTGCTCTTTCAGCACTTGCTTGATGGCCGCAGCGATGGCTTCTTGGCTCCACTCCACGGTTTGCAATGCCGCGGCGAAGGCATCGAGCAAAGGGGCGGCTTCAGCTGTGACGTGTTTGGCATAGTCGTCGGCGTTGCGCTCGATGCTGTCCAGGTAGAACCGGCGCACCCAGGCGGCCAGATCGACCAAGGTTTCGCAGCGGTCTTTGAACAAGGCGCAGATGTGCGGCAGGCGTTCGTCCAGCACCTGGGCAGCCACACCGGCCTTAACGATGAAGGGCGTGGCCAGCGTGGCCAGTTGGACATCGTCCGTCAGCTTCATGTGCTGGGCATTCACCCAGCGCAGCTTGGCTTCGTCGAACTGGCCGGCGCTGCGGCCCAGGTGATCCAGGTTGAACCACTCCAAAAACTGCTGGCGGCTGAAGATTTCATCGTCCCCGTGGCTCCAGCCCAGGCGGGCCAGGTAATTGACCATGGCATCGGGCAGGTAGCCTTCGTCGCGGTACTGGGTGACGGCTTTGGCACCGTTTCGCTTGCTCATCTTCTCGCCCTGCTCATTGAGCACGGTGGGCAGGTGGGCAAAGACCGGTACGGCAGCACCCAGGGCTTCAAAGATATGAATCTGGCGCGGCGTGTTGTTCACATGGTCGTCACCACGAATCACATGGGTGATCTGCATGTCCATGTCGTCCACGCAGACACAGAAGTTGTAGGTGGGGGTGCCATCCGGGCGGGCGATGACCAGGTCGTCCAGCTCGCTGTTTTGAAATTCGATGCGGCCTTTGCATTTGTCGTCCCAGGCGACGATGCCGTCTTTGGGTGTTTTAAAGCGCAGCACGGGCTGCACGCCTTCGGGCACGGGCGGCAGGATTTTGCCGGGCTCGGGTCGCCAGGTGCCGTCGTAGCGCGGTTTTTCTTTGTTCGCCATTTGGCGCTCGCGCAGTGCGTCCAGCTCGGCCATGCTCATATAGCAGGGGTAAACGTGGCCGCTGGCTTGCAACTGGGCCAGCACCTCTTTGTAGCGTTCCATGCGCTCCATTTGGTAGAACGGGCCTTCGTCATGCGTGAGTTGCAGCCAGGCCATGCCTTCCAAAATGACATCCACGCTGGCCTGGGTGGAGCGCTCCAGGTCGGTGTCTTCAATGCGCAGGATGAAGTCACCGCCGTTGGCACGGGCAAAGGCCCAGGGGTAGAGGGCCGAGCGGATGTTGCCCAAGTGAATAAAGCCAGTGGGCGAAGGGGCAAAACGGGTACGAATTTTGGAAGTCATGGATTTTTCAGAAATGGAATTACAGGCTGTCCAGGCCACGCAGCAGGTCGGCCTTCAGGTCGTCAAGGTGCTCCAGGCCAACGCTGATGCGAATCAGCCCTTGCTGGATGCCAGCGGCCTGGCGCTGCTCTTCGGTCAAGCGGCCATGCGAGGTGGTGGGCGGGTGGACGATGGTGGTTTTCACATCGCCCAGGTTGGCGGTGATGGAGCAGACTTGGGTGCTGTCGATGACGTGAAAGGCGTTGCGGCGCAATTGCTCTGCGCCCTGCCCCACCACGTCAAAGGCCAGCACGGCCCCGCCCATGCCGTTTTGCTGGCGCATGGCCAGGGCGTGCTGGGGATGGCTTTGGAGGCCGGGGTAATAGACGCGGGCCACTTTGGGGTGGTCTTGCAGCCACGCGGCCAGCGTGAGGGCGCTGGCGCTTTGGGCCTTGACGCGCAGGGCCAGCGTCTCCAGCCCCTTCATCGCCGTCCAGGCGTTGTACGAGGCGGCGTTCAGGCCGCCGCTGCGCAAAAAGGTGCCCATGACCTTATCGACCAAGGCAGTGGTGCCGCAGACCGCGCCAATCATGATGCGGCCCTGGCCATCCAAAAACTTGGTGCCAGAGTGCACGACGATGTCCGCGCCAAATTCAACTGGGCGCTGCAGCACCGGGGTGGCAAAGCTGTTGTCCACCACCAACAAAGCGCCATGGTGGTGGGCGATGTCGGCCAGCGCCTGGATGTCGCACAGGTCGGTGAGCGGGTTGGTCGGTGTCTCGGCAAACAGCAGTTTGGTGTTGGGCCGGATGGCGGCAGCCCACGCCTGGGCATCGGTTTGCGGCACAAAGGTGCTTTCAATGCCAAAGCGGGCCATTTCGGTGCCCAGCAGGCGCATGGTGGAGCCAAACATTGACTGGCTGGCAACGATGTGGTCGCCGGCTTTGAGGGCGGTCAGCGCCACCAGCAAGATGGCGCTCATGCCGGTGCTGGTGGCCACGGCGCATTCGGTGCCTTCCATGGCGGCCAGACGCTCTTCAAAACTGGCCACCGTGGGGTTGCCGGTGCGGCTGTAGGTGAAGCCTTCCTGCGGATTGGCAAACCGCGCGGCGGCGGTGGCGCAATCGGGCTGCACGAAGCTGCTGGTCATGAACAGCGCCTCGCAATGCTCGCCCCAGTGGCTGCGCGGCTGGGCCTGGCGCACGGCCAGGGTTTCGGGATGCAGGCCCGCAGGCAAAGATTGGTGGGTCACGGCGGTTCCTTGAATGCTAAAAAATAAGAGCTTATCCCGCTTGTATTTAAATAATTTCAGAAGCTTATTACTTTGAAATCTTTATACCTTCAGCGCAACAAGCTCACTTTTTAATCAGAAGTTGCAAGGTAGCTCAGTGCTGCGCATTGGGCAGGGACAGGCGCGAGCTGCCTTCGCCATCGTCCTCGCCCTCGGCGCTGACTGGCTGCGGGCAATGGGTGCGCGGCTCGTCCGAGGTATCGCCGGTGATGTACTGCGCATCAAAGCACGAGGCCTCAAAGCCTGCAACGGCGGGATTGACCTGGGCGATGGCTTGTTTCATGGCCTCCAGGTCTTGGTAAATCAGCGCATCGCAGCCAATCCACTGGCGGATTTCTTCTTCGGTGCGGTTGTGGGCAATCAGCTCTTCGCTGGTGGGCATGTCAATGCCGTACACGTTGGGGTAACGCACCGGCGGCGCCGCCGAGGCCAGGTACACCTTGGCCGCGCCGGCATCGCGGGCCATTTGCACGATTTCTTTAGAGGTGGTGCCGCGCACGATGGAGTCGTCCACCAGCAGCACGCTTTTGCCCTTGAACTCGCTGCCGATGGCGTTGAGCTTTTGCCGCACCGATTTTTTGCGCGTGGCCTGGCCCGGCATGATGAAGGTGCGGCCCACATAGCGGTTTTTCACAAACCCTTCGCGGTAGGGAATGCCCAGGCGCTGGGCCAGCTGCATGGCGCTGGGGCGGCTGGATTCGGGGATAGGGATGATGGCGTCGATCTGGTTGGGCGGCACGGTGGAGATGACGCGCTTGGCCAGCGTCTCGCCCATGTTCAAACGCGCTTGGTACACCGAGATGCCATCCATCACCGAATCGGGGCGGGCCAGGTAGATGTATTCAAAAATACAGGGGTAGAGCTGGCTGTGCTGGGCGCACTGCTGGCGCTCGATGCGGCCATCCAAATGGATGAATACGGCCTCGCCCGGGGCAATGTCACTGTCTAAAGTGTGCAAGGTGCCTTCCAGCGCGACGGACTCACTGGCCACCATCACCGTGCCGCCCGGGCCTTTGCCCAAGCACAGCGGCCGAATGCCAAAGGGATCGCGAAACGCCAGCAGGCCATAGCCGGCAATCAAGGCCACCACAGCGTACGAGCCTTGAACGCGCTGATGGACGGCCCGCACGGCGGCAAAAACATCTTGTGTTTTCAAAGGGGTGCCGCTGTTGGCGCGGCCCAGCTCGTGGGCCAGCACGTTGAGCAGCACCTCGGAATCGCTTTCGGTGTTCGTGTGGCGGTGGTCGGTATCGAACAGCTCGCGGCGCAGGCGGCGGGCATTGGTCAAATTGCCGTTGTGCGCCATGACGATGCCAAACGGCGCGTTCACATAAAACGGCTGGGCCTCCTCTTCGCTGGCCGCATTGCCCGCCGTGGGGTAGCGCACCTGCCCCAAACCGACCAGGCCCGGCAGCCCACGCATATTGCGCGTGCGAAACACGTCTTTGACCATGCCTTTGGCTTTGTGCATGAAGAATTTGCGCTCTTGCTGGGTGACGATGCCTGCGGCATCCTGGCCCCGGTGCTGCAGCAGCAGCAAAGCGTCATAAATCAGTTGATTGACAGGAGTGGTGCTTACAACACCGACAATTCCACACATAGGAAGTTTTCCATCATTGTGCGGGGCACGCCCCGCGTTGGGTTGTTGGGCAACTGCCCCGGCCGCAAGGCCTGGCCAGCCACCCGAAATTTCTCACACATCACCGCGCTAGCTCGGCCCGGGCACCCAGCGCTGCCAATCCCAGCCCGCCGCGCCGCCCAGCCCGCCACCATACGGCAGTGCATAGGCCAACACTTGCTGCAGCCGCGGGCCCGCATACGACTGGCTCCACCAGCCATCGCTGTGCCAGCGCCCGGCCTGCACGGCCAAGGTCAGCACCAGCAGCAACACCACGCCGCGCACAGCCCCAAAGCAAGCGCCCAGCACGCGATCCACCGGACGCAGCCCGGCCATTTGCACCAGCTTTTTGGCCAGCACTGCCACCAGCCCCCAGGCAAAAACCAGCGCAATAAACAGCACGATAAACACTGCGGCATAGAGCACGGTTGGACTCCAGCTGCTGGCGTAAGGGCGCACAGCAGCGGCCAGCTGGGGCACCAACAAACGCGTAATAAAAAACGCCACCACCCAGCCTACGCCGTAAAACAACTCATACACCAGGCCGCGCCACGCGCCCACGGCCAACGACAGGGCCAACACGCCCAGCACGATCCAGTCCAAAGTTGCCATCGCCAGCATGCTTGTGTGTTCTTGCCGCTTATCTTGCCGCTTGTGGGGCCAGGTGTTTTACTGAGGGGGTTACAGCGTCAATACCGCACCGGCCAAGCCCAAGCTTTTGGCCCGATCGGCGGCTTTTTGCGCTTCGTCACGGCTGGTAAACGGGCCAACACGCACGCGAATGCGCTGCCCATCTTTCGTATTGACGGCTTGGGTATAGGTTTTCAGCCCCATTCCTTCGAGCTTGCGGCGCACCTCGTTGGCGGCAAACACATCGGCAAAGGCCCCCACTTGCACAATAAAGCGCTCGCCGGAGGCGGCTGCCGGTGCAGAAGGTGCGGTGGCAGGCGGCGTGCGGCCTTCCAAAATCGCTTTGGCGCGGGCGGTTTCTTGCTCTACCGTGCGGGTGGCGGGGGCAGGCTTGGGGGTCGGCTTTGCCTCGGGCTTGGGTTCAGGCTTGGGCTCTGGTTTAGGTTCAGGCTTGGGTTCCGCTTTTACGCTGGGCTGGGCGGGTGCTTTGGCCTCCACCGGATTGGTTTGCGGCTGCGCGGCAGGAACAATGCGCGGCGGCTGGGGAATCGGTGCCACCGGGGGCACCCACTCTTCGCTGTCGCTCAAGGAATCATCGGTTGGATCTTCTTGGCCTGGCGCTTTGGCCACGCGCTGCATATCCGGGGTGTCCGTTTGGGTTGTGGCCTGCTCACCGGGCACGACCAAGGGCGCAACCTGGTTGCGATCGGGGATTTCAATTGGAATGTCCACCGGAATGGGCCGGGGCTGCGAGTCAAACAGCATGGGAAAGCCAATCACCCCCAAGCCAATCAAGACCGCAGCGCCCATCAACCGGTGCCGTGCCCGTTGGCGCAATTGTTCGACGCTTTGGGCTTGCGCCGCCCGCGAGGAGTGGCGCAGGGGCGCAGGCTCTGCGCCATCGCTGCGCTTGCCAAACCAAGGAAACTTGAAAAATGCCATGAAATGCTGCGTCGGCAGGCCTTAGCCTAAGTGTTTGGCATGCAGGCGCGGCGGCCCGTCTTTGACCACTTCGCCTACCGTATAGAAGGAACCAAAAACGACAATTCTATCAGCCGGGCCTGCCGCAGCCAGGGCGGCCTTCAAGGCGTGCTCAGGCTGGGCAAAGGTTTGGCTAAATTTTTGGGCCGCCTGGGCCTGCCCTTGGGGCGACTGGGCAGATTTATTGCGATGCACGCTCAAGCGCACGGCAGCGCCTGGTTTTTCAGGGAAAACGGCTTCGGGCGGCACGGCATCGTGCGGGGCGGCGTTCTTTTCCAGACTGCGCCACTGGCGTTGCAAATCGACGGCCTTGGCGGCACGGGGCACGGGCAAATCGGTGAAATACCAGCGGTTGATCAAGGGGCTGATTTTTTCCAGCATCGGGGCCAGGTCTTTATCGGCCATGGCACCAAAGACGGCATGGGTGGTGGGAAAAGTCGCTCCCATCGAATCCAGATTGGCCGCCAAGGCCGCCACCGAATGCGGGTTGTGGGCCACATCCAGCACCAAGACCGGCTCGCCGGGCAAAACCTGGAAGCGCCCGGGCAACTCCACCATCGCCAAGCCGGTGCGCACGGCCTGGGCCGTGACCGGCACTTTGTCGCGCAAGGCTTCAAACGCGGCCAGCACCCCGGCCGCATTCACCAGCTGATTGGCACCGCGCAGCGCGGGGTAGGACAGACCGGCGTAGCGCCGCCCGCGCCCGGCCCAGCCCCATTGCTGCGGATCACCGCTGTAGTTGAAATCTTGGCCAAAACGCCACAGGTCGGCACCAATGGCCTGCGCATGGTCGATCACGCTTTGCGGCGGCACCGGATCGCTGACGACCACCGGGCGGCCTGCGCGCATGATGCCGGCCTTCTCGCGGCCAATGGTTTCGCGGTCAGAGCCCAAAAACGCGGTGTGGTCCACATCCACGCTGGTGATGATGGCGCAGTCAGCGTCAATGATGTTGGTGGCATCCAGCCGCCCGCCCAGCCCCACTTCCAAAATCACCACATCCAGCTTGGCCTGACTAAGCAGCCGCAAAATCGCCAGTGTGGTGAATTCAAAATAAGTCAGCAACACTTCCTCACCCGCCAGGCGGGCCGCTTCCACGGCGGCAAAGTGCGGCAGCAACGCATCGGCAGCAACCATCTCGCCATGCACGCGGCAGCGCTCCTCAAAATGCACCAGGTGTGGCGAGGTGTACACCCCGGGCCGGTAACCGGCCTGCAGGGCCACCGCCTCCAGCATGGCGCAGGTGGAGCCTTTGCCGTTGGTGCCGGCCACCGTGATCACCGGGCACGGCATGGTCAATTGCAGGCGCTGGGCCACTTCGCGCACCCGATCAAGCCCCAAGCTGATGTTTTCCGGATGAATGCGCTCGCAGTGCTCCAGCCACTGCGCCAAGGTAGAGAAATAAGTGCTTTGCATAGGGCCGCGATTGTGACGCAGCAAAGCATGCCATCATCGCAAGCATGACTACCTTGACTCCCGATCCCGCTTTGCAGGTGTACGGCATTGCCAACTGCAGCACCGTAAAAAAAGCCCGCCAATGGCTCACCGACCAAGGGCAGGATTACCAATTTCACGACTTTAAAAAAGCCGCACCGCAGGCCGCCGACATCACCCGCTGGCAACAGGCCGTGGGCTGGGAAAAACTGCTCAACCGCCAAGGGCAAACGTGGCGCAAGCTCGATGCTGCCACCCAGGCCAGCATCACCGACGCGGCCAGTGCTGCCGCTTTTTTGCAGCAACAGCCCAGCGCTATCAAACGCCCTGTCGTGCAGTGGCCCAGCGGCAACATCACCATCGGCTTCAACCCCGAGGACTGGCAGCAGCTACTGACCCACGCGGGCTGAATATCCACCGCACGCTATCCACCGCACGCAACAGAGAGAGCGCCATGCGCCTAGCCCCTACCACTTGCCTTTACACCACTTGCCTTTGCTTGGGCCTGGCGATCAGCCCCGCCTGGGCACAACCTGCCCCCACCGAGCTGGCCGAGGTCATTTCGGTGGTGCCCATCCTGGTGCAAGAGGCCGTCCCCCAAGAAGACTGCATTGACCTGCCCCAGCAGCGCCAGCGCTGCCGAACCACTACCGTGCAACAGGAAGTGGCGCAAGGCTACGAAGTGACTTACGAATACCGGGGGCGGCGCTTTACCACCGAGCTGCCGTACGACCCCGGCCCCACCGTCGTCGTGCAGCCACCACGCGCCACCCACCAGTACAGCTCGCAACCCAACCACGAAACCGTACACCCCGGGCGCAAAAGCTATGGCTCTGCCCCGGTGGCTGGGCGCACCGAGAGCATCGAGTACCGCAGCCCCCAGCCAGACATCCCCATCGTGCTGGATTTGCGCACCGCGCCCATCACCGTCCCCGGCACCACACCCGCCCCACGCCCCAAACACTAGGCAATGGCCCACGGCGGCGGCATCCCAGCGGCCAGCCCTGGCCTAAAATGCCGGGCTGATTCGCCTCCTGCACCCGCCCTGGCGCAGGGCGAGGAGTGTTTAAACAAAATCACCTTCAAACGCTTACCCATCAAGCGCTAACAGCTACATATTTAGAAGCACGAAAGCCCATTATGCAAACCATTCTGCAAACTGTTCCCGTCGGCCAAAAAGTCGGCATCGCCTTCTCGGGTGGCCTGGATACCTCCGCCGCCCTGCGCTGGATGAAAAACAAAGGTGCCCAGCCCTACGCCTACACCGCCAACCTGGGCCAGCCCGACGAAGCCGATTACGACGCCATCCCACGCAAAGCCATGGAATACGGCGCAGAAAAAGCCCGCCTGATCGACTGCCGCCCCCAGCTGGCCAATGAAGGCATCGCCGCCATCCAGGCCGGGGCCTTCCACGTCAGCACCGGCGGAATCGCCTACTTCAACACCACCCCCCTGGGCCGCGCCGTGACCGGCACCATGCTGGTGGCCGCCATGAAGGAGGACGACGTACACATCTGGGGCGACGGCTCCACCTTCAAGGGCAACGACATCGAGCGCTTCTACCGCTACGGCCTGCTGACCAACCCGCAGCTGAAAATCTACAAACCCTGGCTGGACAACGCCTTCATCGACGAGCTGGGTGGTCGCGCTGAAATGTCGGCCTTCATGACCAAAGAAGGCTTCGGCTACAAAATGAGCGCCGAAAAAGCCTACTCCACCGACAGCAACATGCTGGGGGCTACGCACGAAGCCAAAGACCTGGAGTTCTTGAACAGCGGCATGCACATCGTGCAACCCATCATGGGCGTGGCGTTCTGGAAGCCCGAGGTGGAAGTCAAGGCTGAACAGGTCAGCGTCACTTTTGAAGAAGGCCGCCCCGTGGCCTTGAACGGTCAAGCCATTGCCGACCCGGTGGAGCTGTTCCTAGAGGCCAACCGCATTGGTGGTCGCCACGGCCTGGGCATGAGCGACCAAATCGAAAACCGCATCATCGAAGCCAAGAGCCGCGGCATCTACGAAGCCCCTGGCATGGCCCTGCTGCACATCGCTTACGAGCGCCTGGTCACCGGCATCCACAACGAAGACACCATTGAGCAGTACCGCATGAACGGCCTGAAACTGGGCCGCCTGCTCTACCAAGGCCGCTGGTTCGACCCCCAGGCCATCATGCTGCGCGAAGCCGCTCAGCGCTGGGTGGCCCGAGCCGTAACTGGCACCGTGACGCTGGAGCTGCGCCGTGGCAACGACTACAGCATTTTGAACACCGAATCGCCCAACCTGACCTACGCGCCCGAGCGCCTGTCCATGGAAAAAGTGGAAGACGCTCCGTTCAGCCCCCTGGACCGCATCGGCCAACTGACCATGCGCAACCTGGACCTGATGGACACCCGCGACAAGCTGGCCATCTACGCCAAGGCCGGTCTGCTCTCCCTGAACAGCACCACCGCTTTGGCGCAGCTGGAAAGCGAAAGCAAATAAGCAAACATCAGTAAAAATGGCTGTCAGTGCTTACCAGATAAGCATTGACAGCTATCAATAAAAAAACTGCTAGATCACCAGACAAAGAAAAAGGGCTTAGATTAAATCTAAGCCCTTTTTTTATTTTGAGTGGTGGGTGCTAACGGGGTCGAACCGCTGACCTACGCCTTGTAAGGGCGCCGCTCTACCAACTGAGCTAAGCACCCACTCGAAAAAACTTAATTCACTGCATCTTTCAACGCTTTGCCAGGACGGAACTTAGGAACTTTGGCTGCTTTGATTTTGATCGACTCGCCAGTGCGAGGATTGCGACCAGTGCGGGCAGCGCGTTTACCGACAGAGAAGGTACCAAAACCAACCAAAGAAACCGTACCACCGCGTTTCAAGGTTTTTTTGACTGCTTCAATCGCTGATTCCACAGCACGTGTTGCGGTGGCCTTGGAGATATCCGCATCCTTGGCGATGTATTCGATTAATTCTGTCTTGTTCACAAGATGCCTTTCAAAGTGGTTTTGTCCTGGCGTCTTAGCCGTCGTTTGCACGATGGCCGAGATTCTAGATGGGTTTTCGCCAAGTTTTTAGGAAAAAATAAAAATTTTTTAGAGCTAGGAAAACTTGCATTTATACCTTGAGCCACAGGCTGGCTGTGCCAAGGTTTTAACGCTTGACGCGGGCCCGAATTTCTGGGATTGCTTTTTGCAAGTAGTACGCCATCGACCAGATGGTAAGCACGGCAGCAAGCCAAATCAAAATTTGGCCCCAAAAATGGGTTTCCACCACTTGGAACACCACCCCGTCGTAGAGCAAAAAGGGGATGGCCACCATTTGCACTGCCGTTTTGAGTTTGCCCAACATGTGCACGGCCACGCTTTTACTGGCACCGATTTGCGCCATCCATTCGCGCAGGGCAGAGATGGCGATTTCTCGGCCAATGATGATCAGCGCGACAAAAACATCGGTGCGCTGCAAATGCACCAGCACCAACAGGCTGGCACACACCAGAAATTTATCGGCAACCGGGTCCAAGAAAGCACCAAACGAAGAGGTTTGGTTCAAACGCCGCGCCAAAAAACCATCCAGCCAATCGGTGGCGGCAAACACCATGAACAAAATAGCAGCAATGGTGTTGCACATGGCCATGGGCAGCGGCAAGTAGAACACCCCAATAATTAGCGGGATCGCGACAATGCGCGTCCACGTCATGGCGGTTGGAATGGTTAAAAACATGGGGCCAGATTGTGGCACGTGGGCCGGGGATTCCTAATGCAGTGCCCGGTAAATCTCTTGCGCCAATTGGGCTGAAATGCCTTCAACCGTCTGCAGCTCCTGCACACTGGCATTGGCAACACCGCGCACGCCACCAAAACGCTGCAACAAGCTTGCGCGGCGTTTGGGCCCGATGCCGGGAATTTCTTCCAAACTGCTGCCCCCGGTGCGCACCCGGGCACGGGCGGCACGCATGCCGGTGATGGCAAAGCGATGCGCCTCGTCGCGGATTTGGGCAATCAGCATCAGCGCTGCCGAATCGTGGCCCAGGTACACCTTGGCGCGGCCATCGGCAAAAACCAGCTCTTCAAGGCCTACTTTTCGGCCCTCGCCTTTTTCCACACCAATGATGCGGCCAATGTCCAGGCCCAAGGACTCAAACACTTCGCGTGCCATGCTGACCTGGCCCTTGCCACCATCGACCAGCACAATATCGGGCAAGCGCGGCGCATTGGCAGGCAGTGGCGCACCACCGGCCGCCTGCAAGGCATTGGCCACAGGCTGGTAACGGCGCGTGAGCACTTGGCGCATGGCCGCGTAATCATCCCCCCCCGTAATGCCCTGGATGGTGAAGCGTCGGTACTGGCTCGGTTGCAGCTTGTGCTGGGAAAACACCACGCAGGAGGCCTGGGTGGCTTCGCCCGCGGTGTGGGAGATATCAAAGCACTCAATGCGCAAAGCATCGAGCTGCTCTTGGGGCAAATCCAGCGCTTGGGCCAAGGCGCGGGTGCGCTGCTGCTGGGAGCCCTCTTCCGCCAGCAAACGCGTCAATTGCAGGGCCGCGCCCTGCTGGGCCAGCTCCAGCCAGATGCGCCGCTGGCCACGCGGCTGGGTGGTGGTGAGAATTTTGCGGCCCGCTTGCGCACTCAAGGCCTGTAGCAGCACGGGATCGACCGCATCACTCAAAACAATCGCGCTGGGCAAGGCTTGGTCGGCGTAGTGCTGCGCCATGAAGGCGCTCAAAATTTGCCCCTGGGCGCTGTGCCAGCCGCTGTGGCCTTCTTCTCCCACGGTCACACCATCGGCATCTTCGGTAACCCCGGCCTGCTCGCTGGCGCTGGCCAGGGCCAAGGCATCCTCCAACTGGCTGGGGAAGTACGCCCGGTCGCCCAAATGGCGGCCCCCGCGCACCATGGCCAGATTCACGCAGGCGCGGCCCCCGTGCACGTGCACGGCCAGGATGTCTACATCGCGCTCATCGGCCGACTCCATTGCCTGCTGCTCCAGCACCTTGGCCAAAGCGGCAATTTGATTGCGAATTTGCGCAGCCTGCTCGTATTCGAACTTTTCAGAATGCGCCAGCATGCGCTCTTGCAACTGGGCCAGCAAGGTGGAGGTTTCGCCTGCCAACAGCGCCTGGGCATCGGCCACATCGGCGGCATAGGCCTGCGCACTGATGTACCCCACGCAAGGGGCGGTGCAGCGGCGAATTTGGTAGAGCAAGCAGGGCCGGGTGCGGTGGACAAATACCGTGTCTTCACAGGTGCGCAAGCGAAAGACTTTTTGGAGCAACTCGATGGTTTCCTTCACCGCCCAGGCACTGGGGTAAGGGCCAAAGTAGCGGTGCTTTTTATCGGTGCTGCCCCGGTAGTAGGCAATGCGCGGGAAGCACTGGCCCGGCGCATCGCCTTGCCCGTCTTGTGCGGCGACTCCGGTAATTTTCAGGTAGGGATAGCTTTTATCGTCCCGAAACAGGATGTTGTATTTGGGGTGCTGGGTTTTGATGAGGTTGTTTTCCAGCAGCAGCGCCTCGGCCTCCGTGCGCACCACGGTGGTTTCCAGCCGAGCAATTTTGCTGACCATGTGCCCAATGCGTGTGCCGCCATGGTCTTTTTGAAAATAGCTGCTCACCCGCCGCTTTAAATTGCGAGCTTTCCCCACATACAGCAGTTGATTTTGCGCATCAAAATAGCGATAAACCCCCGGCAGTCCGGGCAACGCCGCTACTTGTGCCAGCAATTCAGGGGCGTGATTGTTTTCAGCCATGGCCAACCCGATCCAAGCGCCTGCCGGTGCGCTTTATGCGCAAACCCGTTGCACACACGGGGCAAAGCCATGGTTCAGCGGCCCCTGGCCTTGCCCGGTGTAAACGTGGGCACCGGCGGCAATGGCCCCCAAGATGTAGTTGCGCCCGGCTTGCACCGCCTCGGGCAAGGCAACACCTTGGGCCAAATACGCCGCAATGGCCGACGACAGGGTGCAACCCGTGCCGTGGCCGTTGTGGGTAGCAATACGCGGGCTGGCCAGCTGCCGGGTGCTACCGTCTTGCAAGAGCAGCACATCGACCACCTCATCGCCCGGCAAATGCCCGCCTTTAATCAATACATTGGCCGCCCCCATCGCCTGCAGCCGCTGCGCTGCAGCCTGCATGGCCTCGGTGGTGCTGAGGGTTTGCTGGATCAACCACCCGGCTTCATCCAAGTTGGGCGTAATCAAAGAAGCCAGGGGAAACAGCTCTTGCACCAGGGCCTGGGCCGTTTCTTCGGCAATCAAGCGATCGCCGCTGGTGGCCACCATCACCGGATCCAGTACCACCTGGGTCACACCGTAACGCCGAATGCTGTCGGCCACCACGCGCACGGCATCCGGGGTGGACAACATGCCGATTTTGACGGCATCGACCCCGATATCTTGCATAACAGCATCGATTTGCGCACCCAGCATGGCTGCGGGAATGCCATGAATGGCCCGCACACCTTGCGTGTTTTGCGCGGTGATGGCGGTAATGGCCGTCATGCCATAGCAACCCAGGGCAGAAAACGTCTTTAAATCGGCTTGGATGCCGGCTCCACCGCCACTGTCAGACCCCGCAATGGACAACACCCGCACATAGTGCGGGTGGCGAGGGGCGGCAAGCACATACGAAGAAGGGGCAGGATGAGAGGCAGGATGGGCATCAGTCATGGCCTGAATTATGACCTCAGGTTGCACCAATCCGGCCCCCAGGCTGGTGGTGCCAGATCAGGCCACAGCGGCCAGTTGCTCTTCCATCAATTGTTCAATGGCTTGTGCGGCCTGGGCCATGGCTTGGTCCTTGCTTTCCTGTCCTAAAGCAACCCCTTCAGCACGGATAAATTGAATATCGGTCACACCAAAAAAGCCCAGCACAGTTTGCAAATAGCTTTCTTGGTGCTCCAAGGCCTGGCCTTGGGGGCTGGTGGAATACACCCCGCCGCGCGAAGAGGCGATGATCACTTTCTTGCCACCGGCCAAGCCCTCAGGGCCATGGGCGGTGTAGTGGAAAGTACGCCCTGGCTGGGCAATGCGATCAATCCACGCCTTCAACTGGGATGGAATGCCGAAGTTGTAAAACGGTGCCCCAATGACCACCACATCGGCCGCCAAAAATTGTTCAACCAGTTTTTCAGAGACGGCATTTTCCGCCACTTGTGCAGGGCTTAAGTTGTCCGTCTGGCCGGTGCGGGGGCACATCGCATCCATGGTGAAGTGTGCCGGGGCATCGGCGACCAAGTCCAAATAATCCACCGTCACATCCGGGTTGGACGCTTTAAAAGCAGCAACAATGTTGGCGCTCAAAGTGCGCGAAACAGAATTTTGGCCGGTGATGGATGAGTCAATGTGCAGCAGTTTCAAGATCAATCTCCAAAAAAAAGATTCAAGATAAAGAATCCATGGCGTGCATTGTCGGGGTCTGGGTCGATAAGAAAAACCACATCCAGCAGGTTTCATTATTTCCAAAACAAGAACAATCAACAAAAATAAAGAGCTGCTTGCGCTTTAAAAGATTGGAATTTTTTATTAAAACCCCAAGAAACCCTTTATTTAAAAGCGCAAGCAGCTCTTATTTTTAAGAAAGCCTAGTCGTTCGGTCGGAAACCAATCAGCAAATCGCTGGGGACGCGCCCACCCACATCGGGCGGCAGTGTTTGGGTTTTGTGCAGCGCCCGCACCACGGCTTCATCCCACGCGGGGTTGCCGCTGGACTGGGTCAGTTGCACACTCAAGATCGCTCCGCTGGGGGCCGCGCGCACCCGCACTTCGGCACGGGGGTTACCGCTGACCATGTCCGGATACACGATGTTGGGCTTGACCTTGGCGGCCACTTTGGCACCGTACCCAGCGGACGTGCCGGCGGTGCCGCCACCGATGCCTTTGCCGCCATTGGGGCCACTGCTTTGCGCCGCGCTGCCGGTGCCCCCCGAGCCCGCCATGGCAGCCATGCGTGCCATCTGCTCTTTGCGGCGGGCTTCAGATTCTTTGGCCTCTTTGGCAGCTTGTTCTTTCTTTTGCTTGTCTTCTGCGGCTTTTTTCGCAGCTTCGGCTTTGGCCGCCTTCTCTTTTTCGAGCTTCTCTTTTTCAAGCCGCTCTTTTTCCGCTTTTTCTTTGGCGGCCTTGTCTTTAGCGGCTTGTTCGGCTTTGAGCTTGTCGCGTTTTTCTTTCTCCAGCTGCTCGGCTTTGCGCTTTTGCTCCAGCTTTTCTTTTTCTAGTTTTTCTTTTTCTAGTTTTTCTTGGCGCTCCTGCTCTTTGCGTTCGCGCTCTAGCTGCTCGGCTTTTTCTTCGGCTTTGCGCTTTTCTTGTTGCTTTTTCTGCTCTTGCAGGGCCAGCTCGGCATCGCGCTGCGCTTGCAGTTCTGCTGGCGTGGGGCGCACAGGTTCTGGCTTGGGCTCAGGTTTGGGCTCAGGTTTTGGTTCTGGCTTGGGCTCGGGCTCGGGCTTAGGCTCAGGTTTGGGTTCTATTTTGGGTAAAGCGGGGGCCACAAAGGGCGCCGCCTGCTCAAACTGCTCGGCCCACAGCTCCGCCTCTACCGCTTCTTCACTGCTTGTGGGGGGCGGGGTAATTTTCCAGACAAACGCCCCCACCAAAAGCGCATGGGCCAGCAGCGCCAAAACCCAGCTGAGCAACTTGGGCTGAGCGCGGGGCGGGGCAAAAGGGTCGTGATCCAGGTGGGCAGACATGCGCAGGGGTTCTATCGTGTGAGGTTGGTCTGGGGCTACTTGGCGGCTGATTTCACGCCCAAAGCAATGCGCTTGACCCCGGCACGCTGCAGCTCTCCCATCGCGGCCACCACATGTTCGTAGGCCAGGGTTTTGTCTGCCTGGATCAAAACGGCACTTTCTTCGCTTTCTTGTGCCTGCCAGCTGGCAGTAGCCGCACCCAAGTCTTGCAAACTCAGGATTTGTTCATTTTTCCCGGCTTTGAGCCGGATACTGCCGTCTTCTGACAACAAAACATAGGCTACATGTTTCATGGGCGGCTTGGTTGATTTGCCGGCACTGGGCACATTGATGGCGCCGGGGGTCAGCATGGGGGCGGTGACCATAAAAATGATGAGCAGCACCAGCATCACATCAATAAAGGGCACCATATTGATTTCATTGACGGTGCGCCGACGGCGGGGACTGCGAAAACTTTCGGTACTCATAGCGGCTGCGCCTTAATGCCCCGAGGCCGTGGCCTGCACCGGGCTATTGATGTTGCGCTGCAAGATGTTAGAAAACTCCTCCACAAAGGTTTCCTGGGCGCTGGCCACGCGGTCAATGTGGTTGGCATAGCGGTTGTAAGCCGTCACCGCCGGAATGGCCGCGAACAAGCCCATGGCAGTAGCCACCAAGGCTTCAGCAATCCCTGGGGCCACGGTGGCCAAGGTGAGCTGCTCCATGGACGCAAAGCCAGTAAAAGCGTGCATCACCCCCCAAACGGTGCCAAACAGGCCGATATAGGGCGATACCGAGCCAACGGTGCCTAAAAACGATAAGCCAGACTCCACCTGGTCCATTTCCCGCTGAAAGCTGGCCCGCATCGCGCGGCGGGTGCCGTCAAGCAAGGTGGTGCCGTCGTGAATTTGGCGCTCGCGCAGTTTGCGGTATTCGCGCATGCCGCTGGCAAAAATACGCTCCATGGGGCCGCCCGTTTTGGCATTTTGGGTGGCGCGGGTGTAGAGGTCATTCAGGCTGTTGCCAGACCAAAAATCCTCTTCAAACTCTTCATTCAATTTGCGCACGCGCTTGAGCGCGGCCGCTTTGCGAAAAATCGTGGCCCAGCTGGCCACCGAGCCTGCCACCAAAATCAACATCACCAGTTGCACCACCCAGCTGGCCTGCAGCACAAGAGAGAGGATGGACATGTCTTGAGAAGGGTTCATGGCAGTGAGGACAGTTGTTCAATCAAAGAAGAAGGGATACGGGCCGGGCGCAGGCTGGTTGCATCAACCCACCCCAAGCGCACCGAGCCTTGGCATAACAGTTGTGCAGCGCTATCGGCTGACAGCGGCTGTAAAAAAGCTTGCTGGGCCAGCGTGAGCGAAGCACGGCCTGCCGCTTCAAGCTTGGCCGTCACGTGCAGCACATCATCGAGCCGCGCCGGGCGCAGGTATTCCAATTGGGCGTGGGTGACGACAAACATGCCGCCGTCGGTGTCGCGCAGCTGCTGCTGATTCCAGCCTAAGCTGCGCAACCATTCGGTGCGTGCCCGCTCAAAAAATTTCAGGTAATTGGCATAAAAAACGATGCCGCCAGCATCGGTGTCTTCCCAATACACCCTGATCGGCAAAGAGAAGGTTGGCATAGCGGTGTCGGCAGCCAGCACAGTGGGCATCAGGCAAACAAACGGCGCATGCGCTGCACCGCCTCTTGCAACTGCTCCATGGAATTGGCCGTTGAAAAACGTATGTAGCACCCCGTATCGCTAGCGCCAAAGTCCCGCCCTGGGGTGACCGCCAAGTGGGCCCGCTCCATCAAGGCGTAGGCAAAATCCCAGCTGTTGCTCACCCCCAGCTTGGGGAACAAAGCCCGGCCATCGGCCCAGGCATAAAACGCGCCATCAGGCATCACAGGTACGCCAAACCCCAGCTCGCGCAGCGCAGGAATAAAAAAGTCCCGCCGCGCTTTGAACTGCGCCCGGCGCTGCTCATACAAGGCCAAGCTCTCTGGAGCAAAGCAGGCCAAGGCGGCATGCTGGGCAATGGTCGAAGGGCAAATAAACAGGTTTTGCGCCAAGCGCTCCACCACCGGCACCATGGCCGGTGGCAACACCATCCAGCCCAAGCGCCAACCGGTCATGCTGAAGTATTTGCTAAAGCTGTTGATGCTGATGATGTCCTCGCCCAAAGCCAAGGCGCTGCGGCCAAAGGCCTCTTCGTACGACAAGCCGAGGTAAATCTCATCAACAATGGTGAATCCCCCTTTGCTTTGCACGACAGCGTGGATGCGCTGCAATTCATCCGGTGCAATCGAGGTGCCCGTGGGATTGGAGGGCGAGGCCAGCAACACACCGCGTGTCTGGGCTCCCCAATGGGCCTGCACCTGCTCGCTGGTGAGTTGGTAACGCTGGTCTGGCGTGGTGGCAATCAAGCGCGCCACCCCATCGGCACTGCTGACAAAGTGGCGGTTGCAGGGGTAGCTAGGGTCGGGCATCAGCACTTCATCGCCCGCATTCACCAAAGCCAGACAGGCCAACTGCAAAGCAGCGCTGGCCCCGGCGGTCACCACAATGCGCCCGGCATCCACCTGCACGCCAAAGCGATCGGCATACCACTGGCCAATGGCCGTGCGCAGTGCAGGCAAGCCCAAGGCGCTGGTGTACTGGGTCTGCCCTTGGGCAATGGCGGTTTGGGCGGCTTGCTGCACGAGCGGCGCGGCAGTGAAGTCTGGCTCCCCAATATTCAAAAAAATCATGGGGTTGGCGCTATCTGCCACCTGAGCGGCCAGCGCTTGGGCCGCTTTTGCGACCTCCATGACATAAAAGGGCTCTATCTTTTCTGTACGTGCAGCAAATTGCATGAAACCACTCAATCCCTAGTTTTGCCGCAGAATTAATCTGCTGTGTTATCCACTTTGTGATCTGTTTTATTTTTTGCCGCCAGATCAGCTTGTACTTCTGCAGTGCGCAGCGCGGGCGCCAAGGCATCCAAGACACCATTGACGTATTTGTGCCCGTCGGTGCCGCCAAACTCTTTGGCCAGCTCAATGGCTTCATTCATCACCACGCGCCAAGGCACATCCAGCGCATGCAGCAACTCATAAGCGCCAATCCACATGCAAATGTGCTCAATCGGCGATAACTCGCCAAGGTTGCGGTCCAGCTTGGGCGCGATCAACGCATCCAAATCGGCCTGCTGCTCAATACAGCCATGCACCAGCGCATCGTAGTGGGCTGCGTCGCACTTATGAAAACCGATCAATTCACGCGTAAATTGGTCAATGCTGGCGACATCGTTGCCACCAACCACATACTGGTACAGCGCCTGCAACGCAAATTCACGCGAGCGGCTGCGGGCCGATTTAGAGGCGGCTTTGCGCACGCCAGTGCTGGTCAAGCCCTTGCGCTGTTGGCGTGGGGGGCGTTTCGAGGGGGTTGCGTCTTGCATAGAGTTGCTTGGTTGTTTTTTGTTGTTTTTTTATCGTTATTCGCTGGGGGCCAAATCCGTCAATAGCTGCGCCATCTCCACAGCAACATAGGCCGCATCCCGGCCTTTTTCAGTTTGGCGGGCAATGGCTTGGCTTAAATCTTCGGTCGTCAAAATCGCGTTGGCAATTGGAATGCCATAGTCCAGCCCGACACGGGTGACACCGGCCCCCGATTCATTGGCAACCAATTCAAAGTGGTAGGTTTCACCGCGAATGATGCAACCCAGGGCCACCAAGGCATCAAACTCATCGCGCTCGGCCAAGGCTATCAGGCCCATGGGCACTTCCAAGGCACCGGGCACTTGCACCAAGGTGATGTTTTCCTCTTGCACGCCCAAATCCAAAAGCGCTTCTTTGCAGGCATCGGCCAAAGCATCGGTAATGTCGGCATTAAAGCGTGCTTGCACAATCCCAATGTGCAGGCCAACACCGCTTAGTTCTGGCCCTTGGCCTTTTTCTGCTTTTTGCATGGAGGTATCCTTTTATTCCTTCGTGATGTATCCGGTAATTTCCAGCCCATAGCCAGCCATGCTGGGCATGCGCCGGGGCTGGCCTAGCAGCTGCATTTTGCGCACCCCCACCTCGCGCAGGATTTGGGCACCAATGCCATACGAGCGCAAATCCATCCGTCCACGCTCAGGGGCATGGGCGGAACGGGCCTTGCCCTCAAACTGCTCCAGCAGCTGGGCGGCGCTTTCCCCGCAGTTCAGGAGCACGGCCACGCCACTGCCGGTTTTATCCAAATAAGACAAGCTCTCATCCAGGCTCCAGGAGTGCATCGAGCGGCGCACTTCCAGGGCATCCAAAACAGACAACGGCTCATGCACGCGCACAGCCACCTCCGTCGCTTCCGTCCAGTTGCCGCGCACCAAAGCCAAGTGCACCGACTGGCTGGGCTTATCCACAAATGCATGAGCGGTAAACACACCATGGTGCGTTTGCAGGGCGCGGGTGCCCACACGCTCTAGCAGCGATTCGGTGCGGCTGCGGTACTGGATCAAATCGGCAATCGTGCCAATCTTCAGGCCATGCTCGGCCGCGAACACCTGCAAATCAGGCAGGCGGGCCATGGTGCCATCGTCCTTCATGATTTCACAAATCACGGCAGAGGGGCTGCACCCGGCCAAAGCAGCCAGGTCACACCCCGCTTCAGTATGCCCAGCACGCATCAACACCCCGCCATCGACCGCTTGCAGGGGAAAAATATGGCCTGGTTGCACCAAATCACTGGCCTGAGCCTGGGGCGCAACCGCTGCCTGCACCGTGCGGGCACGGTCTGCCGCACTGATGCCGGTGGTGACACCTTCAGCCGCTTCAATCGACACCGTAAACGCCGTGCTGTACACCGTGCCATTGCGTGCGGCCATGGGAGGCAGGCGCAAGTGCTCACAACGCTCACGCGTGAGCGTCAGGCAAATCAGGCCACGGCCAAACTTGGCCATGAAGTTAATGGCTTCGGCACTGACGTGGTCCGCAGCCAAAATCAGATCACCCTCGTTTTCGCGGTCTTCTTCATCGACCAAAATGACCATGCGGCCAGCACGCATATCAGCAACAATTTCTTCAATTGGAGAAATTGCCACAGGGGTAAAAGGGCTTGTCATGACTGTTCCTTAAGAACGGTGACAGCACACGGCACTTGATTTCAAGCGCTGCGCTGCATAAAAAGATGCGGGCCGCTGCCGGCCCTGAGAATTTTGCAAATAACTTACAACACAAGTGCTGCAGATTTTAATGGCTCCCACCTGAGCTTGCAGCCCTGGCCCAGCGCAGCACCTTAATTTTCCGGGTCTTGCAAGACAACATCGCTCTCGGGATAAGCCACACAGGGCAAAACACAGCCCTCTTCCATTTCTTCGGTGGTCAAGCCTGGCCATTCAATCTCATACCGCACACGACCACTTTTTAGCTGCCCCAAGCAGGTGCGGCAGGTGCCGTTGCGGCAAGAACTGGGCCAATCAATGCGACCGGCTTCCAAAGAGTGCAACAGTGGTTGATTGGCCCACGCATCGCATTGCTCACCGCTAGGATCGAGTTGGGCCGTAAAAAATTCGGGAGAGGAAGCTGCAACCATGCCAACAAGAAAAAACAAAACAACCGCGCATTGTGCCTGTTTTCCAACGCACCAGAGCTGCCCATTTTTTCCGCACCCCAGGGTTGAACGCCAAAAAGCCAATGCTGACGCGCCCCTGTGCATGGCACACCACAGTTATCCACAAGTTTATCCCTAGTGAACGGGGATAATCCCGCCACCAGCACAGATCCTCCCATCGCACGCGCACATCCCTACCGCCCAGTAGCAAACCGACACCAGCACTGCCAAAACTTTCAGCAGATTGGTTTTTTTAGTTTTATTTCAATAACTTAATAAGCAAATTAAAAGACTTCAGCGTATTTATGCACAAGTTTGTACAGGCTTCAGACGAACAAGTTGGCAGTATTTTTTAAAATTGACTATTTTTTAATCAATTTCTCTTTTTCATTGCAAAACAAGCCTTTGCCCCAGTTGTTGCGCAGTTGTTCAGGGTTTTCCACAGCATTGTGCCGCCCAGCCGGGGATAAACCTATCGCCGGACGACCTCCGAAAAAAATCGCAAAAAATCCACCCATTTCTAGTCCCTGCGCAGGCCAAGCCTAGCCCGAGCGTGGTAACTTCGCCCCTCTTTCCCACTCTCTCATCTATCGGCATGATTGCGCAGACACCCTCTTTTTCTATTCTGGCAACTGAACGCTTGGCAGGAATTCGCCGTGGAATTGAAAAAGAAGGCCTGCGGGTCTTGCCCAATGGTGCTCTGGCACTCACCCCCCACCCCCAAGCCCTGGGCTCAGCACTGACCCACCCGCTGATCACCACCGACTACAGCGAATCGCAACTAGAGCTGATTACCGGTGCCCACCTGGGTGTGCAAGATTGCCTGGACGAGCTGCAAGCCATCCACCAATACGTGTACCGCAGCATGGCCGCTGAAGGCGAGGAAATGATGTGGGCCGCCAGCATGCCCTGCACCCTGCCCACGGATGAGACCATCCCGCTGGGGCGCTATGGCAACTCGCACATCGGCCGCTCTAAAAGCATTTACCGCATGGGTTTAGGCCACCGCTATGGGCGGCGCATGCAGACCATTTCAGGCATTCATTACAACTGGTCGCTGCCAGGTGTCAGCAGTGCTGAATATTTAGGCTTAATCCGAAATTTCCGCCGCCAAGCATTCTTGCTGCTGTACCTTTTTGGTGCCTCGCCCACCCTGTGCCCATGCTTCGTGGAAGGGCGCCAACACCACCTACAACCCCTGGGCACCGAAGGCAAGGCACTGTACCTGCCGCATGCGACATCACTGCGCATGGGCCGTCTGGGCTACCAAAGCGAGGCACAGTCCAGCATCAACGCCAGCTTTAACGATTTGGATGAGTACGCCAACTCGCTGCAGGAGGCACTCACCCGCCCCTACCCGGCCTACGAGCAATTGGGCGTGCGCAACCCTGGTGGCGATTACAACCAGCTGGCTACCACCTTGCTGCAAATCGAAAACGAGCTGTACAGCCCCATCCGTGCCAAGCGCACTGTGCGCCGGGGCGAACGTCCCTTGCACGCGCTGCGCGAACGCGGTGTCGAATATGTCGAAGTGCGGCTGATGGACATCAACCCCTTTGAGCCCATCGGCATCAGCGCCAGCACCATGCGCATGCTCGACATCTTCCTGCTGCACTGCCTGCTCACCGATAGCCCCTTGGATACGCCGGAAGAAATTGAAGCGCTCAAAGAAAACCAGCTGCGCACTGCCGAACGTGGCCGCGAACCAGGCTTGCGCATCCTGCGCGGTAAAAAAGAAGTTCTCTTAACCGAGTGGGCCCATGAAATTTTGACCGCCTGCCACCCCATCGCCCAAGCCCTGGATGCCACCCATGGCAGCGACGATTACAGCCAAGCCCTCCTGGCCGCACACGATGTCGTGCAATTTCCCCACCTCACGCCCTCTGCGCGTGTTTTGGACGGCACCCGCGCATACAGCAACAACTTCCAATCCTTTGGCTTGGCCCAAACCCACGCCAGCAAAAAATACCTGCTGGGCCTGCCGCGCAATGCCGCACTGGAAAAAACCTTCGCCCAGCTCAGCCGCGCCTCCATCCAAGCCCAGCGCGAGATTGAAAAAGCCGATACTGGCAGCTTTGAAGAATGGCGTCTGCGCTACATGGACGTGGCCAATCTTCTCTAAGAAGAAAATTTTCTCGAGCACTTTCCGCGGATAAACAAACAACTTCCAGTCTAAAAACCACTGAAACCCTTTGTTTTAAAGCGGAAGCAGCTATTAAAATAAAGGATTTTCATGTCATTCATCCAGTGGTATCCCGGCCACATGCACCTCACGCGCCAGCTGATTGAGGAGCGCATCAAGGCCATCGATGTCGTCATTGAAGTGCTTGATGCCCGCATCCCAGGCTCCAGCTTCAACCCCCTGCTGCAAACCCTCACCGGCCACAAACCACGCGTCAAGCTGCTCAACAAGCAAGACGTGGCCGACCCGGTGCAAACCCAGGCTTGGCTGCAGTGGTACAACGCCCAAGCGGACACCCGCGCCATCGCCATGGATGCCAGTGACCCGGCCCCCGCTCGCCGCCTCATCCCCCTGTGCCGCGAGCTGGCCCCCCAACGCGGCGGGATGTCCCGGCCCATGCGGGTTTTAATCTGCGGTGTCCCCAACGTCGGCAAATCCACCCTGATCAACACCATGACGGGGAAAAAACAAGCCAAAGCCGCTGACGAAGCCGGCATCACCAAAGACGAGCAGCGCATCGTGCTGGACGACGATTTCTACCTGTGGGACACCCCCGGCATGCTCTGGCCGCGCATCTCCATCAGCCAAAGCGGCTTTAATCTGGCGGCCAGCGGCTCCATTGGCCGCAATGCCTACGATGAGGAGCTGGTCGCCCTGGAGCTGCTGCTCTATCTGCAAAAACACTACGCCAAAGAGCTGCAAGCGCGCTACAAACTCGAGCACAGTCCAGAAGAAATCGCCGCCCTGCACGACGATGCCCTGCTGGAGCTGATCGGCCGCAAACGCGGTGCCGTCATGACCGGTGGCCACGTAAACATGCAAAAAGCGGCTGAGCTGGTGATCACCGATTACCGCACCCACGCCCTGGGCCGTATCACCCTGGAAACCCCAGAAGAATTTGCCGAATGGGCGGCCATCGCCGCCATTGCCGATGCCGAGCGCCTGGCCCGCAAAGAGGCCCTGGCCAAAGCCAAAAAGAAAAAGCGCAAGCCGCGTTAAACCAGCTTGCGCAAAAATTCCAAACCCCCGCTGGCAATCACGGGGCTGAAGCGTGGCTACAACATGCCTTTACGCACCTTGGAAGCCCAGCATCTGTAAATCCTTCTCCGTCAGCCAACGCCATTGCCCTAAAGGCAAATCCTCTGGCAAGACCAGATCGCCAATCTTCCAACGGTGCAGCGCCTCCACCCGGTTACCCACCGCCGCCAGCATGCGCTTGACCTGGTGGTATTTACCCTCCGTCAGCGTCAGATCCAGGACGCAGTCCGACACCAATGCGCAGGCGGCAGCCCGCACCGGCCGGGGGTCATCGTCCAACACAACTCCCGCGCACAAACGCTCCACCATGTGCGCTGTGACTGGATGCTTGGCCGTCACCCGGTACACCTTAGGCACATGTTTCTTGGGCGAACTCATGCGATGGATAAACTGGCCATCATCACTGAGCAGCAGCAGCCCAGTCGTATCCTGGTCCAGCCGCCCCACCGCTTGCACGCCCTGGATGGCCCCCTTGCAAGGCCGCTGGCGCAACGGCTGCGGCAGCAAAGTGTAGATACTCGGCCAGGCAGAAGGCTTTTGCGAACACTCCGTTCCAGCCGGCTTGTGCAGCATGATGTAGCCCTTGGCTTGGTAGTGCCACTCCACACCTTGCACGCGAAAACGCAACCCCACTGGCTCCAGCTCCAGCATCGAATCGCGCACCGGCACAAACGCCTGCTGCTCGCTATCCCAAATCTCAACCCAACCTTGCTGTACCAAGCCCGAGCACACCCGGCGAATACCAAAGCCCTGCGAATACAAAATATCCTGAAGTTGCATCATCAGATCACCCAACGTCCACCAAAACTTCTAAACCACTCATTTCAATAGCTGCTGCCGCAGCACACAAGACACTTTTTGCCATAAACCGGCCAACAATGCCCAGCTCTTCAGCGACTGCAGCTACACAAAAACAAAACCCCCAGTCTTTTGGGACTGGGGGTTTGCTTTGCTATAAGAGCCTGACGATGACCTACTTTCACACGGGAACCCGCACTATCATCGGCGCTGACCTGTTTCACTGTCCTGTTCGGGATGGGAAGGAGTGGTTCCAGGTCGCTATGGTCATCAGG
>NZ_JAFNME010000013.1:24091-79250 GCF_017368815.1 Comamonas denitrificans | reverse complement strand
GGTTCAAAGGGGGCGGCAGCGGTCATAGTCAATGGGCAAGAGAGGCGTATTGTGCCGCCGCTGCCCGTGGCGGAGCAGGGTTTCCCGGCACAATTGCGGATTACGCTTTTGAATTGCCTTTTTTATTACCCAGGAGATTGTCCCCATGCAAAAACGCACCCTTCTTGCCTCGGTCGCTTTGGCCGCTTTGTTGGCCGCTTGCGGTAAAACCGAACCTGCGGCCAGCACAGCCCCGGCCGCGGCGCCCGCCCCCGCCCCGGCTGCGGTGGTGAAACTGGTGGTAGGACTGGACGATAACTTCCCGCCCATGGGTTTTCGCGACGAGAAAAACGAGCTGGTCGGCTTTGACATCGACATGGCCCGTGAGGCCGCCAAGCGCGCGGGCCTGGAAGTGGAATTCAAGCCCATCGACTGGAGCGCCAAAGAGGCCGAACTGTCGGGCAAGCGCGTTGATGCCCTGTGGAATGGTCTGACCATCACCGAAGAGCGCAAGCAAAACATTGCCTTTACCGCGCCCTACATGGAAAACCACCAAATCATCGTGGTGCCGGCCAATTCTGAAATCAAAACCAAGGCCGATCTGGCGGGCAAAGTGGTGGGCGCCCAAGAAGGCTCCAGCGCGGTGGATGCCATCAAGAAAGAAGAAGCTGTTTTCAATTCGTTCAAAGAGCTCAAAACCTTTGGCGACAACGTGGCGGCCCTGATGGACCTGACCACCGGCCGCTTGGAGGCCGTGGTGGTCGATGAAGTGGTCGGCCGCTACTACGTGGCCAAAAAGCCCGAGCTGTACGCCGTGCTGGACGAGAACTTTGGCACCGAAGAGTACGGTGTGGGCCTGCGCAAGGAAGATACTGAGCTGTTGGCCAAAATCGACGGGGCCATGAACGCCATGAAGCAAGATGGCACGGCCGCCAAAATTGCCCAGCAGTGGTTTGGCAAAGACATCATCAAGTAAGGCACGCCCCAGGGTTTTCCCCGCCGCGTTGTAGAATCTGCGGCTACGCCCCTACAGCCGGCAAGGCTTGGCCTTGTCGGCTTTTTCTTTGCCCGCGCCGATCATTCTGGGGCGAGCCAAGACCTTTATGGAATATGTAATTTCTTTGCTGGGCCCCATGTGGAGTGGGGCGCAGGTCACGCTCAAGCTGTTTGTGATCACCATGGCGCTGTCCATCCCGCTGGGGTTGGTGCTGGCCTTGGTGCGCATCTCGCGCCTGCGCAGTTTGAGCGCTGCGGTGGGGGCCTACATCTGGCTGATGCGTGGCACGCCGCTGATGCTGCAGCTGCTGTTTATCTACTTTGCCCTGCCGTTTGTGCCGGTGATTGGCGTGCGCTTGCCCGATTTTCCGTCGGCCGTGGTGGCGTTTGCGCTCAATTACGCGGCGTACTTTGCCGAGATTTTCCGCGCCGGGATCCAGTCGATTGACCGGGGGCAGTATGAGGGGGCCAAGGTGCTGGGCCTGACCTATGGCCAGACCATGCGCCGCATCATCCTGCCGCAAATGTGGACGCGCATTTTGCCGCCCGTGAGCAACGAGACGATCACCCTGGTCAAAGACACCAGCTTGATTTATGTGCTGGCCTTGAACGACCTGCTGCGCGTGGCCCGTGGCATGGTGCAGCGCGACTTTACCTTCACGCCCTTCATTGTGGCGGGCTGTTTCTACCTGGGGATGACCTTGATTCTGACCTGGGTCTTCCAATACCTGGAGCGCCGCCATGCCCGCTTTGACGCTTGACACCCCACACGCCGCCCCCGAGGTCATGATCAGCGCTCAGCAGATTCACAAAAGCTTTGGCGCGACCAATGTGCTGCGCGGCATCTCGCTGCAGCTGCAGCGCGGCGAGGTGGTGGCCATCATTGGCCCCTCTGGCTCGGGCAAAAGCACCTTTCTGCGTTGTTTGAACCATCTGGAAACAATTGATAGCGGCACCATCACGGTCGAAGGCGATGTGCTGGTACAAAACGATGCCAATGGCCGTGCAGCGTACGCAAGCGACTCTCAAATTCGGAGCATTGGCCGCAAAATGGGCATGGTGTTCCAGTCGTTCAACCTGTTTCCGCATTTGACCGTGCTGGAAAACATCATCGAAGCGCCCATGCTGGTGAAGAAAATGGCCCGCGCCGCCATCGTGCCCCAGGCTGAGCAGCTGCTGCAAAAAGTGGGCCTGTTGGACAAGCGCGATGCCTACCCCAACCGCCTCTCGGGCGGGCAAAAACAGCGCGTGGCCATTGCCCGGGCGCTGGCCATGGGGCCGGATATTTTGCTGTTTGACGAGCCGACCTCGGCCCTGGACCCCGAGCTGACCGGCGAAGTGCTGCGCACCATGCGCGAACTGGCGCAGGAGCACATGACCATGCTGGTGGTCACCCACGAAATGGGCTTTGCCCGTGATGTGGCCAACCGGGTGATCTTCATGGACAAGGGCGAAATTGTCGAAGAAGCCCCGGCGAAAGAATTTTTTAGCGCCCCTAAGCAAGAGCGCACCAAAGCCTTTTTGTGCAACACCTTGTAGAGAAGGGTGAACACAGGATGTCCGACGCATTGAATTTGGTTGAGCTGCACAACGTGACCTTTGGCTATGGCGAGCGGGTGGTGCTGCGCGACCTGTCGCTGACCGTGCCCCGGGGCAAGGTGACGGCGCTGATGGGCGCTTCAGGCGGCGGCAAAACCACCGTGCTGCGCCTGATTGGCGGGCAAAACCGGGCGCAGCAGGGCCAGGTGCTGTTCGATGGGCAGGACGTGGGCCAGATGGACACGGCCGCGCTGTACACCATGCGCCGGCGCATGGGCATGCTGTTTCAGTTTGGGGCGCTGTTTACCGACATGGATGTGTTCGACAACGTGGCGTTTCCCTTGCGCGAGCATACCGATTTGCCCGAGGCATTGATCCGCGACATCGTGCTGATGAAGCTGCACGCCGTTGGCTTGCGTGGGGCCCGCGCGCTGCAGCCCAGCGAAGTCTCGGGCGGCATGGCACGGCGCGTGGCCTTGGCGCGGGCCATTGCCCTGGACCCGGAGCTCATCATGTACGACGAGCCGTTTGCCGGGCTGGATCCGATTTCTTTGGGCACGGCGGCCCGCTTGATTCGCACCCTGAACGATGCCCTGGGGCTGACCAGCATCGTGGTGTCGCACGACCTGGAAGAAACCTTTCGCGTGGCCGACCAGGTGATTATTTTGGGTGCGGGCGGTGTCGCCGCCCAGGGCACGCCAGCCGAGGTGATGGCCAACCCCGATCCGCTGGTGCAGCAATTTGTCCATGCCCAGCCCATCGGGCCGGTACCGTTTCACTACCCCGCGCCCAGTTTGGCGCAGGATTTTGGGGGGCAGCCATGAACTTCTTGGCACGGCTGGGCCACAGCACCCGGGCGCAACTGGCCGCCCTGGGGCAGGCCACGCGTTTGTTCGGACAATTGCTGGGGCTGCTGCCCGCCACCTTGGCGCGGTTTCGGCTGGTGGGCGAGCAAATCCATTTTTTAGGCAACTACTCGTTGGCCATCATTGGTGTCTCGGGGCTGTTTGTGGGGTTTGTGCTGGGCTTGCAGGGCTACTACACCTTGCAGCGCTATGGCTCGGCCGAGGCGCTGGGCTTGCTGGTGGCGCTATCGCTGCTGCGCGAGCTGGGGCCGGTGGTCACGGCCTTGCTGTTTGCCGGCCGCGCCGGTACGGCTTTGACCGCCGAAATCGGTTTAATGAAGGCCGGTGAACAGCTGGCTGCGATGGAAATGATGGCCGTCAGCCCCGTGCGCCGCATTCTGGCCCCGCGCTTTTGGGCCGGGGTCATCACCATGCCGCTGCTGGCCGCCGTGTTCAGCGCTGTGGGCGTGATCGGCGGCTGGGTTGTGGGCGTGCTGTTGATTGGCGTGGATGGCGGCGCGTTCTGGGGGCAGATGCAAGGCGGCGTGGATTGGTGGTACGACCTGGCCAATGGGGTGCTCAAAAGCCTGGTGTTTGGCTTTGCGGTCAGTTTTATTGCGCTGTACCAAGGCTACACCGCCAAGCCCACGCCCGAGGGCGTGTCCCGCGCGACGACGCGCACCGTGGTGGTGGCCTCGCTGGCAGTGTTGGGGCTGGACTTTTTGCTCACCGCGTCCATGTTCAGTATTTAAAGAAAATAGCTCAAGAGGTATCCATGCCAAGTTCAAAAAATGATGTTTGGGTCGGCTTGTTTGTGTTGATCGGCGGCTTGGCCCTGGCCTTTTTGGCGCTGCAGTCGGCCAATTTGCTGAGTTTGAGCTTTCAGCCCACCTACCAGGTGACGGCCCGCTTTGACAATATCGGTGGGCTCAAGCCCAAGGCGGCCGTCAAAAGCGCCGGGGTGGTGGTGGGCCGGGTCGAGGACATCACCTTTGACGACCAAACCTTCCAGGCCACGGTGCATTTGTCCATGGAAAAGCGCTATGCCTTTCCGAAAGACAGCTCATTAAAAATCCTAACCAGCGGATTATTGGGCGACCAGTATGTGGGGATTGAGGCCGGGGCCGATGAGCACAACCTGGCCCAGGGTGATCGCATTGTGGCCACGCAGTCGGCGGTAGTGTTGGAAAATCTGATTGGCCAATTTCTTTATGGCAAGGCGCAAGAAGGCGGCACAACCGAATAAGCCCAGGCGTTCCGTACCAAGGTGACTTTTATGTTGAAAAAAATAATTTCGTTTGTCCGGCTGAAAACGGCCCCTGCCTGCGTGATAGGGGCCTGCGTGGTCTTGGCCGGTTGTGCGGCGGTGCCCGAGGGCCAGGCCCGCCATCCCCAAGACCCGTGGGAGGGCTACAACCGCTCGATGATGGCGTTTAACGATACGGTTGATGATGCGGTGTTCAAACCCGTGGCGACGGCCTATAAAACCGTCACACCCCAGCCGATGCGCACCGGAGTGACCAACTTTTTCGGCAACGTCGGTGACCTGTGGTCAATGGTGAACTACGTGCTGCAAGGCCGGGGCGAGCAGGCCTACAACCACATGGTGCGCTTTACCACCAACACCGTGTTTGGCCTGGGTGGGGTGTTGGACATTGCCACCGAAGCACAAATTGCCCGTGAAAAGCAAGACTTTGGCTTGACCCTGGCGCACTGGGGGATGAAGCCTGGGCCCTACCTGGTGCTGCCTTTCTTTGGCCCATCGACTGTGCGCGATACCGTGGCCTTGCCCGTGGATTGGCGCGGCTATGTCCTGGATGACATCTACCCCGTCTCTGTGCGCAACAGCTTGGCCGCGCTGCGCTGGACCGACAAACGGGCCAATGTGCTCGATGCCTCGGACACGCTGGATGCCGTTGCCCTGGACCGTTACAGCTTGGTGCGTGATTTTTACCTGCAGCGGCGCGACCCCCGGGCGCAGGATGAAAACGCTGGCCAAGTGGAAGACTTTGACAATTAAGCAAGAAGAAAATATTTATGCAACGAAGGACTCTGATCACCCTGCTGGCCGCTTTGACCGGGGGCGCAGTTTTGCCCACGTGGGCCCAAACGGGGAGCAAGGATGAAGCGCCCGATGCGCTGATCAAGCGCTTATCCACCGATTTGCTGGAGCTGGTTAAAAAAGACCCAGCGCTGAAAAAAGGCGACCTGGCCCGCATCTCCGAGGTGGTCGATCGCGAAGTCATCCCCTACGTGAACTTTCGCAAAATGACCTCGGCGGCGGTTGGCCCGCAATGGCGCCAAGCCAGTGAAGCCCAGCGCGAGCAGCTGCAGCAGGCCTTCAAGGGCATGCTGATTCGCACCTATGCCGGGGCGCTGGCCCAGGTGAGCGACCAAAAAGTGGTGGTTAAGCCGCTGCGGGCCGCGCCGGGCGATACCGATGTGCTGGTGCGCACCGAAGTGCGCGGCAAGGGCGAGCCCGTGGCGCTGGACTTTCGGCTGGAGAAAAAGCCTGGCGAGGGCTGGAAAATCTACAACCTCAACGTATTGGGCATCTGGATGGTGGAGACCTACCGCACCCAGTTCGCGCAAGAGTTGAACCAGGGCGGGATTGACGGCTTGATTCAGGCCCTGTCGTCCCGCAGCTTTGATGCCACCGCTGCCGCCAAACCCTAAGCCCGCGCAGGCGTACACGGCCCCCATGACCACGGTGGATTTACCCCCCCAGTTGGATGCCAGCGTTGCCAAGGCGCAGCTGGCCGCACTGTGCCGCGCCTTGGATGCCTTGCCCAGGGGCAGTGTGTGCCGCTTGAACGCGGCCGGGGTGCAGCGCTTTGACTCCGCCGGTTTGGCGCTGCTGCTGGCCTGCCGCCGCCATGCCCAGGCCCATGGAAAAACCTTGCACGTGGTGCAGTGGCCGGCCAAGCTGCAGTCCTTGGCCCAGGTGTATGGGGTGTTGGAGTGGCTCAGCACCCCCCAAGACAAGTCCGTCGCTCACGCCGCTGCCAGCGCGGTTTGACATTCCCCCTTGCGGCCATTGCTGCGCTGCAGCATCTGCAAACAGGGTCCGCCGTAGAATTGCGCCCTCTATGACCGCTGTTTCTTTTCAATCCATCTCCAAGACCTACACCACCCCTCGGGGCGATTTCCATGCGCTGCAAGATGTCAGCCTGGACATTGAAGTGGGTGAATTTTTTGGCCTGCTCGGCCCCAATGGGGCGGGTAAAACCACGCTGATCAGCATCTTGGCGGGCCTGGCGCGTGCCAGCAGTGGCCGCGTCTCGGTGCTGGGGCACGATGTGCACAGCGACTTTGCCGCCGCCCGCCAGCGCCTGGGCATCGTGCCGCAGGAGCTGGTGTTTGACCCGTTTTTCAATGTGCGCGAAACCTTGCAGCTGCAATCGGGCTACTTTGGCCTGAAGCACAACAACGCCTGGATCGACGAGCTGCTAGAAAGCCTGGGCCTGGCCGACAAGGCCACGGCCAATATGCGCCAGCTCTCGGGCGGCATGAAGCGGCGCGTGATGGTGGCCCAAGCCTTGGTCCACAAGCCGCCGGTGATCGTGCTGGACGAGCCCACCGCCGGGGTCGATGTGGAGCTGCGCCAAACGCTGTGGCAGTTTGTCGCCCAGCTCAACAAGCAGGGCCACACCGTGCTGCTGACCACGCACTACCTGGAAGAGGCCGAGGCGCTGTGCAGTCGCGTGGCCATGCTCAAGCGCGGCAAGATCGTCACCCTCTCGCGCATGGACGATCTGCTCAAATCGGCCTCCAGCACCGTGTTGCAGTTCAAAACCGATGATGCTTTGCCAGAAACGATCGCTGCCCGCGCCCGTGTGACGGGACGTATCGTGCAAATTCCGGCCCACGATGCGACCGATGTCGAGCAGCTGCTGGCCACCCTGCGCCAAGGCGGCGTGCACCCGCAAGAGGTGGAAATCCGCCGTGCGGACTTGGAAGATGTCTTCCTCCACGTCATGCAGCAACAACAGCAACAACAAGTGTCAGGAGTTCGCCCATGACCCCGCCCGTGAATACCGCCTCGCTGTCGGCCAGCGCCGGCTGGCGCACCTTGCTGCACAAAGAAGTGCAGCGGTTTTGGAAAGTCGCGTTCCAAACCATTGCCGCGCCGGTGCTCACCGCCGTGCTCTACCTGCTGGTGTTTGGCCACGTGCTCGAAGGGCGCGTGCTGGTGTACGACCGCCTGAGCTACACCGCCTTTCTCATCCCCGGCTTGGTGATGATGAGCATGTTGCAAAACGCCTTTGCCAACAGCGCCTCCAGCCTGGTGCAAAGCAAAATCATGGGCTCGCTGGTGTTTTTGCTGCTCACCCCGCTATCGCACTGGGCCTGGTTTGGCGCTTACGTGGGGGCGGCCATCTTGCGCGGGCTGCTGGTGGGCTGCGGGGTGTTTATCGTCACCTTGTTTTACGCCACACCTGAATTTGCCGCGCCGCTGTGGATTGGGGTGTTCGCCCTGCTGGGCTGCGCCATGATGGGCACGCTGGGCCTGATTGCCGGGCTGTGGGCCGACAAGTTTGACCAAATGGCCACCTTTCAAAACTTTTTGATCATGCCCATGACGTTCTTGTCCGGCGTGTTCTATTCCATCCATTCGCTGCCTGCGTTTTGGCAGCAGGTGAGCCACTTCAACCCGTTTTTCTACATGATTGACGGTTTTCGCTACGGCTTTTTCGGCCAAAGCGATGTCTCGCCGTGGCTCAGCTTGGCCATTGCCGGGAGCGCGTGGCTGCTGGTCAGCGCGTTGGCCTTGCAGTTATTGCGCACGGGATACAAAATTCGTAGCTAGAGTCGCTTATTTATAAACATTTATTAGAGGTTTTACATGAATTCTGAAGATATCCAAGCGCTAATTGCTGCAAACTTGCAGTGCGAACACGTGGCCGTCGAGGGCGATGGCCGCCATTGGTTTGCCGTGATTGTCTCCAGCACCTTCGAGGGGCAAAACCGCGTGCAGCGCCAGCGGGCCATCAACGCCATCGTGAATGACAAAATCGCCTCGGGCGAACTGCACGCCTTGTCGATGAAAACCCTCACCCCGGCCGAGTGGGCCCAGCAGCAGGCCTAAGAACATGAATACGTTCTAAAAGAACGCTGAAATCCATAAACTAATAGCTGCTATCGCTTACTGGTTAAGGGCTAGCAGTCTTTTTATCTCTTAAAAATGGACAAACTCCTCATCCGTGGTGGGCAAAGCCTGCAGGGCGAAGTCTTGATCTCTGGCGCCAAAAACGCCGCCTTGCCGCAAATGTGTGCCACCTTGCTCACCGCGCAGCCGCTGCACCTGGTGAACGTGCCGCGCTTGCACGACGTGGCCACCATGCGCCGCCTGCTCGACCACATGGGCGTGGCCACCGAAACCCACGGCGAGCGCGGCGGCATGAGCTTTACCGCCCCCGATACGCTGAACCCCGAAGCGCCGTATGAGCTGGTGAAAACCATGCGCGCCTCGGTGCTGGTGCTGGGGCCGCTGCTGGCCCGCTTTGGCCGCGCCAAGGTGTCGCTGCCCGGCGGCTGCGCCATTGGCTCGCGCCCGGTCGATCAGCACATCAAAGGCCTGCAGGCCATGGGTGCGGAAATCACCGTCGATCACGGCTACATGCTGGCCAGCTTGCCGCTGGGGCAAAAGCGCCTGCGCGGGGCGCACATCAGCACCGACATGGTGACGGTGACCGGCACCGAAAATTTCCTCATGGCCGCCTGCCTGGCCGAAGGGCGCACGGTGCTGGAAAACGCCGCCATGGAGCCCGAAATCACCGATCTGGCGGAAATGCTCATCCGCATGGGCGCAAAAATCACTGGCCATGGCACCAGCCGCATCGTCATCGACGGGGTGGAGCAACTGCACGGCTGCGAACACCAGGTGGTGGCCGACCGCATTGAGGCGGGCACCTTTTTGTGCGCCGTGGCCGCCACGGGGGGCGAGGCCTTTTTGCGCAATGCCCGCGCCGACCACTTGGGGGCCGTGATCGACAAGCTGCAAGAGGCCGGGGCCCAGGTGCTGGCCGAGGAGGGCGGCGTGCGCATTCGCAGCGAAGGCCCCCTGAAGGCGCAAAGCTTTCGCACCACCGAATACCCCGGTTTTCCCACCGACATGCAAGCGCAGTTCATGGCGCTCAATTTGGTGGCCGAAGGCCCCAGCACGGTGACGGAAACGATTTTTGAAAACCGCTTCATGCACGTCAATGAAATGCGCCGCCTGGGGGCGCAAATCAGCACCGACGGGCGCGTGGCCAGCGTCACCGGCGGGCAGCGCCTGACGGGGGCCACCGTCATGGCCACCGACCTGCGGGCCTCGGCCAGCTTGGTGATTGCCGCCTTGGTGGCCAAGGGCGAAACCACCGTCGAGCGCATCTACCACCTTGACCGGGGCTACGACCGCATGGAAGACAAGCTGCGCGCCCTGGGGGCAGACATCAAGCGCCTTGCCTGATGCCCCTTTGCCCTGTGCCCTGTGCATTTCCCTTCACCCGCTAATCAGATTGCTGCCCCTATGAGCATCACCATCGCCCTGTCCAAGGGCCGCATTTACGAAGAAACCCTGCCGCTGCTGGCCGCCGCCGGTATCACCGTGGCCGAAGACCCGGAAAAATCGCGCAAGCTGATTTTCCCCACCAACCAGCCCGATGTGCGCGTGGTGCTGGTGCGCGCCTCGGACGTGCCGGTGTACGTGCAATACGGCGGGGCGGACTTGGGGGTGTCGGGCCTGGATTCGCTCATCGAACACGGTGGCCAAGGCCTGTATCAGCCGCTGGACTTGCAGATTGCCCAATGCCGCGTCAGCGTGGCGGTGCGTGCCGACTTTGATTACGAAGCGGCGGTGCAGCAAGGTGGCCGGCTGAAAATCGCCACCAAATACACCACCATCGCGCGCGAGTTCTTCGCCCAAAAAGGCGTACACGTCGATATGGTCAAGCTCTACGGCAGCATGGAGCTGGCCCCGCTGACCGGCATGGCGGATGCCATCGTCGATCTGGTCTCGACGGGTAGCACCTTAAAGGCCAACAACTTGGTCGAAGTCGAGCGCATCATGGACATCAGCTCGCGCCTGGTCGTCAATCAGGCCGCGCTCAAACTCAAGCAGCAACGCCTGCGCCCCATCATTGATGCCTTTGCCGGGGCCATTGGCAAAGACTAAGCCCGCGCAGCCTCCATCCCGCCAGGAAGAATCATGAATTTAGTAGCTACTCCCGCCCACCTATCAACGGTTTCAAGTACTTTTGAGCAAGATTTTTCGCAGCGTCTGCACTGGTCGATGGAGCAAGACGCAGCCATTGAAGAGCGCGTGGCCGCCATCCTGGCCGATGTGCAGCAGCGCGGCGATGCCGCCGTGCTGGAGTACACCGCCCGCTTTGATGGCCTGAATGCGCCCGATTTGGCGGCGCTGGAGCTGACCCAGGCCGAACTCCAAGCCGCCTTTGACAGCCTGCCCGAGGGGCAAAAAACCGCCCTCACCGAAGCGGCCGCCCGCGTGCGCAGCTACCACGAAGCGCAAAAGCAAGCCACCGGCCAAAGCTGGAGCTACCGCGATGCGGACGGCACCCTGCTGGGCCAAAAAGTCACCCCGCTGGACCGCGTGGGCATCTACGTGCCCGGCGGCAAAGCCGCCTACCCCAGCAGCGTGCTCATGAACGCCATCCCCGCCCAGGTGGCCGGAGTGGCAGAAATCATCATGGTTGTGCCCACCCCCAAAGGCGAGAAAAACCCGCTGGTGCTGGCCGCTGCCTACATCGCTGGCGTGACGCGCGGCTTCACCATTGGCGGAGCCCAGGCCGTGGCCGCGCTGGCCTACGGTACCGCCACCGTGCCCAAGGTGGACAAAATCACCGGCCCCGGCAATGCCTACGTGGCCAGCGCCAAAAAGCGCGTGTTTGGGCATGTGGGCATCGACATGATTGCCGGCCCGTCTGAAATTTTGGTGCTGGCCGACGGCACCACCCCCGCTGAATGGGTGGCCATGGATTTGTTCAGCCAGGCCGAGCACGACGAGCTGGCCCAATCCATCCTGCTGTGCCCCGATGCCGACTACATCGCCGCCGTACAGCGCGCAATCGACCGCCTGCTGCCCGAAATGCCCCGCGCGGCCATCATCGCCAAATCGCTCAGCGACCGTGGGGCCTTGATCCACACGCGCAGCATGGAAGAGGCCTGCGCCATCTCTAACCGCATCGCCCCCGAGCACCTGGAGGTCAGCAGCCGCGACCCGCACCGCTGGGAGCCGCTCTTAAAACACGCCGGGGCCATCTTTTTGGGGGCCTACACCAGCGAGAGCCTGGGCGACTACTGCGCCGGCCCCAACCACGTCCTTCCCACCAGCGGCACGGCGCGTTTTAGCTCCCCGCTGGGCGTGTACGACTTCCAAAAACGCAGCAGCCTCATCGAAGTGAGCGAGCAAGGGGCCCAAACCCTGGGCCGCATCGCCAGCGTGCTGGCCCACGGCGAGGGTCTGCAAGGGCACGCGTGGGCGGCAGAAATGCGCTTGAAGGGCTAAGAACGTGTTCACAATCTCCTCGCGGGTGTGCAGTCGCGGCCTCGGGCGGTCTGCGGCGTTGCAAATCCTCGCCATAGCTAGCGCTATGTCTGTGGTTTGCGCCTTGCAGCCCATCCCGATCCGCATCCCGCACCCCTTCGCGCGCAGATCGTGAACACGTTCTTAGCGCAGGCGCGTTGGCCGCACCCGCACCCGCCCCCGCCCCGCGCACGCCATGGCCGTGCGCGATGGTGGTCATTCTTGGCGGCGCTGCTTTTTGCAGGACTCAAAAGGATATAATTTGCAGTTCAATTGAGTGGTGTGGCCGTTTTGCGGCCCGCGAATTTTGCGCGATTGTCTTGCAACGTGTTGATGTTTCGCGACATTCGCTGCGCGCTCCCGCGCACCATATAAAGACTTTGTTGATGCCGGTGCAGGCCACAGCCTGCAGCCGGCATGGTTTTATTCCTCCCAGATTTAGGAACCACCATGGCCGTAACTGTTGAAACCCTGGAAAAGCTGGAACGCAAAATCACGCTGAGCGTGCCGTTGCAGAGCATCCAAGCTGAAGTCGATGCCCGTCTGAAAAAAGTGGCCCGCACTGTGAAGATGGACGGTTTCCGTCCTGGCAAAGTGCCCATGAACGTGGTCGCCCAGCGCTACGGCTACTCGGTGCAATACGAAGTGCTGAACGACAAAGTCAGCGAAGCCTTTGCCCAGGCCGTCCAAGAGGCTGGCCTGCGCGTGGCCGGTCAGCCGCGCATTGCCGAAAAAGAAGGCGCTGCAACCGAAGGCCAGGCCGAGTTTGAAGCAATTTTTGAAGTGTTCCCCGAAGTCAAGCTGGGCGATTTGGCCGCTGCCGAGGTGGAAAAGCTGACTGCCGAAGTGGACGATGCTGCGATTGACAAGACGCTGGACATCCTGCGCAAGCAACGCCGCACATTTGCCCAACGCGCCGCAGACGAAGCCGCTGTCGATGGCGACCGCGTCACGGTTGATTTTGAAGGCAAGATTGACGGCGAACCCTTTGCCGGTGGCAAAGCCGATGACTTCCAATTCCTGGTGGGCGAAGGCCAGATGCTCAAGGAGTTTGAAGATGCCGTGCGCGGCATGAAAGTGGGCGAGTCCAAGACCTTCCCCTTGGCCTTCCCTGAGGATTACCACGGCAAAGACGTGGCCGGCAAAACCGCTGACTTTTTGGTGACGGTCAAAAAAATCGAAGCCGCCAACCTGCCCGAAGTGGACGAAGCCTTGGTCAAGTCCTTGGGCATTGAGGCCGGTACCGTCGAAGCTTTGCGTGCCGATATCTGCAAAAATCTGGAGCGCGAAGTGAAATTCCGCCTGCAAGCACGCAACAAACAAGCCGTGATGGATGCCCTGGTGTCGGTGGCGGAGCTGGACCTGCCCAACGCCGTGGTGCAGTCCGAAGTGCAGCGCCTGCTCGAAGGTGCGCGTGCCGACCTGAAACAGCGCGGCATCAAGGATGCAGAAACTGCAGAAATCCCCCACGACATTTTCTTGCCCCAGGCCGAGCGCCGGGTGCGTTTGGGCTTGGTGGTCGCTGAGCTGGTGAAAGCCAACAATCTGGAAGCCACCCCCGAGCAGCTCAAAACCCACGTGGATGAACTGGCCGCCTCGTACGAAAAGCCCGAAGAAGTGGTGCGTTGGTATTTTGGCAACCGCCAGCGTTTGGCCGATGTCGAGGCCATCGTCATCGAAAACAACGTGACCGAGTTTGTGCTGGGTAAAGCCAAAGTGGCCGACAAGCAAGTCTCTTTTGAGGAACTGATGGGCCAAGCCTAAAGCGTGGTCTTGGCTTTGTACCAAGCGGTTTCCGTCTAAATTTGGGGGCTTGTGCTTTGCGGCACAGCCCCCATTTCATTTATTAGCAAAAAATTTGGAGTAGCTATGAACGCATTGGATACGCAGGGTTTGGGCATGATTCCCATGGTGATCGAACAGTCGGGCCGTGGTGAGCGCTCCTACGATATTTATTCGCGTTTGCTCAAAGAGCGGGTCATTTTTCTGGTGGGCCCGGTCAATGACCAAACTGCCAACTTGGTGGTGGCCCAGCTGCTGTTCCTGGAAAGCGAAAATCCTGAAAAAGATATTTCCTTCTACATCAATAGCCCCGGCGGCTCGGTGAGCGCCGGGATGGCCATTTTTGACACCATGAATTTCATCAAGCCCGATGTCTCCACGCTGTGCTGCGGCATGGCTGCCAGCATGGGGGCCTTTTTGCTGGCGGCGGGTGCCAAAGGCAAGCGCTTTGCCCTGCCCAATTCGCAGGTGATGATTCACCAGCCTCTGGGCGGTACCCAAGGCCAGGCGACCGAGATTGAAATCCACGCCCGCGAAATTTTGAAAACCCGCGAGCGTTTGAATACGATCTTGGCCGAGCGCACCGGCCAGTCGCTGGAAAAAATCCAGCACGATACCGAGCGCGATTACTTCCTCTCGGCCCTGGAGGCCAAGGAGTACGGCCTGGTGGATCAGGTGCTTGACAAGCGTCCGTAAATACTGATAGGCACAACTGCGGCGTTGTCCCTAAGGGGAAGCGCCGCTTTTTCTATTGCTATCATTCTTCCCTTTTGAGTTTTAAGGCATCGAAGACCTATGGCCGAGAAAAAAGGCTCCTCTAATGAGAAAAATTTGTATTGCTCCTTTTGCGGCAAGAGCCAGCATGAGGTGAAAAAGTTGGTCTCTGGCCCATCGGTTTTCATTTGTGATGAATGCATTGCGCAGTGCAACGACATCATCCATGAGCAAGCCCCCTTGCTGGGCGGGCATGATGGCGAGAAGGCCGGGCTGCCAACACCGGCACAGATTAAAGACAACCTGGACAACTACGTGATTGGCCAGGAGCAAGCCAAGCGCACTTTGGCGGTGGCGGTGTACAACCACTACAAACGCCTCAATCACCAACAAGCGGCGGACAAAGACGAGGTCGAGCTGGCCAAAAGCAATATCTTGCTGATTGGCCCGACCGGCTCGGGCAAGACGCTGCTGGCGCAAACCTTGGCACGCCAGCTCGATGTGCCCTTTGTGATGGCCGATGCCACCACCCTGACCGAAGCCGGTTACGTGGGCGAGGATGTCGAGAACATCATCAGCAAGCTGCTGCAAAGTTGTGAATACAACATTGAGCGGGCCCAGCGCGGGATTATTTACATCGACGAGATCGACAAAATCTCGCGCAAATCGGACAACCCCAGCATCACGCGCGATGTCTCTGGCGAGGGTGTGCAGCAGGCCTTGCTCAAGCTGATTGAGGGCACGATGGCCAGCATTCCGCCCCAAGGTGGGCGCAAGCACCCCAACCAAGATTTTTTGCAGGTGGACACCACGAATATTTTGTTTATTTGTGGCGGCGCTTTCCAGGGCTTGGAAAAAGTCATCGAAGGGCGTACCGAGGCCTCGGGGATTGGCTTTGGCGCGGCCGTGCGCAGCAAGCAAAACCGCTCGCTCTCCGAGGCTTTCCAAGAAATTGAGCCGGAAGACCTGATCAAATTTGGCTTGATTCCTGAGCTGGTCGGGCGTTTGCCCGTGGTCACGGCCTTGGCGGAACTGGAAGAGTCGGCCTTGGTGAAAATTTTGACCGAGCCGAAAAATGCCTTGATCAAGCAATACAGCAAGCTGTTAGCGATGGAGGGCGTTGAATTAGAGGTGCGTCCTGCCGCCCTTATGGCCATCGCTAAAAAGGCTCTAGCTCGCAAAACAGGAGCACGGGGGCTGCGCTCGATTCTGGAGCAGTCCTTGCTCAGCGTCATGTTTGATTTGCCCACCATGGACAACGTGGCCAAGGTGGTGGTGGAAGAAGCCACCATTACCGAGGGCAAAGCACCGCTGTTGGTCTACCACGAGGTGGCCAAGCAGGCTTAATAGGCTTTCAAATAGGCTTTGGTTTACCAAGCCTGGAGCAGGTCAGGCCACGAGGGGGCCACCGCTCATGGGCTGCTGGGTTAGTCTGGCGGCCTCTCTCAATTAGTCACTGCTGCAGCCCATGCTTGCGGCGGTTGGATGGAGGATTTTCATGTCTCAAACCGATACGGGCTCTGCGGGCAGCCTGAACATCCCTTTACTGCCCTTGCGCGATGTGGTGGTCTTCCCCCACATGGTGATCCCGCTGTTTGTCGGGCGGGCCAAAAGCATCAAGGCCCTGGAGTTGGCCATGGAGGCCGATCGCCGCATCTTGTTGGTGGCACAAAAAACGGCTGCCAAAGATGAGCCGGAAATTGCCGACCTGTTCGACATTGGCTGTCTGGCCACGATTTTGCAAATGCTCAAACTGCCCGATGGCACCGTCAAAGTGCTGGTTGAAGGCCAGCAGCGGGCCGTGCTGACCGAGGTGGTGGAGCAAGAAGAGTGCTTTCAGGCCCACTGCCAAGTGATTGAAGTGCTGGCAGATAAAAAGATGGCCAGCGAAGTCGAAGCCCTGCGCCGCGCGGTGACGCAACTGTTTGACCAGTATGTGAAGCTGAACAAAAAGATTCCTTCAGAAATTTTGACTTCCATTGCCAGCATCGACGATGCCGGGCGGTTGGCCGACACGATTACCGCCCACCTGCCGTTCAAGCTGGAGCACAAGCAGGCCGTTTTGGGGCTGGCCGATGTGCGCGAGCGCTTGGAAAATCTGCTGCACCAAATTGAGCGCGAGGTGGAAATCCTCAACGTGGATAAAAAAATCCGGGGCCGGGTCAAGCGCCAAATTGAGAAAAATCAGCGTGATTTTTATTTGAATGAGCAGGTCAAGGCCATTCAAAAAGAGCTGGGGGAGGGCGAAGACGGGGCCGACCTGGAAGAGCTTGAGAAAAAAATCGTTGCGGCCAAAATGTCCGCCGAAGCGCGCAAGAAAGCCGAAAGTGAGCTGAAAAAACTCAAGCTCATGTCCCCCATGTCCGCCGAAGCGGCAGTGGTGCGCAACTACATTGACGTGTTGATTGGCCTGCCTTGGAGCAAAAAAACCAAGGTGAAAAAAGACTTGGCCGTGGCAGAAGAGGTGCTCAACGCCGACCACTTTGGCCTGGAGCGGGTGAAAGACCGCATCTTGGAATACCTTGCCGTGCAGCAGCGCGTGGACAAGGTGAAAGCCCCCATCTTGTGCCTGGTCGGGCCACCGGGGGTGGGTAAAACCTCGCTGGGGCAGTCCATTGCCAAAGCCACGGGGCGCAAATACGTGCGCATGGCCTTGGGCGGTGTGCGTGATGAGGCCGAAATTCGCGGCCACCGCCGTACCTACATCGGCGCCATGCCGGGCAAAGTGCTGCAAAGCCTGGAGAAAGTTGGCACGCGCAATCCTTTGTTTTTGCTCGATGAAATTGACAAGCTGGGCATGGATTTTCGGGGCGACCCGTCCAGCGCTTTGCTGGAAGTGCTCGATCCAGAGCAAAACCACACCTTCTCGGACCACTACGTGGAGGTCGATTTTGATTTGAGCGATGTGATGTTTGTCGCTACGTCGAACTCACTCAATATTCCTTCGGCGCTGCTCGATCGCATGGAGGTCATTCGCCTTGCGGGCTACACCGAAGACGAAAAAATCAACATCGCCAAACGCTATTTGCTGCCCAAGCAAATGGAAAACAATGGGGTGAAAGAGGCTGAGCTGGCTGTGCAAGACGATGCCATCCGTGACATCGTGCGCTACTACACCCGCGAGGCTGGGGTGCGTGCGCTGGAGCGCGAACTGTCCAAAATCTGCCGCAAAGTGGTCAAAGGTTTGCAGCTGAACAAGCTCAAACCCAAGGTGACAGTCACAGCGGCCAATCTGAACGACTACCTGGGCGTGCAGAAATTTACCTTTGGCCACGCGGAAAAAGAAAACCACGTGGGCCAAGTGGTGGGCTTGGCCTGGACCGAAGTCGGGGGTGATTTGCTCACCATCGAAGCGGCCACCATGCCGGGCAAGGGCACCATTTTGCGCACCGGTTCACTGGGCGATGTGATGAAGGAATCGGTGGAAGCGGCCCGCACCGTGGTGCGCAGCCGCGCCCATTCGCTGGGCATTGCCGACAGCGTCTTTGAAAAGAAAGACATTCACATTCACGTGCCCGATGGCGCTACCCCCAAAGACGGGCCCAGTGCGGGCGCGGCCATGGCGACGGCGTTTGTCTCAGCGCTGACCGGCATCCCTGTGCGTGCTGATGTGGCCATGACCGGAGAGATCACCTTGCGTGGTGAGGTTACCGCCATTGGTGGCTTAAAAGAAAAGCTCTTGGCTGCTTTGCGGGGCGGGATTAAAACCGTGCTCATTCCGCAAGAGAACGTCAAGGACTTGCAAGACATTCCAGACAATGTGAAACAAGGTTTGGAAATTACCCCGGTGCGTTGGATCGATGAGGTATTAAAGATTGCACTAGAGCATTTGCCAGCGCCGATTACTGTTGATGAATTGCCTAAAGTACCTGTATCTGAAGCGGTTGCAGCTACTGAAAAAGTAGCGGCTAAAAAGCCTCGGGCAGTCAAACACTAAAAAATTTGCAAAAAATGGCAGCGTGAAGGTGAAGTCATAAAATTTTCACGCTACAATTTAGCCATGCTGAGTTTTCAGATGTACAATCACAAACTTCAGTAAATAAGCGGGAATAGCTCAGTTGGTAGAGCGCAACCTTGCCAAGGTTGAGGTCGACGGTTCGAGACCGTTTTCCCGCTCCAGATAGTGATCTACAGACTTCTACTGACGTCTGTAAGTCGTTGAAAAGAGGGGCTTTGGCCCCTTTTTTCATTCCAGCGAGCGCCACGGAAATCCACCCACAGCTACCGTTTTTGAGTGACCAATTGAGGCACAAGAATACGGTTGGGACGGCTACCGGATAGTTGCTGGGGCTGAGCGGGAACCATGACGAGCATTAGGCCTAAGTCATAACTTAGGAGCCTCGAAATGGCACTCTCTGATCTGACAGTCCGGCAGGCAAGAACCACCGGCAAGCGCTACACCCTCTCCGATAACGACTGCCTGGGCCTGATGGTCTCTGCCGCAGGCGGCAAGTCGTGGATCTTCCGATACTACTGGCTGGGCAAGCAAAAGCGCATGTCCCTGGGTGGCTATCCCGCCCTCAGTCTGCGCGAGGCCCGCGCCGAGCGGGACAAGGCTCAGGTTCTGCTCGCCAAGGGCATTGATCCCCAAATCGAACGCGACCAGCGCCGGCACGCGGCCAAGCTGGCGGGCGAATACACCTTCAAGAACGTCTTCGATGCTTGGGTCGAGCATCGCCGCAAGGAACTCAAGGAAGGCCGTCAGAGCACGCTTTCGCAGATCCTGCGCATCTTCAACAAGGACGTGCTGCCTACCCTGGGGAAGATGTCGATCTACGACATTCGACGGCCCCAGCTCGTGGGCGTCGTGGCGGCGATCGAGAAACGCAAGGCGTTCACCACCGCCGAGAAGGTCCGCACCTGGTTCAACCAGATGTTCCGCTATGCCCTGGTCATCGCCGAAGGGCTGGAAGTCAATCCGGCCGCGGACCTGGACGTGGTGGCCGAGCCCAAGCCCCCGGTGGCCCACAACCCCTATCTGCACCTGCCCGAGCTGCCCGAGTTCCTTCAGAAGCTCCGGCGCTACAACCCCCGGGGCTGGCAGACCCAGCTTGGCGTCCGGCTGCTGTTCCTGACGGGGGTGCGCACGGGCGAGTTGCGCCTGGCCGAGCCTGAGCAATTCGACCTCGACCGCGGCTTGTGGATCATCCCGCCGCAGGTCGTCAAGCAACTCCAGGACGAAATGCGCAAGGCCGGCAAGCGGCCGCAGGACGTGCCGCCCTACATCGTGCCCCTGTCCCTGCAGGCCATCGAGATCGTGCGCTATCTCCTGGGCGTGATGCGTCCAGCGCAGAAGTACCTGCTGTCGCATCGCAGCGAACTCAAGAAGCGCATCAGCGAGAACACCCTCAACAAGGCCGTGCAGCTCATGGGCTACGAGGGGCGCCTGACCGGCCACGGCATCCGCGGCACCATCTCGACCGCGCTCAACGAGATCGGATACCCGAAGATTTGGGTGGACGCTCAGCTTTCGCACTCCGACCCCAACAAGGTGAGTTCGGCCTACAACCACGCCAAGTACGTGGAGCCTCGGCGTCGCATGATGCAGGACTGGGCAGACCGTCTTGACCTGCTCGAACAGGGTGAAGTCGAAGCCGCGAGCGCGCATCTGACCATCCGTATCGACGGGGTGCCGGCAATGGCGGAAGTGGAGGAAGTGGTGGGCGCGGTCTCCACGACTGCTGAGCCTGTTGTCCCCGGCGTGCCGCCCGTGGTGGCCACGCCTATCGTCGTGACCCCCAACAGCGGCGGAATCATGTTCCAGCGGCTGTCGCAGGTGCCGCCGCCTCCGGTGCATGCCCCGGAGCCGGAAGTCTCCGCGATCCAGCGCGAGCGCGAGGAAATGCTGGCCATCTACGAGTCGCCGAACAATCTGCCGGTCCCGCTGTTCGGCAAGCTGGCCGGGAAGTCCAAGGACCAGATCAACCGCGAGCTGAAGGCGGGCAAGCTGCTGTCGATCAGCCTGGGCAACCGGGGGCAGCGGGTTCCCGACTGGCAACTGGTGCCGCTCAAGCACAAGCTGGCCCAAGTGCTCATGAACCAATGCCCGCACGCCGATTCGTGGGACCTGTACCGCATGCTGACCCAGCCTCACCCCGACCTGGGTGATCGTGCGGCCATTGATGCGGTCACGCCAACGAACGTGCCCGCAATCATCCGGGTTCTCATGGGCGACTACCAGCACCATGCGGATGTGCCCGAGGCCGTTGCCCCGCGGCCCATCCCCGAGGACGTGCGGCAGAGCGTCCGCCGACTGGTGGACAGCGCAGCGGTGCTTGAAGGGGTCTAGTCCGGTCTAGTCCCATGCTGCAACCTATGGCCGGGATGAGACGGCTCCGGCCTATAGGAGTGCCTGCTACAGGGCGCCTGCCTCGGCGATCTGCAGCGCCCTGCGCTCGAAACGCTTGGCAGCAGAATCTGCTTGCGCGTGGGGCCGTTGGAGGTACGTCACGATCTCATAGGGGCCATCGGCGAGCGGTCGCATGCTTACCCCCCATTGATGGGCACGCTCGATGCGCGATTGCGCGCATACGCCGATGCCGTAGCCGGCTGAAACCCACAGCGCCATCATCTCGAATGAAGTTGCAGGCAGGATGTTCTCTTGGTCCACTGGCATCAGGGAGGCCAACCTCTCGTCCAGCAAGGGACAAGCCTCCGCCTGCCAGCGATAGATTGGATAGTCCTGAAGATCGGAGATGGTGAGCTTCGCCTGATCAACCAAACGGAACCGCGGTGGTATCGCGACGGCCATGCTTTCGCACCACAGCCTCCGGCTACTCGTCAGGTGATCCCCCGCACTGCTAAGAGATAGCCCCGCGTCGTAGCGGCCCTCATGCAGGCCCGTTACCAGCTCTTGATCCGAAACTTCACGCACGGCGATCGCGACACCCGGCTCGTGCGCTCGCTGCAGTGCAAGCAGCGCCGACAGCCGTGAAGACGGCACACCTGGCGCTATGGCGAGTGTGAAATTCGGGGACGGTCTGATGGCGTTGTGCATGGATGCCCCCAAGAGGCAACGGGATCGAAAAGAGCAGCCGACATCATACTCAAGAGATATCTTTAACGTGGTTAAAGATCAGTGATTCCATGACGCTTCTGCGAATGCAGAAGCGCACTATTCGGCCTGGACGGCCCGCCGGAGTAACCACCTATGAGTCCGCACCGGCGTTGGCGTTCGGGCAAGCGGTGCGAGCCGCTCGCCTGGCTCAGGGGATTGCTCAGGATGAGTTCGCGGGCTTGGCGGGGATCGCGCGCTCGCACATGGGCAAGATTGAGCGCGGCGAGCACATGCCGACACTCGCTCTCATTCTAAAAATTTCCCTGGCTCTCAAGATCAGCTCGGCCGAACTGATGACGGCCACGGAGCGCAACCTCTACCTTCAGGGCGATGCGTGACGCCGGATGTGGCGCAGGCGTCGTAGCTAATCGCTCTTTGGCGAACGCAAACGCTCGATGAAGCGCTCTACGGGTGCGGATAGTCCGCTACCGCCTTCGGGCCGAAGCAGGTAGGTGATGATGACGGCCGAATCGAGCGCCAACGGCCGGATCACCACGTCGGGACGTTGACACGCCGCGATTCGGGTCGCCGTTGCGAAGCCGATGCCGTAACCAGCTCCGACCAATGTGAGCATCATGTCCAGCGACGAGACATGCTCAACGATGGTGGACTCGCGCTCCAGGGGATGTAGCAGCCGGGTCAATTCGCGGCAGTAGCCCTCGCAAAGCTGCGGATCGCACATCACCAGCGGGTAACTCACGAGTTCACGTAGCGACACTTCCTTGTGGGCCAGCAACGGGTGCCGGATCGGCACGGTCACCACCAGCGGGTCCTGCCAGATGGGCTCCGTCACCAGTCCGTCGCCGACGTCCGCGGTGTGTGCGAAACCGATCGCGAAGTCGCCGGATCGCAGTCCCCGCAACTGTTCCGCCAGGGTGACCTCGGAGAGCCGTATTTCGATCTCCGGCTCCTCCTGGCGGCACAGGGCAAGAAGTGCAGACAGCCGCGGGTCGATGGCGCCATCGGAGATGGCGATGCGCACGCTGCCTCTTAGGCCTGCGGCGATCGCCCTGACGTTTTCTCGTGCCTGCTCCAGGTTGGTGAACAGCCTGCGAATGTCCTGAAGGAAGGTGGTGCCCGCTGGCGTCAACCGCGTTCCCCGCCGATCGCGGTCAAAGAGCAGCACCCCCAGTTCGTCTTCCAATTCCTTGATCGTGCGGGACAGCGGCGGCTGCTCGATGTGCAAGCGCTCCGCAGCACGGGTGAAATGCAGCTCTTCGGCGAGAGCCACGAAGCAGCGCAAATGACGAAGTTCCATGGGCACGTCCTTCAGCAATCCTGGTCATTGGGTTGGCCACGGCGCATTGCTGCCGAAGTGCGCTTAGAGGGGGCGACGTAGTGCTGGGTCCCTCTTCAGGGCGAGGAAAAAGGCCATCGGTGTATCTGAATAAGAATACATATGTTCATGTATTAACTCAAGTCAAGGGCGGTAGCAACTGTTTCGGAACGTGACGCCGAAGCCAACCCGCTCAATGCTTGAGCGGCTAAGGCAGTACTGACGCCAAAGTAGCGCGAGCCCACAGAGGGGCTCGCGAGATGTAGGACTGAAGGCGCTCTGCCTTCATGGAAAGGCCCAAATCAGGCCGGGTTGATTTCCAACGAGCCACGGTTGATCTGGTCGCGTTCCATCGACTCGAACAAGGCACCGAAGTTTCCTTCGCCGAAGCCCTCGCGGTAGTTGCCCTTGCGCTCGATGAACTCGAAGAACACCGGGCCAAGCAGCGGCTCGGAGAATATCTGCAGCAGCAGGCGGGGCTGGCCGCCTTCGGTCGTGCCGTCGAGCAGAATGCCGCGCGCCTGCAACTCGGGTACGGGCTGGCCATGGCCGGGCAGGCGCTTTTCCAAGTTTGCGTAATAGATGTCGTTGGGGGCGGTCAGCAGCGGGATACCGGCCATCTGCACGCGGTCGAGCGCATCGAGTAGGTTGTCGCACAGCAGGGCGATGTGCTGGATGCCCTCGCCGCTGAACTGCATCAAGAATTCCTCAATCTGGCCGCCGCCCTGGCGTGCTTCCTCGTTCAGCGGGATGCGGATCAGGCCGTCCGGCGCGCTCATCGCCTTGGAGGCTAGGCCGGTGTACTCGCCGTTGATGTCGAAGTAGCGGATCTCTTGGAAGTTGAAGAACTTCGTGTAGAAGTCGGCCCAGTACTCCGACTCGCACAAGCGCAATCCCATGGACGTGTTCCGCGCGTCTGTCCAGAACTGGCCAGAGGTTGTGGAGTGCCATGCGCTGACCGGCGACATGGACTATCTGCTGCGGGTGGTCGTCATGGACATGGCTCACTACTCCCGCTTCGTGCTCGACACGCTGCTCAAGCACCCCAGCGTGCAGGACTGCAAGACCAGCTTCGTGCTGGATCGCGTAAAGAGCACCACGGCCTTGCCCCTATGAGCATTCGGCCGGTTGGTGTGGCGGGGATGCAAATAGCGATTGACCTTCCAACGGTGGCAAGGAGCACACTTCAAACACCCCAACCCGAAAGGAGTTTTCCATGCAATTCCATCTCGAAGACATGACCTGCGGCGGCTGCGCCCGCACTGTGACGAAAACGATCCAAATGATCGACCCCAACGCCAAGATCGTCACGGACCCGCCGACCCGCCGTGTCGAGGTCCAGACCTCGGCCTCGCAAGAGCAGATCGCCGCGGCCCTGAGCGAAGCTGGCTTCCCGCCGCGCGCGCAGTAACACCGCATCGTGGCCGGCATGCACACAGGACGGCCGATGCGAGCACGTGCGCTGCGCCGTACCTGGCGCGGCGCTCAGTGCATCCCAAGGTAGGCCGACCTTGGCCACAGGGCCATCGCCACCATCATCAGGTTCTCGGTCAGGGACACGAAGCCCAGCGGCACGTTGCTGTCCCCGCCCACGCAGGCGCACTTGAGTTCCCGGCGATCGACATAGACCGCCTTGAAAACCGACACGGCCCCGACGGTCCCGATGAACAGCGCCAACGGAATCGACACCCACATCCCCACGCCCGCGACCATCTGGACGCCTGCGATGGCCTCCGCGAACGGGTAGAAATAGGCATACCGAACCCAGCGCTTGGCCAGCAGGTCGTCGCGAAGCCGTCCACGTCCTTGAGCTTCTGCAGCGCCAGGAGGCACATGGCAAAGGCCACGAACCACTCTGCCGCCTGAATGCTCTAGACTTGGCCGAAGGCCGCCCAGCTCGCCGCCAGCGCCATTGCGGCCGCCGTGGCGAACAGCGCGATCACAGGGGTCTAGGTCACGGCGTTCTTGTCCTTCACGGACATGCCGAAGAATTTGCGTAGGTCGTCGTAGCCGCCCACGCGCCGCCCGTTTATGAAGACCTGGGGCGTGGTCTCGATGCCATGCTCCTTCTTGAACGCATCCGTCTGCTCGCGGCTTGCCAAGTGTTTGTCCTCGACCTCGTAGCCCTTGCGGTTGAGCAGATCGAGCGACTTCAGCCCGTAGGGGCAGGTATGGCCGGGCATGACCATTCGGTAGAGCGTGGCTAGCTTGGGCGCAGACATGCAGGACTTCTCCTGTGGGACTTTCCATGGGCCGGCCGTCACGGATTTAAGGACGTTGATGACCTTTCCAGCCTAACCGACGACCGTGCAAAGGGAGTGTAGACACCTGGCTCGCGGGTTGGTCTGGCCCACGGGTTGGTTATCTGGCGGCAATGCCGTCAGTCCTCCATCTGCCAGAGCAACCCTGCCGCAGGCCGGTGCGCCTGAGGCAGCACGCAGGCTCCTAGTGGTTCTCCTTGGCATGGTTGATCGTGTACTTGGGGATCTCGACGGTCAGGTCTTCGGTCGCAACGATGGCCTGGCAGCTCAGCCGCGACTGCGCCTCCAGTCCCCAGGCCCGGTCGAGCAGATCGTCCTCGCATTCCTCGACTTCGTTTAGAGAATCGAACCCCTTGCGCACGATGCAGTGACAGGTCGTGCAGGCACAGCTCATGTCGCAGGCATGCTCGATCTCGATGCCGTTGTCCAGCAGGGCCTCGCAGATCGAAGTGCCTGCTGGCACGTTCAGTTCGGCTCCCTCAGGCGCCAGTTCAGGATGGGGCAAGACGGTGATTTTGGGCATATCTCTCCTGGCTGCTCAGTGCGCACACGGCTTTTTTCCTGCTGCGTTGGCTCGCGCGCGGCGCGGCACTGCGCCAGTGCGCGCTTCGGGCTTGTTGTCACTGATATCGGGCTGCTCCAGCGTGTGCAGGATCGGGCAGTCGGGCCGTTCGTCGCCGGCGCAACACCGGATCAGCGCCTTGAGCGTCGCGGCCATCTCCAGCATGCTCTCGATGCGCCGGTCCAACTCGTCGATGTGTTGCTGGGCCAGACGCTTTACATCAGCACTCTGGCGCGACTTGTCATTCCACAGTCCCAGCAAGTCCGTGATCTCGGCCACCGAGAAGCCGAGGTCGCGCGAACGCCGGATGAAATGCAACCGGTGAACGTCGTCCTGGGTATAGGCGCGGTAGCCCGAATCGGTGCGGTCAGCCGGAGGGATCAGACCGATTTGCTCGTAGTAGCGGATCATTTTGGCCGAGACCTTCGAGGCCTTGGATGCTTCACCGATGTTCATGGTGTTCCTCCTTTCTCAATGAGCGGTATCCGCCGCCAGCGGCGGCTGGAAGCGGCGCAGGCGCAGCGCGTTGCCGAGCACGAACACGCTGGACAGCGCCATCGCGCCAGCCGCGAAGATCGGCGACAACAGCACACCGTATGCGGGGTACAGGACGCCAGCGGCCACCGGGATCAGGGCCGTGTTGTAGCCAAACGCCCAGAACAGGTTCTGGCGGATGTTGCCGATGGTCGCCTTGGACAGCGCGATGGCGTTGGGCACGCCCTGCAGGTTGCCCGACATCAGCACTACGTCGGCCGACTCCACCGCCACGTCGGTGCCGGTGCCGATGGCCAGGCCCACGTCGGCCTCGGCCAGCGCCGGGGCGTCGTTGATGCCGTCGCCCACGTAGGCGATCTGGCCGTGGCTGGCTTTCAGCCGGCGCACGGCTTCGACCTTGCCCTCGGGCAGCACTTCGGCCACCACCTCGTCGATGCCCAGTTGCTTGGCGATGGCCTGCGCGGTACGCGCGTTGTCGCCGGTGATCATCGCCACCTTCAGGCCGAGCTGGTGCAACGCGGCAATGGCCGCGGGCGTGCTGGACTTGATCGGATCGGCCACCGCGATGATGGCGGCCAGCCGGCCGTCGATCGCGGCGTACAGCGGTGACTTGCCCTCGTTGCCCAGGCGCTCGGCCGTGCGAGCGAAGCTGCCCACGTCCAACCCCAGCTCACGCATGAAGCGATCGGCACCGACCTCGACACGCGCGCCGTCCACGGTGGCGCGCACGCCCATGCCCGTGACCGAATCGAAGTCTGTCATCGTCGGCAGCGCGATGCCACCTTCCACGGCCGACTCGACGATGGCGCGTGCGATCGGATGCTCCGAGCGCGATTCGACAGCGGCGACCTTCGCCAGCACCTGGTTGCGGTCAAAGCCGTCGGCAATCTCCAGGTCGGTCAGGACCGGGCGGCCCTCGGTCAGCGTGCCGGTCTTGTCCACGGCCACCACCTTGGCGTCCTTGAGCAGTTGCAGGGCTTCACCCTTGCGGAACAGCACGCCCATCTCGGCGCCCCGGCCCGTGCCGACCATGATGGAGGTCGGCGTCGCCAAACCCATGGCGCAAGGGCAGGCAATGATCAGCACCGCCACGGCATTGACCAGCGCGAAGGACAGCGCGGGCGACGGGCCGAACACCAGCCAGACCAGGAAGGTCAGCACCGCGGCCAGCATGACGGCGGGCACGAACCACAGCGTCACCTTGTCCACCACGGCCTGGATCGGCAGCTTGGAACCTTGCGCCTGCTCGACCATGCGGATGATCTGCGCCAGCATGGTCTGACCGCCCACGGCGGTGGCACGCAGCGTCAGCGCACCCTTCTGGTTGACGGTGCCGCCGACCACGGTGCTGCCTTCCGCCTTTTCGACGGGAATCGGCTCGCCGGTGATCATCGACTCGTCCACGAAGCTGCGGCCCTCGGTCACTTCACCATCGACCGGCACGCGCTCGCCGGGGCGCACTTCCACGATGTCGCCCTGCGCCACGTCGTTGATCGGGATGTCCACGATGCGGCCGTCGCGCAGCACGTGCGCCTCCTTGGCCTGCAGGCCGATCAGGCGCTTGATGGCCTCGGAGGTGCGGCCCTTGGCCCGTGCCTCAAGAAAGCGGCCCAGCAGGATCAGCGCCACGATGACGGCTGCCGCCTCGTAGTACACGTTCACCGTGCCGGCCGGCAGCAGACTGGGCGCGAACGTGGCGACCATCGAATAACCGAAGGCCGCGGCCGTGCCGACCGCGACCAGCGAGTTCATGTCGGGACCCAGGCGGAACAGCGCCGGGAAGCCCTTCTCATAGAAGCGCCAGCCCGGAATGGCGAGCACCAGCAGGGTCAGCACGAACTGCAGATACCAGCTCTGCTGGATGCCAATGGTGGAAGCCACCCACTCGTGCATGCCGGGAATCATGTGCGAGCCCATTTCGAGCACGAACACAGGCAGCGCCAGCACGGCGGCCAGGGTCAGGTCGCGCTTGAGTTCGGCGCGCTCGGCGTCCTTTTTCTCGGCAGCTTCCTCGTCGGCCTGCATGCCTGTATCGACCGGGCTGGCCTCGTAGCCGACCTTATCGACAGCAGCAATCAGATCCTGCACGGATGCTACGCCACGCACGGTAGCGCGCTCGGTCGCCAGATTGACCACAGCCTCAGTGACGCCCGGCACCGCCTTGAGCGCCTTCTCGACGCGGCCCACGCACGAAGCGCAGGTCATGCCTCCGATCGCCAGCTCGATGGTGCCCTGAGGCACGTCGTACCCTACCTTCTCGATCGCCTGGATCAGCGCCATGCGATCGACAGGACGGTTCAGGCGAATGTCCGCTCGCTCGGTGGCGAGATTGACAGACACGCTTGCCACGCCCTCGACCTTGGCAAGGGCGGCCTCGACTCGGCCGACACAGCTTGCGCAGGTCATGCCCTCGATGGGCAGGCTGATTGCCGCTGCTTGGGCGCCAGCACTACTCGTTGTTGCCATGCTCATGGTGTGCTTCCCATAGTTGAAATTCGACATGGAGGGAGCTTAGGGTTTACCATCGTGGGAAGGTCAAGCGCTTTTTCGGATGCTGTCAGGTTTCAGAAATGACCCGGTGCACGGGGAACGGAGGCCTTGCCTGCCAGGCTCGCACTGGTTCTTTGCTGCGCGCGCCTAAGCGGCCGCTGCCTTGTTAATTCTGAAGGGCGAAAACAGCCATTCGAGGTTAGGAAATATTTTAAAAATGAATACAAGTAAGCCATTCAGTACCCCACCGAAGGGTCCCAGCGCCGATTTGGAATCGCTGTCACAGAATGACGTGACCATCTTGGCTGAGACATTCCGCCTCCTGGGTGACCCGTCCCGGCTGAGAATCATGCTGTGCTGCATGAAAGGCTCTTCCTCGGTCGGGGACATCGCTGAAACCCTCGAACTCTCGCAGTCGCTGGTGAGCCACCACCTGCGGCTGCTGCGCGGTGCTCGCCTGGTCAAGGGCGTGCGCCAAGCCAAACAGATCTTCTATGAGGTGGCGGACAAGCACGTGAACCAGGTGCTGCTGGATATGGCCACCCACATCGCGGAAGACCACAACGACGAGTAACTGTTGGGCATAGCATGCCGTTGCGGCGTGGCCTACGTTCCATGGCGATATGCGCCCCACCGCCCGCAGCTGCGTTCGGTGAGGTGGTTTGGATGCCGCTTCCGATCAATCAGAAGTTGAGCGCGCGCTTGTCCACGGCCAGCGAGGCCTCTTTGAACGTCTCGGAGAGGGTCGGATGGGCAAAGCAGATGCGGGCGATGTCTTCGCTGCTGGCCTTGAACGCCATGGCGATCACGGCCTCGGCCACCAGTTCACTGGCCTGCGGGCCGACCACATGCACGCCGAGTATCTCATCAGTGGCAGGATCGGCGATCACCTTGACGAGGCCCGGCGTGTCGCCCAGCGCACGCGCGCGGCCATTGGCCATGAACGGGAAGGAACCGATTCGATAGGCGGTGCCCTGCTCTTTGAGCTGCTGCTCGGTGCGGCCTACCCAGGCAATCTCTGGGCTGGTGTAGATGACGTTGGGGATCGTATTGAAATCGACGTGACCGTGCTGGCCGGCAATGCGCTCGGCCACTGCGACACCTTCCTCTTCCGCCTTGTGCGCCAACATCGGGCCACGCACCACGTCACCGATGGCCCAGATGCCGGGCACACTGGTGCGGCATTCATCGTCCACCAGCACGGCGCCGCGCTCATCCAGTTGGAGTCCCACGGCGGCCGGATTCAGGCCTTCGGTGTTGGGCACACGGCCGATAGCCACGATCACTTTGTCTGCCTGCAAGGACTGCGTCTGGCCCTGGCTGTCGGTGTAGTGAATAGTCACGCCAGCCTCGGTTGCATTGACTTCGCGAACCTTCGCACCTAGTTCGATCTTCAGGCCTTGCTTGTCGAACGCCTTCTTCGCCTCCTTGGCGATGGCTTGGTCGACGATTGGCAGGAAGCTGGGCAAGCCTTCGAGGATCGTGACATCCGCCCCCAGGCGGCGCCAAACGGAGCCCAGCTCCAGGCCGATCACGCCGGCACCGATGACGGCCAACCGATCGGGCACGGCCGCGATGTCCAGCGCGCCGTCGTTGGAGAGCACGACCCGCTCATCGAACGGTAGGTTGGGGAGTGGCCGCACGTTGGAGCCTGTGGCAACGATGATCTGCTTGCCCACCAAGGTAACAGCCTCATCGGCGGCGACGCTCACCTCGAAGCCACCATCGACAGTCCTGGTGAAAGACGCCAGGCCGTTGAAAAACTGGACCTTGTTTTTGCGGAACAGATAAAGGATGCCTTCGTTGCTGGACTTCACGACCTGATTCTTACGTTCCAACATCGTGGTCACATCCATGCGCAGATCACCCGTGGAGATGCCGTGCGTGCCAAAGTGGTGCTTGGCTTGTTCAAAGTTCTCTGACGACTGCAGTAGCGCTTTCGAAGGGATACAACCGATGTTGTTGCAGGTGCCGCCAGGTGCTGGCTTTCCGTCCTTGTTCTTCCAGGCATCTACACAAGCGACCTTCATGCCTAATTGGGCAGCGCGAATGGCCGCGATGTATCCGCCTGGGCCGGCACCGATAACAATGACGTCGAAATGCATTTCCATGATTTACATCTCCAAAGTTTTTGAGGAAATAGTGAGCGCCTATGTCGCGCCTTTTGTCAGGTGGTCGCCAGATTACAGCTCGTTCCCTGACGATCACGTTGAACACTACGGCAGAACGAACCGGGCGCTCGCGGTATTGCCCCCACGTTCGACTTGGACGACGGCCTTCGTGCCCTTGGCTGCGGCGAAGGTCCCGCTGCCTTCGAGGCGGCTTCCGTCCGCGGCAGGCGTGAGTTGCACCTCCTGCTTTTGTGAGCCGGTCAACAGTGTGAGCTTGGCTTTGGTGTTGCTTACATTGACCTGCTTGCCGTGGTCGCGCAGGTAGAGTTGCGCTGCTGCGGGCTGAACGACCAACTCGTAGTCCACGTCCCGGACTTCGGTCACGACGCCACCATGCAGCGGCTTGTGGTCATGCGCGTGGTCATGGTCGCCTGCGGCGAAGGCGGTGACGGATGCCAGGGCGAGGGCGGTGCCGGCCGTGAGGGAACGAAATCGAACAGACATGAAAGCTCCTATAGGGTTACGGTGGTTGAAATCGGGTGACAGAAGGCGTTGCATCAGAATGCCTCCGCGTCGCGGTCGTCCAGCAGGCGTTCGGCAGGCTTGCGGCCGAACAGCCAGAACATGGCGGGTGTAAGGAAGGTGTCTAGCAGCGTGGAGCTGACCAGCCCCGAGAAGATCACCACCGCGACGGGGTGCAGGATCTCAGTACCGGGTCGGGACGCCTCGAACAGCAGCGGGGCCAGCGCGAAGGCCGTGACCAGCGCGGTCATCAGAACCGGGGAAAGCCGTTCGAGCGAGCCACGCACGATCATCTTCTGGTCGAAGTCCTCGCCCTCCATGCGCATGAGGTTGAGGTAGTGGCTCACCTTCAGGATGCCGTTGCGCACAGAAATACCCGCGAGCGTGATGAAGCCGACCAGGGCGGCCACGGACAACGGCTGGCCAGACAGCCACAGCCCCAACACGGCGCCGACCAGGGCCAATGGAATGTTCACCATGATGAGCGCTGATAGGACGACCGACTTGTAGCGCGTGTACAACACCACGAACATGAGCGTCAGGGAGACGATGGACAGCAGGCCCACCAGTCGCGAGGCTTCCTCTTGTGCCTGGAACTGGCCGCCCAGCGTGATGAAGTAGCCTTCGGGCAAGCGCACTTCTTGGACGACGCTGCGTATGTCGGCCACTACTTCGGACAGCGGCCGTCCCTGAGCGTTGGCCGACAAAACTATGCGTCGACGGCCATCGTCGCGGCTGACCTGGTTGGGGCCGTCGCTGTCTTCGATGGTGGCAAGGCGCGACAACGGGACCCGACCCATGGGCGTGTCGATGAGGATGCGGCTCAAGCCCTCAATCGACCGCGCCTGCTCGGGCAGGCGAACCACCAGCGCGAAGCGGCGGTTGCCCTCGATGACCTCGGTGATCTTTTCGCCTTCGACCAGGCTTTGCAGCGTGGACAGAATTTGCGGTGCGGCCACGCCGTAGCGTCCCGCCGCCGCATAATCCACGCGGATTTTGATCTGCGGCGCTAGGACCTGCTTTTCGATCTCCAGGTCAGCAAGCCCCGGAATTCCGGCCAGCTTGGCGCGCAGCAGATCCGCCTGCCCGCGCAGGACGTCCAGGTCCTCGCCGAACACCTTGATGGCGATCTGCGAGCGCACCCCCGACAACATGTGGTCGATGCGGTGCGAGATCGGCTGGCCAATGCCGATGGAGCCGGGCAAGTGAGCCAGACGCGAACGGATGTCGGCGGTGATCTCCTCCATGGAGCGCTTTAGCTCCGAGGCGGGCAGCAGGCCCACGTCCAGCTCGCTGACATGCACGCCTTCGGCATGCTCGTCCAGCTCGGCCCGTCCGCTGCGCCGGCCCACGTGCTGCACCTCTGGCACCTGCGCGACCAGCAGCTCGGCTTGCTGGGCAAGCGCCGAAGATTCGGCCAGCGTCACACCGGGATTCAGGCGCAGGCCCACCAGCAACGTTCCTTCATTGAACGGGGGCAGGAACGTGGTCGGGAAGAATGGCACCGCGGCGACAGCCAGTGTGACAGCCACAGCGGCCATGCCAAGGGCGGCACGCGGCCGCTGCAAGACCCGCTGCAGGCCGCCCTGATAGCGCGTCTTCAACCAGGCTAGAAGCCGAGTGTCGCCATGGTCCAGCGTCCTCATCTTGGGCAGCAGGTAGTACGAAAGCACCGGAGTGACCGTCACAGAGACCAGCAGCGAGGCCAGCGTGGAGACGATGAAGGCGATGCCCAGCGGCACGAACAAGCGCCCCTCCATCCCCGGCAGCGCGAACAGGGGCAGGAACACCAGCACAATGATCATCGTGGCGTAGAGAATCGCCGAGCGAACCTCCATCGAGGCCCTGGCAACGATGACCAGGGGCGTCAGCCGGTTCTCAGGGTGGCGGGTGCGGTCCTCCTTGAGCCGCCGCATGATGTTCTCCACATCGACCACAGCATCGTCCACGAGACCGCCGATGGCGATCGCCAGCCCACCGAGCGTCATGGTGTTGATTGATAGGCCGAAATAGTGGAACACCAGCCCGGTCACGAAGATCGAGGCAGGAATCGCGGTCAACGCGATCACCAGGGGGCGCAAAGTGCCCAGGAAGAAGAACAGGATCACCGCCACGAAGACCGATGCGCCGATGAGCTTGCCTTGCAGCGTGCTGATGGACGCCTCGATGAAGTTGGCTTGTCGGAAGGTCACCTGTGGCTCGGCCATGCCAGCCGGCAGTGAGCCCTTCATGTCCGCCAACGCTGACTCGATCGAGCGGGTCAGTGCAATCGTATCGGCCGTGGGCTGCTTTTGGATGCCCAGGATCACGGCTGGCAGGCCCTCGAAGCCCGCATCGCCGCGCTTGATGGCTGGCGCAAACTGAACATCGGCGACCTGGTGGAGCAGGATGGGTTGGCCCGCACGCACCGCGAGAGGCAGGTTACGCAGGTCGTCGAGTCGGGACGTGCGGCCCAGGTTGCGGATCAGGTACTCGCGGCCATTGATCTCCAGGAAGCCGCCGGAAGTGTTCGCGGAGAAGCCCTTGAGAGCCGCATCCAGATCGGACGCAGTCACGCCCAGCTCTGACATTCGCGTGGTGTTGGGCTGGACCTGGAACTGACGGACCTCGCCTCCGATCGGGATGACTTGGGCAACACCAGGTATGGCCATCAGCCGGGGGCGTAGCACCCAGTCCGCGTACTCGCGAGTGTCCATGGCCGACAGCGGCGGGGCTGCGTTCTTCTGCCCTGAGGGCTTGGCACCGATGGGGATTGCAATCTGCATGATCTCGCCCATCACTGAGCTGATTGGCCCCATAGTGGGCGTCACGCCCGGGGCTAGCCCTTCCTCCATGGACGTCAGGCGTTCGGAGACCATCTGGCGCGCCCGGAAGATGTCGGTCTTCCAGTCAAATGTCACGTAGATGAAGGAAAGCCCGGCGCTGGAGACCGAGCGCACGCTTTCGACGCTGGGCAGGCCGTTCATGGCCGTTTCGAGCGGGAACGTGATGAGTTGCTCGACTTCTTCGGCAGCCATGCCGCCAGCCTCCGTCATGAGAGTGACGGTCGGCTTGTTGAGATCGGGAAAGACATCTACCGGCGTGCGCGTCAGGGTGAACGCGCCATACGCCATCAGCACCAGCGCCCCGATGATGACCAGGAGCCGGTTTCGTAAGCTATTTTCGAGAAGCCACTTGAACATGGAATGGTGCCCCTCAACGAACTTGATTGATCAGGGACGCGCCCTCGACAACCACGCGGTCGCCGTCCGCCAGGCCCGAAGTGACAGCGATGGATGCACCATCCAAAGGAGTGATGTTCACGACACGCGGCTCGAAGCGCTCGGCCTGGTCTTTGACCCAGACGATGTTCTGGTTGGCAGGGTTCTTCATCAGCGCACCGGAAGGCACGCGGTAGCCAGGTACCGTCGTCGCCTCTTGCACGAAGACCACCACCGGCATACCGACCGCCAAGCGCGAGAGGCTTTCGCTGGTGCCCTTGAACAGCATGGGCAGGGCCTGCTCGCGCAGGCTGCTGGCGGCACCGACGAAGCTCAGCGGCACCTTCTGACCGCCTACTGCGAGTGCAGCACCGGCCAGGTTCTGTGCCATTGCCGGATCGTAGGCAAGCGCCTCGATGCGCAGTTGGGTCGGATCGACCACCTCAAACACCAGTTCGCGCGCATCCACGACCTGCCCGGCAACTGCGGGGCTGGATGCGATGACGCCGCTGACTGGGGCCTTCAGTACGTCCCTGCCGGCGAGGCCCCCGCTCAAGGCGCGGGCGCGTTCGGTCAGGCTGTTCACTTCGCTTTCGGCTGCTTCGATCTCCTTGCGGGGCACGGTCTCCGACAGCTCGCGCAGCCGGGCCAAGCGCTTCTGCGCGAGCGCTTGGCCCGCACGCAGCTCGGCAACCTGGGCCATCTGGCCTGAGCGCTCCAGCACACCGCTGGCCGGTTCGATGTAAGCCAGCACCTGGCCCTTGCGCACGGATTGGCCGATCTGCGGCAGACCATCCGGCCCGGGCACCAGCCGGCCCATTACCATTGCCTGGACCTTGCCGCCTGTCGTCGGGTCCATGATTACTTTGCCAGCCAGTTCATGGCTGCGGGCCAAGGGCTCCTGCTTGATCAGCTGGGTGCGTACACCGATCTGACGTTGCGACGGTTTCGGAAGAAACACGCTGCCATCAGGCTGGCGCTGGGGGCCATTGGAAGACGCAGCCGGCGCTTCGTCGCCGTGGTCATGGCCGTCGTGAGCGAACGCGGGAGCAGCCAGAGCCAATGCAGCCGCCATGGCCGTCGTCATTAGGAAACGGAAGTTGCGCTTCATGCTGCACCTCGCAGTGCACCGTTGGTGCGTGTACGTCTGCGCAGCGCCCACGCTAGGACACCGACGCCGAGGACTGCGGCACCGCCACCTAGTACGACCACACGGCCGGATGCGACGGCATGCTCGTGTTCGGCGTCTTCGCTATGAACATCGAGAACGCCCGTCAACAGGTCCGATTGGCCCTGCGCAGTAATAGTGGCCATGATTGAGGTCTCGCCATCGGATAGCGGCTCAGTCAGATCGGCCTCGAACTCTCCAACCCCGTGTGAGCTGACCTTTACCTGTTGACCACCCAGCTCGAGGGTCAGCTCGCCATCGGTCACCGGCCGGTTGTCGGCAGCATGGTCGAGGTAGAGTGTGAGACGCTGGCCGTTCAGCACACCCACCAGTTCGAAGTCATCGGAAACTGCGGCAAAGCGCGGAAGCGCGGCCGCTGCGGGGGCAGGAGCGGCTTCGCCATGGTCATGGCCGTCGCCGGCCCACGTTGCGCTACTGCCAAGCAGGAGGCTGGACAAGGCAGCTGCACGCCAGAAAGAGGATTGCGACATTTCTAAGGTTCCAGGATGGTTGAGCGCGCGCCGATCAGCGCGTGCCGGAGATGTCAGTGAAAGTCTCGGTCGGCTGCGGCAGCGTGCCTTGTGCCTGCAACAGGGACGAGATGGCCGCGGCATGCTCCACCTTGGCGAGCAGCGCCGCGCGCTCGGCCTCGGTGGCCTCCTGCTCGATGCGAAGGCGTGTCGGCATGTCCGTCTCGCCCATCGCGAACGACTTTTGGTAGAAGGTGCGCGTTTGTTGGGCTAGTCGCTGGCGCTCCGAAGCGGCCTGCATCTGGGTGCTGGTTGCCAGTTCGCGCGATTGGGCAGTTCGAATTTCCGAGAGTAGCCGGGTGCGCTGGGCCGCGAGTGCCGACTCAGCCTCCAGTGCCTGCGCATTGGCGCTGGACAATTGCTCGGTATGACGGCTACCCGTACCGAAGGGAATGCGCACACCCACCGTGATCGTCTGGTTGTAGCGTTCGCCGTAGCCGCCCCGATCCCGCGTGGTCGCCAGGGTCAGTTCGGGGTTGGCGTACTTCTGATGGGACACCAGTTCCGCAGAGCGGCGGGCCGCCAGCGCCTTGTGCTGCAGTTCCAGCAGCGCAGGGTGGTTACCCAACAACGCGCCGGACGGCTGTGCCGATGCCGGTTGAACTCGGACACCTGACTGCTCCGGCTGCGCGGAATCGGCCTGCGACGGGATACTCTCGATGCCGGTCAGTGCCAACAACGCCTCGCGCTGCGTGATTTCTTCGGCCTGAGCAATGGCCAGGGCACTACGAGCCGACGCCAAGGCGCCATCGGCCTGGTTTCTGTCGGCTTGCGCCAGGTCGCCCGCGCGAACCCGGCGAGCCACATCTTGCGCCAACTCGTCCGCGCTGCGGGTGCGATCCTGCGCCGCCACCAATTCGGCCTGGGCACGCTGCCATGCCCACCATGCCTGGCGAACCTGTCCGGCCGTGCGTAGCTTGGCGGCCAGCATCCGGCTGGATAGCGCGAGGCTTTCCGCGTCCGCCCAGCGTGCCGACGAGGCGCGCTCACCAGGCATCCAAAGGGGAATAGCCACCCCGACTTCATATTCGCGCTGTCCGTTGCGGTTGTTGAACCGATCAGTTTTGGTGGAGGCTTCCAGCGCCATCGGACCTGCCACCCAACTGCCGGCCGTCTCTTGGCGTGCTTGGGCGGCCTGCTGCCAGGCGCCTTCTCCAGCGGCTTCTGGCTGCCGCTGCCAAGCTGACTCCCACAATTGGGCGACCATGTGGCTGTCTGGTCTGGATGGGACGTGAGGGGCGGCTACTGGCTGGGCTAGCACGGTGCCGGCCCAAAGCGTGGATACCGCCCATATCCATCCCTTGCGTATGTCTTTGCGAAGCATTCAATTCTCCATCGGTGTTGCATCAGTACTTACCCCCGGCTGGGTGTTCTCTTTCCGAGCAAGTGCTTGTCGTTGAAAAGCCACTGTTCACTGGCTTAGATATGAACAATTGTATATCTATTCATATGAATGGGAAAGAAAACCTTACATCCTTTGAGCACCAATCGCCTTAGAGAGGGCGTCGGGCGCAAGACATCGAGAGGCGAGGTGGGGCTAATCCACTGCGCAAACAGCTATGCAGACTCCTTGAGCATATCCCCCGGGGGGGGGATATGATTGCTGCATGAAAGAGATGCACAAGCACACCAGCCACCCAGATCTCGTGAAACGGCTCAAGCGCGCCGAGGGTCATCTGCGACACGTCATCGGGATGATCGAAGGAGAAGAAACCTGCCTGGACATCGCTCGCCAGCTCGCTGCGGTGGAGAGCGCCGTCACAGCGGCCAAGCGCGTCCTGATCCATGACCACATCGACCACTGCCTATCTCATGATGAGGACTCCGTTCTAGCCGAAATGAAGGCGCTAACCAGACTGCTCTGAGGTCTCTCGATGCTCTCCGTCCTAAAGAACCGCACCTACCGCCACCTGTTCACCGCGCAGGTGATCGCACTCGTCGGCACAGGCCTGATGACGGTAGCGCTCGGCCTACTTGCCTACGAGCTGGCCGGGGCCGATGCAGGTGCGGTGCTCGGGTCGGCGCTGGCTATCAAGATGCTGGCCTATGTGGGAGTCGCTCCAGTCGCACAGGCCTTCGCCGACCAGTTCCCGCGACGGTCATTGCTCGTAGCGCTGGACCTGGTACGAGCGGTTGTCGCGATCTGTTTGCCCTTTGTCACCGAGGTCTGGCAGATCTATCTGCTGATCTTTGTCCTGCAAGCGGCATCCGCCGGCTTCACGCCGACTTTCCAAGCCACTATCCCGGACATCCTTCCCGATGAAGAGGACTACACGAAGGCGCTGTCGCTGTCCCGGCTGGCCTATGACCTGGAAAGCCTGATTTCCCCGATGCTGGCTGCTGCGCTGCTGACCGTCATCAGCTTTCACAACCTGTTCGCGGGAACAGTGCTCGGTTTCCTCGTTTCAGCCGCGCTCGTGGTCAGCGTGCGGTTGCCCACAACTATTCCCGGACCGCGCCGCGGCATTTGGGATCGCACGACCCGCGGCACACGCATCTATCTCGCTACGCCACGCCTGCGGGGCCTGCTGGCGATCAGCTTGGCCGTCTCGGCGGCGGGCGCCATGGTGATCGTGAACACGGTGGTTCTCGTGAAGGCGCGCTTTGGCCTAGGCGAGGTCGAAGTGGCGTCGGCACTGGCGGCATTCGGAGGCGGTTCGATGGTGGCAGCCTTCGTTCTGCCATCCTTACTGGAAAAGGTGGCCGACCGAACCGCGATGCTCACCGGCGCTACCGTACTGGTCGTGGGCACGGGGATCGGCGCACTGCTGCCGAGCTATGCATTGTTGCTGCCGCTGTGGTTGATCATCGGCTTTGGCTACAGCGTGGCGCAAACGCCATCCGGCCGTCTTCTGCGCCGCTCGGCCCATGCCGAGGACCGTCCTGCGATCTTCGCGGCACACTTCGCGCTGTCGCACGCCTGTTGGCTCATCTGCTACCCACTTGCCGGCCGCTTCGGCGCGGTCATGGGCTTGCCATCGACCTTCATTGTCATGTCCCTGGTCGGCTTGGCCGGCGTGGCGCTGACGCTCTGGCTGTGGCCGGCCAGCGACCCTTCTGACGTGGCGCATGACCACCCCAGCTTGCCGCCGGATCACCCTCATTTACGCACACACGCAGACCAAGGCAGGCACCATCACCAGCTGATTCTGGATGACCTGCACCGTATCTGGCCGAAAGGATAGGCACATTTTCTCGTTGCGGCATCACAACGCATGGCTTCGGAGGCTGAGAAGGGTGAGCGAAAATATATCACATGAACACATATTCATGTGTTATATTTCGCCATAGTCAAACACTCAACCAGCAGAGGCGCCCATGTCCCAATCCAATGCACATGACCATGGTCACGACCATGATCACGACCACACCCCCACAGTGACGAGCGCCAACGAGCGCAAGGTTCTGGTTTCCTTCTTCCTGATCTTCGGCTTCATGCTCGTGGAAGCTGTCGGCGGCGTGCTGTCGGGCTCGCTAGCCCTACTTGCCGATGCTGGCCACATGCTGACCGACGCCGTGGCACTTGCCCTGGCTTACGCTGCCTTCCGATTCGGTCGCCGCGCAGCCGACAGCAAACGCACATTCGGTTACCTGCGCTTCGAGGTCATCGCCGGCTTCCTGAACGCCGTGACCCTGTTCGCGATCGTCGCATGGATCGCCTACGAGGCGTGGGAGCGGCTGCAGGCGCCGCCCGTCATCCTCGCCGGCCCGATGATGATCGTCGCCGTGCTCGGCTTACTGATCAACGTCCTCGTGCTGTGGATCATGACCCGCGGCGAAACCGATCACGTCAATGTGAAAGGTGCCATCCTCCACGTGATGGGTGACCTGCTCGGCTCTGTCGGCGCCATCGTTGCAGCGATCGTCATCTACTTCACCGGCTGGACTCCGATCGACCCCATCCTGTCGGTTCTAGTAGCGGCGTTGATTCTGCGCAGCGCCTGGAAGCTCCTGGCCAAGTCGATCCATATCCTGTTGGAGGGTGCGCCAGAGGACGCTTCGCCGGAAAAGGTGGAACAAGGCCTGATGAGCACTGTGCCCGGCCTGGCGGCTGTCAGCCATGTTCACGTGTGGCAACTCACTTCCGGTCGCACGATGGCCACGCTACACGTTCGACCCAACGTGGACGAGGAGGCGCGAGCTGTGGTCAAGCGCGTCGAGGCGGTGCTGCGAGAGCAGTTCAGCATCGAACACGCCACAGTCGGAATCGACTGGAACTCGGAGGCTGACGAGAACATCTGCAGCCTGCAACCCACGACAGGCCGTCAGGACCACAGCGGCCACGACCACAGTGAGCACAATCATGACCATGACCACTCCGCTCCCGGTCACAAGCATTGAGGCCGTGCTAGACGGTTCGCAGTTCACTTGAGGGTTTGAATCCATGACATCCCGCAAAACCACCAGCGCCGCTATTGTGCAATGTTCGACCTCTAACCACGGCACGACCACTGATGTCCTCGCACTATCGCAAAGTGACGTCGCTGTTCTGGCAGAGACCTTCCGCCTGCTGGGCGACCAATCGCGATTGAAAATCCTGTTGCAGTGCATGCGCGGATCGGTCGCAGTGGGCGACATTGCTGGCTCGCTAGACCTGTCGCAGTCCTTGGTCAGCCATCACCTGCGCCTGTTGCGCGGCGCGCGCCTCGTGCGCGGCGAGCGCCAAGCCAAGCACATCTTCTACGGCATTGCCGACCAGCACGTCAGCCAGGTACTCCAGGACATGGCGGTTCACATTTCGGAGGACGGACACGACGATTGACTGAACATGTGAGTGCGCGCCGGCCTACGCCTTCAAGGGGTAGGCTTTTTTTGGCTATTAATCTAGAGAGACACCGGCGCGCCTTGCTGAATGCCTAGAAGACCCCAAGCAAAAAGCACTCTAAAAATAAACACTTGAACATATCTTCATGTGTGTTATTATTTGTCTACGGGGTATCCGAAAGGCGTAAGGACCACGCCATTATTTTTAACGTCAAGGAGTATTGACCATGTCCAAGAAAATTCGCTTTGCTGTTCTGCTTTCCGCACTTTTTGCTGCTGGAGTAAACGCTCAACCGTTCGCCGCAGATATGACACGGCAACAGGTCCAGGAGGATCTGGCTGCTTGGAGGCAATCTGGGTTGGAAGCGTTGTCTCGCGGCGAAAGCGGCCCGGATACGTTCAGCCCTCAATACCAGGCTGCCTTTCAGCGCTACTTGCAATTGACCCAAGGTGATATGTATCAGGCGCCCTCAGCAGGAAAGACTCGTGCTGAAGTGATGGCTGATTTGGAACTGTGGAAAATCTCCGGCATGCACGCGTTCACCTCGCGCGGAATCACCACCGCTTCGCACACCCAAGCCTACCAACAAGCCTACGAGAGCTATCTCCAGCTCAAGCTGGGTGCGGCTTACAAGGCTCCGGTGGCATTGACTCGTGCTCAAGTAAAGAGTGATTTGGCAGATTGGCAGGTTGCGGGAATGGCTGGATTCTGGGCTGGTGAGCAGACGCCTGATACCTATAGTGATGCCTACCGCACCGCATTTGAAACCTACCAGATGCTGCGCAACAAAAAATGACTTAATGGCAGCTGCATAAAGCAGCGGTCGGATGGTTCAGCCAGAAAGAGATTCTTTCTTTTTTTTGAATAAACATACAAACAAGTGTTCATTTGTTTGCATAACATTCCGATCGCTGATTTGTGCGTCCTGCCACGGCGATTACTCAGAGAACCAGGAGATTGATATGTCTTTGGAAACATTGGACGGCACAGGAGCGCAGGACGAACAACTGGGCTTTCGGGTCGAAGGTATGGATTGCGCCAGTTGCGTCGGCAAGATTGAAACAGCGCTTGGTCGAATTGATGGCGTATCAAATGTACAGGTTAATTTTACAAATGAGACGCTGACGTTGACGCGCAGCACAAGTAGCCGAAATACTGCACGCGACATTGCCAAGAAAATCCGGTCCCTGGGCTTCGACGTGCAGGCACTGCCCGCGTCCGAAATGTCCGCAGCACCTGCACCGTGCCATGCGGCCCACGCGCATGACCACGCCGGCTGCGGCGGCCACCATGACCATGGGCATGCCCACGACCACGGGCACGATCATTCGCACGGCAAAGCGTGCGGTGATGACCATGGGCATGGCCATGCTCACGGCCATGCCCATGCCCATGACCACGGTCACGATCACGGGGCCTGCAGCGGGCATGACCATGCGCCGGCCTCTGCCTCCCGTGGAGCACCCAGCACGCCCCCCAACGTGTCCATGCGCGTCGAGGGCATGGACTGCGCCAGTTGCGTCGGCAAGATCGAAACGGCGCTCGCTCGCATGGATGGCGTGTCCGATGCCCGCATAAACTTCACCGCAGAAACGCTGGAATTGACGCTCGCGTCTGGCGGCCCCACGCAGCTCGGCCACATCGAGAAGACCATCAAGAGCCTGGGCTTCGGCGTCTCCGACGTGCGCCGCCATGATGGCTCAGCACCCGCGGCCCCAGCAGCAGCATCGACGGCGCGCCATCAGCGCTGGTGGCAGACGAAGAAAGGCAAGCACGTGCTGGGCCTGGGCGGCCTGATGGGCTCGGCCTACGCGATCGCGCAGTTCGTTCCTGGCTACGCTGAATGGATCTTCGCCGCTGCGGTGATCGCGGGCGTGCTGCCGTTCGCTCGCAAAGCCTTCGCGCTGGCTGTGTCAGGCTCGCCGTTCTCTATCGAAACGCTGATGGTCGTCGCCTCGCTGGGCGCGCTCGTGATAGGCGAGGCCGAGGAAGCTGCTGCCGTGGTGTTCCTGTTCGCGATCGGCGAGCTGCTGGAAAGCGTGGCCGCCGGCCGCGCGCGCGCCGGCATCAAGGCGCTGGCCTCCCTGGTGCCTAAGACGGCGGTACTGCTCGATGCCGCGGGCGGGCAGCGCGAAGTGCCCGCCGCTTCCCTGCGCGTGAGCGACCGCGTGCTGGTGCGCCCTGGTGACCGGGTGCCTGCGGACGGCAAGATCCTCCGCGGTGAAAGCAGCCTGGACGAGTCGCCTATCACCGGCGAGTCCGTACCGCGTCAAAAGGCTATCGGTGCCGACGTGTTCGCCGGCTCCATCAACGTCGATGGCGTGCTCGAAGTACAAGTCGAGAAGACGGCATCGGACAACACCATTTCTCGCATCATCCAACTGGTGGAGCAGGCGCAGTCCTCCAAGGCGCCCACGGCTCGCTTCATCGAAAAGTTCAGCCGCTACTACACCCCTGCCGTCATGGCCATCGCGGCGTTGATCGTGGTGGTTCCGCCACTTGCCATGGGTGGCGACTGGGGTACCTGGCTGTACCGCGGCCTCGCACTGCTGTTGATTGCCTGCCCATGTGCGCTGGTGCTCTCCACACCGGCGGCCATCGCCTCGGGCCTTGCGGTGGCCACGCGACGGGGCCTGCTGATCAAGGGTGGCAACGCGTTGGAAACCATCGGCCGCGTGCGCGCCATTGCCTTCGACAAGACTGGCACGCTGACCGAGGGCAAGCCGCGCATCACCGAGGTCCTGCCCTTCGGGCTGTTCAAGCATCAACAGGTCCTTGCGCTTGCCGCCGCTGTCGAGTCCGGCTCAAACCATCCCTTGGCGAAGGCCATTGTCGCCCATGCCAAGAGCCTGGACGTGGCGATTCCCCAGGCCACGGGCGCATCGGCCATTGCCGGCAAGGCGGTGCGCGCCACCGTGAACGGCAGTGCGCTCGCTGTCGGATCGCCCGCCCATGCGGAACAGACGGCCACGCTGACAGCCGCGCACCGCAGGGAAATCGACAAGCTGGAGGATGGCGGCAAGACCGTGGTGGTCCTGTTCGACGAAGCCAGCAAGAACGTTCTGGGCCTGCTGGCCCTGCGCGACGAGCCCCGCCGCGACGCGCGCGAAGGCGTGGCCCAGCTCAACGCCATGGGCGTGCGCTCGGTCATGCTGACCGGCGACAACCGCCGCACCGCGCAGGCGATCGCCGGCAAGCTGGGCATCGAGTGGGAGGCCGAGCTGCTGCCGCAGGACAAGCTGCGCTTGGTCAACGAGATGAAGCGTGATGCCAAGGTGGCGATGGTCGGCGACGGCATCAACGACGCGCCGGCCCTGGCGACCGCCGACGTGGGTATCGCCATGGGCGGCGGCACGGACGTGGCGCTGGAAACCGCCGATGCCGCGCTGCTCAAGAGCCGCGTCACGGACGTGGCCCACCTGGTGGCCCTGTCGCGGGCGACGATGGCCAACATTCACCAAAACGTCGTATTCGCCATTGGCCTCAAGGGCTTGTTCCTGGTCACCACCGTGTTGGGTATCACCGGCTTGTGGGTTGCCGTGCTGGCCGACACCGGCGCCACGGCCCTGGTCACGCTGAACGCACTGCGCCTGCTGCGCTTCAAGGGCGCGCCGGAGGCCAACCACGGCGACGACGCCGGGCGTCCCACCACCTTGTCCGTGCCGTCTGCCCGCTGAGGCAACAAGAGGGCTTGACCTTGCCGTCGTTGTAACGCCTAGCCTCCACACAAATGTCTGCAGAGCGCTTCGGAAGGGCCGGAGTCCTGCATCCAAGAAAGGGTCACTTCCATGCGTAAAAAAATCAGAATCATTGTGGTGGCAGGCGTCATCGCAGCCGTCGGGGGGGATAGCGATCGCTGCCCGCGACGCCAAGGACGAGGGCAAGGCCGCGGCGCCCCCGGCGGGCGCGCCGATGGCGCCGCAGGTGCCCGTGGCCGAGGTCATTACCCGCACGGTCGCGCCATCGGCCGAGTACACCGGCTTCCTGGCCGCGCCCAAGACCGTCGAGCTGCGCTCGCGGGTCGGCGGCGCCGTCGATGCGGTGAGCGTTCCCGAAGGTAGCCTCGTGCGCAAGGGCCAACTGCTGTTCCAGATCGACCCGAGGCCGTTCCAGGTTGCGCTCGACACGGCCGTGGCGCAACTGCGTCAGGCCGAGGTGCTGGCCAGCCAGGCCCAGGCCGACTTTGACCGCGCCGAGCGCCTGGTGGCGACCGGCGCCGTCGCGCGCAAGACCTATGACGATGCCGCCTCCGCACGCAACGCGCGCCAGGCTCAGGTGCAGGCGGCTAAGGCCGCCGTTGCTGCGGCTCAGCTGGACCTGTCCTACGCCCGCGTCACTGCGCCCATCGCCGGGCGCGTCGACCGCGTGCTCGTGACCGAGGGCAACTTGGTCAGCGGTGGCGGCGCCGGCGCGGCCACGCTGCTGACCACGATCGTATCCATCGACCCGTTGCACGTGTACTTCGACATTGATGAGGCCACCTATCTCAACGTCGTCAGCCGCTCGCGGCCCGCTGCGGGCGCCGGTAGCAAGGCTTCGCTGCCCGTGCAGGTCGGGCTGACCACGGACAAGGGTTTCCCGCACAGGGGCGCGCTCGACTTCGTGGGCAACACCATTGACCGAAGCACCGGCACGATCCGCGCGCGCGCCGTTGTGCCCAACCCGGATGGGCGCATGGCACCCGGCATGTTCGCCCGGGCCAAGCTGTCCACCGGCGCGGCGCGCGAGGCCGTCCTGATCGACGATCAGGCCGTGGGCACCGACCAAGGGCGCAACTACGTGCTGGTCGTGGGCGAGAACAACCAGGCCCAGTACCGGCCCATCGAACTGGGGCCGGTGGTGGACGGGCTGCGCGTCATCAACGGCGGCCTGCAGGCCGGTGAGAAGATCATCATCAAGGGCCTCGTGCGCCCCGGCATGGCGGTCACGCCGCGCATGGTGCCCATGCAGGCGCCCGCGGCACCGGCCGCCGGCGCGACCGGCGCGACCAAGGCTGCGGCAAACGCTCCGGCTCCCGCTGCGGCGCCTGCCAAGGCCGGTGGCGCGGACCCCGCCAAGGCTGACGGCGCGGCCGGCTCGGCGGAGGCCCGCAAATGAATTTCCCCCGCTTCTTCATCAACCGGCCGATCTTCGCCATCGTCCTGTCGGTGCTGATGCTGATCGCGGGCGCGATCAGCTATTTCCAGCTCCCCCTGAGCGAGTACCCCCAGGTCACGCCGCCGACGGTGCAGGTCACCGCCAGCTATCCCGGCGCCAACCCGCAGGTGATCGCCGACACCGTGGCATCGCCGCTGGAGCAGGCGGTCAACGGCGTGGAAGGCATGATGTACATGCAGTCCCAGATGTCCACGGACGGGCGGATGGTGCTGACCATCTCGTTCGAGCAGCACATCGACCCCGACGTCGCGCAGATCCAGGTGCAGAACCGCGTCTCACGCGCGCTGCCCCGGTTGCCGCCCGAGGTCCAGCGCATCGGCGTGGTCACCGACAAGACCGCGCCCGATATTCTCATGGTGGTGCATATGCTCTCGCCGGGGGACCGCTACGACCCGCTGTACGTGTCCAACTACGCGATGCTCAACGTGCGCGACGAACTGGCGCGCCTGCCGGGCATCGCCAACGTGATCATCGGCGGTGAAGGCGAGTACGCAATGCGCGTCTGGCTCGACCCCGAGAAGGTCGCATCGCGGGGCATGACCGCCAGCGATGTGGTCGCCGCCATCCGCGAGCAGAACGTGCAGGTCGCAGCCGGCTCGATCGGCCAGCAGCCGAATGCGTCGGCCGCCTTCCAGGTCAGCGTCAATGCGCTGGGGCGCCTGACCACCGAAGAGCAGTTCGGCGACATCGTGATCAAGGCCGGCGCCAACGGCCAGGTGACCCGCCTGCGCGACGTCGCACGCCTGGAACTGGGCTCGGACAACTACACCATGCGCGGCCAGCTCGACGGCGAGAACGCGGTCGGCCTGCAAATCCTGATGACGCCCGGCTCCAATGCCCTGGACACGTCCAGCGCGGTGCGCGCGACGATGGAGCGGCTGCAGGCCAAGTTCCCCGAAGGCATCGAGTACAAGATCGCCTACGACCCCACAGTCTTCGTGCGCGCCTCGCTCCAGTCCGTCGCCGTCACGCTGCTGGAGGCCATCCTCCTGGTGGTGATCGTGGTGGTGCTGTTCCTGCAATCTTGGCGCGCGTCGATCATTCCACTGATCGCCGTGCCGGTCTCGCTGGTCGGCACGTTCGCGGTGATGCACATGTTCGGCTTCTCGCTGAACACGCTGTCGCTGTTTGGCCTCGTGCTCTCCATCGGCATCGTGGTGGATGACGCCATCGTGGTGGTGGAGAACGTGGAGCGCCACATGGCGCTGGGCGAATCGCCCAAGGATGCGGCGCGCAAGGCGATGGATGAAGTGACTGGCCCGATCCTGGCCATCACCTCGGTGCTGGCAGCGGTCTTCATCCCCTCGGCGTTCCTGTCGGGGCTGCAGGGCGAGTTCTATCGCCAGTTCGCGCTGACCATCGCGTTCTCGACCATCCTGTCGGCGATCAACTCGCTTACGCTGTCGCCAGCGCTGGCCGCCATCCTGCTCAAGCCGCACCACGGCGCGGCCAAGCCCGATCGTCTCACGCGCATCATCGACGGCGTGTTCGGCGGCTTCTTCCGCCGCTTCAACCGCTTCTTCGATCGCGCCTCGAATTCCTACGTCGGGGGCGTGCGCCGCGCGGTGCGCGGCAGCGCCATCGTGCTGCTGCTCTACGTCGGCTTCCTGGGCCTGACCTGGCTGGGCTTCCACAAGGTGCCTGCGGGCTTCGTGCCGGCCCAGGACAAGTACTATCTCGTGGGCATCGCCCAGCTTCCGACCGGCGCCTCGCTGGATCGCACCGAGGCGGTCGTCAAGGAGATGACCAAGATCGCACTGGCTGAGCCGGGCGTCGAGAGCGTGGTGGCCTTCCCGGGCCTGTCGGTCAATGGACCGGTGAACCAGCCGAACACCGCGCTGATGTTCGCCATGCTCAAGCCCTTCGATGAGCGCAAGGACCCGTCGCTGTCGGCCTTCGCCATCCAGGGCAAGCTCATGGGCAAGTTCAGCCAGATCCCGGACGGCTTCGTTGGCATCTTCCCGCCGCCGCCGGTGCCGGGCCTGGGTTCGATGGGCGGCTTCAAGCTGCAGATCGAGGACCGGGCGGGCCTGGGTCCCGAGGCGCTTGCGCAGGCACAGGGCCAGATCATGGGCAAGGCCATGCAGGCGCCCGAGCTGGCGAACATGCTCGCCAGCTTCCAGACCAATGCGCCGCAGTTGCAGGTGGACATCGACCGGGTGAAGGCCAAGTCGCAGGGCGTATCGCTGACCGAGGTGTTCGACACCCTGCAGGTCAACCTTGGCTCGCTCTACGTCAACGACTTCAACCGCTTCGGTCGCACCTACCGGGTCATGGCCCAGGCCGATGCGCAGTTCCGCATGCAGGCTGAGGACATAGGCATGCTCAAGGTGCGCAATGCAGCGGGCGACATGATCCCGCTGAGCGCGATCGCGACCATCGAGCGCAGTTCCGGCCCCGACCGGGTGATGCATTACAACGGCTTTCCCTCGGCCGACATCAGCGGCGGGCCAGCGCCGGGCTACTCGTCCGGCCAGGCCACCGCCGCGATTGAGAAGATCGTGAGCGAATCGCTGCCGGACGGTATGACCTACGAATGGACGGACCTGACTTTCCAGGAAAAACGGGTTGGCAACACGGCGATCTACATCTTCGCGCTGGCGGTGCTGCTCGCCTTCCTGTTCCTGGCGGCCCAGTACAACAGTTGGTCGCTGCCGTTCGCTGTGCTGCTGATTGCACCCATGGCGCTGCTCTCGGCGATCGCCGGCGTCTGGCTCTCTGGGGGCGACAACAACATCTTCACGCAGATCGGTTTCGTGGTGCTGGTCGGCCTGGCTGCCAAGAACGCGATCCTGATCGTGGAGTTCGCCCGCGCGAAGGAAAGCGAAGGGGCCGATCCGCTGGCAGCCGTGCTCGAAGCCGCGCGCTTGCGGCTGCGCCCGATCTTGATGACGTCGTTCGCCTTCATCGCTGGCGTGGTGCCGCTGGTGCTGGCCAGCGGTGCGGGCGCCGAGATGCGCCACGCCATGGGCATCGCGGTGTTCGCCGGCATGCTGGGCGTGACGGTATTCGGCCTGGTGCTGACGCCGGTGTTCTACGTTGTGGTGCGCAAGCTGGCGCTGCGCCGCGAAGCGCGCCATGCCCGTGGCGGCATGACCGACCAGCACGCATGACGGCCAGGAGGACATACGACATGAAAACATCTTTCGCATTCACACGACCCGCCAGGACGCTGGCGCCGCTCGCCCTCGCGGCGGCGCTGGCTGGCTGCTCCATGGCACCGAAGTATGACCGGCCCGCAGCGCCGATCGACACGGCCTATCCCTCGGGCGCGGCCTATGTGGAACTGGCGGCCGCGACGCCCGACGACGCGATCACGGCCGAGATCGGTTGGCGGGACTTCTTCCGCGACCCGCTGCTGCAGCAGTTGATCGGCATTTCGCTGGAGAACAACCGCGACATGCACAAAGCCGCGCTCAACGTGGAGGCGGCTCAGGCGCTGTACCGTATCCAGCGTGCCGAGATGCTGCCGAACCTGGGCGTTTCCGCCCGCGGCGCGTCAGAGCGCGTACCGGCCGACCTCAGTACCACGGGGCAAAGCGACGTGCTCCGGCGCTACGACGTGGCCGGGGTGACGGCCGCCTGGGAGCTGGACCTGTGGGGCCGCATCCGCAGCCTCAACGACCGGGCGCTGGCGTCCTACCTGGCCCTCGACGAGACCCGCATCGCCACGCAGATGAGCCTGGTGTCCGAGGTGGCCAGCGCCTACCTCACGCTGCGCGCCGACCAGGAACTGCTGCGCCTGACGAGCGACACCCTCGCCACACAGAAGCGCTCCTATGACCTGACCACCCAACTGGTGGAAGCGGGAAATTCCACGCAGCTCGACCTGCGCCGCGCGGAGATCGCGCTGCGCACCGCCGAGGCCAACCGCGCCGCCTACACGCGGCAGGCGGCCAAGGACCGCAACGCGCTGGTGCTGCTGCTGGGCCAGCCGCTGACGCCGGAGCTGTCCCGGCAGCTTGACGAGGCCGTGGCGCTGCCGGACGACATCGTGCCGACCGACCTGCCGAGCGGCCTGCCGTCCGAACTGCTCGCGCGTCGGCCGGACATCCGCGCCGCCGAGCAGATGCTGATCGGCGCCAACGCCAACATCGGCGCGGCGCGGGCCGCGTTCTTCCCGACGATTAGCCTCACGGGCTCGGCGGGCACGGCCAGCGCTTCGCTGGACGGCCTGTTCGATTCGGGCTCGCGGGCCTGGAGCTTCCTGCCGCAGATCACGCTGCCCATCTTCCGCGGCGGCGCGTTGCGAGCCAATCTGGACGTGGCACAGGTACAAAAGAGGATCGAAATCGCCAACTACGAGAAGTCTATCCAGGCGGCCTTTGCTGAGGTGGCTGACGGCTTGGCGGGCAAGCGCACGCTTGATGAGCAGATCCGCTCGGAGCAGCTCCTGGTAGCGGCTAGCCAGAAAGCCTACCAACTAGCCGAGCAACGCTTCCAGGAAGGCGTGGACGACAACCTCACCTTGCTCGATGCGCAACGCACACAGTACGGTGCGCAGCAGACCCTGGTGCGCACGCGCCTGACGCGGCTGAACAACCTCATCCACCTCTACAAGGCGCTGGGTGGCGGCTGGACTGAGCACACGGTGCAATCGGGCGCCACCGGGCAACCATCCGCCCGGTCGCCGGGATAAGGGCTATGCGCAACGGCGGCGTTCCCCATCGTTGCGCACGGAGAACCGGATGAGGATCGGTGAACTTGCGCGCTTGACGGGCACCCCCCCGGAGAACATTCGGTTCTACGAGCGGGAGGGCCTGTTGCAAGCCCCGGAGCGGTCACGCAACAACTATCGGCGCTATGGCCCGGCCCATGTCGAACGGCTTCACCTGATTCGCAACTACCGTGCCTCGGGAATCGGCCTGGATGACGTGCGCCGCCTACTGGGTTGGGCACATGAGGGGTTCCTGGAACCTGAGCTGCTAAGGCAGGCTGTCCAAGGCCATCTCGCCTGTGTTGAGGAACGCATGGAGCAACTGATCCAGGTGAAAGAGCACCTGCTCGCATTGGCCCTGCACGGTGCTGCTTCCGCCGGGGCTTCCGAGGATGGACCGGCTCGCGATGGTTCGTGAGCATCGCATGTCCATATAACTGAATATATATTCATGCGTGTAATATTTCCGGCCAGACAAACGAATAAGAAAGACGCCCATGACCGACCAGAGCATCACGCGCCGAAACATCGGCGTTCTCACCGCCGCGCAGGCGCTCGGCGGCGCCAGCGCGCCCATCGTGATGTCGCTGGGTGGGCTGGTCGGCCAGCAGCTTGCCAAGAATTCGGCCTGGATCACCTTGCCCGTGAGTCTGTTCGGCCTGGGTCTTGCCATCGGCACCTTGCCTGCCGCCTTCATCATGCGGCACCATGGCCGCCGCAACGGATACGTGGTGGGGGTCGGCTTCGGCGTGGCCTCGGGCCTGATCGCCGCGTTGGGCATCATGCTGGCCTCGTTCTGGATCTTCTGCGCCGGCACCTTCCTGGCGGGCTTCTACGGCGCGTATGTGCAGAGCTACCGCTTCGCAGCCGCCGACACCGCCGAGGACGCGCTTAAGGCCAAGGCCATTTCCTGGGTCATGGTGGGCGGTCTCGCGGGCGCCATCATCGGGCCGCAGTTGGTGATCTTCACGCGCGATGCGGTAGCGGGCACGCCCTACGTTGGCAGCTTCCTCAGCCAGGCGCTGCTGCCGCTGATCGCCTTGCCGATCCTGCTGATGCTGCGCACGCCGAGCCAGACCCAGGCCGAAGCAGTCGCCGATAGCGGTCGGACGGTGCTGCAGCTCTTGGCGATGCCGCGCTATCTGCTGGCCGTGGCTGCGGGCGTGGTGTCCTATGGGGTGATGGCGTTCGTGATGACGGCCGCGCCGGTGGCGATGGTCAACCACGGGCATTCGGTGGACAACGCCGCCCTAGGAATACAGTGGCACCTGCTGGCGATGTTCGGGCCGAGCTTCTTCACCGGGCGACTGATGGTGCGCTACGGCAAGGAGCGCGTGACCGCCGTCGGCATGGTGCTGCTCGCCGCCTCCGGGGTGGTGGCCCTGGGCGGGCTCGGCCTGTCCCACTTCTGGGGCTCGCTGGCGCTGTTGGGCATCGGCTGGAATTTGAGTTTCATCGGCGCCACGGCGATGGTCACCGACTGCCACACCCCGGCCGAGCGGGGCAAGGCGCAGGGCATGAACGACTTCTTCGTCTTCGCCGCCACGGCGGCCGTGTCGTTCCTCGCGGGGTCGATCCTGCACAGCTCGGGCTGGCAAGCGGTCAACTGGATGATCTTCCCGGCCTTGGCGCTGATCTTGGTGCCGCTGCTGTGGCAGGGGCGGTACGGTTGCAACTGACTTGACTTGGGGCATTGATCGAGGACTGGAAGCCGATAAGTGGCCCGTTCCGGCACTACACGACTTGTCTCCACTGCTGAAACTTCGGAAAGCTACTTTGCCGTTCCACCTTTATTGATGGTCAAAGAGTTGTATGGACAGATGAATTTAGTTAGTTAGTTAGTTAGTTAGATTTATCAAGAAGCAGTTTAACCACGGCTTTGGCTTTGCGAGCAGCGTGCAGATCTCCAAGAACGTGAGCCTGAATAATCGCCCCTTCAAGCAACATAGCAATTGTTTCAGAGATTTGAACTATCGATTCTCTGGACGTTATGACAAGTGAAGTGTGGTGTGTGATCCATCGCAGCATAGCCTCTTTGTTTCGGGCGCAAAGCTTATGTATATCATGATCCGGATTGCTGAATTCGGCGCTGACATTAATGAAATAACAACCCAAGAAAAGTGGCTTGGATTGATCGAGACCCTGAAACAGATCGTCAAAAGCATCAAGCATGGCATACAAGGCGTCCCTACCTGGCGTCGCTTCGTGCAAACGCAAATCGAGCCAAGAGAAATACTGCTGATCACAATATTCGACGGTCGCAGCAATTAGATCTTCCTTGCTGGAGAAATGGTTATATAGCGTTTTCTTGGCAATGCCGGACTCTTCAAGTACCCGATTGATGCCAACAGCATGAATGCCGTACTTATAAAAAAGGTTAAAGGCAGTTGCGACTAACTGTTCTTTTTTGTCCATGATGTTATTCATCGTTGTGAGGATTCATACGCGACATGTTGACACAAGGAGACAGGGTTGTCTACAATCCCTCAAGGAGACCGATCTGTCTCTTTCTTTGCAATTTCCTTGAGGCTTCTTTTATGAACACGACAACAGCGGCTTCCGCACAACAGCCCTCCGTCATCTATGATCTAGTCACGATAGGTTCCGGTTCGGCGGCTAGAGCCGCAGCGAACGAAGCACGTAGGCTCGACAAAACAGTCGCCATGATCGAACAGGGGTTGGCAGGAGGGACCTGTCTCAATGTAGGATGCGTTCCTTCAAAGACGTTGCTTGCGGCGGCTTCTGCTCGCATGTCTGCTGCGCATGGGAAGTTCCCAGGTATAGCGACCTCGGCCGGGCCTGTCGACTTGTCTTTGCTTGTCAGAGATAAAGATCAAATGATCGGGCACTTCCGGCAGTCTTTCCATGTACAAGCACCCAAGGATGCAGGTATTGCGGTATTTCGCGGCAAGGCGACCTTTGTAGCGTCAGATGAGCCAGATATCGTAGCGCTCGTCGTCGCGGACTCAGACGGAAACACAAACCTGGTGTACGCCAAGCAGGTACTGATCGCCAGTGGGGCAGCGCCATTCATTCCTTCCATTCCTGGCCTCAGTGAGGTGGACTTTCTCACTTCCGGCTCGGCCATGTCCCTTGAGCAGGTGCCTGAGTCCATGCTGGTCGTCGGCGGCAATGCGATCGGTCTGGAGCAAGGTCAATTGTTCGCTCGACTGGGCAGCAAGGTTGAAGTGGTCGAGATAGCTCCTCGAATTGCACCGTTCGAGGATCCCGCGATTTCTGCGGCACTGGAGCAGGCGCTGTCAGCGGAGGGCATCATGTTCCATACTGGCGCCAATCTGACAAACGTCGTACCACACGAGAGCGGGGTGCTTGCAACTGTCGTCGCCGAAGGACGTACTCAGCAAATTTTCGCCCATAAGATTCTCATAGCGACGGGGCGCCGTCCGGCAACTGAAGGACTCAACTTGGATGCTGTCAATGTGTCCAGGGGCGATCGAGGCGAAATAATTGTGGACGAACATCTGCGAACCTCAAATCCTCGCATCTGGGCAGCGGGCGATGTCACTGGTATGGCTCAATTAGTGTATGTCGCTAGTGCGCAGGGGACCGTGGCCGCGAGCAATGCTCTGGGCAACGAGCCTCGGTCCCTAGACTACACCGCCTTGCCCCGCGTCATTTTCACGTCGCCCGAGATGGCTGCTGTCGGCATGACTCCTATGCAGGCTGAGGCGGCCCAAATTGCCTATGATGTTCGTGAAATTCCGGTTTCCTTTGTTCTACGTGCTATTGTAAGTCGTCACGACAAAGGGATAATCAAGATGATATCCGAGCGTGAGACAGGAAGGATTCTGGGTATTCATATGGTAGGCGAATCTGCTGGAGAGGTTATTGCAGCTGCAACCTATATTATCTCCGCAGGACTTACGGTTGACCAACTTGCAAAACAGTGGTCTCCGTACTTCACTATGGCGGAGTCGCTTAAAAACGTAGCAAGCAGTGCGCCAACTTTGGAAGATTCGGCTAATGGCTAAATCTTATTATTACTATGCGCTTAAATTTCAAGGGATCGTTTCAGGGTAAAGTTTCCTGATGTGAGCATGTTTGAGTTTTTTGCTATGGCGGGATCGCTCAATGGGCTTCCCGCCTTTTTTGTGGTGAATCATTAAAGAATTTGCCGATCTTGAATATATGCATAAAAACTCAGGGGGTGCCGTTCAGTCTGTTGACGAGAAAGATAGGATTCTTTTACTGAGAAATTCCCGTCAGAACTTCAATTTATCTTCTCTAAATTTGAAAGGTTGTCAGGCAATTCATGCGCGATGAGTAGACACGCTGGCCTGCTTCAGTGCCCCCGAGTACTGCGACCAGAAGGAAAGGGGTTATTCGTTTCATAGTTCGATTTCCTGCTGTGGGCTACTGCTTCGCAGCCGCCGTCACCGCCGAGGACGCGCTTAAGGCCAAGGCCATTTCCTGGGTCATGGTGGGCGGTCTCGCGGGCGCCATCATCGGGCCGCAGTTGGTGATCTTCACGCGCGATGCGGTAGCGGGCACGCCCTACGTTG
>NZ_JAFNME010000013.1:0-23994 GCF_017368815.1 Comamonas denitrificans | reverse complement strand
GGTGTCCTATGGGGTGATGGCGTTCGTGATGACGGCCGCGCCGGTGGCGATGGTCAACCACGGGCATTCGGTGGACAACGCCGCCCTAGGAATACAGTGGCACCTGCTGGCGATGTTCGGGCCGAGCTTTTTCACAGGACGACTGATGGTGCGCTACGGCAAGGAGCGCGTGACCGCCGTCGGCATGGTGCTGCTCGCCGCCTCCGGGGTGGTGGCCCTGGGCGGGCTCGGCCTGTCCCACTTCTGGGGCTCGCTGGCGCTGCTGGGCATCGGCTGGAACTTCAGCTTCATCGGCGCGACGGCGATGGTCACCGATTGCCACACCCCGGCCGAGCGCAGCAAGGCGCAGGGCATGAACGATTTCTTCGTCTTCGCCGCCACGGCGGCCGTGTCGTTCCTCGCGGGATCGATCCTGCACAGCTCGGGCTGGCAGGCGGTCAACTGGATGATCTTCCCGGCCCTGGCGCTGATCCTGGTGCCGCTGCTGTGGCAGGCCGCGCGAAAGCCGGCGCTGCCAGCTCCGGTCTGATCGGAGCGGTGCAAGAGGCGCTCCGCGCAGTGGGTCGCCTCGGCCGCTACAGCACCTGCTTCCACTGGCGCAGCCTCGACAGCGCGTCGTCGTAGGCGGTGGAGGTGAAGAACTGGATCTTGCGCCCGAGGGTCTTCATCGGGCTCAACGCGGGATCGAAAAGCGAGGCGTTCGAATGGTGCGCCACGCAGTCGAGCACCCGGTCCTGTCCCTCCGTGAGCATGGCTTCCAGCTCGCGAAGGTCTCTGCCCGCGAAACGGCGCTGGAAGCCGGCAGAAAGACGCTCGGCCCGCTGCGCCATCGCACTCGGCGAGTAAAAGGACGCCGAAGGTCCAGGCGTCCGATCATGCGCGAACTGCAGGATCATCGTGTTCCAGACGATGACGTCCACCAGGACCATCGCAGCGTTGGTATGCAGGCGCGGCTCCTGCCAGATCATGGCCGTGTGCCGGTAGTGGCTGGCGGGAATGGTGGCAGCTTCTACCCCGAGCTTTCGGTGGCTGGCGCGAACCTTGTCAAGGAGTTCCTGCTTCGTGGTTGGTAGTTTCATTCGGGATTTCTATTTCATCGAGACAAGGCTCGATAACCGGCGTGTCAGATATTCATCAAGTCACCAGCGCAATTACCTTGGATTGAGGAAAAGCGCTTGCCTCACCGCTGCGCTGGCGGCGCCGAGGGCTTGTGCATGATGAAGCGGGACATGTCGGTGATTTCCTGTTTGCGGATTTACGTTACTGCTGAAGCTGCTTCTGCATGGTGTTGTGGTTGTAGTAGTCGCTGGCATAGACAATCTTTCCGTTCGAAACACGGAAGAAGCTCGCGCCGAAATAACTGATGGTCGAACTGGAGGGCGACGTCCCGCCATTGCTGTTCTTGGTGGCGGTGAATTCCCACTCGATCGCCACACCATCGCCGGAGGCAACCGGCTGCGAACGGATTTTCATTTTTCGGTCGGGCAGGATTTTCATCAGAAACTGCGAGACTTCGGTAATGGCTTGAGGCCCAGTGCGGGACGCTTCATTGCTGGTATTGAAATAGACGACGTTGGAATCGAGCACTTTTTCCATCGCGTCGGTTCGCCCGCCATTCCAGGCGTCAAGGTATTGCCGGACCACCTTCACGTTCTCTGGCTCATCTGCCGCCTGCGACGTGACGCTATAGGCGAGTGAAGCCAGCCCGAGGAATATCGCTCCCAAAGCCTGCACCGGACGGCAGCGCAAGCCGTCTGAAGAACGAAGGGGCCTGAATGACAGGGCGTGCTGCATGTTGTTCATGGTCGAAATACTCCAAAAGGTGTTGAAAAAAATCCCGCTCGCACGGGCGTGGTGGAAAATCGCATGTCGCGCGCAACGAAGCACAGGCCGTCGGCAATTGCTCTTTTGTCAAATACATAGAATCATCCTATGTATAAGGCCTGAGTTGCTACAATCGAGGTCCGATGGGCTCCCGTCTCTACGTCATTTGAGAACCGCGATGAATAACCGCTTCACACTCCCACAGGCGCCGCGGCGTTCGCTCGTCGATTCGACGATTGAGCTGATCCGCGGCCAGATCGAGGGAGGCGCCTGGAAGGTCGGCGAGCGCATCCCCAGGGAGCAGGAACTGGCCGAGATGCTGGAGGTTGGCCGCAACACGGTGCGGGAAGCCATTCGCGTGCTCTCGCACGGCCAGGTCCTGGAAGTCCGCCAGGGTGATGGCACCTACGTGCGAACCAATATCGATCCGGCCGAGGTCATGCGCCGTGTCGGGCGTTCCGGCTTGCGAGAGCACTTCGCGTTGCGCTGCATGCTGGAAACCGAGGCGGCCAGGTTGGCCGCGGTGCATCGGTCCAAGGCGGACGTTGGGCTGCTGCGCCGACTGTTGAAGGCCCGCGGCGAGCAGGAGCAACACGCATCGAGCGCGGCCTTTGCCGAGGCCGATACGGCTTTCCACTGCGCGATCGCCGGGATGTGCGGCAACGGCGCGCTGGCTGAGCTGTACCGCTACTTCGCGAACTCGGTCCGCATGAACACGCTGACTGCGCTGAAGGACAAGGAACTGCCCGAGCCGGGTCTCGCGACCCATGAGGCGATCGTGGATGCTATCGAGCGCCAGGATGGAGAAGCAGCTGCGGCGGCTGTGCGGAACGTGGTCGCTCCGCTGATTGCGGCACTTGAGAAATCGGGTTGATCCGAGCGCGACTCCCGCGCTGGCAATGCCGCTTTCCATCGAGCAGCCGGTCGCCGGCCCCGTTGATCGGAACGCGGGTTGTTTCCCGGAGAGCACGCGGTAGCCGGTCCTCATGGATAGGCCCTTGGTGCGCTACAGCGACCGGACGGTGCTGTTCATATCGAATCTTCGACGCGACCACCCGCCAGGACATACCGGGCCAGCGCCTCGGCATCGGCGTGGGTGGCCCGGGTGGACTGCGGTGTACCGAAAGCCTGGACGAGCTTTGGCAGCATGGCCTCCAACTGGGCTCGCTTATCCGAATCCGGTTCGACGTGGATGAGCGCGAGCAATGTGCCGCCAAGCGTCTCCTTGTGAGTCTTCAGCCAGACGCCGCGCTGAGCGCGATCGTCGAGAGTCTCTTCTGGCCCTCCCGCGACGTAGATAAGCACGAAGGGCTTTCCGCAGGCGACGAGTTCATCCATTTCCGCGCACCAGGCGCTGCTGTATCCGTTGTAGATGCTTGCGCCGTCGAAGCGGACGATGGGGAAATCGCTGGTGTCGTGAACTTTCGGTTGCTGGGACATGATCCTGGACTCTCGCTATTAACGTCCTAACATCCTACCTTTGTTGAGAATTACTTGCAACTGAAATGGGCATGGGCACACCGCCGTGCAGCGCCAAGTGACGGGCGAAATAAGGGCTTGACCTTCCAACAATGGGAGGCCCTACAGTGAACCCATCAACCTCATTCAAGGAGTTTTTTCATGAAGGTCAACAAGTTCAGCCTCTTGTTCATTGCGGGCGCCGTCGTGGTCGCCGCCGGCCTGATGGCCGTCCAGAAGAAGGTGGTCGTCCCGTCGGGTGAAGCGATGCAGGCCAGTGCGGGCGGAGGTCACCAAGGGCACGCGATGCCCTCCAGCGCCTCGGCCAATGACAGTCCTTCCACGACCGCGTATCGCGCCGTGAACGACCAGATGCACGCCGGGATGGGAGCGCAGTTCACTGGCAACGCCGACGTCGATTTCATGCGTGGCATGATCCCGCACCACCAGGGCGCGATCGACATGGCCAAGGTGGCGCTGCAGTACGGCAAGGACCCGGAGGTTCACAAGCTGGCCCAGGAGGTCATCACCGTGCAGGAAGGCGAGATCGCCATGATGAACAAGTGGCTGGGCGACAACGGCCAGCAGGCGGCGGCCGGCAGCTCGGGCGATGCCTCGACGGCCGCCTACCGTGCCGGCAACGACCGCATGCATGCGGACATGATGATCGACTTCAGCGGCGACGCCGATGTGGACTTCATGCGCGGCATGATCCCGCACCACCAGGGTGCGATCGACATGGCCAAGGTGGCGCTGCAGTACGGCAAGAACCCGGAGGTCCGCAAGTTGGCTCAGGAGGTCATCTCCGCGCAGGAAGGCGAGATCGCCATGATGAAGAGTTGGCTTGTCGCTCGGGGCAAGTGAAGGCACGACCATGAACCAAGCCAACACCCCGCGCATCCTCATCTATAGCACTCCAACTTGCCCGGACTGCCGGGCACTAAAGGAGTGGTTGTCCCAGCAGGGCATCGCGTTTGAAGAGCGCGACCTGACCGACCCGAAGATTTCCGCGGAGGCCAAGTCACGAACCGGCGTGCGCGTGGCCCCGATCACGATCGTCGGCGACGAGGTCTTCTATGGCACCTTCGCGAGCCAGAAGCCGAGGCTGATGAAGGCGCTCGGTCTTCAGTGAGCCGCTGAAGGAAGACCGTGGTCACGGGCGGAGTCGCCGGTGCGGACCCCGGTCGGACCCTGTAAGCGCTGTTGTGGACGCGTCTGCACGCAAAGCTCAAGACCGTGAGGCATTCTTCGCCGACGACGCTCGGCGCTTTCGCCTGCGGTCGTTGACATCACGAGAGGAATTTTTATGCGATCGACATCATCAGCCACCTCCCTGCACGTCGCCATTTCCGAGGGCATCACAGTCGCCAACGACCTGCCGTTCGTGCTGTTCGGCGGCATCAACGTCATCGAGGATCTCGATACGACCCTGGCTGCGGCTGAGCACTTCGCGGAGGTGACGCGCAAGCTGGGGATACCCTTCGTTTTCAAGGCGTCGTTCGACAAGGCCAATCGCTCGTCGATCCATTCTTTCCGAGGTGTCGGCCTGGAGGAAGGGCTGCGGGTCCTCGATGCGGTCAAGTCGCGGTTCGGATGCCCAGTCTTGACCGACGTGCATGAGGTTGAGCAGGCCATGCAGGTCGCTGCCGTTGCCGACGTACTGCAAGTTCCGGCCTTCCTGGCCCGGCAGACCGATCTGGTGGCCGCCATTGCCCGCACCGGTCGGGTAGTGAATGTCAAGAAGCCGCAGTTCCTCAGCCCGGGCCAGATCAGGCATGTCGTCCACAAACTGCACGAGGCTGGCAACCCGCGCGTCCTGCTGTGCGAGCGTGGCACGCAGTTCGGCTACGACAATCTCGTCGTGGACATGTTGGGCTTCCGCGAAATGAGCGTTGCCAGCAGTGGCCTGCCACTGGTGTTCGACGTAACCCATAGCCTGCAGCGGCGAGAAGCGGATGCGTTGGCTTCGGGTGGGCGTCGCCAACAGTTGCCCGAACTCGCGCGGGCCGGCATGGCGGTCGGCATTGGCGGTTTGTTCCTCGAAGCACACGCCGACCCGGCGCATGCACGTTGTGACGGACCCAGCGCTCTGCCACTGGACACGCTCGAACCGCTGCTGCGGCAGGTCAAGGCGGTGGACCAACTCGTCAAGTCGTTCGAGCCTCTTCGGATCGACTGAAGCTTGCCACCCGTTCAAACAGAACGTGTGGCACTTCCCCTCTTAGTCGGCTATTTGAGCGACAGATAAGGATTGTTCGGTGGAACGGCATCGAATATGTGCGATGGGTCTTCGAGCAAATAGCCATGCACCTGGCGCGTTTTGCGCGGTCCCATGACCTCGCACGTCCTGATGTTCAGACCCGATGGCTGTTTCCTGTGGAGTCCGAGTTTTTCAAAGCGCTTCTGCACCCACTGCCAGTCCTGCAGGGCCGCGTCCTTCGCAAGCGGCCCAATGGTTGGATGCTCTTGTGCGTAGCGCTGGAAAACACCAGGGCTGATCAGGTAAACCGTGTCGGACACGGTATGTACCAGGGCCTTGGCGTCATTGATGATGAGCTTGCGGGTCTGGACGGCCTGTTTCAGCCAGGCCATGAAATGCTCGCCCGATGGCCGCCCGGTAAATGAGGCGAAATCGTGCGGCGCAGGCGCGGCGGTCGGCGCCGAAGGACCTGGGGCCGATGCGGGAGGGTCGAGCGGCACCGCTGCATCGTCGGCACCCTCTGGCGGGGCTTCGACGGACTGCTCCGGCTCAGGCGTTGTCTCGAACATCGCCAGCATGCTTTCCAGTGGGTCGGCCGGATTGCGCTGCGTGCTGGGAGGTATGGCGTGACTTCCGCCCGACTGATCTGGACGGCTGCTTGCTGCGGGCTCCTTCTCCGTTGCCACCGCTGCTCCAGGTAGCAATGCAGCGTCGGGTGCGGACGGGCGCGGCCCGTCCTCGGCCTCGCCGGCGTTGTCCACGGTCACGGTTCCCGCAAATGGGCTGGGTCGCTCCGAGGGCTCCCAGATCAGCGCCGGGGCCAGGCGCAGGAGCGTGAAGGCATGGGACCAGCCACTCTCACTGGTAATAGTTGCGCGCCAGATGGCCTTGCCGGAGGCGGTGGGCTGCAACATGGCATGATCCTGTAGCACGTTGAACACGGCCGTGTTGTTCGCGGGGATGCCATCGACCCCCTGGGACAGCAGGTGCGCGCGCAGCTTGTCCGAGACTGTCTTGCTCACCAGCCACAGCGCGTCCTCGGTGAGCCAGCCATCGGAGGCCTCCGGCTGGTTCAGTTTCAGCTCTTCCTTGAGCAGGTAGCGCAGCCCGTTGACCAGCTTGCGTTGGAGCGAGTGCTTGGGCGCGGCCATGGCGCGCGCGGGATCGCCGCCCAGCTCCTGGGCGACGGAGGCGCGGTCGGCCTGCACGACAAGCTCGCCCAGAACCCCGGCGTGCTCGTACTGCCCAGCCAAGACGTAGAGCAGCGGCGCCCACAAGGATGGATAGCCACTGAGCCAGTCCAGCAGATCGCGATTGAGCAATTGCTGGTACAGCAAGCCTGTCGCGGCGCTATGAAGCCGGTACTCGCGGTCGTCGCGGTAGCGGAAGCGGTACGGTTGGCGCAGCGGGCCGTGCCATGGGTGCCAGGTGCTGCCGTCGGCCAGCTCGACGTGCAGATCGACGGCCACCTTGCCGATGTCATGGAGCAGTGCGGCATAGGCGACGGCCGCAGTCCAGGCTTCGGCCTGCGCCGCCTGGTCTTCGGGGCTGGCCCCGATGGGCAGCAGATGGGACTGCCGCAGCTTTAGGCTGTAGGCGACGATTTCGAGGCCATGGTCGAGCATGCCGCCCGGGTAGGCATGGTGATGCGCTTCGGAAGCCGGGAAGGCCTGGACCAGCTCGGCGTAGCGCTCCAGCGGCGCGCGGTACAGGGAGGCGAACTGCTTGCGCGAAAGCGAGGTGCGCTGCCAGATGTGTTCCAGCAGCTTCTGCCGGCGCGGGGTGGCGAGCAACGATGCGGCCGACTCCGGCCGCATCAACCCTTTCGGGAGGTCGGTGGCGGGTGCTGGCGACGGCGCGGCAGCGACCGGGGGCCGTTTTCGCTGGAACAGGGAGAGCATGTCGGTGTCCTGATGGCGGGCCGGGCGGGAGGCCTTTTGGCCTTTTCAAGGTAGGGCCTTTCCCCTTGCACCCCATTCCCTTGCCGTTTCGACCCTTTGGCCTTTAACCGTTTCGGTATAGCGGGGCCTGGGCTGCGGCTCCAGCGTCAATGCGGAACCCGCACGAATGGATTAGACGGCGACCTGGCGCTGGGCCCCGGCCTATGCTGCCGGGGCGCTACACCGCCAGGTAGGCTCCCACCCGGGCGACTAAGTTGACAAATGCGACAAAGGAGACTAGAGTGAATCCTGTCTCAAACCTACCTGGGAGCTGACCATGCCCACTGCGATCGAATTCATTGCCGACCGGCTGCCGCGAGTCACGGTGGAGGATGTGCGACGCTTCGCCGATACCGTCGAAATCCGGGATGCACCGGCGTTCGCGGCTGAGTTGCAGGCGTTCATCCACGAGCGCGTGGAGGCGGTGACGCTGCCCGCCAACCTGGAAGGTGAAACGGTGGCGCAGGCCTTGCAGCGCAAGGCGGCCGCGTTGCGCTCCGACACGCGCTGGACACCGGCTGAAACCGATGTCCAGCGAGGCCGCGCCTTGCTGCTGGAAGCCTTCAACCAGCCGGACAACCTGCCGCCTGCCGAGTTCGCCAAGCTGGCGGACAAGTCGCGCCAGCAAATCTACAAGGACATCCTCGCCCGTCGGCTGCTGGCGCTGAACGTGGGGCCGCGCGGCCAGAAGCTGCCCGACTGGCAGCTCGACCCGGTGAAGCAGCAGTTGACCCAAACCGTGCTCCAGGAGGTCGAGGGCATCGACCACTGGACGATCTACCGCGCGCTGTCCGAACCCCTCGAAGGCCTGGGTGGTCGCTCGCCCGTGGATGCGGTGACGCATGGCACGATCGATGACGTGGCCGAGGCCGTGTTCAACGTGCTGGGCGTCCAGGTGCATTGAAGCGAGACCGCCATGAGCCACGAGCTGCCTTCGTTCCTGATCGATGCCGGTGAACTGCTCCAGCATGTGAGCCGCGTCGTCTATCGGGGCAGCCCGCTGTACTATGGCCGCAGCAGCACGAATCGCTACGATGACCCAGCGGGGGCCTACGGCGTGCTCTACCTGGGGCGCGACCTGCCCACGGCGCTGATGGAGTCGGTGTTTCACAAGCACCAGTGGCTTGCGGACACGCAACGCTCGATCGCGCTGAAAGAAGTCCAAGCCCGGATGGTGCGCGCAGTAGGCGTGATGGACGACGTGTTTCTGGCCGATCTCACGGCGCAGGGCGTCATGGCGGGCTACTTCGGCCTGAACCTGGAGCAGTTGGCCAGCCGCGACTACACGCACACGCAGCGGGTGTCCGCCCAGGTGCATGCGATGCTCGGAGATGATGGCCAGGCGCTGTTCGACGGGGTGCTCTATCCGTCGCGCAACAACTATCCCGCCAAGAGCATCGCCCTGTTCGAGCGTGCGGGAGCGAAGGTTGGCGTCATCGAGGACATCGACCTGGTGGACCATGTGGACTGGCCGCGTTTCGTTGTTACCTACCGCATCGGCGTTGAACCCGACCCCGGCCCGGTGGGGCCGGATGACGAAGCGTCCTGAAGCAGCAAGAAAACACATTGAAGCCGCAAACCGAATGAAGTGGAGCAAACTGGAATAGGCATTCCTCAACAGCAGGAGACGACCATGAACACGACGACCCGCACCAGCACCGCAGAACGCCTCGGCCGCGCCTTTGGCCGCGGATGGCGTGCCTATGCGCGACGCGAACGGCGGGCGTCGAACTGGTTGGTGTCCAAGGGCATGCCGCGAGCTGGCGCTACCGCGCTCGTGTGGGTAGCCAAGCTGGCTGTACTGGGGGTGCTGCTCTACGTTGCGTTTTGGTTTGCACTCGTGATGCTGGGCGTTGCGGCGGCGGGATGGGCTGCTGCTGCAAATACTTCGGATGAGGACGAGTGGCCTTTCACCGACCTCACCGAGCTGCGCAAGACGCCGGGCTACGATCCCAACCTGTACAACGACACGTCGCACGAGTTGTACACCGACGACTGACCGGCCTCGCGCTATTTCAGTTTTCCTCCGGTGAGCGCCCCGGCACCCTTGCCGCCAGCTTGGCCGGCGCTCTTGCTGCCATCGGAAAGTCCCTGGATGACGTGCCCGGCCCGAATCCCAACCCAGGTAAGGCTCGCCAGCCAGAATCCCGGCAGAACCAGGAACATCGTGCCCATGACGAACATCAGGAGCATGTCGCCGAAGGCGTTGTTCAACCCTACCAGCGGGTCAAAGTTGGTGTGCGGCCGGTTCCAGCCAAAGCCCCAGCCATAAAGCGCGTCCAGAATCGTTGAATCGATCCAGCGTGCGAGCTGGAACCAGAAGTCCGTGAAGAACAGCGCGAACTGCACGACGCTGACGGTGACGACCGTCTTCAGGTCGTAGGTGCCCACAACCAGCACGAGCGGGATGCAGATGACCAGCGCCATCTTCAGTAAGGCGAGGATCATGGGCAGGGATTGGCGCACGACATCCATGGCAGGAAACGCGGCAATCGCGCCGACTGCCATCCCCACGTCGCCCGTGGCGCGCGTCACGATGTTCGGCAGGGTCTTGTCGATCTGGCCGCCGTAGTCCGTATAGACGCTGCCCTGGTTCAGTTTCTGCTGCCGCGGTGACGCGATGGCGCGGATCACCGAATCGTCCACCTCGGCCCGGCTGAGGAACCCGGCCCAGCCCGCCAGGCGATTCAGCAGGGTCGGGTCCACTTGCCCCAGCAGCCGCGCGCGCAGGCCGTTGCTGCCGTCTGACCACCACTGCCTGCAGGTCGGGTAGCCGCCACCATTGGCAACCTGCGCGAGGCCTGCATCGCGGGTGTCGTCATAGGGCCATGCCTCGCGCGCCGTGCTGGAGCGGTAGCTGTCGTAGTAGCCACCCGTGTCCGTGAAAAAGCGCGAGCCGATCCAGGTTACGTCGTGCATCTGCTGCTCATCGAGATCCGGGCGCTGCATGAACAATTTGGCCCGCGCAGGCCCATAGCAATCCCGCGAGAAGTCCGCGACCTCCTGAGCCAGTACCGGGTCGTCAATGCGGGTCGCGTCGATCTCCATCCTCATCTGCCGCAGGTCCGTACCGCACGGGATCGCCGCTACCGAGGCGCTCGTGACGGCGCGCGAGAGCGCGTGCATGAAAGCCCACCAGACCGGCACCTTCGCCGACTGGTTGTTGATGGTGCTGAAGGACTGCGACCAGCCGGTTTCCGTGGGCTGCGGCACGCTGACCTGGCACTGCGCCGAGCGCGAGCTGTCGTACTGGATGGTGCTGAGGTCCACGTCGATGAACGGAATGCCCGCGAACATCACCACCACGATCGCGACGAACACCCGGTTCTCGATACGGGCGGCACTCAGAACGCCTTTGTTGCCCTCGTCAGCGCCTTCCGCGCGGGCCTTCAGCCACTCCTGCACGACGATGGCGACGAAAGGCAGCGCGAACACCCCGCTGGACACCAGCACGGCCCAGATACCGTTGTTGACGATCCAGGACACGAGGGTGAGGTAGTACTCCAGATAGTCGGTCGTGAAGAGCGTCATGGCCCCGATCTCCCCTCAAGCGGCCTGCATCAACAGGCTGGCTTCCAGCGCGACGATGGCGACGACGCCGGCGACCTCGGTACGGATCAGCCGGCGCCGCGCCTGCCCATCTGTCCCGCTTTGGTCTTCGCGGGCCAGCACCCGGCGGCGCATCCAGAACCATCCATAGGCCGTTGCCGCGTACACGCACAGCCGCCAGATGAAGAAATACCCTGCGGAGGCCGCCAGCCACCGTTCCCAGCCTGCAACGCTGCCGACCAGGTTGATGCCCGCGACGTTCGCCCCCACTGCGGCGGCAACGATAAGCACCAGCCACAGCAGCGTCTTCGCCGCGCGCCGGCTGAACAACCAGCGCAGCGGCCGCCAGGCCATGCGCGCCGGGCTCATGGCCGACTCCCCGGATTGCCCTTCTGGAGCTGGTCGAGACGGTCCGGCACAGGATCGCCCTCGTAGATGCCGCGCGAACCGGCCGCGCGCGCGCCGTGGCGCTGGATGATCGCCATGGGCGAGTTGTTCGCCAGTTCGCGCCGCAGCTCCAGTTCGGTCTTGAGGTTGCGAATCTCACGGTCGAGCGTGTCGCTCTCGTGGTTCACCGCCTCCACGGCAAGTTCGTTCGCCGCGACGTTGGGCTCCTTCTTGCCCGTGAGCAGCGTGCGCTGCAGCAGCAGCGCTTTCTCCAGCACGGATGCCAGCGCGACCTCGGACGCGAGGCGCTGCGACAGCAGGTGCTGGTCGGGCTCGTCGCGCAGCGCCTCGATCACGCCGCGCGTGATCGGCAGCGACGCACTGCCAGCTTCGCGCAGGTTCTCCGGCGTCGTGTTCTTGGCCTTGGTTACCAGGTCCTGGAGCGCCTGCAGCTTGGCGTCGTACTCCTCCTGGATCAGCGGCGTGAGCCCGACGCCCGGCGTCGTCTCGGTCTTGGTGCAGGCATCGCACGTGCGCTGCTCCTTCTCGCCGAGCACGCGCGTGGCCCACTCGACGGCAGCCTGCGGCGAGGTCCAGGTCTGGCACGAGAGACTGCTGCAACTGGCCGGCGCAATGGACGAGGTGTCGGTCACGCCGCGGCCGTTGACCAGGTTGTAGCCAGCGCGGGTGACATCGCCGACGACCTTGATCGCGGGCTGGCCGGAGCCGCCCGCGTTGCTGCCCCCGACCCACGGCACGCCGTCATTGCCGCGGCGCGTCTCGGCCTGCTCGATGGCCGAGACCGCATCCGTGCTCGACACGGCATCGCGCAGCGCCAGCCCTTCGGCCATCTGGCTCCAGCCGAGTTGGCCGCCCGCCGTTTCGGCCATCTTCTCGGCCATGGCACGGCACGTCAGCTTGCTGCGGTCGAAATCCAGCCGCGCCTGCAGCACGCCATTGGTGAGCAGGTTGTACAGACCGGGATCGGCCCGCTGGATGATCAGTGCGGGCAACGATGCCACCGCACTGGTGGCACTCTGGATCACCGACGACATGATTTGCTGGAAGCCGTTGGTAATGCCGTTAAGTTGGTTCTTCAACGTGGTCTGGATGCTCATGTCGCCGCAGATCAAGTTGCTGTTCCAACCCACGCCGACACCGATGGAGCGCATGCCGGCTGCACGTCCCATCGACACGGCGTTGCCGCCACCGATCGAGTACATGACGTCATCGCCGATGACGCTGCCGCTGGTCTGGTATCCCAGTTGACCCCAGGCCACGCCGCTGCCCAGCGCGAGCGCGCCGGCCAGTGCCAGGACGATCTCCGTGCGACGTACCCGGCGGGAGAACGGATTGAATGCAGGACGGAACTTCATGGCACCCCCTCAGAGGAAATCGACGCTGCCCAGGAACACCTGGCCCCGGCGCTCGCAGCAGGCATACGGCCGCCACAGCGCCCATGCGTAGTCGCCTTGCTGGGCCTGGGTAAGGAAGCCGCTGCGCGGGAAGACCGTGCAGGACGAGGACAGGACGGGCGTGAGTTCTTGCCACTTGCCGGTCGAGGCATCGCCCTCCATCAGCGCGCCGGCCGGCCAGTAGCCGTCACGGGAGTTGGCAAGCAACGGCTGATAGACGTGGATCTGCCCGCGGCGCGTGACCACATCGCCCGCACGCTGGGCCACCACTGCGCCGGCCTTGAAGTCGTCGGTCTGGTGCAGGAAGCCGCCACGGGGATACACGTTGCCCCAGAGATTCATCGTGGTACGGGCACCGACTTCGCGCCGGCCCGGAATCAGCGCTTCCGGGTAGGCCATCTCGGGCACGTTGTAGCGCCAGGCCAGCGTATCCAGGGTGCTGAGCAAGTACGGCATAAACGCCGTGCCCGCGCCCTCACAGAAGTAGCCTGACGAAGAGACGAACTGGTTGAACACCTCTGCGCCGGGGTGACCGATGACATCCGCGTTCTTGAATTTGGCGAGGCTGTTTTCGTGATCCTCGTTCGTCGTTCCGTCGCCGCCAGCTTGGGCGGACGGGTTGGGCGTGCTCATTGCCTGGACTTCGACCCAGGGGTTTTCTCCGGTATTCGAGTACGACGACACCACTGCATCGGGGATGTAGTGGCGCACCTTGATCGACGTGCGCACGGTGCAGCCCGTCCATGTGCAGTAGAGCCAGTAGCAGATGCCGACGACGCGGTATTCGAGGCAATCGGGCGATGCCACCGAGCCGATGATGGTCGCTGTATTGAGGGCGTAGCTGCCCGTGGCGCTGAGCAGCAGCAACGAAGCCACGCCAGCGCGCAGGCGGCGCATCAGGTCGAATGGTCGGGTCACGGCTGGGTCCTCCGGTGCTGCTCGATGCGCGCGACAGCGCGAGCCACATCCGGCTCGCCATAGACCACATAGCGCCTGTCCACCACCACGGCCGGGAGGCTGGTGATGCCGAGGCTCCATGCGTCGGTAACGCCTTGGTATGCGGAAGCGATGCGTCGCTGCAGATCGGCACCGCCGCCATTCAGCCGGCGCTTGACGATGGCCGTCGCCTGTTCGGGGTCGGTGGGCAGTCCCGCGGAAAGCTCCGCTTCAATCCTGTGGGCTTCGTCCAGCTCGATCAGCCGCTCGCCGCCCATGGTCTTGACCGGGTGGCGGCTGTCGGTGACGACCACCACGTCGGCGGCGAAGGTGGCCGGGCTGAAAACGGCCAGGGCTGCCGGCAGCGCCACGGCCCGGCCGAGGGTTCGCCAGCCCGGCGCGAACCTGGAAAGGGATGCTGTCATGTCGCGTGCCCTTGAAGTTGATCAGAGCAGTAGTCAAACGCGAAGCCGACGCGGCCCCAACAAACAATGCGCATCGCGCACTGCCCGCATACCTGCTTGTCTCGCGCCCATGAAAAAGCGGAGGCCGAAGCCTCCGCGTGGATCAGGGAGCCGATGCCGTCGCTACAGCAGGCCGGATTCCGCGAACGAGTACGGCGTGCCCTGGCCGACGATGAGGTGATCCAGCACCCTCACGTCGATCAGCGACAACGCGGCCCTCAGCGTTTGGGTCAACGCACGGTCCGCGCTCGACGGCTCCGTGCAGCCCGAAGGGTGTTGGTGAGAAAAAATGACCGCTGCCGCATTCAGTTCCAAGGCACGCTGCACGATCGGACGCGCATGCACCGAGGTCGAATGGATCGTGCCTCTGAACATCGGCTCGTAGGCCAGCACCTCGTGCATGCTGTTGAGGAACACGATGGCGAAGACTTCATTGGGCTCGGCGGCCAGTTTCAGGCGCAGGTAGTCCTTGACGGCGGCAGGCCTCTCCAGGGATGGCCCCTTCTTGAAGACCCGCTGCTCCAGCAGCGCGATGGCTTGCCGGATGATCCAGTCATCGGATTGGGACATGGGGGCAAAACGTGGCTCCACGCAGGAGTCGTTGGCGACGAGAGACATGGCGGACCTCCAGAAAGTGAGCGGAGGGCGCCACCCTGGGAGGGCAAGCCCTCCTGGGGATGGAAACAGCGGAACAAGGTGCATCCATCACCGCGCGGCGGTGATTGTTCGCGGCCAGGATGCGAAAGCGAACGGGTAGCGGTCAGCGCGGCGAGCCGCGCCGTAGCCTTCAAGACCGAGGGCTACCTGGGCATGTCGCCGACAACGTCGGCAGGCATTTCGGATGTGGGGGTGGCGGGCGAACCCGGCGCGTCGCTGGCCATTTCCCCGGCCGCCAGCAGGTCCATGGCCGAGAGCAAGGCATCGCCCTCGATCGGCCCCTGCAACAGGATGGCCTGGCCCGTCTGGCGATCGAGCAGTCGCAGCGACGGCGTGGCGGTCACGCCGCTCTTGGTGGCTTCCGCGGCCTGCGCGCGGATGGCCACGTTGGGGCGCTCGCTAGCCATGCACTGTTCGATGGCTGACGTTGTTTCGGGGTAACGCAAGCCATCGGGCAAGCCCTGGCCGTCGCTGCGCGTGTGGGCATAGACCCATTCGACCGCCTGCCAGAACGCCGCATGCCCGCCCGCTTCGGCGGCGCACTCGGCCAGACGTGCCTCGGCCGACGCGGCAGGCTCGTGCGCGGCCAGCGGCTGGTGATGCCATTGCAGCGCCACGTCGGTGTTGTTGCCGACCCAGCGCTTGAGCTGCGGGAAATACTCCCGGCAGAACGGGCATTCCAGGTCGGCATAGAGCGTCAGCGTGAAACGGCCTTCCGGGTTGCCCATCTGCCAGGGTGGCCCAGCGACCTGCGCCGTGCTGACCGGCGCGCGCGACGGCGCTGAGGATTCGCCGGGCGTCCGGGACACCAGCCAGATCAGCAGCAGCGCGACCAGCGCAGCAGCCAATACCCAGGGCCAGCGAGGCCGCCAGCGGCGACGGCGGAACGCCTGGACCTGCATCGGAATGGAAGGACGTTTCTGTTCCATGGCGTTCTCCGGTTTACGACAGTTCCAGGGCCGGCGACTCGATGCCGCGGGCCTGGTCGATCTTCTCGGCCACCTTGAAAGCCGCTTCCAGTTCGGTGCAGCCGTACTGCTGCATGAGCTGGTAGCGTTCGGCCTTCTCCTCGGGTTCTGTCTGCGCGAGGGCGAGGTACAGGGACGGCGGCACGGCGCGGAACAGCACTTCCATGCTCTTGGAGAGGATGACGCCTTCGGTGAATTTCCCCGCTTCCTTGCGCGCCGAAAGCATCAGCGCCTTCTGCGCGGGCGAGAGTTCGCGGAACCGCGCGATCTTCTCAACTTCATCGGGCGGCATGCTGAGACAGATCCACCACTCGATCATGTTGAGCATGGGCTCCGCGGCGCGCGGCAGGTCGTCGATGTTCTGCGTCGCGAGCCAGAACCAGGCCCCCAATTTCCTCCACATCTTTGTAATTTTCACGACGTAGGGCGCGAGCAGCGGGTTCTTCGTGATGATGTGGCCTTCGTCGGTGACGTTGATGATCGGGCGTCCCAGGTATTGGTCGCGCTCGGCGATGTTGTTCACCGTGCTGATCAGGCTGATGTAAGCGATGGAGAGCTGCGCGTTGTAGCCCTCGCGGGCGTATGTCGCGAGGTCAACCAAGGTGATGTCGGCTTCGGGCCACGGCGTGCCGTCGCGGTCGAACATTTCGCCGTCCGTGCCTTGACAGAACATGTCCATCGCATCCGCCATCTCCAGCAGCCGCACGCGGCGCATTTCGGGCAGCGTCGGGTCCTGGCCGCGGGCGCGCAACGCGTTGCGCACGTCGCGCGTAAGCACCGTGCGTTTGTCGGCCACGCAGTGCTCGGCGGCGTCGAGGATGCACTGACGGATCAGCGAGCGGTCAGCCCGCGTCATCCGGGCTTCCTCCTTGTCCTCTCCGCCCGTGATCATCAGCCGCGCCGTGATCTCCAGTTCGCCGAGCACGTCGCGCTGCTCGTCCGCCTCCATGGCCGAGGCATCTGGTGGCGGGTCTTCATCCAGCGCGTCGGCGTCGAGCGTCTGCACGTCGCTGGGCGTCTCGATCAGCCGACGCGCGTCTGCGAATGGCGCGAGGCTGATGCCCGAACCTGGGGCCAGCTTGACCCGGTTTACCGTCAGCCCGAGCATGCGTGCGAAGTCGCTGAACAGGCCGAAGCTGTTGCCAGCCTCCACGATGAACAGCCGCGGTCGGTAGATGGCCGTGACCTGATTCAAGAGGTTGTTGAGCGTGGCGCTCTTGCCGGAGCCGGTGGGGCCGAACAGGAACAGATGGGCGTTCATCTGCCGATCCAGGCGGCTGAGCGGGTCGAAGGTGATCGGCCCGCCACCGCGGTTGAACATCGTGATGCCCGGGTGCCCCGTACCTTGAGCGCGGCCCCACACCGGCGACAGGTTCGCCGCGTGCTGAGCGAACATCAGTTGGGTGTACCACTTGCGCCGATCCTGGCCGGGGTTGTAGCAGCATGGCAGCCACCGCAAGTAGCTGTTGAGCGGCGCCACCTCGTCGTCCTCGCGCACCGGCTGCAAGCCAGCATTGAGCATCACGTTCGCCAGGTCCAGGCCGCGCCGGTCCAGTTCCGCTTCGTCGCGTCCGCGCAGGTAGAATGCCAGCGTCCCCCGGTAGAGCTTGTGTGCGCTGCCGATGAGGGAGCGGGCTTCCTGCACGTCCTTCAACGTCTGCTCCGACGCCAGCGTCTCGCCCACGGCCTTCTTCGCCAGGTGGTTGAGATCCGCTTCCAGGACATCCTGCGGCGTGGCGACCATCGTGAGACACAGCAAGGTGTCTTCCGGCATCTGGTCGAACAGCGTGTTGATGGCATCCCCTTTGCGGGTCTCGCCGGTCAGGTGTCCGGTGCCGGGCGGCATGCGCAGCCGGTCGGTGATCAGCACGCGGTGCGGCATGCCGTCGAAATACCAGGTGCCGTGCTCCACGTCGGAGCGTGGCTGGCCGAAGAACAGCCGCTGGCTGAAATCCCGCCCGCTCGCCAGCTCGATTTCGCCGGCCTCGCTTTCTTCGGTGCTGTCGGGGTAGCGCGCCAGCGCGTAGAAGCGCTCCCGGTCCTCTGCACTCGGTCCAAGCATCGCCGGGCGCGGATTGAACCACCGCAGCAGCCAGTCGTGGACGTCGGCTGCGACCATGCGCCGTGCCTGGATGCCGGCGTTCGCCAGGCCGCCGCACAGGCGGTCGCAGACGATGTTCAGCATCTGCTCGGGCGTCTGGCCGCGGCGGCTTGCCTGCCCAGTTGCACGGCGATAGATCACCATGCGCACCCGCCGCGTCTGGCCGCGCCAGCGCAGCCGCGTGACCACCGTGTCCTCGAACAGGCCGCCCGGCTTGGCGACCGCGCGCAGGTGGTGGCCGAAGAAGCGCAAGTAGAACTCGGTGAAAGCGGTGCCGCGGGCACGCGGCTGCACGTAGTCGCGCAGGGTCTGCATGTACTGGTCGAAGCTGGGCTCGTCCTGGGCATAGAGCTGGAGTACCCAGGGGTTTTCGTCCAGCTCATCGAACGAGTCCTGGAGCGCGTTCTCCAAGGCATCGCGGGCATGCGCGAGCCAGCCGGGCTCCCGCCCCTCGGTGCCCAGCGGCACCAGCTCGTAGAAGGCAGCGACCGACTGCCCATCCTCCAGCAGCATGGACTTCGACTGCGGCAAGAACTCCACCCAAGGCAGCAGTTCCGCGAACGACGGCGCGACGTCGTACAGCGCCTGCTCGTCGGCTACCGTCGCCGGCCTGCGGCCCTGGACCGCTGCGCCGGGTTCAGGGACGCCGGCCTGGCGCAAGGCCTCGACGTGGCGCTGCCAGCCGTCCGGCTTCTCTTCGTCGCCGGTGCCGGATGCGGCCAGCTTCGGCCAGGGAAGTTCCCAGCGCATCAATAGTCCTCCAGCCGTTCACCGGGCATGGCGTACTGCACGCGCTGGTACAGGGGGAAGACCGTCGTGTAGCCCGGAACCGGCACGGGGTCCGTGCCCGCCAGGTGCGGGTACACATACATGACGAGATCGGGGTTGGGCAGGCGCTGGAACTGGCGATAAACCTCGTTGCGCGCCGTGCGCGTGTAGCGCATCTGCTCGACGGGCGCAGCCTGCACATCGGCGTCGGTCAGCGGCCGGCGCAGGCTCTGGCGCGCGTCGAGCAACTGCCGGCGCGCGACCTGGCCGGTGCCACTGCCGCCGCCACCCGTTTCCTGCTGCCAGATGTCCATCATGGTGCGGTCGCTATGGGTCAGCAGTTCTTCCTTGCTGGTGGCGCAACCGCTGAGCACGGCGACGGCCGCGGCCAGCGCGAGGCCCTTAATCGAGTTCGAGCGCATGGCTTTCTCCTGCACGGTGATCGACGCGCCGGCCTTCGGGGTCGTGATCGATGGCCAGCGGCTTTTCGAGGTGGACGGCGACCTTGGCGCCTGGCTGCACATAGACGGCGGCGAAAGCCTGTCCGTAGAGCTTGTTGACCCAGGTCGACATGTCCCGGACGCCGCCCGCGAGGATCTGGCCGACTGCTTCCTTGCCGCTGATGCCCACGGTGCCGATGGCGCCGTCCGAGCCGACGTAGGACATGCGGCCGCTGTCGCTCTCGATGAGCGAGGCCACGCCGGCTCCGGCCGCGGTGATCAGAGCTTGCGACCCGAGGTACTGCTGGGCGTTGCTGCGCCGTTCGCCGCTGACGCACGGGATGCCGTGCGGGTCGCTGATCCAGCCCAGGCCGTCGCGCTGCTGGTTGTTCTGCTGGTTGCCTTCGCGGTCTTCGGGAATCGTGCGGATCGTGCCGTCGTTGAAGACGAAGGTGATGCTGCGAACCTGGCCGCGCACGCACGAGAGCGTCCAGTCGCCCGATGCGGTTCCGGAGAACACCGCGCCGGCCACGTCGGGAATGTCGATGCCGTTGGCAGTCAGATTGTCCGGCCCGACCAGCACCTTGAAGGGGTACGGATCGTTCACCGTCCCGTCGATCGGCACGCGCCCAATCAGCGCCGTCATCGCCACGGAGCCCATCAGTGTCGAGTTGGTCGGCACGGTATAGACCGGCTTGGCGCTCTTGACGCCTGCCGCACCTGCGCCGGCGTTCGCCACGGTTTCCGCGGTGGTTTCCAGTGTGCTTTGTGCCGGGCCGAAGCTCGTCGGGAAGCTCATGCCGCTGCCTGCGCCACGACTGCCATTGCGGCCCTCGGCCTTCTTCGCGTCGTCCGGTTCGACCCAGCGCATGCCGCCTTCCATGCCGGCCTCGTCGCCGCCGCGCAGCCCCAGGCCCACCGGCAGATCAGCGTGACCGCCGCCGCGCCCGCCAATGCTGTCCAGGCGCCGCTGCAGGTCGGCGAGCAGCCCCTCGGTCTGCTGGCGCGCGCTGGCCGCCTGTTCCTGGTCGCGGCGCAGGTTGGAGCGCTCGGATTCGAGGGCCGAATTGATGCGCTGATCAATGGAGTTCTCCCGCTGGCGCAGCCGCTGGTTTTCCTCGCGCTGCGACTTGTTGTCGGTCAGCGCGGTCTGAAGCTCGGTGCGCAACTGTTTCACCTGGGCGACGAGCGTTGCCACGGTATCGCGCGGGGTATCGCCTTCGATGCCCAACGCCTTCATTTCCTCGGGCGTGAGCTTGGAGCCAGCATCCGCGGCGGGCGGTGCCGACGTGCTTCCACCGGAGAACAGCCGGATGGCAACGAACAGCACCAGCAAGGCGACCGGGATCATCAGCCACTTGAGCAAGCCGTTACTGCGCATGGCGGGCCTCCTTGCCATCGTCGGCTTCAGCTTCCCGCTGCGGCAGATGCACGGCCGGGTCGAAGCGGTGGATCGCCGGCAGCAGCGATTGCGCGAGGCCGTGCCCGCGCGTCACCAGGTACAGGACGGTCGTGTCCTCGGGCGTCCCGCGCGGTCCGAGCGCTTCGTGCTGGAAGGTGGCGGTGAGGAAATCGCCTTGCAGCACGCGCGGGTCGAGCGTGACCCAGCCGCTGCTGCTGTTGGTCAGGCGCACGGCCGTGACCCACTGGTCTTCCAGACGCCACGACGCGAGCGCGACCGCGCGCACCGGCAGCGTCGGCATCAGCGTGCCGAGGTCGAGGTCACGGCGCAGGTTCACCCGCATGACGCCAGGCAGCGACTCCACAGTGCGCAGCGGCGCGTAGAGGTTCTGCGCGGCGAAGCGCGTCAGGACGACCGGAACCGGGGTTTCGCGCCGGGTCGCCCGCGTACCTGCTTGGTCCTGGGCGCGTGCCGGGGCCTCATCGGCACCGCCTGGCTGATCGCCGTAGCGCGCAGGGGTGCTGCTGCCCTCGACGATGCGCACCGGCTCCAGCTCGGCTTCGCCGTCTTTGGGCGGCTCGGCCGCAATGTCGAGCAGGATCAGCGCGCCCGTGTCGGCGTCCTGCAATTGCAGCCGCGTGGGCTCGATCGGCTCGCTGGCGCGCAGGTACACCGCGCCACCTGCGCTCTGCACGCGCAGGCGTTCGCCCACGCCTGCGGGCACGCCCACGCGGACGTTCCGGTCGATGAACACGATGCGCTCCTGGCCGACCTTCAGCGGCACCGCCAGCGGCATGCGTTCCCACCGCAGAATCTCCACAGCATGGGAGACGGGTGCCGCGGCCACGGCCAGCAGCCCCAGCAGCACGAGTACAGGATGCTTCATGGGGTGTTTCCTCCTTGGGGCGCTTGCGGAGACAGGCCGCCAGGTGCCGGGCGAGTCGGCTCCGGTGCGCTGATGCGCTGGGGCGCGCCGTCGTAGCAGTCCAGCGCCAGGCCGAAGGGGTTGCGGGCGGGATCGACGTCCACCCGCGTGACCTTCACCGGGTAGCGCACGAGCGCGCGCTTGACCTGCTCGGCGCCGTAGTACTCGTCGGCGGTGATGTCGAGCGTCACCACCCAGTCGCGGTCGGAGACCACGCGCACGCGCGCCGTGGGGTCGTCGCCGTAGCCGCGGCCGGGGATCTCATAAATCCCGCGCACGCGCTGGCGCAGCTCGCCCGTGGAACGGCGGTAGTCGTAGTCCGCGCGCAGGAAGGCCTGGCAGGACGGGGTAAGGTACGGCGAGAGCGTGTGGAGGTTGCGCGGATAGTCCTCTTCGCCGTTCGTCGGCCAGCGGTTGAGGGTCTGGAACACGTAGAACGTGAACGCATAGACCGATTCGGGCGGCACTTCCCACCACTTGCGGGTACTGCCCGAGCGCAGGTCGGGCGGGACGTGGATGGTCAGGTCGCGCGGCGCGCTCCACCAGCCACCGCCCATGACCAGGGCGACGATGACCAGCGCACCAGCACCCAGGCGAAGCGTCTTGATGTGCGCCTGCAGGTGGGTGATCTCGTTCTTGAAGCGGCTCATCGTGCCCCCCTTGCAACGGACCTTCGGGTGGACCAGAAGCCGGAGCGCGAGATCAGCACGTGGCCGCCTACCCATCCCGCCATCAGTGGATGGCGCGTGGCGATGCGCCATTGCAGTTGCCGGTACAGCCAGGTGTCGGGGCGCCCGCGCTTGAGCCGGCGCAGGATGCCGCCGCCGATGAAGACGCCCAGGGCCACGCCCAGGACGACGAACGTCGGCGCGATGGCGATCGTGCGGAACACCCAGGACAGCGGCGCGCCGACCAGCAGGCCGGCGGCGCCGGACAGGCCGCAGCAGATCCACAGTTCGTCGGCGGTGAGGCCGCGCACGACAACAGGGTGGCGGTTGAGCCGATGCGGAAGGAACGTGACCGTCCCGTCCGCACGGACGTGCTGCTGCTCGGACATACCGGCCTCGCCTTACAGGATGCCGGTGGCTTCGGTGAGCAGCCAGATGCCGATCACGAGCAGCACGGCACCGATCGCGACGGTGAGGCCAAACTGGCCCCAGGTCTTGCGGCCGGTGTGGATTTCCGCGTAGGTGCCGTAGGCGTGGTAGCAGACGCCGATGAACATCGACGCCACGACCAGGAGGGCTACGAGCATGATGATGTCGTAGCCGTAGTTCCTGATCGTTTCCATGATGCCGTTGCCGGTGCCGCGGGTCGGGTTTTCCAACTGCGGCAAGCCTTGCGCGAACGACAGCGCGGGCAGCGCGGCGGAGCCCAGTGCCACAGCGGCGCGCTGGGCAAGGCGGGAATGGAGGATGCGGTTTTGCATGGTCGTGCCTTTCAGGTCAGGAGAGGAGGAAGAAGCTCAGGACGAGGTACATCGCGACGAAGCGGATGCAGACGCCGAGGAACTGGCGCTGGTTGAGGCGGCTCTCGGACCACCCCACGTAGGCCGTTCGGATGGCCCAGACGCCCCAGACGAGGAGCACCGCGAACACGGCGCCGACCAGGACGGTCGCCATCGCCGAAGGCGCGATGCCGCTGTTGGCTTGAAATGCCGAGACCTGGGCGCCGTTCATGGCTTGGCTTCCGTAGTCGTCGGCGATGGCGAAGCGGACCGCTCGGTGCGGTAGTCGCTGGCCAGTTCGGAGGGGTCGCGCGGCTGGGCACGCGACGGTGTGAGATGGGCCTGGATGCCGGCGCGCACGCGCGCCAAGTCAGCCAGCAACCGCGGGTAATCGAAGTGGTAGCGCTCGCCCGGCTGGATGGGGGCACGCGCGGCGCTGTCGGCGACGGTGCGCTCCAGCGCGTCGAGTTGGCGCAGCGCGGCGACCAGCTCCTGGCGCTGTGCGGGGGACTCGGCCAACGCCATCGGGGACTGACCCAGCAGCAGGGCCGTCACGAGAAAAATGGGCACGCCGCGATGCGCGGCGCGCTGCCAGATCGGAGCCAACATCGCGCCATTCCTGTGTGATCAGAATAGTGCGATGGTGGAGTTCAGGGTGACTGCAGGCAGCAAACAATAGGAAACTGCGCTGATCGGTTTGATTGGCAGCGTGCGTCCAGTTCGCTCAGGGAGTGGTCGTCAGGCCAGAATTCAAGAAGGGAATTTCCACCGGCCGCGTGGCAAAATATCAACGCTCTTACAAAGATCCAGGATAAAAATGCAAGGACTGACCTTTAGAACTGATCAAGATTTTGAGGAAATTTGCTGCTACCTCATGAGGGACTGGGTCGCGCGGAATATGAGGTATGACGTGCAATTCAGAAGATACGGCGGAAATGGGCAAAGGCAGCATGGCATTGACATTTTTCCTGCCGTTGGCGGCTACTTGTTGCATCCCGGACGATCATATGGTCGCTTATTGAACAACTCAGGGTGAGTTTGATGCCACTGTTTCATGGCCTGCATAGGTGTTTTGCTGTGCAATGCTGACTGGGGCAGTTGGTGGTTGTACAA
>NZ_JAFNME010000012.1 GCF_017368815.1 Comamonas denitrificans | reverse complement strand
ACGCTGCCCCTTGGCCCCGGCCCGCTCAACCCCTTCACGCGCTGGCAAATCTCCAGCGCCCTGGGCTGGGACAGCAACCTCAATAGCGCCCCGCACACCGACAGCCTCACCCTCAGCCTGCCTGGCCTGCCCGGCACCAGCATCGCCCTGCCGCTAGAGCGCAGCAGCCAGCCCCAGCCCGGCCTGCACGCCCTTACCCAACTGGGCGTGCAGCACCTGCAGCCCCTGGGGGAGGGCGGCGGCAACAGCGGCAGCACCAGCGCCCCCTCGGCCCTGCTGCTCAGCGCCCAGCTGGCCAACCGCAGCACCCGCACCTACAGCAAAACCCACTACCAGCACGCCGAACTGGCTCTGCACTGGCTGCAAGCCCCGCTGGCCCCCGCGCAATGGGTGCTGGGCAGCCAATACAGCCACCTGCGCTACGGCGGCCAAGCCTGGCTCAGCGAATGGCAACTCAGCGCCCAGCGCCAGCGCCAATGGGGCCCGTGCCGCGCCAGCGCCGGGGCGCAATGGGCGCAGCGGCAATGGCACAGCAGCCCTGAGTTGGATGGCCACTACCAGGGCGCCATCCTTAGCCTGGACTGCACCCCCGCCGCACCCACCGCCACCAACAGTACCGCCGCCACCAGCGCCCCACGCACCTGGGGCCTGCAACTGCGCTGGGGGCACGACCTGCCCCAGCACTCCAGCCGCCCCGGTGGCCGCGCCACCCGCACCGAGCTGCGGGCCCACGCCAGCACCGGCTGGGGGCCGTGGCAGCTCAGCGCCATCGGGCACTACCAAATCCAGCGCGACCAGCAAGGCTACAGCCCCTTGTTGGATGCTGGCCGCCCGCGCCACACCCAGCGCCACGCGCTGGAGCTGCAAGCCAGCCGCCCCCTGCCCTGGGGGGTCGCCAGCACCTCTGCCAGCGCCCCCGCCAGCCCCACCACCGACACCCGCCCCGGCCAACTGCACTGGTTTATTGGCCTGCACTACAGCCAGCAGCGCAGCAACATCGCCGTGTTTGCCGTGCGCCAGCACGGCATCCACACCGGCCTGCGCTGGCTGCACTAAGTTTGATTTTTTAAAAAAGCATAGCTGCAACCGCTTACTTAGTAATCGTTTAAAGCCTTTTTTATGTATAAATATTCAGGTCTTGGCGGCATTGGGTAGCACCCCCTTGGCCCCTGTGGGGGTGCCAGCTTGTTGCCCTTGTGCAACAATCGCGGGCTTGCAGTTTTTTTGTGACTGCAATCACAGGGCGGGCAGTGCAATCTTTTCTATACTCTGCTCCCAGCTGCTGGGTGGTTTGCCTGGCGGTGATTTTTTTTCTACTAGTGGAGAATCTCTCAAATGGCAACTGTTACTACACAAGAGCGCACCAACATCCTGAAGTTGGTCGCCGGCATGTTCAACGCCGCCCCCGGCGCTGCTTACCTGAACGAGTTCACCGACGCCTACGTCGCCCTGAACAAAGACCTGGGTGCCCTGGCTGCTGGCCTAGGCCAGACTGGTGCCTTCCAGTCCCTGTACCCCTCGTTCCTGACCGCTGACGAATTTGCCAACAAATTCCTCGACACTCTGGGCCTGAAAGCCAACACCGAAGCCCAAGACTGGGTGAAAGCCAAAGTAAATGCTGGCGAAAGCTTTGCTTCCGTGGTTTTCCAAGCCCTGGTTGCCATTGACGCTTCTACCTCTGCCGATTTCAAAGCTGCCAAAGACCAGCTGGCCAACAAGGCTGCCGTGGCCGAGCACTACTCTGTCACCCTGCAAGCTTCCAGCGATGACCTGGCAGCGCTGCAAAACGTGGTGGCCAAAGTGACGGCCGATCCCAAGTCGGTGGAGGCTGCCAATCAGACCAACGAAGGTGGCAATGGCAAGACCTTCACGCTCACTACTAGTCCGGATAATGTCGTCGGCACCGCTGGTAACGACACAATCAACGGTTACATCGGTGTGGCAGCAACTGCAACCACTTTGACCGCTGCTGACGTCATCGACGGTGGTGCCGGTACGGACAGCCTGAAGCTGACCGTTGAAGGTACGGGTACTGCTGCTGGCGCTGGTTCTCTGCCGAACGCATCCATCTCGAATGTTGAGCAATTCTTCATTCGTGACGTGGCGACGGCCGCATCGAACTATGACTTCGGCACCATCCAGGGTGAGCAGCAAGTCTGGGCCGACACCGCAACCAACGGCGTGATCTTCTCGAACCTGGGTGCGGGCACCACCGTCGGCCTGAAAGGCAATAACGTGCTCACCAACCTGGGTAACGTCTCCTTCAGCATGGCCCCTGCAACCGATGCCGTCAGCATCGCTATCGACGGTGGTGTGAAGAACACTACGGCTCCTACCATTACTGCTACCGCTGGTACTGCCACTGCTGCCACTATCTCCTCGACCGGTGCTGCTAATACAGTTGGCGCTATCACGCTGACGGCTGGCGGCAGCACGGTCACCACGCTGAACATCAACGCTGCCACTAACCTGACAGCCGTTCTGACCGCAGCCGACTTCGCAGCGACGGCCAAGATGGTCGTGACTGGCGCTGGCAAGGTGAATGTGGGTGCTGGCTTTGACGGCGCTACCATCGACGCTTCCGGCAACACGGGTGGCCTTACCGCTTCCACCACCGCCGGTGTCACCAAACTGGTCGAAGGCTCTTCCGCTGCCGACTCCATCACCTTGGTGGGCGCGCTGGCTGCTGGCGGCAAGATTAACCTCGGTGCAGGCGACGACAAGCTGCTGACGGGCGCTGGCGCTTCCATCACCGCTACCACCATCGTGGACGGCGGCGACGGCCTCGACTCCATCTCGGCTGCCTTGATTAACGCCGCCAATGCTGGCGCCATCAAGAACTTTGAGCTGCTGGATGTGTCGGCCACATCCAACCTGGACGTTGAGCTGGTGACCGGCTCCACTATTCAAGGTCTGACGTTGTCCGGTGGCACAGGCGGTGGCACGGTGACCAACGTGGCTGCTGGCGCTGGCCTGACGGTGACTGGTAACAACACTGGTACCACTACCATCGGTGTCAAGGGCGCGGCATCCGCTACGTCCACTGCTGACAGCTTCACCACGACCTTTGCTGGTGTGGCAACGTCTGCAGCTACAGCAGCAGCGCCTGAATTGCAAGCTGCTGGCACTGTCGTGACCAACGGCGTTGAAGCGCTGAACATTGTCTCCGGCGGCACCGGCTTCGTAACCAACAGCATGACCGTCACCGACAACGCGCTGCAGACCATCACCATTACCGGTGACAAGGCTCTGAACCTGGCGTTTGCTGGCGTGAATGGCACGGTGGTGACGGGTGCGACCGACACGGTCAACGGCGTGAAGATGATTGACGGTTCGGCTGCTACGGGCGCTCTGACCATCAATACAAATAACGTGACCAACGTTGCAAACGCAGGTTTGACCGTGAAGACGGGTGCTGGCAAGGATTCCATCACGCTGACCCAGAAGGCAACCGTGGATGCAGGCGCTGGCGATGACTTGATCGTCTCCTCGGTTGCAGGCGGCAAGTTCACTGGTGGCGCTGGTGCGGACAAGTTCGACGTGTCGGCCGCTATTGCAGTCGCTGGATCGCTGACAGAAGCCACGGGTGCATTCAAGAACGCGATCACCGATTTCTCGTCCACGGACTCGATCAAGCTGTTGGGTGGCAATACGTCGTTCACCACGACTAAGATTGCCTTGGGTGCAAGCGTGACGAACCTGGATCAAGCGCTGGCTCAGGCCACGGTGACCCCGGCGGACAACAGCGTTACCTGGTTCCAGTACGGCGCAGACACGTATGTCGTTGCCAATGACGGTACGCTGGGCTTCGGTGCCGGCGACCTCGTTGTCAAGCTGACTGGTTTGGTCGACCTGACCAGCGCCACGCTCGATACGACCTCGGACTATCTGACGCTGGCGTAACTTGGATAACTAAGTAAAGTTTTCCGTTCAAAGAAGCGGTCATCCTTGCCAGAGTGGTGGGGATGGCAGCCTCCAAGGCGTAAAACGACACTTAGGAACCCACAAAGCCCCCGCGAGCATCGCCTCACGGGGGCTTTTTTACGTCTGTGGAGGCTTTTGTGGCTGTGTGCGTCCCGCCAGGACGCAGGCGGGGATTGGGGCTTATTTTGCGAATTAAAAAGGACACCCACTTTAATTGCCTAAATAAACAGCATTCTTTAAACTCCTGCCCATGACCCGTCCCCGCTCCTCCCTCGAAATAACGTAACTACAATAAGTGCTATGCAGATCGAGTTCGACCCCGACAAGCGCGACAAGACACTCGCAGAGCGTGGCTTGGATTTCGCCCAGGCTGGCGAGGTGTTCGCCGGGGTGAATGTCACGGCAGAAGATGCCCGTTTTGACTATGGTGAGCCACGGTTCACTACCGTCGGTGTGTTGGATGGCCGGATGGTTATCTTGGTCTGGACGCCTCGCGGCGAGGTTCGCCGCATCATCAGCATGAGGAAAGCCAATGAACGTGAAATCGCAAGATTCGCCCAAGCCCTGGATTGACCCAGACGACGCGCCGGAGTTGACGCAAGATTTCTTCGAGCAGGGCGAGTGGAAAATCGGTGAGCAGCCAGTATCTGCCCCAGAAGGCGCGGCTGTGCTGCGTGAGGCGCTTTCCCGTGGCCGCCCCAAGGCGCAAAGCACCAAGCAGGCCCTGACGGTGCGCTACGACGCGGAGGTCATCGCGGCCTTCAAAGCCACTGGAAAAGGCTGGCAGACACGCATGAATGATGCCTTGAAAGACTGGCTGCAGACGCATTCGCCAGCGTGACATCATGACCCGCCCTCGCTCCTCCCTGATCTCGCTGGCTGACACGCCCTGGTACCATGTCGTTAACCGCTGCGTGCGCCGCGCTTTTCTGTGCGGCCAGGATGCGGCTACCGGTCAGTGCTTTGAACACCGCCGGGGCTGGATAGAAACGCGCATCCGTGAGCTGGCCTCGGTCTTCACCATTGACGTGGCCGCCTATGCGGTGATGAGCAACCACTACCACGCTGTGCTGCGCGTGGACGCAGCCCGCGCCCAGGCACTGAGCGACGACGAGGTGCTGCGCCGCTGGACGCAACTTTTCACCGGCCCCTTGCTGGTGCAGCGCTACCTGGGCGGTGCGCTGCTGGGCGAGGCAGAGCGCCTGAAGGTGGCTGAGTTTGCCGCGCTGTACCGCCAGCGCTTGGCCGATGTGTCGTGGTTTATGCGCGTGCTCAACGAAACCATTGCCCGCCAGGCCAATGCCGAGGAGGGTTGCACGGGGCGCTTTTGGGAAGGGCGCTTTAAAAGCCAGGCGCTGCTCGATGAGCAGGCGCTGCTGGCCGCCATGGCCTATGTGGACTTGAACCCCATTCGTGCCGGTATGGCCCAGAGCCTGGAGGACAGCGCCCATACCTCTATTGCCGCACGCCTGGCCGAGCTGCAAGGCCGCGCTTTTGAGCCGGTGCGGGCACCTGTGGTAGCACCAGAGGTTGTGGGTGAAATAGACGCATCGCCCGCGCGCACATTGCCCGGACTGCTATCAGAAGCAGAAATTTCAGCGCTGCCCGAGGCACCGCTGATGCCCTTTGACCCCACCAGCGGTTTTGCGCAGGCGGTGCCGTTTGGCTTGGAGGAGTACCTGGACTTGGTCGATACCATGGGCCGCGCTGTACACCCAAGCAAGCGCGGGGCCATCCCCGCCAGCACGCCGCCCCTGCTCAGTCGCCTGGGCATGGATGCCGAGGCCTTTATTGCCAGTGCTGACCATTTCTTCAAAGACTTTGCCAGTGCCGTGGGCACGCCCGCCAAGCTGATCGAGTTGGCCGCCCACCGCCAGCAGCGCTGCTTGCGTGGCCTGGCGGCTGCCAAGAGGGTGTTCGAAGCCAAGGCCGCGTAAGAGGGTGCAAAATTTTGATTTAAATCAGCCTCTAGGGATTACCCAGAAACCGCTAGCAGCTATGATTTTTTAATCTTCAGACATCTATTACATCCCCAAGGAGACAAACACAATGACCGACTGGACTGCCGGCTATGTGGCCGACATTGGCTACACCTACGGTTATTACACAGAACTGAACCCGCTGCGTGTGCGGCTGGCCTTCCTGAACGCGGGCCTGGTGCCGCCGGAAGTGGGCAGCGCCTGCGAACTGGGCTTCGGCCAGGGCATGAGCGCCAACTTGCACGCCGCTGCCAGCGTGGTGCAGTGGTCTGGCACCGACTTCAACCCGGCTCAGGCGGCTTTTGCCCAAGAGCTGGCCCGCGTGGCTGAATCCGGTGCCCAGTTGTTTGACGAAGCCTTCGACCAGTTCGGTGCCCGCGCCGATTTGCCTGAGTTCGATTACATCGGCTTGCACGGCATCTGGAGCTGGATTTCGGATGAGAACCGCGCCGTAATCGTCGATTTCATCCGCCGCAAGCTCAAGGTGGGCGGTGTGCTCTACATCAGCTACAACACCCAGCCGGGCTGGGCTGCCATGGTGCCTATGCGCGATTTGCTCACCGAGCACGCCGAAGTGCTGGGCTCTGATGGTGCCGGTATTGTCAGCCGCATCGACGCAGCCCTGAACTTCGCGGACCAACTGCTGGCAGCCAACCCGGCCTACGCGCGCGCCAACCCGCAGATTGCTGAGCGCATCAAAGCCATCAAAGGCCAGAACCGCCACTACGTAGCCCACGAGTACTTCAACCGTGACTGGCAACCCATGGCTTTTGCCCAAATGGGCCGCTGGCTGCAAAGTGCCAAGCTCACCTGGGCTTGCTCGGCCAATTATCTGGACGCTATTGATGCGGTGAACCTCACAGCAGAGCAGCAAACGCTGTTGGCCAGCATCCCCGACCCCATGTTCCGCCAGACTACGCGCGACTTTTGTGTGAATCAGCAGTTTCGCAAAGACTACTGGGTGAAGGGGGGCAGAACCCTCACAGCGCTGGAGCAGGCCGAAGCCTTGCGGGGCCAGCGCATCCTCCTTGCCCAACCCCGCGCAGACGTGGGCCTGAAAGTTACCGGTAGCTTGGGTGAAGCCACCCTGCAAGAGGCCGTGTATGGCCCCATCCTTGACCAACTGGCCGATCACAAACCCAAGACCCTGGGCCAGCTGGAGCACGCCCTTAAAGCCACCCCGAGCACCCAAAGCCTGAGCTTCGCCCAGATCCTGCAAGCCGCCATGGTGCTCAGTGCCACCGGTGCGGTGCAGGCGGTGCAAGACGATGCTGTGGTCCAGAAAGCCAAGAAACGCACCGACAGGCTCAATGTGTACCTGATGACCAAGGCGCGCAGCAGCAATGAGCTGAGCTACCTGGCCAGCCCGGTTACTGGCGGCGGTGTTACCGTGCCCCGCTTTCAGCAGCTGTTTTTGCTGGCCAAGCAGCAGGGCCACAAGCAGCCGCAGGACTGGGCCAGCTTCGTGTGGAACATCCTTGCCCTACAAAACCAACGACTGGTTAAAGATGGCAAGACGCTGGAAAGCGTCGAAGAAAACTTGGCAGAACTGACTGCGCAGGCCAGCGAGTTTGCCGAGAAACAGCTGCCGATTTTGAAGGCCTTGCAGATTGCGTGAAGCCAGTTTGGGGTACCTGCGACCTCGATAGCCTTTTGGATGACGCAAAGGTGCCGTAAAGGTGCCAGTTACAAAGCATTCGAGTCTGTGGGCCAGGAGCTGGCCCACAATGCCCACGTGATGCATTCGGACAGAGTGCGCTGCTGATAAAGCCTTCTAAAACCTTCTTCCTAGTCACTGTATGCCCCAATATCAAGCCATTACCAAGACCGACTTTGCGAATCTGCGCTGGAAGCGCTATACCGACTACCGCTTTGCCGCTGCCGATACCCTGGCCCCGCTGGTGGTGCAGGAGCTGGCCAAGGCCTGCATGACGCTGCCGATTGCTTTTATCCCGCAAGGAGAGGCTTTTGTGCCGGCTGCGGTGCAGGGCCTGCAGCCTGGTCAGAACTTGTGGGTGTCGCCTGACGGTCGCTGGATGGGGGCGTACACGCCAGCCATGTACCGTGCTTACCCTTTCAGGCTGGCACACACGCAAAGCGGCCAGTGGGTGCTGTGTGTGGCAACTGATAGCGGCATGGTTGGCGAAGACCATCCCGAGCCCTTTTTTGACGCGCAGGGTGAGCCCAGCGAATCGGTCAAGGTCGTGCTCCACTTTTTGCAGCAGGTGCAGGCCAATCGTGCCGTCACCGAGCGTGCGTGCGCCGCCTTGCAGGCAGAAGGGCTGATTCAGCCCTGGCCAGTCACGCTCAAGAGCGGGCAGGGTGAGAAAACCGTGCAAGGCCTCTACCGCATTGATGAAGACCGACTCAACGGCCTGGGGGCTGAAGCCCTGCAGCGCTTGCAGCAGGCGGGGGCGTTGTCGGTGGCTTACTGCCAGCTGCTGTCGATGCAGCACTTGCAGATGCTGGGCCAGCTTGCCGCAGCCCACGCCAACGCCAACGCCAACGCGCAGGCGCAAAGCCAGCAGGCTCTGCCTACCACCCCGAGCGGTGAAATCGATCTCGAATTCCTGAACCACGGCGGTACCCTTAGCTTCGGTGCGCATTGAATTAAAAACCCCCTGCGCCAATAAGCATCAGCGGTGGTAGAGCGTATTGGGTAAATCCAAAAAAGCCAAAAAAAAGCCGGTAGGGATACCGGCTTTAGCTTACTGGCACTCAACACCAGTCAACGTTTTTTTATTAAATAAAAACGTTGAACAAGTCTTGCGTGGTGAAGTCTTCCGTGCGCAGGCCCACGAACAAGGCAACTGGCGTCAGCTCGTCGGCCACTACATTATTGTCTGCGCCAGAGTCGTCCTTGAACTTGTACAGGCCCATATCGCTGGTGCCAATATTGATCAGGAAATAATGCGCATCTTCCTTGTCATAGGTTGCATTATTGCCGTAGGCATCAATGAATGTTGCGGCGCTCAAGCTGTCGGAAGCTGTGGCAGAAGCCCCTTGAATGACAAAGAAACCCTTGCCATAGGCATCGGGGTTGGGGTTTTTATAATCAATATTGCGCTGCAGATATGGGGTAGAGGCGCTAGTCAGAATTTGAGAGTAATTGACATTTGTATATTTGGAATTGATTCCAGCGCCTCTATAAGAGAAATCACTGGTGCCATTCAAATCAAAGTTGCCAATCGAAAAAGTATCATATTTGATATTAAAGCCACGCACTTCCATGGCCATATTGAACGTGCTGTCGTTGATAGACCATGCATCGATCTTGTCGGTGGATTGTGTGCTCTCGGTCAGGTCAATAATCAGGCGGTTGCTTGCAGACAGTGCATAAGCGTTGATCCGGTCTGCCCCCTCGCCTGCCACAATCAATGCGGTTGTCACTGCCTGGGCTGTAGACGAGCCTGCGCTGAAGGTGATGGTGTCATTACCTTCGCCTGCATCTGCTTGGTCGCCAGAGGCAATATAAATTGTGTCATTTCCAGCGCCGCCAAATACATAATCTACGGTGTAGTCGTCGCTGGAAGAGTAATTTGCAAAGATGGTGTCGTCGCCTTCTTCGCCATAAATGGTGTCAGACCCTGAGCCTCCACGAATATAGTCTTCTCCGGTGCCGCCATAAATGACGTCATCCCCTTCTTCGCCATCAATCCAATCATCGCCACCGCGGCCATAAATGATATCGTGGTCACGGATATTACTTCCGTCATAGGAGGATTTTCCACCGCCATAGATCCTGTCGGCACCATCACCACCATCCAGCACATCCGCACCGTAGCCGCCTTCTATATAGTCGTCTCCACCACCGCCATAAATCAGGTTGGTTGCGTGATCAACGGTATCTACATAATATCCAGGAATCCATTGATTTCCCTGGTAGTAACCATAAACATAGGTGGAGTTGGCATATTTGCCGCCATAGAGCTTGTCGGCGCCAAAGCCCCCTTCAATATAATCCGCGCCACGGCCGCCATCAATGTTGTCGTTTCCTGAGCCGCCCAGCAGAACGTCGTTGCCGCCATTGCCCTTGATGGTGTCATCACCAGGGCCTGCATCGACATAATCGTCGCCATCACCTAGAACAATATTGTCATTGATGCCTTGGTACTGAACGAGTTTGGAGCCATCAAACAGATTTTTAAAATAATTGGGGTCCAGGTGAGCAGAAGAGTTGTCCAGCTGCAGAGAATCCAGGCCGCTATTTTTGAAGAACTGGCGCACGCCGTTCACATCAATGGAGGGGATGGCTGAGCTGACGACTTCTGCCAGCATTTGTGTAGTGATGCCATATTGCTTGGCCGTGCTGTAAATCAAAGACGGATTATTTTCATTTGAAAGCACAAAGCTCAGTACATCATTTGAAGAAACACCCAGTTTTTTCAAATAAATTTGTGTTAAATCAGAAATATATGCCACTTTTTATCTCCAGAATTACCCGTATGGGCGGTAAGCTTGCTAATATAGCAAGCAGGGAATGGTTTTATTTTAAATAAAACTTAGAAATTGATGGATAGCTGCACACTTTTAGCATTTTAAAAATTTCTGGTAACCTGTGCTTGGTATATAGAGATGCACCAATGATTGGATACAAAAAATTATTGAATCTTTTTTTGTGAGCAGTACCAAAAATTTCTTTGGCAGTATAAGTATTTTTTTGGACTTGCTCAAGCCAGAAGCTCAATACGGTGTTTGTTTATTGCAACATTGTGTGAAGAAAATATGTGCAGTGAGGTTGCCTATAAAAGGGGTGGATTTAAACCCGAAGTAGAGCACCTGAGCCTGAGATAATTTTGCACCCTGTGCCGCTCAAAGTTTTTTAGACAGTCAAGAGTCTGCTATTTCCCATTGAGTACGGGACATTCGGGACATTGAATAGCAGGCAGACCACGGTTTCCAGAAATCCGCTGCCCCGAAGCTCCTGGGTGCTGCCGACTCCAACAGCAGCAGAGACAGCCCCCGATTGCCACTTGGGGAGCTGTGCTTCAACTCGCGCAGGGTGATGCCGGGTGCTTCAGTTTAGATTTTCGCTTTCGACTTCCTGGGTGATGGTGTCTGGGAACTCACACCCTGCTCACTGCACAGCCTCATTGAGCGCTGTTGCTAACTCGGGCAAAGCTTGCACCAGATTCTCGTGCGTAGCCACCAGCACTTGCTTTGCTGCTGGATTGGTGGGCGCTACATGCACAAGACGCTCTACCACCTGCGCGAGCCACTGCGGGCGATTGGCGGCCTGAGTGATCAGTACATCTTGCATGCCTACTGAACTGCTGGCCATTATTTCGGGCTTAGAAAAGATGCCTGTACTTTGGACACCGACATGCAAAATAGCCTCTGGCGCTTTGCCTGGGCAGGTGCGCTGGTACACCACGGCCGCATAGCCTGCAATCTTGCCAGGTGCAGGTGGCAGCATTTGCGGATTTGCCGCATCTGCACCAAGCGCACGTTTTCTGGAAGCCGTTTGACGGGTGCAGATGTGGATGCGTGGTTCAAAAGCCAAGGTGTGGGTAATAGCGCAGACAAGCCGAAAAATCCCACCGAGGATTTTTTGCAGCAGAAATTTCAGATTACTGCCAACGATGCCCTGCAATGGGTGATTCAGCATCTGGATAACCCGCAGGCGATTTATGACGTTTGCGCCAATGCAGGCCTGAACAGCCAAATGCTGGCCGACATTGTGCAGCCCCACTTTACGTCCGTAACCTTGACGGGTGCTGTGGTGAACGATTGGTTTGCCGAGCAAGGGATTGCTGCCCTGGCATAACCCCAAGTGTTCAGCCCGCAGGGGGTAACCTGAGCAAAAAAATAGCTTCTAACGCTTGCTGTATAAGCGTTAGAAGCTATGGTTTTTATATTTTAAAACTTAGAAGCCGAAAATGCCACTGAATGCATCGTCAAACAGCGCACCGCCGTTGCCATAGCTTTGCGCCATGCCGGCAACGATCATGCCCAGGGCGTTGGCAATTTGCGCATCGCTCATGATGGGCTGTGCTGCAGGCGTGCTCAAGGCCGTGACCATCATGGATTCCAGCTGCGCCACGTAGGGGGAGTTCGGGTTGTACGCGATCTCGTTGGCGTGGGCGCTCACAAAATTGCCGATGTTGGTGAGCTCTTGCATATCCAGCGCGTGGTACACGTTGATCACGGTGCCGTAGAGCAAGGAGGCCACCGTATCGCTGGTGGCGGGCAGGTTGCCCAGGGTGCTCAGGCCCAGTTCGTTGGTGCTGAGGATGCCATCTCCATTCAAATCAATGCTGCTTGGGCTGAACAGCTGGTCGTAGCGTTCTGCGCTGACCCCTTGCTGCAGCGCGATGGAGCGCACATTGGCGTTGGACAGCACGCCGGTGTTTTGATTCAGGCTGACGAGGTTTTGCAACTCGGTAGGGAACACGGCCTCGCCCGCTCCAGGCACTTGTGGGCCGGGCTGCGGTTGCGGTTGCGGCTGGGGAATGGATGCTTGAAAAAACTGCTGAATTTGCGCTGGGGTGATGCCCGGTTGCAACTGCGCGGCCACTTCGCTGAGCATGGTGTAGTCCAGCCCCAGGCTGGCCATGGTGCTTTGAATTTGCGCTGGGTCGTTCAGGTGCGCTTGAATCCACTGGGCGGCCTGGGCCGTTGTCCAGCCATGCTGCGCCAGTACGCTGCTGGCCGTGGCAATGCCGTTACCGCTGAAGTAGGCATCAATTTCGGCAGCGTTGATGCTGGGCATGCTGGGGCGCAGGATGTCGGCCAGCATGTCGTTGGACAGCCCCAGCGCTTTGGTGGTGGCGTAAATTTCGCGGGGATTGTTGGCGTTTTGACTGAGCCATTGCGCGGCTTGTGTCAGGGTGTAGCCGTGTTGGGCCAGGATGGTGGAGGCGTTCATGGTGGGAACCTTTCGTTGAGGGAAGTTGGCGAACCAACATCATAAAAACCGCGCAGATGCGCGTGCGTAAGCGCATGTAAGCGCGGGCAATTTACGTACTCGTGCGTACTGGGCACAGGCATTGTGCCCGCTGGGTGGCACGGGGTCATCTGGTTAGTGTGCGCTGCTTGTGGGGTATCCGCATGGGCAGAGATACCGGCGGGCTGCCGCGCAGGGGGCGGCTGTGGTAGATTGCGAGCCCTTTCTTTTCTCTTGCTGGTGCGGCGCACCATAGACGTTGATGGCTGAATACAAGATGCACGCCGATTTACTCGACTGGCCCACTGAACTGCAGGAGCTGCGCATGCTGCAGGCCGAGGCTTTGGGCTGGCAGCCAGTGGCACCGGGGGCGTATTTGCATTTGGCCCAGCCAAGTGCAGAGGGGGGAGCTACAGCAGATGCGGCACAAGTGGTGGCGGTGATTGATGTGGTGGGCGTGCCCGATGCGGCCATGGCCGGGCTGAATGTGTTATTGCTGGGTTGGTGATGGATGGCGAATAGATGGCTCATGGAGGGGCAATCGGGGTAATGGGGCGATGGGCTGCACAAAGGCGGCCCTTTTTTTGTTTTTTTACCTTCTTATATGAATTTCATATAGGAGGCGCTGCTACACTCGCGCCCTGTTATGGATGCCCTTCTTCGTATTCCCCTTGAAACCACCCCGGCCCAGGTGCAGCGTTTGCTGCAGTTGCAGCAAGGGTTTGCGCAGCTGTGCAACGCGCTGGCGCCCTTGGTGCAGCAGACGCGGGTGTGGAACCGGGTGGCGTTGCACCATTTGGCGTACCGGCAGCTGCGCGAGGCGTTTCCGCAGATGGGGTCGCAGATGGTGTGCAACGCGATTTATTCGGTCTCGCGCACCTGCCGTTTGGTGTTTCAAAGCCCAAGCAGTCCGCTGCATTTGGACAAGTTGGGCGATCGGCCTTTGCCGCTGCTGCGCTTTGGTGCGAACAGTCCGGTGTATTTCGATCGGCACACGCTGAGTATCAAAGCGGGGCAGTTGTCGATGTTCACCCTGGATGGCCGCATGCGCTTTGAGTTGGCGCTGGCCCCTGAGGTGCAGCAGCGCTTTGCCCAGCAAAAGTTGCGTGAGGTGGTGCTGCAGCAGGGGCAGGCCAGTGCATCCGGGGTGCCCAGCTTTGCGCTGGTTTTTTTATTGGTGGACCACCAGCAGGAGCAAGACGGTGCCAGTGCGCTGCCGCTGCCCCAGCCGGGTGAGTTGCCGGAATATGTCATGGTAGATGAGGTGGTATGAGCGCACAGAAATTCCAAGCGCCTGCACAGGGCCCCGAGTTGCGTGCTGCATTGGTGCAGCTGCGGCCATTTTTTACGCGAGCGGGCTGGTTCAGTCTGTTTGCCAGTGTGCTGGTGTTGGCCCCGTCGGGTTATATGCTGGAGGTGTACAGCCGGGTGGTCGATAGCCGCAGCTACGGCACGCTGTTTTGGCTGACGGTGGTGGTGCTGGGCGCGTATGCGCTGATGGAATTGCTGGAGTGGGCCCGAGCCGAGGTGATGCGTGCGGCGGCGCAGCGTTTTGATGCGCTGCTGAGTACGCGGGTGTTTGATGCGGTGTTTGCCGCCAAGCTGCGCAATGTGCCCGGTGGCACGGCGCAGCTGCTGCAGGACTTTGCCAAGCTGCGCGATTTTTTGTTTTCTCCGGCCTTGCTGGCGATCATGGAAGCGCCGGTGGCGATTTTGATGGCGGTGTTGCTGTTTTTGATCAGCCCGTGGCTGGGCTGGTCGGCGGTGGTGTTTGGTATTGCCCAGACGCTGGTGGCTCTGTGGAATGAGCGGCGCACCAAGCAGCCGTTGATGCAGGCCAACCAAAAGGCGTTTCAGGCGCAGCAGTATGCCGATGGCACGTTGCGCAATGCCGAGGTGATTGCCGCCATGGGCATGCTGCGTGCCACGCACCAGCGCTGGGTGCAAAAGCAGCGCGAGTTTTTGAATTTACAGGCCCAGGCTTCCGAGAGCGCGGGTGGGTTTCAGGCGCTGGGCAAGTTGTTGCAGAGCACCTTGAGTTCTTTGCTGCTGGGTTTGGCCTCTTGGCTGCTGCTGAACAATGAGTTGCATGGCGGCGGCGGGATGATGATTGTCGGCTCCATCTTGGGCGGGCGCATGCTGGCCCCCCTGTTGCAGGTGGTGGCCCAGTGGCAGGCGGTGATTGGGGTGCGTGATTCGTGGCATCGCCTGGAGGCGCTGCTGGCGGCGGTGCCCAAAGACCCCGAGAACATGGCTTTGCCAGCGCCGCGTGGCGTGCTGCAGGTGGAGCAGTTGATGGCGGGGGCCCCCGGCAGTCCTGGGGTGATTGTGCGCGGGGTGGCGTTTGCCCTGCAGCCGGGCGAGGTGCTGGCGGTGGTGGGGCCATCGGCCTCGGGCAAGAGCACGCTGGCGCGGTTGCTGGTGGGCCTGTGGCCTGCGGCTTCGGGCAAGGTGCGCTTGGATGGGGTGGATATTTTCAGCTGGGACAAGGCCGAGCTCGGCCCCCATGTGGGTTATTTGCCGCAGGGCGTGGAGCTACTGGAAGGAACGCTGGCGCAGAACATCGCCCGCTTTGGCGAGGTGGACATGCACAAGGTGCGTGCCGCTGCCCAAGCGGTGGGGGTGGATGCGCTGATTGAATCGCTGCCCCAGGGCTATGAGACGGTGGTGGGGCCAGGAGGGGTGCGGCTCTCGGGTGGGCAGCGCCAGCGCATTGGACTGGCGCGTGCGCTGTACGGCGCACCGACGCTGATTGTGCTGGATGAGCCCAACTCCAATCTGGACGATGAGGGCGATGCCGCCCTGGCGCGCGCCATTGCCCAGGCCAGCGCCCGTGGGGCCACGGTGGTGGTGATTACGCACCGCACCAGCGTGCTGGGGGTGGCGCACAAGATGCTGCTGATACGCGATGGTGTGCAGCAGGCGTTTGGCCCGCGCGATGAGGTGCTGGCGGCCCTGCAGCAGGCGGCGGTGGCCCCGCGCCAGGCGGCGTAAGGCGTGGCCCAGGTGCGGTTCTGGCAGAAGAAATAAGGCTTTATGTGATGGCAGTTTCAGGTTTTTTTGCGCGCTCTGAGCTGACGCGGGCGCTGTGGGCGTTTCGCCGTGAGTTTTGGACGACGGGGGCGTTGAGCATGGTGATCAACGTGCTGATGTTGGCCCCTACTTTGTACATGTTGCAGGTGTTTGACCGGGTGATGATGAGCCACAGCGGCACGACTTTGATCATGCTGTCGCTGCTGACGCTGGCGCTGTTCATCATGGGGGCGTGCGCCGAGTGGTTGCGCTCGCTGGTGCTGGTGCGTGCCGGGGTGCGTTTTGATGCCATGCTCAGTACGCGGGTGTTTAACGCCAGTTTTCAGAGCAATTTGCGTGACAGCGGGGACCACACCGGCAAGATTTTTGGTGACTTGGTGCAGCTGCGCCAGTTCTTGACGGGGCAGGGCATTTTTGCGCTGTTCGATGCGCCTTGGGCACCGATTTACCTGGTGGTGGTGTTCATGCTGCACCCGTTTTTGGGGTTTGTGGCGATCTTTTTTGCCTTGGTCCAAATGGGGTTGGTGTGGCTGGGGCAGCGCCACACAGTGGCACCGGCCCAGACGGCGCAGCAGGCCGTGGGCGCTGAGGCGCAGTTTCTGCAAAGCAAGCTGCGCAATGCAGAGGTGCTCTACCCCATGGGGATGCTGCCCAACTTGCGCGCGCTGTGGCAGCGTTTGCATGGGCAGACGCTGCAGCTGCAAGGCGGTGCGCAGGAGCAGCAGCACCGCATGCAGGCGGTGAGCAAGTTTGTGCGCTACACGCAGCAGTCGCTGGCCCTGGGGGCCGGGGCGTTGCTGGTGGTGCAAGGTGAGTTGTCACCGGGGGCGATGATTGCTGCCAACATGCTGATGACGCGGGCGCTGGCCCCGATTGATTTGCTGGTGGGGGCCTGGCGGGGGATGTCGCTGGCCAAGGGGGCGTTTGCCCGCCTGGAGGCGCTGCTGCGCGAAAACCCCGAGCGCGATCCGGCGCTGACCCGGGTGCCACCCACCGGGGCATTGACGCTGCGCGATGTGGTGGCCGTGGTGCCCGAGCGCAAGGAGCCGATTTTGAAGGGGGTGAGCTTGCAGGTGCAGCCCGCTTCGGTGACAGTGGTGTTGGGGCCCTCGGGGTCGGGCAAATCAACGCTGGCGCGGTGCATTTTGGGGATTTGGCCGCAGATGGCGGGGGAGGTGTTGCTCGATGAGCGCCCGATCCAGGGGTGGAACCGCGATGAGTTGGGGGCCTATATTGGGTATTTGCCCCAAGACATCGAGCTGTTTGAGGGCACGATTGCCGAAAACATTGCCCGCTTGGGCGAGGTGGATGCGCAGAAGGTGATTGCCGCGGCCAAGGACGCGGGGCTGCACGAGATGATTCTGCGCTTTCCCAAGGGCTACGACACGTCGATGGGGGAAGCAGGCAACCTGCTCTCGGGCGGTCAGCGCCAGCGCATTGGCTTGGCGCGGGCCATTTATGGCCAGCCGGCCTTGGTGGTGCTGGATGAGCCCAACGCCAACCTGGACGATGTGGGCGAGGCCGCACTGGTGCAAGCGGTGCAGGCCCTGCGTGCCCGGGGCAGCGCGGTGGTGCTGATCACGCACCGGCCGGGCATTTTGGCGGTGGCCGATAACGTGGTGATTTTGAAAGATGGGGTGCTGCAGGCCCAGGGCCCGCGGGACGCCGTGTTGGCGGCCTTGCGCGCGGCGCAGCCAGCCCAGGCCCCGGCCCAGGCACAAGTGACCGCTGCAGCGCCGGATGCGGCCGCAGCAGGCGCGTGAGGCGGCGCGGCAATGCCCTGGTTTGGATGAGATAACAGTTCAGTTTTAGGTTGAAAAATGGCAGATTCTTCTATGCAAAATACAGCAGTGGCAGCGCTGGATGCGCCCCAAGAGGGTGGCGCTGCCCAGGATTTGGGGCGGGCCGGGCGCATTGGTTTATGGGCCTTGGGCATTGCGTTTGTGGGGTTTTTAATCTGGGCAATTTTTGCGCCGCTGGATGAGGGCGTACCCAGCACGGGGACGGTGGCGCTGGATACCAAGCGCAAGGCGGTGCAGCATTTGAGCGGCGGCATTGTCAAACAGGTGCTGGTGCGCGAAGGCGATGAGGTGCAGGCCGATCAGGTGCTGATGCGCCTGGACGATGCCGTGGCCAAGGCCAACTATGCCGATGTGCGCCAAGGCTATTTTGCGCTGCTGGCAACGCAAGGGCGCTTGATTGCCGAGCAGCAGGGCCACCCCAAGGTGGAGTTTGCCCCGGAGTTGCTGGAGGCCGCCAAGCAAGATGCCCAGCTGCAGCTGCAGCTGCAAAACCAAACGCAGCTGTTCAGCGCCCGCCGCGCCCAGTTGCAGGCAGATATTCAGTCGCTCAAAGAAGGGGTGGCTGGCCAGCGGGCACTGCAGCAGTCCTACAAGAGCATTGAGCAAAATCGCCAAGCGCAGTTGGCCCTGCTGCAGCAGGAGCTGACCCCCCTGCGCGAGCTGGTGCAAGAGGGCTACGCCCCCCACAATCGCCAGCGCGAGCTGGAGCGCCAGCAGGCGGATATCCGCTCGGCCTTGGCCGATTTGCAAGGCAATGCGCTGCGCACCACCAGCAGCATTGCCGAGTTGCAGCAGCGCATCGTTTCGCGCCAGCAGGAGTACCGCAAAGAGGTGGAAACGCAGCTGGCCGAGGTCAACCGCCAGGTGCTGGCCCAGGGTGAGCGCTATCGCGCGGTGAGCAATGATTTGGAGCGCATGGAGATTCGTTCGCCGGCTGCCGGTCAGGTGGTGGGGCTGGCGGTGCAGACTGAAGGCGGTGTGGTGCAGCCGGGCCAAAAGATCATGGACATCGTGCCCAAGGGGGCCCCGTTGCTGCTGGAGGCGCAGGTGCCACCGCACATGATTGACCGTGTGCAACCGCAGATGCCGGTGGATGTGCGCTTTTCTTCGTTCGTGAACTCGCCACAGCTGGTGGTGCAGGGGCAGGTGGTGTCGATTTCTGGGGACTTGCTCAAGGACGAGCACACGGGCATGACCTATTACTTGGCCCGAGTGCAGGTGACGGGCGAAGGCCTGAAGGAGCTGGGCCACCGCCAGTTGCACCCCGGCATGCCGGTGGAGGTGATCTTCAAAGGCGGCGAGCGCAGCATGCTGGTGTATTTGTTGCACCCGCTGCTCAAGCGCATGGCGGCGTCGATGACTGAGGAGTGATGCGCGATGATTTTTTCAAAAAATATAGCTGTAACCGCTTTATCCACATTGGTTTTGACGGCTTTTCATGCAAATCCTGCTTGGGCGCTGGATTTTAAAACCGCCTACGAGGCGGCCCTGCAGCACGATGCGACGATTTTGGCCGAGCGCGCCGCAGCCCAGGCAGCGCAGGAACGCTTGCCCCAGGCGCTGTCCCAACGGCGGCCCAGCCTGAGTTTGAGCGCGGGCCAAAACCGCAACCACCTGGAGTCGCAGACGGCCAATATGCTGGGGCAGCGTTCGGTCTCTGAGCGTTATTACGATAGCAATAATGCTGCGCTGCAGCTGCGCCAGCCCCTTTATCGACCCGCTATATTGGCGCAGATAAAACAGGCCCGGGCACAGGTGCAGGATGCCGATGCGGTGCTCGATGTCAATGAAAATGACTTGCTGGAGCGGGTCGCCCAAGCCTACTTTGATGCGCTGCTGGGGCAGGTGCAGCTGGATTTGGCCAGTGCGCAAAAGACGGCGTTTGCGGCGCAGTTGCAATCGGCGCAAAAGGGTTTTGCCGCCGGGGTGGGCATGCGCACCGATGTGGATGAGGCCCAAGCCCGCATGGATTTGGCGCATGCGCAGGTGCTGCAGGCCCAGCAGGCACTGGATTTGGCGCGGCGGCGTTTGGCCTTGCTGCTGGGGGTGCCTGTGGCGCAGCTGGTGCAACTGGCCGATCTGGATACCCAGCGCTTTGCCCCCAGTGCGCCCGTCCCCACCAGTGCCGAGCAATGGATTGCCTTGGCCGAAGAGAGCAGCCCGCAATTGCAGGCGCTGCGCGCGCGCCTGCGGGCTGCCCAGGCCGAGGTGGACAAAGCCCAGGCCGGGCACAAGCCGACGCTGGATGTGGTGGCCACGGTGTCCCGCTCGGACAGTGATTCTGTGACCAGCATCAACACGGTGTACAAGCAAAAGTACGTGGGGGTGCAATTGAATGTGCCTTTGTACTCTGGCGGTTATGTGAGCTCAACGGTGCGCCAGGCCTTGGCCGAGGTGCAGCGCATGCAGCAAACGCTGGAGGCTGCGCAGCGCGATTTGAGCAACCAGGTGTATGAGCAGTTCAGCGCCATGACCGAGGGCGTGCTGCGCATTGCGGCCCTGGAGCAAGCGGTGCGCTCCGCGCAGCAGGCGCTGCTGTCCAGCCAAAAATCTTTGCAAGCCGGCGCGCGCACGACGGTGGATGTACTCAATGCCGAGCAGCAGCTGACGGTGGCGCAGCGCGATTTGGCACAGGCACGCTATGGCTATGTGCTGGCCCACCTCAAACTGCAAATGCTGGCGGGGCAGGAGCGCATGGCCAATGTGGATGCGGTCAATCGCTGGCTGAAGACGCAAGGCTGAGGCCAGCGCGGTGGCGGCTACGTCGTTATCCCCTGGGACGTTTTCTGGGACGTTTTCTGGGGCGTTTTCTGCGCCCTCTGTGCCCCGCATGGCGGTGCTGCTGGCGGCCTACAACGGCATGGCATGGCTGCAGCAGCAGGTGCAGAGCATTCTGGCCCAGCAAGGGGTGCAGGTGGCGCTGTTCATCAGTGTCGATGCTTCAACCGATGGGACGCGTGCCTGGGTGCAGGCCTTGAGCCAGGCCGAGCCTGCCGTCACGCTGCTGCCCGATGCGGGCCGACTGGGCAGTGCGGGGGCCAACTTTTTTCATCTGCTGTGCCAGGTGGACTGCGCCAACTTTGATGCGGTGGCGTTTGCCGACCAAGACGATATTTGGCTGCCAGATAAGCTGCAGCGGGCCTGGCAGCGCCTGGCCTCTGGAGCCTGCGCGGTGTATTCCTCGAATGTGCTGGCGGTTTGGGACGATGGGCGCAGCCAGTTGATCGACAAAGCGCAGCCGCAAAAGACACTGGATTATTTTTTTGAGGCGGCTGGCCCCGGTTGTACCTACGTGCTGGGTGCCAGCGCGATGGCCCAGCTGCAGCCTTGGGTGCGTGCCAATGCCCACGCCTTGCGGGCGGTCGATTTGCATGACTGGCTGGTGTATGCCTACTGCCGCACCCAGGGGTTGCGCTGGTACATCGACCCGGTGCCCAGCATGCATTACCGCCAGCATGCCAGCAACCAAGTGGGCATCAACGCCGGCTTGAGCGCCTACCGCAAGCGCTGGGCATTGCTGCGCTCGCATTGGTTTCGTCGGCAGGTGCTGGCCATCGCACGCCTGGTGGCACCGCAGCAGGCGGCATGCTTGCAGCAGCGCTGGTTTTTGATCCGCAACTTCTACCAGCTGCGCCGCCGTCGCCGCGATGCCTGGCTGCTGCTGGGCCTGCTGCTGCTGGGCATTTACTGAAAACGTGGCCGCTAGTCTTGCTTGCCCCGTGGCAACCAGCGGAAAAATGCCAGCTTGTGGTACATCAGCAGATAAAAGACAAAGCTGACGACCAAGGCCCCCAACGTAGCCAAGAAGCTGGTGTAAAAAAACACGGCGGCACTGCACGGCAACAGGGCATAGAGCCACAACAGCGGTGCGGTCATGCCATTTTGGGTGGTCAGCGAAGCATTGGGCCAGAGCTTTTTGGCCCAGCGGCGGTTGGCCAGCGAGTGCAGGTGCACAGCATCAGGCTGGGTGGCCGGGTAGCCCTCACGCAGAAAGCGCCTGCGGTAGATGCTGAAACCCACCTCGGTGATGGGGTAGGCGCAAATCAGCAGGCTGGTCCACGGCGAGACGCTGGCGTTGCGCTCGGGCAGCAGCACAGCAATCCAGGCCAGCGCAAAGCCCAGAAAGTACGCTCCGCCATCCCCCAGAAAAATCTTGCCGCGTGGCCAATTGACCACAAAAAATCCTGCGACCGAAGCAGCCATCACCAGGCAGGAAAAAGCCAGGGCAATATCGCCCACCTGGCGGGCAATTAGGCCAAAAGCGCCCAACATAATCAGGGCCACCCCAGCGGTCAGACCATTAAAGCCATCAATCATGTTGATGGCATTGGCCACGCCACCGACGGCAAACGCGGTAAACAGCACCGAAATCGCGGTAAAGCCCAGCAGCCAATCGAGCCCAGGGACGTTCACATGGGTCAGTGCCACCCCGGTAATGCCCCAGCCCAATATCCCCGAGGCCATGGTGGCCAGCAGACGCGCACGCACCGAGACGCGTTTGGTCAGGTCTTCGAGCAGGCCAAAAATAAAAGCGGGCATGCCTGCAAGCAAGATAGCGCTGAGGATGGCGCGTTTTTCCGCTGCGGCAGGGTCGTGGCTGGAGGCGGCAAAGCCGACCAGAACCCCTACGGCGATGGCGATGCCGCCGATGCGGGGGGTGGGCTGGGTATGAAATTTTTGTATGCCATCGGTACTGTCGATGGAAAAACTGCCGTGCCAAGACTTGGTTAGCACCAAGAGAATGCAGGTACACAAGGAGGCCGCAGCTGCCATCAGGGCATCGTAGCGAAAGAGCTCAAGCATGGATGGATTGGCCAAAAAAAGAGAAATAAAAAAAAGGGCTGATTCTCCCATGGATGGTGTTGCTGCGGTTCAGCGCGAAGCGGCCCACTACAATCGTTCGCACTGCTGCACGCAACGTGCCAACACCTTCTAAAACATATTGCGGTATTAAACAGCCATGGTGATGAAAATTCTTCTTTTCGGTAAAAACGGCCAAGTGGGCTGGGAGTTGCAGCGCAGCCTGGCCGTGCTGGGCGAGGTAACGGCGGTCGATTGGGACGGCACGGAGCACTGCGGCGATTTTGCCAACACCGAGGGCGTGCTGGCCACGGTGCGGGCGCTGCAGCCGGACGTGATTGTCAATGCGGCGGCGCACACGGCCGTGGACAAGGCCGAGAGTGAGCCCGAGCGCGCGCGCGTGCTCAATGCCACCACGCCAGGGCAGATTGCCCTGGAGGCGGCCCGCCTGGGCGCTTGGCTGATTCACTACAGCACAGACTATGTGTTCGATGGCAGCGGCAGCCGCCCCTGGACAGAGGCCGATGCGCCTGCACCGCTGTCGGTCTATGGCCAGACCAAGTGGGAGGGGGAGCAGGCCATCCAAGCGTCTGGTTGCCAGCATTTGATTTTGCGCACCAGCTGGGTGTATGCCGCACGGGGCCATAACTTTGCCAAAACCATGCTGCGCCTGGCCAGTGAGCGCGAGCGCTTGGCCGTTATCAACGACCAGTGGGGCGCACCCACCAGTGCCGAGTTGCTGGCCGATATCACCGCCCATGCCATTGCCCACTTGCAACGCCACCCGCAGGATGGCGGCTTGTACCACTGCACCGCCAGCGGTGAAACCCATTGGCATGGCTATGCCAGCTATGTGATTGCGCAGGCCCGCCGCCTGGCACCTGCGCGACCGTGGCAGGTGCAAGAGATTGCACCGGTCGCCACCAGCGCCTTCCCCACCCCGGCGCAGCGCCCGCTTAACTCGCGGCTCAATTGCACCAAGTTAGAAACGACCTTCGGTCTTCAACTCCCGCATTGGGAAAAAAGCGTAGCTCGAATGCTTGATGAAATCATGATTTCAAACTAAATAAGTCCTGAAATCCTTATAAATTCAGCGGCACAAGCTGTTCAATTAATAGTTATCTACTCTATGCACTCTCAACGCAAAGGCATCATCCTGGCTGGCGGCTCTGGCACCCGCTTGCACCCGGCCACCCTGGCAATTAGCAAACAATTGCTGCCCGTCTATGACAAGCCCATGATTTACTACCCCTTATCCACGCTGATGCTGGCGGGGATTCGGGAAATCTTAATCATCAGCACACCCCAAGACACCCCCCGGTTTGAGCAGCTCTTGGGCGATGGCAGCCAATGGGGCCTGTCGCTGCAGTACGCCGTGCAGCCAAGCCCGGATGGCTTGGCGCAGGCGTTTGTGATTGGTGAGCAGTTCCTAGCGGGCAGCCCTTCGGCTTTGGTGTTGGGGGACAACATTTTTTACGGCCATAGCCTGCAGCCCCTCTTAAAAGCGGCAGATGCCCAAACCCACGGTGCCACCGTCTTCGCCTACCACGTGCAAGACCCCGAGCGCTATGGCGTGGCCGAGTTTGATGCGGCAGGCAAAGTCCTGTCGCTGGAAGAAAAACCGGCACAGCCAAAATCCCATTACGCCGTCACGGGCCTGTACTTTTACGACGCGCACGTGGTGGAACTGGCCAAGGCACTGCAACCTTCGCCGCGTGGCGAATTGGAAATTACCGACTTGAACAAGCTCTACCTCGAAAAATCCGCCCTGAATGTGCAGCTGATGGGGCGTGGCTACGCTTGGCTGGACACGGGCACGCACGACAGCCTGTTAGAAGCCGGTCAATTCATCGCTACCATTGAACAGCGCCAAGGCTTAAAAGTAGCCTGCCCGGAAGAAATCGCCTGGCGCAACCACTGGATTGATGATGCACAAGTCAGTCGTCTGGCCCAGCCTTTATTGAAAAACGGCTACGGCCAGTATCTACTGCGCTGCTTGAAAGGGGATGTGCGATGAAAGTGACGCAAACCGCGATTGCCGACGTACTGGTGCTCGAACCCAAAGTGTTTGGCGATGCCCGGGGCTTTTTTACCGAAAGCTTTAACCAGCAAGCCTTTGATGCCGCCACCGGCACCCGCTACGAGTTTGTGCAAGACAACCACAGCCGCTCTTGCCAGGGCGTGTTGCGTGGGCTGCACTACCAGCTGCCCCCCCACGCCCAGGGCAAACTGGTGCGGGTCGTGCAAGGGGCTGTGTGGGATGTCGCCGTCGATATTCGCCCCCATTCCCCCACCTTTGGCCAGTGGGTGGCCGAGACACTCACCGCCGAAAACCACAAACAGCTGTGGCTGCCTCCCGGTTTTGCCCATGGCTTTGTCGTGCTCAGCGACACGGCGGATTTTCTCTATAAAACCACAGCCTATTACGCACCCGAATGCGATCGAGGCATCGCCTGGAATGACCCAGATTTAGCGATTGCCTGGCCTGCATTGCCAGTAGATTACTTATTGTCAGATAAAGACCAACGCCAGCCGCGTTTTGTTGATGCTGATTTGGCTGGTGTGTGAATTATCAGAGTACATGCAGTGTTTGAATCTATAGCCTATTTGGGTTTTCGTACTAAAAAATAAAAGTAAGCTCTATGCATAAAAAAAAATCTCTTGTCAAAAACGAAAATTTTTTAGCTAAAAAGAAACCACAGGTTAAAAAATTTGACAATGTAAATTCTTCAGCAGAAGATAAACTCGAGCATGCTATTGAACTGCAGCAGCAATGGCGCTTTGAAGAAGCAAGGGATCAGTACGAAGCTGTTCTGCGAGACAATCCAGAAGATGCAAATGCCCAGCATAATTTAGGGGTTTTATATTCGGTTCAATTGCTAGAGCCAATAAAAGCCCTGCCTTATTTTGAAGCTGCGCTGAATAACAACCCTACCAAGCTTCAGTTTTGGTTTAGTTATATCGATGCACTCATTAAAGCCAATATGCCAGAAATGGCAGAACAAGTTCTGGCACTTGCAAGCAACTATGGCCTCAATGATTTGCAAATTGAATCTTTTCAGCGCGATATCCGCTTAGCCCAGGCATCGGTAGATGATTTGCTTGCCAAGGTACTGGCAGAGGCCCCGCCATTGCCAGAACCTGAGATGGCTCAAGCTGCGCCAGCACCGACCGCGGCTGCAGACCATCCCGGTACGGCAGATTTACAGCAATTACTCAGTCTTTTTAATCAAAAAAAATACGATCGAACCATCCTCCATGCGACCACCTTGCTCAAGCGCTTTCCTAAGGCGACAGCAGTCTGGACATTATTGGCAGAGGCGGAAAAGCGCAGTGGCAATTTAGAAAAATCACTGCACGCTCGCCAGCAAGTCGCACAGCTGCAGCCAACAGACACGGCAGCGCAAATAGCGTGGGTTGATGCATTATTGGCGCTGGGCCAAGACGACAAGGCGCAGGTGGTTTTGGAAACTGTGCTGCGTGTTGATCCACAGTCAGCCCCTGCCCACGGAAAAATGGGGCTGCTTTATCAAAAACAAGGCAATATTCAACAAGCCCTGCACAGCTACGCCAGAGCTTTACAAAAAGAGAAATTCAATCCGATTTTTTTAGAAAAATTTGGCTCTTTATTGCGGGCACAAGGTGACCAAGACGGCGCACTGGTCTGTTTTAAAGCCGCTGTGGATGCAAGCCCAAATTCTGCAGAGTTATTGGATGCCTATGGGGTTACCTTGCGCAACCAAGAGCGGTTGGGGGCTGCGGAAAATGCTTTTAGGCAAGCTTTAAAAATTCATCCTGGCTACACCCAGGCGCTGCGCAACCTGTGCCATTTACTGGAAGTGCATGGTCGATTTGCCGAAGCCGAAGCCGGGTTACTGCGCTGTGCAGAGATAGACAATGAAAGCCCAGAAAGCCTGTATGAAATTGGCCGTAACCTGGTGCAGCAGAAAAAAGAAGATGAAGCATTGGAATGGCTGCGCCGTGCAATCAAAGCCCAGCCAGATTACGCTGCGGCCCATATTACCCTTAGCGCTGCATTGAATGCCACCGAAGATCCCTTAGCAGCTATGGAGGAAATTAAGGCCAGCATTAAAGTCTTGCCCAATATTCCGCACTTGCACACCAATTTAGGAATTGTGAACCTTTCCCTTAGCCGCGCTGATGATGCCATTGCATGCTTTCGCAAAGCATTGGAAGTTGCTCCTAACTTCTCCCATGCCCGCAGCAGCATGCTGTTTGCCCTGAGTCATAGCACCAAAATCACCCCCGAAGAGCTGTACCGAGAGCACCGTGCTTACGGTAAATTGATTGAAGAAGAGGTGAAAGGCAAGGAATACACCACCTACACCAACAGCCGCGTGATTGACCGTCCTTTAAAAATAGGTTTTGTTTCCGCCGACTTTCGTAACCATGCAGTCGCCAAGTTTGTCATTCCATTTTTTGAAGAACTGCACAAGCGTGAAGGTTTTATCACTTACGCCTATTCCAACCATGGAGCGGTCGATGATTCGATGCTGCGGATTAAAGAAAACATGGATGTCTGGCGCACTGTGGTGCAGTGGTCAGATGACAAATTAGCCGAAAAAATCCGGGAAGACCAAATTGATATTCTAGTGGATATGAGTGGCCATACTGCTGGGGACCGACTGAAGGTTTTCGCTCGACATCCAGCACCTGTTCAAATAACCTGGATTGGTTATCCTGGGACGACTGGCTTGAAGGCGATGGATTATATTTTTATAGAAAATACAGTACTGCCAGATAGAAATATAAATAATCAATTTGCTGAAAAAATAATTAGAGTTCCTAGGTCTTATGCATTCGATGCAAGTAGAGAACTGCCTGATTTGAAACAGGAGTTGTCTAATAATAATTACATTACATTTGGTTCGTTCAATCGGTTGAATAAAATTAACCGCGAGATAATAGCTTTATGGTGTGACGTTTTACGAAAAATTCCTGATTCTCGACTCCAAATGGCAGGTATGCCAAGCGGTGGTGCTCCAGAAGAATTATTGGCGTGGTTTAAAGAAGAGGGTATTTCTGAGGATCGGCTTTATTTTTATCCTCGATCTGGATTTATTGAATATCTTAAATTACACAACCAAGTGGATATTTGTTTAGATACTTTTCCTTATACAGGTGGAACTACAACTTTACATGCACTCTGGATGGGCGTTCCAACGCTTACTTTAGCTGGAGATACTTATCCTAGCGCACAAGGTGCGGCTGTTAATAATAGACTTGGGCTGGGTAAGTATCTGGTTGCTAATAATAAAGAAGATTTCGTTGCTAAAGCATTGTTTTTGAAGAAAAATAATCATCTTACTAAGGAAATTAAATCTTCTTTAAGAAGTCATATGCTTGAAAATTATATAAGTGATCTGAATTCTTTAATCAATGGATTTGAAAAAAGTATTTGTATTATTTGGAGTAAATGGTGCAGTGGCCAGAAGCCAACTTACTTCGAAATAAAAAATGAAGATATTTCTTATGAAGAGAAGAAGATTGTTATTTAATCTATTTTTTGAAAGCTTAGAATTCTGGGATCACTTTTTTTATCAGTAATTTTTTTTACGATGCATCCATAATGAAGAGGAAATAAATTTCTTCCTGGGGTATCTAACTTTTGAAAATAAACCATTTCAAAATCGCGCAAGAGAACTTTCAACCCGAACTCTGTGAATCTCCAGCAGTCTGGAATAGGACCATGGATTCTGGCATTGAGCGGAGTCGTGAAAAGAACATGGCCGCCAATTTTAGTTATTCTTTTTATTTCTTCGATGGCGGAAAATGGATCTACAACATGCTCGAGTACCTCGGTGCATACGACTGAATCATATGTTTCGTTATTAATCTTAGAGTTAAATGTTGTTATATCTCCTAAAATATCTGGAGATGTTGTATTTGTAATGTCAAAAGTGTGAGATTGATATTTTTTTTCTTTTTTATACTTTCCTTGATTTCCTATATCCAGCAATAAATCGCCTGGTTTTACATATTGATCAATAAACAATTCTCTTATATCATCAATAAATTTTCTTGAAATTGGAATATGGTGGTTATCAAATTCAGATGGTAGAGGCATTTTTAGAAAAAAGTTAGTTGATAATTCGATATGAGTAATATTTTTTGATTTATTTTTTATTTTTTAAATTTTTCTCATCTACCCCTATTAAACAGAATGCAAGCATAGTATTCTCTATATGATAAATATTCATTCCAATATCTAAGCTATCTATGTAATTGGTTAATTCTGGAAAGTCTTTGCTTTTGTAGTCATGCCAAATAATAGTGCCTGGATTGTTTTTGTCCAACATGGCTAATGCTTTTTCAGTATCATTTTTTACGTATGAAACTTCGTGATTAGCATCTACAAAAATAAATTGAAATTTATTTAAATATGGGGAAGGATCGAATTTTTTTGAATCTGTTAGTAACTGCTTAACTAAATTGCTGTTTTTTGATTCTATATATTTTCTTCGAGATTTTATAGATGTTAAAGCATGTTCTTTATCTGATGCAATAAATTCGACTCCTTCGATATTGGGCAAATCAAGAGTATAGATAACGGGCTCTTGATCATAACTGTTTGGGTAGTTTTCTAAGAGCAATCGTGTTGTAATGCCTTTATATGTTCCAAACTCAAAAATTCTTTTTGCTTTTGTTATACGTAAAAGCTTAATAAGTGAGATGGATTCAAGTGTGGTTAATGAGCCTGCACCTTGTGCAGGAGGCATAAAAAATTTTACCTCTTCTGGAAAGTTGTCCTCAATTGAAAGCAACTGACTAGGCCTTATATTAATGGTGTTCTTCATGATCTATATATAAAAGAGTATTGTGTTTAAAGTGAGATTAGTTTTTTCTGTACCACTGTAAATAATTTTCAATTCCTTTCTGTATATTTATTTCTGGATGCCAATTAAATATTTCTCTTGTTAAACTTATGTCTAATATTACACTTGGTATATCAAAGTTTCTTTTTTCTTTATAAATAATTTTTGGTTTTGTATTTGTGGTAGATGATATTACCTTCACAATTTCATTGATTGATAAGCCAGTGCCGCTACCTGCATTGAATATTCCAGTTTTATCTGTAGTTAAGACAGAAAAAGTTAGACTTGCTAGATCTCTAACATCAAAATAATCACGAATAATTTCACCATCTCCCCAAATTTCTAAAGCTTGTTGTTGTTCTATTTTGTGAACAAAATTGGCAATAATACCTTGTCCGGATAAATAATTTTGTCGAGGACCATAAGGATTAGCAGCTCTGATAATTGAGTAGTTTAGTCCATGTAGTCGATGATAAATTTGCAAATATTTTTCTATTGACAGCTTTGTAATTCCATAAGAGCAGAGTGGATTGGTTGGGTGCTCTTCATTCATAGGAAGGTATTGTGGTATTCCGTATACTGTCCCTCCAGAAGACATAAATATAAATTTTTTAATTTCATATTTAACGCATAAATCCATTATTTTTATGCTTTGTACAACATTGCTTGTTATATCAAAGGGTATATCTTCATTTGAATTTTTTGGTAGTGTTGTGGATATGAGATGAATAATATGAGTTATATTATTCTTTACTATAGTATCTTCTATATATAATAAATCTGAAAAATCACCATTGATATAAAAAGTATTATTTTTATCTTCTTTTGAATTTTTGTCGTAAACAAAGGTTTTTATTAAGTTTTTACTTAATATATCTATGATGTGGCTGCCTATAAATCCGTATCCACCTAAGACTAAGACGTTCATATATCTTCTATCTTGCTGAGTATCCACCATCTACGTTGATGACGGTTCCTGTAATGAAATCACTTGCTTTGGATGCGAGAAAAATTGCAGCGCCTTTGAGGTCTTGAGGTGTTCCCCAACGATTTAAGGGCGTTCTGAGTAAAACTTCTGCACTTCTATTTGGATCTGAAATTAGCTTTGTATTCAAACGCGTATTAATATAACCAGGTGCAATAGCATTCACACAAATACCTTTTTTAGCCCAATCATTAGATAAGGCTTTGGTGAGCTGGGTTACGCCACCCTTTGAGGCTGCGTATGCAGGTATTGTAATACCACCAAAATTCCCCATAATGGATGAAATATTAATGATCTTGCCATATGAATTTTGTAGCATTTTCTGTGCCACTTGCTGAGAATACAAAAAAGTAGCGGTAAGATTAATTTCCAAAACATCATCCCAATCTTTTTCTAGAAAAAATTCACTTGAATTTCTTCGCTGTATCCCAGCAGAATTAACCAAAATATTAATGCTGCCTTGAAAAATATTTTCTGCAGCAGTGATGGATTTTTTTATTTCATCTCTATTTTGTACGTTTGCTTCTAATGCGTGAGCTGATAATTTTTTATCTTTCATAGATGTTGCCAGCTCATGTACTCTAGGGTCTATGTCTAAGACTATTACAGTAGCACCTGCTTCTGCAAGACCTTCTGCGATAGCAAAGCCTATATCTCCAGCGCCACCTACGACGAGTGCACTTTTTCCACTTAGATCAAATAAATTCATAGCTTTATCCCATAAACATGCCACCGTTCACATCTAAAACCGCACCTGTAGTGAAGCTAGATTCTTGACTGGCAAAATAACAAACTGCAGATGCAACTTCCTCTGGAGTACCAATACGACCCAATGGGAATTTTTTAATTAGTTCTTTTTGTGTTTCTATATCGCGCATTCTATTCATCTCTGAGTCTATAGTTCCTGGTGCTACACAATTTACTGTAATCCCATAGGGAGCAAGTTTTCTGGCTAATCCATAGGTTAATGAGATTATGCCACCCTTTGATGCGGTATACGCTAATCCATTGGCATAGCCGCCCATTCTTCCTGCATTTGATGAGATATTGATAACTCGAGGTGCCGTACCCTTTTTTAGATAAGGAAGGCACTTTTGCGTCATAAAAAACGCACCTCTTAAATTAACATCTAAAACACTATCCCAGTCTTCCTCAGTTGTTTGCTCTACACTGGTTATTTCTAATAGAGCCGCATTGTTTACTAATATGTCAATAGATCCATGGTGCTGATTTATATTGGCTATTAATTTTTCCAAGGATGCAGTATGAGTTATATTGCTTTGCCAAAATGAAACGTTAGAGTTGCTTTGGTTTAAGTATTCTTTTGCAGAATCAAGATTGGATTTTTCTGAGCTGATGATAGCAACTTGCATTCCTGCTGCTAGAAATTTTTCTGTGATAGATAAACCAATATTTTTTGACCCTCCAGTAACAATTGCTGTTCTATGAGCATAAGTAAATATATTATTTTTCATGACCATTCCAAAAATCTAAAATCATATCTTGTTTTTTATTGTCTTCAATAATTAAATTATCTTTGATAAAGTTTATTGTTTTTTGTACTTCTGATTTTTCTTTGGCAGTAGTATAAATTCTGCAAAAAACTTGGCGCTCTGTTCCTAGCATATTATTTTCAATAATGTCATTTGAATTAAAGCGTTGAATAAAGTTGATGACATTGGGGTGTGATTTTATTTCAGCTATGCCAGATATTTTTCCAATCGTTCCTGCTTTTAATAAAACCCATAAAGTCGCAGCATGTTCCCCAGAAAATAAGCAATTATTCTTTTCACTGAAGTTGCCACTATACATAGATCCTGTCATGGCAAAATTGATCAACATTTCTCTATGATCAAAATTATTAAAGTGTTTTAAATAAATATGTGGCGCTTCGCCTTGTATCCTAAATCCAGGATCGTAAGCATAAAAATTCTCTTGATCAACAAAGAATTGAATCAGTAAGACTCCATTATGTACACCAAGTTTTTTAAACATTAAAACAAGTTTTGGGTGTATTTTTTCAATGAATATTTCTTTATACTTACTGGGGTATTCTGCTGCAATGCAGACAGAGCTAGATGTTCCTTGTTTTTTTGTTTTATATCTATCGGCAAGAGCTGATAAGTAAACTTCCCCATTGATGAATGTGTAATAGGCAAACATATCATCACATTCCATGTATTTTTCAATAAGATATTCTTTTTTTATCGAGACTTCTAAGGCTTTTTTTATACCAATTTCTGCTTCTATAGGTGTATTGCAAATAGAAATACCAACACCTGCACCACTATCCACGGGTTTGATAACGACAGGATAAGCTAATTTATTTAGATCGCTATCTGTACTATAGCTTGGTATAACATTTATATTATTTTTGCTGCAAATTCCTGCGAAATTGGATTTCGAAGAAAAATAGTTAATAATTTCTTTAGTTGCGTAGCAGGGGAAATTATTCTCTCGGCATATTTTTTCATAATATGGAACTAGTGGATCGGCCACTCCAACTAAAACACCTCCCACTTGTTCATTTTTAATAATTTTATTTATCTTGTCCGTCTCTCTTACGTCAATATTATAAGTGCTGTGCGCATTTTTTTTTGCAGGAGCATTTGGATAAGGATCTATAACAATAGTGTGTAGTCCCATCTTGTTGGCAACGTCAACAATAGCACCTGTTTCTGGATTTCCTCCAAGAATAATAATCTTTTGTTTTTTCATGACTTATTTTAGTGGAGAGAAGTTTTCAGAATTAAATCCAAGTAAATTAATAAAATCATTTGTATTTTTTACTCCTAGTGTCGCAAAACGAATCTTTTCTAAATCTAGGTTGTATTTTTTTGTAATACTTAAAAACTCATTTATTGTTTCTTGATTGAAAGATGGTATTAGCAGGTAATCAAAATCACACGTGTTAATGAATTCTGGAGGTTTTATGGACATTTTTGTCAAATTGTTTTCATGATGATCAATATCAAACCAGTCTTTAATTTTATAGTCTGTATTATTTTGAATTTGCCTATAGGTGTGCTGACCAAATGATCCAGAATTGTAGATGGATATAATTGATTTTTCTTTAATTGATCCAAAAATAAGAAGATTTTTATAAATATCATTATTTCCAATAAATCCGCCTGCTCTTATGATGCAGATCGATTGAAAATACTTTTGAAGTTGTTTTTTTGTATCTTCTGGAAGTGCTGATGCTAAATACTGAAATGCTATAGCTATTTTTTTTATTTCATTATCTGTATTAAAGTTGATGGACTTTAATATAGAGTTTGATCTTTGCCTGTAATTGTATGCATTAATATTTGTTATATATATGGATTTTGAATTAAAAATTATGGGGTATAAAAGTGCGGCATCTTCGCCAACCATGATTTCATTAGGTATAGTTTCTTGAAACTTCTTAACTAAATTGGATTTAAATAATTTTCCCCATGAATAGGTTTTAATGCCATGGTTTGTTATTTGCTCATCCCAGATGATTTTTTGTATCAGGTATTTTTCTATCTCTGCTTGAGTGTATTTACCTGGAGTAATATGATTTTTTATTGTTTTAAATTTTCCTAGCAACTCTCTTTTATAGTTTCCTATAACTAAGTCTACATCATATTCTTGAATATATTTAAGATATTGATCTATGCAGTCAGTATCTATCCAATCATCACCATCAATATAAAAAATATAATCTCCAGATGCCATGCGTACACCGGATTTTCTTGCGGATACAAGACCACTATTTTTTTGTGTAATTATTTTTATTCTGGAGTCGGATTTTCTGAAGAATTCACAAATCTCTAAAGCGTTATCAGTAGATCCATCATCTACTAAAATGATTTCAAGATTTTTATAAGTTTGGTTTGTAATGCTATGAATACATTGAAATAAATATGGCGCTAAGTTATATATTGGGACTACAATAGATATCAAAGGTGTCATTATTGATGCTTGCAGTGTGTGTTGGTATTCCTTGTGTATCATGATTTTTTATTTCAAATAAGTAGCCAGCGAATGGATATTTATTAATTTCATCTTTCTTTATTCCTATACTAGCGGAGCTGACTAATAGATTTTTATTATCTTTCCCGAAAAAACATATATTAGTAATATTTGGTGCTGGTAAATGAATTTTTTTTAAAATATTCCCATTCGGATGAATCCTCATGATACATCCGCTTCCCCACATAGCTACCCATAAATTATTTTCTTTGTCAAAACACATGCCATCAGGAAAACCGTGGGTTGGGCTAAATTTTGAAAAAATTTGTTTATTTTTAATTGTTCCATGATTTACAGAGAAATCATAGCGATAAATAATACCTTCCAAGGTGTCATTGATGTACATAAATTTTTCATCAGGAGAAATCAATGGGCCGTTCACAACGGAGAAGCCTCTGTCATGTATTTTTAGGCCCTCTCCCGTAGAGTAACTTGCAACCTCACCATCTTTGGCAGAGTTATCCACATTGTTCATGCTCCCATACCAAATTCTGGCGTGTGAGTCTATGCAGGCATCATTTAAGCGGCAGTATTTTTTCTCTGGAAAACTTTTGTCAATCCAATTTAAATTCTTTGGGTAATGAGTATTAAATAAAGCAATTCCACTCTGTAGGCCGACTAAGTATATATTTTTTGTTTTTGTTGGAAATACCCAGCCTATAGGTTCTTGGAAAGACCAAGATTCATAAGTTCTGGTTTTAGGATTTATTTTTACAAATAATTTTTTTAATATATCTGTCATTAATATGGATTGATCGTTAGCATCCCATACTAGCCCTTCACCCAGCGTAAATACCTTATTTATATATGGTGTGCATACAGTATCATTCATATTTTTTGAGTTTTGTTCAGAGTGGGTCATGAAGTCTGCTGGATATTCCTCCGCTGATGTCTATACATGCGCCGTGCAAAAATCTAATTTTTTCTGAAGAAATAAAAAAAGCAAGTTCTGCAATTTCATTTGGGGTTGCTATTCTTTTTTGGGGATGATAGCTTTCTAATAGTCTCATGCTTTCTGGGGCATTTTTAAACCCATCGTGCAGCATAGGCGTTTCTACAGATGCTGGTTCTATACAGTTAATTCTTACCGTATCTTCGTAGTCAAGTGCCAAGCCTCTGGTTAATGCAGCCAATGCTGCTTTGGTCGTTGCATAAGCTACAAAGCCGGGTTTGGTGAGTTTTGTGTGTATGCTGCCAATGTTTATAATATTCCCGGTATTTTTGGTCATCTTATTTTTTAAATGTGATATTAGAATATAAGGTGCAATCACATTAATGTTATAAGATGTCATGAATTCTGTTTCATCAATGGGGTGTGAAGTCGATACATACTGATAAGCAGCGTTGTTAATTAATATGTCAATATGATTTTTTTCTAGCCAGGTTTCTATTTTTTTAAAAGTAATTTCTTGTATATTTTTATTCAGAACAAATTGATTCAAATCTGTTTTTATGAAAAAATCTACATTCTGGTCTTGTATTTCTTTGATATCAATAGCGCATATTTTATATCCAGATCTTTTAAATTTTTCAGCGAGCGCTTGTCCGATAGCACCACTTGTTCCAGTAATAATTGCATGTTTATGCATTGCTTCACCTTATTTCTGAAGATTTAATAATGTCAATAATTTTTATTTGATTTTTTAAAGAAAGTTCTGGAAAGATTGGTGCGCATAAGACTTGCTCCGAAAATTCTTTTGAATTTAAAATGTTGCTTTTGTTTGCTGATGAAAGATTTTTATACATCGGAAAATCAGTAATCAACGGATAAAAATACCGCCGTGCATAAATACCATGCTCTTTGAGCTTTTCATACAAAGCATCTCGGCTTAAAGGGTATTCAGGCCCAACAAGAATCGGAAAGTATGAATGATTGGCCACAGTCTGGTGGCCTTGGGGTAAGCAGGTAATTCCTGGCACATGGGCCAGTTGCTCGCGGTAATAGGCATCAATTTCGGCCCGGCGCTGCATGACATGTGGCATGTGTTCCAGTTGCAGCAGGCCAAAAGCGGCGTTGATTTCACTCATTTTGGCGTTGATGCCTGGGGCGACTACGGTGACCTCGTCCACAAAGCCAAAGTTTTTCAGGTGATCAATGCGCTGTTTGGTTTTGGCATCGTGGCAGATGATGGCGCCGCCTTCAAAGGTGTTGAAGACCTTGGTGGCGTGAAAGCTCAGTACCGATAGGTCGCCGTGGCGCAAGATGCTGCCTCCGGCATCTTGCACGCCAAAGGCATGGGCCGCGTCGTAGATGACGCGCAGGTTGTAGTTGTCGGCAATTTTTTGAATCGCTGCGGTGTCGCAGGGGTTGCCGTAGCAGTGCACGGGCAGGATGGCGGTGGTTTGCGGGGTGATCGCCGCTTCGATTTTGGCGGGGTCCAGGTTGAGGGTGTGCGGCTCGATATCGACAAACACGGGTGTGCAGTTTTGCCACAGCAGGGCGTGGGCCGTGGCGACAAAAGAGTAGGGGGTGGTAATCACTTCCCCCTTAATGCGCAGCGCTTGCAGGGCCGTAATAAGGGCCAGGGTGCCGTTGCTAAACAGGCTGATGTGCGGCACCCCCAGATAGCGGCACAGTGCTTGTTCGAGTTGCTGGTGAAAGGGGCCGCCGTTGGTCAGTACTTTATTGGCCCAGATTTGCTCCAGGTAGGGGATGAACTCCTCCAAGGGGGGCAGGTAGGGCTGGGTAACGTAGATTTTTTCTGCTGCCATGGCGCGGTCAGTCCCTTGTGGTGGTTTTTCAGGGGGATGGGGATGTGCATAAAGAGTAGCAGCATCTGCTTGCGCTAAAGGGCAGAGAAGGCCAGAGAAAAGGCCAGTTTTGAGGGTGCATGCGGGGGTGTACACCATAAAAAATAGCTGCTAGCGCTTTATTAGCTTTAATTTCAGATAAAAAACTACCTGAAATAAAGCAATACCAAGCGGTAGCAGCTAATTTTTTTAAAGCGATCGGCTTAGAACGTGTTCACGATCTGCGCGCGAAGGGGTGCGGGATGCGGATCGGGATGGGCTGCAAGGCGCAAACCACAGACATAGCCGTAGCTATGGCGAGGATTTGCAACGCCGCAGACCGCCCGAGGCCGCGACCGCACACCCGCGAGGAGATTGTGAACACGTTCTTAGCCTTGCAGCAGCTGCAGCACGTTTTGCGGAATTTGGTTGGCCTGGGCCACCATGGCGGTGCCCGCCTGTTGCAGGATCTGCGTGCGGCTGAGGTTGGCGGTTTCAACGGCAAAGTCGGCATCAATGATGCGCCCCCGTGCGGCAGCCAGGTTTTCCACCTGGATGTCGATGTTGTTTACGGCCGTCTCAAACCGGGTTTGAATGGCCCCCAGCGTGGCGCGGGCGCTATTGACTTGGTCGATGGCGCTATCGATTTTCTTCAGGCCAATCCACGCCCCTGCTTGGGTGCCCACATCAATGTCGTTGATACCGCGTGCGTCAATTGCTGCACCAGTAGTCGGTCCTGCCGTCGAGCCGCCAATGGTGCCGGTGGCATTCAAAATGCCCGTGGCACTGGCGCTAAAGCCCGCAAAAGTAACCTGCACCGGATCGCCATTGGGGTCGGTTTTGCCAGACATGATTTCAACGGTGTACATCTCTGAACCTTCTTGTTTGGTCAGGTAGGCCACCACGCCGGTGTCAGCGCTTTTGTTGTTGATGGCTTCAATGACCTGGCCCAGACGCTCTTGCGGGCTGCTGGCAGGGGGGAGGGCGGGCAGGTCGGTGGTGCCACCGGGTGTCAAGGTAACCGTCAAGCTGCCTGCTGAAATAGCATCCATATAGCTGGCGATGCTGGCCGTGCCTGCGGTGTCGATATTTGTTTGTGCGGAGGAGGCGTAAGAGATCGACGAGATTTTTTCTGCACGCGTATCCACCAGTGCGCCCAGCGTGATGTTGTCCCCCGAGTTGGCCCCCACCTGAAATACTGCCCCGGCAAAACTACCGTCCAGCACTTTTTGGCCGTTGAAGTTGGTCTGTTTGGCCACGCGGTCCACCTCGTCGGCCAGCTGTTTGACTTCCAGCTGCAGAGCTTCGCGGTCGCCCTTGCTGTTGGTGGCGTTGCCCGCTTGCACGGCCAGCTCGCGCATGCGCTGCAGCATGTCGCCAATTTTGCCCAAAGCGCCTTCGGTGGTTTGCGCCAGTGAGATGCCATCGCTGGCATTGCGCGAGGCCACCGTCAGGCCTTTTACCTGGGTGTTCATGCGCTCAGAGATGGCCAGGCCAGCGGCATCGTCTTTGGCGCTATTGACGCGCAAACCCGAAGACAGGCGCTGCATGGTGGTGTTCAGAGACTGTCCCGAAAACGTCAGGTTGCGCTGCGCGTTGATCGAGGCGATGTTCGTATTGATAGTGGCGGCCATTGCTGTGATTCCTTCAGTTAGGCAAAAAAGTGCAGTTGCTTCGCATCGCTGAGAAAACCTAGGCGTTCAAAAGCGGCAGGCAACGCGAGCGATGGGAAGGATTCTTCCCTTTTCACCCTGGGGAAGTAGGGGAATAAGCACCGGGTTTTGCGGCTTTCTTCGGTGTTTGTGCTGTTTTTGTTTTTAAAAACAAGAGCTGTCTGCGCTTACTGATCAATGGTTTTAGGCCGTTTTTATTAAAAACTGCTAAAGCTTTCTGAACAGCGCCCGATAACTCATCTGTACGCAGCAGGCACCCCATGCCACAACCGCCCACAGAGGCCAGGCAGCCTGCAGCGACAAGCAAAACTTGTTCAAGCAACACACCGACTGTTTAAAGGAATCGCACCATGGCCATGTCAATCAACACCAACGTCGTCTCGATCAACGCCCAGCGCAACCTGGCCTTGTCCGGCGGCTCGCTGGCTACGTCGATGCAGCGCCTGTCCTCGGGTTTGCGCGTCAATAGCGCCAAGGACGATGCCGCTGGCTTGGCCATTGCCGAGCGCATGAGCACCCAGGTGCGTGGTTTGGCAGTGGCCTCGCGCAATGCCAATGATGGGATTTCTTTAGCCCAAACCGCAGAAGGCGCTTTGAGCAAAGTTGGCGACATGCTGCAGCGCATGCGTGAGCTGGCCGTGCAAGCGGGCAACGCCACCAACAGCAAGAGTGACCGCGAAGCGCTCAATGCCGAGCTGGTGCAACTGCGCGATGAGGTGGACCGCGTGGCCAAAACCACCAGTTTTAACGGCAAAAAAGTGCTGGACGGCAGCTTCACTGGTGGCGTATTCCAGGTGGGTGCCAACTCGGGCGACAACATCACGGTGGGGGCGCTGGCCAATACCAAGGTGGATAAGCTGGGCAGCTCCATGTATGGCGCTTCTAAAGTAGCCATCGCCACTGCCAACGTGCAAAACACCACCACAGCGGTTTCTATTACGGTGCAAGGCGCTGCTGGCTCGGCCACGATCACCATTGATGCAGATGCTGACCGTACCGGCGAAGAGTTGCTGGGCAGCATGGTGCAAAGCATCAACTCCAAAACCGCCGATACCGGGGTGGTGGCGTTTTTGAACAAAACAGCGACCGGCTACGACATTGAATACCGCAGCAGCGCCGATGCCGCAGGCTCTACCGCTGTGGCAACGATTACGACGAATGGACAGGGTACCTTGGCCATTGCCGGAGCTACTACAAACTTGGCCGCAGCCGACCAGGCAGGCATCCACAAAATGGACATCAAAACCCAAGCCGCCGCCTGGGAGTCGCTGCAGCGCATTGACAGCGCCCTGGACAAAGTCAGCTCTGCCCGTGCCGAGCTGGGCGCTATCCAGACCCGATTTGAAAAGTCCATCGAGAACATCGACATCCAGCAAGAAAACATCTCAGCGGCTCGCGGTCGGATCACCGATGCGGACTTTGCCCAAGAAACGGCCAACTTGAGCCGCACCCAAATCTTGCAACAAGCGGGCACCGCCATGGTCGCCCAAGCCAACCAATTGCCGCAGCAAGTGCTGCAGCTGCTGCAATAACGGGAGGGCTGCGCAACCGGCAAGAAGCAATCTGACAAGGGGTGAGAAAAAAGCCCCGTGCTTTTTCTCCCACCCCTTTCGATAAAAACGCCTGGCCCAAGCATTTGAAAAACATATTTCAAAGCTTGGGTGCAGGCATATCAACCAACGGTAGATCCATCAAGAAGGGGAATCAACATGGGTATGTCTATCAACACCAACTCGGTGTCCATCAACGCCCAGCGCAATCTGGGCTTGTCAGGCAACTCCTTGGCCACCTCCATGCAGCGCCTGTCTTCGGGCCTGCGTGTGAACAGCGCCAAAGACGATGCTGCTGGCCTGGCCATTGCCGAGCGCATGAACACCCAGGTCAAAGGCCTGGCGGTGGCCTCGCGCAATGCCAACGACGGTATCTCGCTGGCACAAACGGCCGAAGGCGCTTTGGGCAAAGTGGGCGACATGCTGCAGCGCATGCGCGAGCTGGCCGTGCAATCGGGCAACGCCACCAACAGCAAAACCGACCGCGAAGCGCTGCAAGCGGAATTGAAGCAACTGCGCGATGAAGTGGACCGTGTGGCCAAAACCACCAGCTTCAACGGTGCCAAGCTGCTGGACGGCAGCTTCACGGGGGCGGTGTTCCAGGTGGGCGCCAACTCGGGCGACAACATCACGGTGGGGGCGCTGGCCAATACCAAGGTGAATCAGCTGGGCAAGGCCAACTATGCGGAGGCTGGGATTACCGCTCCGTCGATCACAGGCGGCATGATGGCGGGCACCACACCGATCACCGTGACCATTACCGGGGCCGATGGTGCGACGGCAACGGCAACCATTGCCAATTCGAGCGATGCAACCGATAAAGAAGCATTGGGCAAAGTGCTCCAGGCGATCAACTCGAAAACTGCCGATACTGGAGTGACTGCCTTCTTGGAAGATGGCGCGATTCAGTTCCGTGGCACCATCAAAGATGGTGGTACCTACTCGGCGATTAATGTTGCTTTGAGTGGCGGCACCTCTGCATCGCTGGGAACCATTGCTGGTGCTACCCAAAAGAACACTGTGGGTATTCACGATGTGGATATTGGTACCCAAAAAGGTGCGTGGGATGCGCTGCAGAAAATCGACAGTGCCATCAACAAAGTCAATACCGCCCGGGGCGAGCTGGGTGCCATCCAGACGCGTTTTGAGAAAACGGTGGAAAACATCGACATTCAAAACGAGAACCTGACTGCTGCCCGGGGCCGCGTGGTGGATGCCGACTTTGCGCAAGAAACCGCCAACTTGAGCCGCACGCAGATCCTGCAGCAAGCAGGCACTGCCATGGTGGCCCAGGCCAACCAACTGCCCCAGCAGGTCTTGAGCCTGCTGCGTTAAGCGGTGGTGATGCCCACCGGCTTGGCAAAGCGCCTTTGGATGCTTTGCCAGGCAGGTGGGGTGTGATAGTTTTGCTTTTTGATAGCAGCCTTGGGCAACCTGGGCTGCTTTTTTTTGGCTTTTAAAAATTTTTTAGTAGCTATTAGCGCTTGCTGTTCAATGATTTTTAGGCTTTTTTATTAAAAGTTGCTAAAGCTTTCTTAACAGCGCCCGATAACCCATTTGTACGCCGCAGGCACCCTATGCCACAACCGCCCACAGAGGCCAGGCAGCCTGTAGCGACAAGCAAAACTTGTTCAAGCAACACACCGACTGTTTAAAGGAATCGCACCATGGCCATGTCAATCAACACCAACGTCGTCTCGATCAACGCCCAGCGCAACCTGGCCTTGTCCGGCGGCTCGCTGGCTACGTCGATGCAGCGCCTGTCCTCGGGTTTGCGCGTCAATAGCGCCAAAGACGATGCCGCTGGCTTGGCCATTGCCGAGCGCATGAGCACCCAGGTGCGTGGTTTGGCAGTGGCCTCGCGCAATGCCAATGATGGGATTTCTTTGGCCCAAACCGCAGAAGGCGCTTTGGGCAAAGTTGGCGACATGCTGCAGCGCATGCGTGAGTTGGCCGTGCAAGCGGGTAACGCCACCAACAGCACCAGTGACCGCGAAGCGCTCAATGCCGAGCTGGTGCAACTGCGCGATGAGGTGGACCGCGTGGCCAAAACCACCAGTTTTAACGGCAAAAAAGTGCTGGACGGCAGCTTCACTGGTGGCGTATTCCAGGTGGGTGCCAACTCGGGCGACAACATCACGGTGGGGGCGCTGGCCAATACCAAGGTGGATAAGCTGGGCAGCTCCATGTATGGCGCTTCTAAAGTAGCCATCGCCACTGCCAACGTGCAAAACACCACCACAGCGGTTTCTATTACGGTGCAAGGCGCTGCTGGCTCGGCCACGATCACCATTGATGCAGATGCTGACCGTACCGGCGAAGAGTTGCTGGGTAGCATGGTGCAAAGCATCAACTCCAAAACCGCCGATACCGGGGTGGTGGCGTTTTTGAACAAAACAGCGACCGGCTACGACATTGAATACCGCAGCAGCGCCGATGCCGCAGGCTCTACCGCTGTGGCAACGATTACGACGAATGGACAGGGTACCTTGGCCATTGCCGGAGCTACTACAAACTTGGCCGCAGCCGACCAGGCAGGCATCCACAAAATGGACATCAAAACCCAAGCCGCCGCCTGGGAGTCGCTGCAGCGCATTGACAGCGCCCTGGACAAAGTCAGCTCTGCCCGTGCCGAGCTGGGCGCTATCCAGACCCGATTTGAAAAGTCCATCGAGAACATCGACATCCAGCAAGAAAACATCTCAGCGGCTCGCGGTCGGATCACCGATGCGGACTTTGCACAAGAAACGGCCAACTTGAGCCGCACCCAAATCTTGCAACAAGCGGGCACCGCCATGGTCGCCCAAGCCAACCAATTGCCGCAGCAAGTGCTGCAGCTGCTGCAATAACGGGAGGGCTGCGCAACCGGCAAGAAGCAATCTGACAAGGGGTGAGAAAAAAGCCCCGTGCTTTTTCTCCCACCCCTTTCGATAAAAACGCCTGGCCCAAGCATTTGAAAAACATATTTCAAAGCTTGGGTGCAGGCATATCAACCAACGGTAGATCCATCAAGAAGGGGAATCAACATGGGTATGTCTATCAACACCAACTCGGTGTCCATCAACGCCCAGCGCAATCTGGGCTTGTCAGGCAACTCCTTGGCCACCTCCATGCAGCGCCTGTCTTCGGGCCTGCGTGTGAACAGCGCCAAAGACGATGCTGCTGGCCTGGCCATTGCCGAGCGCATGAACACCCAGGTCAAAGGCCTGGCGGTTGCCTCGCGCAATGCCAACGACGGCATCTCGCTGGCACAAACGGCCGAAGGCGCTTTGGGCAAAGTGGGCGACATGCTGCAGCGCATGCGCGAACTGGCCGTGCAATCGGGCAACGCCACCAACAGCAAAACCGACCGCGAAGCGCTGCAAGCGGAGTTGAAGCAACTGCGCGATGAAGTGGACCGTGTGGCCAAAACCACCAGCTTCAACGGTGCCAAGCTGCTGGACGGCAGCTTCACCGGGGCGGTGTTCCAGGTGGGCGCCAACTCGGGCGACAACATCACGGTGGGGGCGCTGGCCAATACCAAGGTGGATCAGCTGGGCAAAACCACTTATGCCGCTGTCAGCCACGCGTCTATTACCGATACGCAAAAGAATGCTGCTGGGGCTGCGCTGACGAGTGCTGCGGCGACGATCACGATTACCGGGGCCAATGGTGTCTCGGTAACGGCAACGGTTGCCAAAGGCGATAGCGTCACAGGTGACGAGGCTTTGGGCCGTGCTTTGCAGGCCATCAACAGCAAAACCTCGGATACTGGCGTGGTGGCTTTCTTGTCCACTGATGGCAAGTCGATTGAATACCGTGCATCGGTGAAAGACGGTGAAACAGCAGCCTCGGTGGCAGTGGGGTCTGCGCAGACGGACTTCAATGCGCTCATTTCTGGCACGGGTGCTGAAAAGAAAGTTACCGGTATTGCAGCCGTCGATATTGGTACCCAAGCTGGCGCGTGGGAAGCTTTGCAGCAAATCGACAAAGCCATCGACAAAGTCAATACCGCCCGGGGCGAGCTGGGTGCCATCCAGACGCGTTTTGAGAAAACGGTGGAAAACATCGACATTCAAAACGAGAACCTGACCGCTGCCCGGGGCCGCGTGGTGGATGCCGACTTTGCGCAAGAAACCGCCAACTTGAGCCGCACGCAGATCCTGCAGCAAGCGGGCACTGCCATGGTGGCCCAGGCCAACCAACTGCCCCAGCAGGTCTTGAGCCTGCTGCGTTAAGCGGTGGTGATGCCCACCGGCTTGGCAAAGCGCCTTTGGATGCTTTGCCAGGCAGGTGGGGTGTGATAGTTTTGCTTTTTGATAGCAGCCTTGGGCAACCTGGGCTGCTTTTTTTTGGGGCGCTTTTTATGCCCAGCCCAAGCTGCTGAGGTCATTGACGGCAATCGGCATGTCGCGCCACAGGCCGCGCAGGCCGGTTTTGGCGATGGTGATCCATTGCGGTTGGTACAAAAAGACGTTCACACAATCTTCGGCCAGCAGGCGCTGGGCATCGGCCAGGAGCTGCAGGCGCTCTTCGGGGTTGGCGCTGGCCTGGATGCGTGCGTACAGCGCGTTGAAGCGGCTCGATTGGTAGCCCCAGTAGTAATCGGGCTTGGCGTAGTTGCCTAAATCCAGCGGTTCGACGTGGCTGATCAGGGTCAGGTCGTACTGTTTGGCACCGTAGGTTTGGCTTAGCCACTGTGCCCATTCCACGTTGATGAGCTGCACTTGCACGCCCACCTGCGCCAGTTGGGCAGCGATGACTTCTCCGCCCTGGCGGGCGTAGGGGGTGGGCGGCAGCGTCATGTGCAGCTTCAGCGGCAAGGTCACACCGGCCTCTTGCAACAGCTGGCGCGCTCGCTCGGGGTTGAAGGGGTTGATGCCGGTGGTGTCGATGTAGCCCGGGGCGTTGGGGGTGTAGTGGCTGCCAATGGGCACGCCAAAGCCTTCGGCCGCGCCGGTGATGACGGCCTGGCGGTCGATGGCCGCAGCCAGGGCGCGGCGCACGCGCACATCGTTCAAGGGCGGGCGGGTGTTGTTGATGCTCAGAATAGTTTTGGCCCGCGAGCCGCTGATGAGCACCTGAAAGCGCGGGTCGCTTTGGAATTGCGCCACGCTGCGCACGCCGATGCGCGGGAAGGCATCCACATCGCCGGCCAGCAAGGCGGTGGCCTGGGCGGCGGCATCGGGGATAAAGCGGAAGGTGACGCGCTGCAGGGCGATGCGCCCGGCTTCGCGCCATTGGGGCCAGGCCAGCAGGGTCAGGCGGCTGCCTTTTTGCCATTGCTGCACGCGGTAGGGGCCGGTGCCGACGGGGGCGGTGGCGTTGGTGGCAGCGCTTTGGGGCTCGACGATGATGGCAGTGGCCTGCCCCAGCAGAAAGAGCAGGTCGGGGTTGCTGTGGGCGCTTTCGATCACCACGGTGAAGCGGTCTTTGGCGGTGACCTTGAGCTGCGCGAACAGGGCTTTGTCCTTGTTGGTGCTGGTGCTGCTGGCGGCGCGGGCAAAGCTGAACTGCACGCTGTCGGCGGTGAGCGGCTGGCCGTTATGAAATTGCGCATCCTGGCGCAGGTGGAAGGTGAAGGTTTTTAAATCGGGGGCCACTTCCCAGCGCTGGGCCAGCAGGGGCAGTACCGTGCCTTCGGGGGTGATTTTGGTGAGGGTTTCAAACAGGTTGTAGTGGACGATTTCGCCAATCGCCGCTGCCGCGCTGACGGTGGGGTCCAGCAGGGGCGGCTCCAGCGCCATGCCCAGGGTGAGGCTGTTTTTGCCGGCGCTGCCTGTGCTGCTTTGGGCCCAGGCGGGCCAGGGCAGGCTGCTGGCCAGGGCGCTGGCCAAAAGGGTGCGGCGATGGAACATGAAAATCTCCTAAAAAAGAAGCTGGTAGCGCTTTGTAGTCAATGTTTAAAAGAGGTTTTTCTTTTGAAACCATTGATTGATCAGCGGTGCCAGCTATTGATTGTGGTGCGCAGCATAGCGCTGGCGGGCGGCGCCGGGCGTGATGGTGGGCACGCTGCGCAACAGGGCTTGCGTGATGGGGTCGTGCGCAGCCCGCTGCAGTTGCTGGGGGCTACCGCTTTCTACCACTTCGCCCGCGTGCAGCACCAGCATGTGGTGGCACAGGTGGCTAATCACCGCCAGGTCGTGGCTAATGAGCAAATAGGCCAGGCCCAGCTCTTGCTGCAGCTGTAGCAGCACATTGAGTACCTGGGCCTGCACCGAAACGTCCAGGGCGCTGACCGGCTCATCCAGCACCAGCAGGCGCGGGCGCGTGATGATGGCCCGCGCAATGGCAATGCGCTGGCGCTGGCCGCCAGAAAAACTGTGGGGATAGCGCTGCGCATCGTGCGGGTGCAGGCCCACATGCTCCAGCGCCTGGGCCACGCGCTGGGCGATGTCTGCGGGCGCAAGATTGCCGTGGGCGGTCAGCGGCTCGGCAATGCTCCAGCCCACACTGCGGCGCGGGTTGAGGGCGGTGGCCGGGTCTTGAAACACCATGGCCATGTGCTGGCGCAGCGGGCGCAAAGCGGCGGCGGGCAGGCGGTGCAGGTCTTGGCCATCGAGGAGCACTTGGCCGCTGGTGGGCGATTCCAGCACCAAAATCAGCCGCGCCAGGGTGGATTTGCCGCTGCCCGAGGCACCCACCAGCCCCAGGCAGCGCCCGGCGTGCAGCTCAAAATCGACGTTGTTGAGCACCCTTTGCTGCGCGGGCAGGGCCAGCCAGTGGCGCCGGGGGGCGGGGTAGCTTTTGCACAGTTGGCGCACTTGCAGCAGCGGCGGGGGCAGGTCGTGAAGGTCCATGGCGGTGCAATCCCTCGTCGTTAATCTTGCCAGTGCTGGGTGTTGCCGCCGCGCAGGGCCTCGGGGCGCAAGCACCAAGCATGGTGGGCTCCCAGGCTGGTGTGCGGGGCTTGGTGTGGAAAGAAGCTGGGAATGGCGATGCGCGGCGGGGTTTGCGCCTGGCACTCGGCCTGGGCAAAGCTGCAGCGGTTGGCAAAGGGGCAGCCGTGGCCCAAGTCGGCCAGGCTGGGCACCTGGCCGGCAATGGTTAAAAGCGGGTAGGGCTGGCCGCTGGGCTGGCGTGGAGCCCCTAAACGGGGTCGGGCGGCCAGCAGGGCGCGGGTGTAGGGGTGGGCCATGTGGCTGAACAGGGCCGCGGTGGGGCCGCTTTCCACCACCTGGCCGCCGTACATGACGAGCAGGTCGTCGGCGTTTTGCGCCACCACGCCCAGGTCGTGGCTGATGAGCAGCAGGGCCATGTCGCGCTCTTGCATCAGGCGGTGCAGCAAATCGAGAATGTGCTGTTGCACCGTGGTGTCCAGGGCGGTGGTGGGCTCGTCGGCCAGCAAAATATCGGGCCCGCAGGCCAGGGCCATGGCAATGGTGATGCGCTGGCGCTGCCCGCCGGAGAACTGGTGCGGGTAGTCGGCAAGGCGGTTGCGGGGGATGCCCACTTGGGCCAGTAAATCGGCGGCCTGCGCCCAGGCGGCCGCGCGGCCCAGGCCCTGGTGCAGGCGCAGGGGCTCGGCCACCTGGCGGCCAATGGGGTGAACGGGGTTGAGCGCACTGCCCGGGTCTTGAAACACCATGGCAATGCGGTTGCCGCGCAGTTTTTGCCAGGCCGCTTCGCTTTGGCCCAGCACTTCGTGCGTGTGCAGGCGGATGCTGCCGCTGACTTGGCTGCCCTCAGGCTGCAGGCCCAGCAAGCTCAGGGCCAGCAGGCTTTTGCCGCAGCCCGATTCGCCCACCACGCCCAGGCAACTGCCGCGCTGCAGTTTGAAGCTGATCTCGCGCAGGGCGTGCAGCCGCCGCCCGTCGGGGGTGGGCAGCAGCAGGTTCAGGCGGGCAACATCCAAAATCACCATGGCGAGCGTCCTTGCGTTGGCGGGGCCAGCAGCTGGCGCAGGCCCTCGCCCACAAGCTGAAAGCCCAGCACGGCCAAGGCAATCGCCAGGCCGGGGTACAGGGCCAATTGCGGGGCCTGGTAGAGCAGGCTTTGCGCCTCGCTCAACATGCGTCCCCACGAGGGTGTTGGCGCCTGCACCCCCAGGCCCAGGTAGGACAGTGCCGCCTCGGCCAAGATGGCCAGGGCAAACTGGCTGCTGGCTTGGGCCATCAGCACCCCGGCGCAGTGGGGCAGGATGTGCTCCCAGGTAATGCGCCACCGGCTTTTGCCGCAGGCGCGGGCCGCAAGCACATAGTTTTGCGCCCACACGCTGGCGGCGCTGGCCCGCGCCAGGCGGGCAAAGATGGGGATGTTGAGCAGCGCAATCGCCAGCACCGCATTGCCCAGGCCCGGCCCGCGCACGGCACTGAGCAAAATGGCCGTGAGCAGCGCCGGAAAGGCCAGGCTGAAATCGGCCAGGCGCAGGGTCAGTTGCTCAACCCAACCGCGCCGGGCGGCGGCCAGCAGGCCCAGGCCCGTGCCCAGCAGCAGCCCCAGGCCCACGGCCACCAGGCCCACGGCCAAGGTGCTGCGGGCACCGACCAGCAATTGGCTGGCAATATCGCGGCCATAGGCATCGGTGCCCAGCCAGTGCTGGGCGCTGGGCGGGGCAAAGCGCTGGGCCAGGTTCATGGCCTCAAAGGCGTGGGGTGTCCACAGCCACGACAGGGCGGCGGCCAGCACTAGGGCGGTGGTGAGCAGCCCGCCCAGGAGCAGGGCAAGCGGGCGCGGCGGCCGTGTTGCGTTCATGGCACTCATCGCCCCGTTCCGGACAGGCGCACACGCGGATCGAGCCAGGCGTGCAGCACATCAACCCAAAAATTCACCACGATGACCATCGCCACCAGCAGGAGCACGCCGTTTTGCACCACCAGCAGGTCGCGGTTGGCAATGGCCTGAAACAGCAAGCGGCCCAGGCCGGGCAGGTAAAACACGTTTTCCACCACGATGGCCCCGGCCAGCAGGTTGGCAAACTGCAGCCCCAGCAGGGTCAAAATCGGCCCCATGGCATTGCGCAGCACATGGCCCCAAAGGATTTGGTGGCGGCCCAGCCCCTTGGCGCGGGCGGTGCGCACAAAGTCTGCGCCCACATGCTCCAGCACCGCCGAGCGCGTCAGCCGCGCCAAAATGGCCGTTTGCACCCCCGCCAGCGCCAGCGTGGGCAGGATCAGTGCCTGCAGGGCGGGCAGCAGGCCGCCGCCAGAATCCTGCGTCCAGCCCGGAAAACCCCCGGCGCTGACCCACTGCAGGCGCACGGCGAACACCACAATCAGCAGCATGGCCAGCCAAAAGCTGGGAATGGCCAGGCCCAGCTGGGTGCTGCCCATGAGCAGCTTGTCCGGCCAGCGGCCCTGGTAGGCGGCGGCGTACAGCCCCATGGGCAGGGCCAGCAGGGCGCTTACGCCCAGGGCCAGCAGGGCCAGCGGCACGGTCAGCTGCAGGCGCTGCAGCAGCAAATCGGCCACGGGCTCGCCATAGGCGTAGCTTTGCCCCAAATCACCGTGCAGCAGGCCGCGCAGCCAGCCGGTAAAGCGCGGCCAGGCGGGGGTGTCCAGGCCCAGCTGGGTGGCCAGGGCGGCCACGGCCTGCGGGTCGGCATCCGGCCCGAGCAGCACCTGGGCGGCATTGCCCGGCAGCAGGTGCAGCACGGCAAAGATCAGGGCCGCCGCAGCCAACAGGGTCAGCAGCAAAGACAATAGCTTTTGCCACAGGAAATAAGCCATATTAAAAGGGTTTTATGCAAAAAATAGCCATGAAATCAGCGTTATCAGCTCTCTTTTTTGACTTCTGGCCGGGGCGGCTTGGGGCGCGGCGGTGTGTTGGTGTTGATTTGTGCGGTGGCCTTGTCCATCGCGCCCGCCACCAGCAGGGGCCAGGCTTTGAGGCTGTGGGCAATGCTCTCTTCAATGGCCTGCTGTTGGTCGCTGGGCGCTTTTTTCAGCACCCAGCTGGTGACTTCGCTTTTGTTGCCCGGATGGCCGATGCCCAGGCGCAGCCGCCAGTAGTCGCCACTGCTCAGCTGGGCGTGGATGTCGCGCAGGCCGTTGTGGCCGCCGTGGCTACCGCCTTTTTTCAGCTTGACTTGGCCGGGGGCAAAGTCCAGCTCGTCGTGTGCCACCAAGATTTGTTCGGGCTGGATTTTAAAAAACCGCGCCAGCGCCCCCACCGATTTGCCCGACAGGTTCATAAACGTTTGCGGCTGCAGCAGCCACAGCGCTTGCCCCTGCACCGTGGCGCGGGCCGCCAGGCCCCAGTAGCTGCGCTCGGGCTGCAACTGGACTTTGAGCTCGCGGGCGAGGGCATCAATCCACCAAAAGCCAGCGTTGTGGCGGGTGGCGGCGTATTCCGGGCCCGGATTGCCCAGGCCGACAAATAACTTAATCATGGGCGGCGATTATCGTAAGCGCGGTAAATCTGCGCAGAGGGTGCAGAAAAGACAATGGCCCACCGAAGTGGGCCATGGCTGGGTTTTTACGCCGGGGCGCAAAAATTATTTTTTGCCTTTTTTGGCAGGGGCGGCGGGGGCCGGTGCAGCGCCTTCGGCCGGGGCCACTTCGGGCAGCTTGATATTGACCAGGGCGGGGTTTTTGTTGGAGCCACGCACCACGGCTTTGACACCGTAGGGCATTTTGGTCAGGTTGTTCAGGCCCAGGGCGCTCTTGACGGTCAGGCCCGACAGATCGACCACGATGTTCTCGGGCAAGTGGGCGGGCATGCACACCACGGCCAGTTCGTGGATCAGCGGGGTGACGGTGCACTTGTCTTCTTTGACGGCGGGCGAGTTCTCGACACCTTCAAAGTGCAGGGGCACGCGCATTTCGATTTTGGTCGTTTCGTCCACGCGCTGGAAGTCCACGTGCAGGATTTGCTGTTTGAAGGGGTGGTATTGCACATCGCGCAGCACCACTTTGGTGGTTTTGCCGTCGATGTCCAAGTCCAGCACGCTGGAGTGGAACACTTCTTTTTTCAGTGCGTGAAAAATCGCGTTGTGGTCCATTTCGATCAGCTGGGGCTGTTCGCCAGCACCGTAAACGATGCCAGGGGTCTTACCGGTAAAGCGCATACGGCGGCTCGCACCCGTACCTTGTTGTGCGCGTGTAGTGGCTGCAAATTGCATGATGTCAAACTCCAAAGTGGTGGGCCGCGACCAGCCTCACCGGGTTAAGAAAAGACGGCAGGTGCCGTCTTTGGGGGGGAAAGCAATAGTGCCCGAGGGCTTTAGTCTTCTTCAAACAGGCTGCTGACTGATTCGCCGTTTTGCACCCGGCGGATGGTTTCGCCAAACAGCGGTGCCACCGAGATCTGGCGAATTTTGCCGCAGGCCTGGGCCGCTGCGGACAGCGGAATGGTGTTGGTTACCACCACCTCGTCCAATGCGCTGCCGCTGGCAATGCGCTCAATGGCCGGGCCCGAGAAAATGGGGTGGGTGCAGTAGGCATACACCTGCTTGGCACCGCGCTCTTTGAGCACTTCGGCCGCTTTGACCAAGGTGCCAGCGGTGTCGATCATGTCGTCCATGATGACGCAGTTGCGCCCTTCAATGTCGCCAATGACGTGCATCACTTCCGAGACGTTGGCCTTGGGGCGGCGCTTGTCAATGATGGCCAGATCGCAACCCAGCTGCTTGGCCAGGGCCCGTGCCCGCACCACGCCACCCACGTCGGGGCTGACCACGATCAGGTTGTCGTAGTGCTGCTGGCGCAGGTCTTTGAGCAGCACCGGCGAGGCAAAGATGTTGTCCACCGGAATGTCGAAAAAGCCCTGGATCTGGTCGGCGTGCAAGTCCATGGTCAGCACGCGCGATACGCCAGCGGCTTGCAGCATGTTGGCCACCACCTTGGCGGTAATGGGCACGCGCGAGGAGCGCACGCGGCGGTCTTGTCGGGCGTAGCCAAAATAGGGGATGACGGCGCAGATGCTCTCGGCCGAGGCGCGTTTGAGGGCATCGACCATGACCAGCAACTCCATCAGGTTGTCGTTGGTCGGGGCGCAGGTGGGCTGGACAATGAAAACGTTGCGCGTGCGCACGTTTTGCTTGATTTCGACGGTGACTTCGCCATCGGAGAAGCGGCCCACATCGGCATCGCCCAGGGTTGTACCGAGGTAGTGGGCGATTTCTTCGGCCATGCCACGGTTGGCATTGCCGGTAAACACCACGAAATTAGAGGGTAAGGAGGGCATAAGCTATCCCCGCGCGGGGTGCTAAAAGAAAAGCAAAAAATGTGGCAGGGGAGGAAGGACTCGAACCCTCGCATGCCGGAATCAAAATCCGGTGCCTTAACCAACTTGGCGACTCCCCTACACGGATCAATTCGTCTCTTGTTTTAATCCTGTGCCCATTCAAGCAATGGGTGTTTTTGCAGATTTTCACAAACCTTGGATTGCCAAGCGGTGCTGGCAATGCAGGTGGTTTGCTCAATTTTGGCAAATACCGCGCTTCCTGAGCCCGTCATTTTAGCGGCAAAACCTTGTTGTCCTAAAAACGCGATGGCGCTTTGAATTTCAGGGCACAGGCTGCTGGCAACGGGCTGCAGGTCATTGTGGCCAAAACCGTAGTGATCTGCTGCAAAGCCCGCTATTGTAGCCAGTTTTGTGGCGCGTTGCAGCGATGGGTTCGAAAAAATTTTTCCTGTGTCCAATCCCGCCTGGGGTTTGAGCACGATGAACCGCGCTGGGGGCAGGGTGGCCGCGCCGGTCAGGGGGGTGATTTGCTCGCCCACGCCTTCCACCCAGGCATTGCGCCCGCGCAGGAAAAAGGGCACGTCGGCCCCCAGCGTCAAGCCAATGCGCTCCAGGTCAGCGCGGGGCAAATGCAGCTGCCACAGGCGGTTCAAGGCCAGCAAGGTGGTGGCGGCGTTGGAGGAGCCGCCGCCCATGCCAGCCTGCGCAGGAATGGATTTTTCCAGGCCAATGTGTGCGCCTTGGGTGCAGCCGGTGGCCGCTTGCAAGGCGCGGGCGGCGCGCACGCACAAATCGTCGGTGGGCAGTGCGGTGGTGCTGGCCAAGTCGCTGCGGGAGATGGTGGGGCTGGCGGTGCGCTCAAAGTGCAGTTGGTCTTGCCAGTCGATCAGCATGAAGACCGATTGCAGTAGGTGGTAGCCATCGCTGCGCCGACCGGTGATGTGCAGAAATAAATTGAGTTTGGCCGGGGCGGGAACGTCGTACAGGGTGCGCATGGGGAAGGGGAGCGATAGGGAGTTTGCGCAGAACACGCGCCAAGCCCGCGTTGCTTAAGGGGCGGGTTGCAAAATAATTTTCAACTGCGCTTGCGGCAGCGGGTCGGTGCGGCGGGCGCTGATGCGGCCTTGGGTGTATTGGCCCAGGTCGGCGTGCCAGCCTTGGGCTTGCAGGGGGTGGCCTTGCAGCCAGGCGAAGAAAGCCTCAATCGGCACGGCGGTGCCCAAGCTGCGCTCAATCAGGGCGGGCAGGGAGTCGGACGCGGTTTCTTCGCTGCCCTGGCGCAGCCAGGCCCCGTCTGGGCTCCAGTGCAGCAAGGCCAATTGCGAGCCCAGGGGGCTGAAAATATCCAGCTGCCCGGCGCTGGGCGTGCCTTGCAGCTGAAAGCTGGCGCTCCAGCTGTCTTGCGGGCTGCCGTCGGGGTTGAGTATTTGTAGTGCCATCCGCCCATTCCACGTGTTTTCAGTATCTTTTGATACTGAAGTTGTTGTAGAGCAAGCGGCTAAAGCACTTAAAAGAATAGCGCAGACCAGGCGCTGCCACCAGCGACTGAGCGAGGGATGGCGGGCCAGCGCGGGGCGCAGTGTGGGCGTGTGGGCCATGGAGTGCATAGAGTGCGCGAAAGGCTTAGGGCTGGACGTTCAGGCGCTGCAAAGTTTCGCGCAGCACGGCGTTGTCTGGGTCGCGCTGCAAGGCGGCGCGCCACAGGCTGCGGGCGCGTGCGGGGTCGCCAGAGACCCACAGCACTTCGGCCAGGTGGGTGGCAATTTCGACATCGTCGCGCAGGCGGTAGGCGTGTTCGAGCAGGGACAGGGCTTCGGGCAGATTGCCCTCGCGGTAGGTGAGCCAGCCCAGGCTGTCGGTGATAAAGGGGTCGTTGGGGGCGTACTCCAGTGCTTTTTTAATCAGGCGGCGTGCCTCGGGCAGTTGCTCGCCGCGATCGGCCAGTGAATAGCCCAGCGCGTTGTAGGCGTGGTGGTAGTCGGGGTGGCGCGCCATGATGCTGCGCAGCAGCTGTTCCATGGTGTCGAGTTGGCCAATTTTTTCGGCCAACAGGGCGGTTTCATAGGTGATGTCGGGGTTTTCCGGGTCTTGGGCTTGCAGCTGCGCTTGCAGAGCATAGGCCTGGGCGTAGGCCCCGGCATCGCGCAGCAGTTGCACTTCAGCTTGCTGTTTGCGCTGGGTTTGTTGCTTGCCTTCGGCGGGCAGGGCGTGCAGCAGCTGGCGCGCTTGCTTGAGCTTGCCCTGGCGGGCCAAGACGGTGGCCCTCAGGGCTTGCACGGTGAAATCGTTTTCAGTTGGCGGGATGCGCTCCAGCCATTGCTGGGCCAGGCCATGATTTTTGGCCGCCAAAGCGCTGCGGGCACCGAGCAGGCCCGCTTGCTTCCAGGCGGCGCTGCGCTGCTCTGGCGTGGCCAGGGTGGGGATGAGGTCGGTAAAGCGTTGCAGCGATTGCTCGGCATCGTTCCACTGGCCTTGTTGGGCGTGGGTGGCGGCCAGGGTGAACCAAGCTTCTAAATTGTCGGGGGCTTGGGCGACGGCGGCATCGAGCTGGACTTGGGCCGGGGCCAGGCGCTGCTGGTCGAGCAAGACTTTGGCATAGGCCAGGCGGATGGCCAGCGCGGGGGTGCGCTCTAAATAGGCTTGCACCAAGGGCTCGGCCTGGGGGACGTGGTTTTCTAGCAACTCCAGCGCCAACAGGGCGGCGGCCCCATTGTCGGGGGCCAGTTGCTGGGCGTGTCGGGCCGCTTCTAGGGCGGATTCTTTTTGCCCTGCGGCCAAGCGCATGTGGCCCAGCATGGCCCATGCGGCAGGGGCATTGGCGGTGTCGTTCAAATCGGCTTGCAGGGCTTGCTCGACCACGGCGGCGGCCAGCTTTTTATCGCTGGCATGGCGGTAGAGCTGGGCAATGGCCAGGTAGGCGGCGGCTTTGCTGCCGGGTGGGGTGGCGGCCAGTTCTTGGCTGAGGGGCTCGACCGTGTCAGAGACGCGGTTGAGCATGAGCAAAATTTGCAGCAGGTAGCGGTTGGCCAGGCGCGATTGCGGGAAGGCTTGCTGCCACGCCCGTGCCGAGCGCAAAGCCAAGGGGCCGGAGCGGGCACGCAAGGCCACTTCGGTGGCGCGTTGGTACAAGGCTTGGAGGTTGGTTTTGCCCGCCGCATCCAGGAGCAAGGCCACGGCATCTTGGGCATCGCCTTGGGCGGCCGTCATCTCGCCCAGCAGCAATTCGTACAGCAGCGGCGCATCCAGTGGGATGCGGCTGACTTCATCGGCAGGCTCGGCATCTACAGTGGGGCTGGGCGCTTGGGCGCTGGCATGCCAAGCGCTGAACAAGGCGGCACTGAGCGTGAGCAAGCGCCAAACGCGGGAAAAGGTGCTGGGGCGAAGTAGTGAGGCCATCTGGCCATAATAATCGCGGATGCGCTTGGCCTTTTTGATCCTCTCCTTGATTTTTCTGCCCCACCATGCCTGAGTTACCCGAAGTTGAAGCCACGCGGCGCAGTTTTGCCGATGCCATTGCGGGCGCGCGCATTCTGTCGGTGTCCCTGGGCAAGCCGCTGCGCTGGCCGCTGGGGTGTGCGCCGCAGGATTTGGTGGGGCGCCGGGTGCTGCAGGTGCGTCGCCGGGGCAAATACCTGCTGCTGGACTTAAGCCAAGGCCTGTTGCTGCTGCACCTGGGGATGTCGGGCAGTTTGCGCTTTGCGCCGCACTCCCCGCAGGCCCCCGGTTTGCCGGCCGCTGGGGCGCACGAGCATTTTGAGTTGGTCACCAGCCAGGGCACGCTGCGCTTGCACGATCCGCGCCGCTTTGGTGCGGTGGTGGCCGTCAGCGGGGAAGACGACCCCCGGGCCCGCAAGCTGCTGGATGGTTTGGGCATGGAGCCTTTGGACCCCAGCAGTTTTACCTGGGCGCGTTTTGCCGCCGGATTGCAGGCCCGCCGGGCCCCGATCAAAACGGTGTTGCTGGCGGGCAAGCTGGTGGTGGGGGTGGGCAATATCTATGCCAGCGAGGTGTTGTTTCTCAGCCGCATTCACCCGGCCACACCGGCCTGCGACATCAGCGCGGTCAAGGCGCGGCGCTTGTTCACGGCCATTGGGCAGGTGATGGCGCAGGCGGTGGAGTTGGGCGGCACCACGCTGCGTGATTTTTCCAACGCCTTGGGTGTGAATGGGCACTTTCAGCATGCAGCGCAGGTGTATGGCCGGGCGGGGCAAGCCTGCCACGCCTGTAGCCAGCCGATACAACTTTTACGCCAAGGCCAGCGCAGTAGCTATTACTGCCCGCGCTGCCAGAAAACGCCGTGAAAGCGGGCCCATGGCGGCCCCAACCGCCGGCTGTTTTGCCAGTGGCGCGGTTATAGTTCCCCGAATATGCATCGACACTTCTTCAGGAGAACCACAGGTGGGCCCATCGTTTAACGAGCAATTTGACCAGCTGGGCGAATGGCGCAAAGGCTTTGCCAACCAATTGGCGCAGTTTCGCAGCTGGTTGGGGGAGCACGAGTTGCTGGATGCTGCGGTGCAAGAGCATCTGCACCGCCTGGAGGCCCAGCTGCTGGATGACAAGGTGTGCGTGGCCTTTGTCGCCGAGTTCTCCCGGGGCAAGTCGGAGCTGATCAACGCCATCTTTTTTGCCCATTACGGGCGGCGCATCATGCCTGCATCGCCGGGACGCACCACCATGTGCCCCACAGAATTGGGCTATGACCCGGCCCTGCCCGCCTGCATGCGGCTGTTGCCCATTGAAACGCGCGAGCAGACCTACAGCTTGGCGCAGTGGCGTAGCCGCCCCTCCACCTGGGTGCAGTTGCCGCTGGATGTGAACGACCCTGAGCAGATGGCGGTGCAAATCTCCAAAGTGGCAGAAACCCGCACCGTTACGGTGCAGGAAGCCCGTGCCCTGGGTTTTTGGAACGATGAGCTGCCCCAAGACAACCCCATGGTCAATGCGCAAGGGCTGGTCGAGATTCCCCGCTGGCGGCACGCGTTGGTGAACATCGCCCATCCCCTGCTCAAGCAAGGGCTGGTGATTTTGGACACCCCAGGCTTGAACGCCGTCGGGGCCGAGCCAGAGCTGACCGTCAATCAGATTGCCCAGGCCCATGCCGTGGTGTTTTTGCTGGGGGCCGATACCGGGGTGACCAAGTCGGACCTGGCCATTTGGCAAGAGCATTTGTTGCCCAGCCACCGCGAGGGCGAATCGCACCTGGTGGTGTTGAACAAAATTGATGCGCTGTGGAACGGCATCGACAGCACAGAAAAAGTGCAGCAGCAGCTGGAGCGCCAGCGCCAGCTCAGTGCCCAAATGCTGAAAATATCGCCCCAGCGCATCTTGCCGCTGTCGGCGCAAAAAGGGCTGCAGGCCAAGCTGGAGCGCCGCAACGATTTGCTGCAGGAAAGCGGCCTGCCCGCCTTTGAGGATGCCCTAGCCCAGGGCATCTTGGCGCACCGCCAGGCGATCTTGCTCTCGGCGGTCACCGGCGGGGTGCAGCAAATGCGCGCCCAGGTGCGCCGGGCGATTCAAATCCGCCGCCGCGATTTGGATGAGCAGATGATGGAGCTCAACAGCCTGCGCGGCAAAAACACCACGGTGATCGACAGCATGCGCCAGCGCATCGAGCAAGAGCAACGCAGCTTTGAGGCCAGCAGCACCCGCATCCTGGCCTTGCGCACGGTGCATTTGCGCTTGATGAACCAGGCGTTTCAGCATTTGGGCTCTACTTCGCAGCGCAAAGAGCTGGAGCAACTGGCCCAGGCGCTGGAGCATTCGGGCCTGAAGCTGGGCGTGCGCAAGGTGTACGCCGCCACCTTCGAGCGCCTGCGCGAGCTGGGCAACCAGGTGCGCGCCGCCGGCACCGAGGTGCAATCCATGCTGGGGGCCAGCTTTAAAGACTTGAACGCAGAGTTTGGCTTTTCCCTGCTGCCGCCCGAGCCGTTGCAGCTGCACGATTTTGAAAAAAATCTGGCGGAATTGGAAGAAAGCTATTTGCAATACCTGGGCTTTGGCAACGTCTTCAAACTGGCCAACCCGCTGTTTGGCGAGCGCCTGATCAAAGCCCTGGGCATGCGGCTGCGCTCGATTTTTGAAAACGCCGCCAACGACCTGGATTTGTGGAGCAAAGGGGCCACCGCCCAGCTTGATGCCCAATTAAAAGAGCGCAAACGCAGTTTTGCCCGGCGCATTGAGGCCGTTGATCGCATTCAAAGCGCGGCCAGCGGCTTGATGGAGCACATCGCGCAAATTGAAAGCGCAGAAGCGCAGCTGCACGCCATCGACCAGATGCTGACGGACAAGACCGAACTGCTGCTGCACCTGCCGGTGCTGGAAGGGGCCGCCTGTGCAGTGCAGCCCCTCCAGGACTAAGCCATCCCCAGCCGCTACACTGCACCGTTTTTTTGACTGCGCCGCCCAAACCCTGGGGTTTTGAGGCGGCGCTGTGTTTATGGATGCTTTTGCTTTGACCCCGCCGCGCACAGCCCCTGTGATGCCCCCTGTGATCGCCCCCACTTTGGTGCAATGGCAAGCCCAGCATGGGCGCAACCACCTGCCCTGGCAGGCCACGCGCGATCCGTACCGCGTTTGGCTCTCTGAAATCATGCTGCAGCAAACCCAGGTGGCCACCGTGCTGGGCTACTACAGCCGGTTTTTGGCGGCGCTGCCCGATGTGGCGGCTTTGGCCGCCGCCTCCACCGATGACGTGATGGCGCTGTGGAGCGGCCTGGGCTACTACAGCCGCGCCCGCAACCTGCACCGCTGCGCCCAGGCCGTCATGCGCGAGCACGGTGGGCAATTTCCGCGCAGCGCCGCCGTGTTGGCCACGCTGCCGGGTATTGGCCGCACCACGGCGGCGGCGATTGCGGCGTTTTGCTTTGAGGAGCGCTCCGCCATTTTGGATGCCAACGTCAAGCGCGTATTAACGCGCGTGCTGGCCTTTGAGGGCGATTTGGCCCAGGCCGCCCAGGAAAAAGCCCTGTGGGCGCTGGCCGAGCAGCTCTTGCCCGAACACGGTCACGATATGCCGCGCTACACCCAAGCGCTGATGGACTTGGGGGCCACCGTGTGCACCCCGCGCCAGCCCGCTTGCAGCCAATGCCCGCTGCAAGCGGTTTGCCAAGCCCACCAGGCCCACGCGGCCGAGCGCTACCCCATCAAAACCCGCAAATTACGCCGCAGCAGCCAAGCCTGGTGGCTGCTGTTTTTGCGCGACAGTGCCGGGCGCTTTTGGCTGCAGCGCCGCCCCGAAAAAGGCGGTGCCAATGCCATCTGGGCCGGCTTGTTCAGCCCCTTGATTTACCCCGACGCGCCGGCGCTGGAGCAGGCCTTGGCCAGTTTGCCAACTACTTTGACAAGCACTGTGCGCATCGCCCAGCGCCGCGATCTGCCCGTGCTGGCGCATGTGCTGACGCACCGTGATTTGTTTTTGCACCCGGTGGTGGTGCAGCTGGAGGCGGATGCCCACGTGCTGGATGTGGCCAGGGACGAGGGCGCTTGGTGCTCGCCCGCGCAGGCCTTGGCCTTGGGGCTGCCCGCTCCGGTGCGCAAGTTGATGCTTGAGTTTTAAGAGCTTCTTCCGCTTTAAATACAATGTTTTTAGGTATTTTTGTGCTAAAAATGTTGTAAATAAAGCGGGTCTAGCTCTTTTATTATTTTATGGTTTGCTGGCCACCCGCGCATCCATCTCCCGATGGCGCAGCAAGGTGTTCCATTGCGTGCGGAAATGCGCCGCCAATTGCTCGGTTAAAAACACCGACCGGTGCTGCCCCCCTGTGCAGCCGACGGCCACCGTCACATAGCTGCGGTGGTTGGCCTGCAGGGCGGGCAACCAGTGGCTGACAAATTGCGTGATGTGCGTTTGCATGGTTTGCACATTGGCCTGCTGGCGCAGGAATTCTTGCACCGGGGCATCTTTGCCGGTAAGTGGGCGCAAACTGGGGTCGTAGAACGGGTTGGGCAGCATGCGCACGTCAAACACGTAATCGGCATCCAGGGGCAGGCCGTACTTGAAGCCGAAGGACTGAAAAATCAGCGTCAGTTGGTTGGCCGGGGCTTCAATAAATGCCTTGACGTAGTTTTGCAGTTGCGGCCCCCGGATGTTGCTGGTGTCGATCACGTGGGCGCATTCGCGCAGGCTGCTGAGCAGTTCACGCTCGTGCTCAATCACCTGGGCCAAGGCCCCGCCATCGGGCCAGTCGGTGGGGGCCAGCGGGTGGCGGCGGCGCGTTTCAGAGAAGCGCCGCACCAAGGTGGGCGTGTTGGCATCCAGAAACAGCGTGTGCAGTTGCACGCCCTCGCCCCCTAAGCGTTGCAATTGTTCCAACTGTTTGGGCAAGTGCGGCAGGCTGGTGGCGCTGCGCGCATCAATGGCAATGGCCACGCGCTGGCCGTGGTGGGCATGCTGCAGGCGCACAAACGCCGGGAGCAGCTCGGGCGGCAGGTTGTCCACGCAGTAGTAGCCGGCATCTTCCAGCGCTTTGAGGGCGATGGATTTGCCCGAGCCGGACAGGCCGGTGATGAGTACAACTTCCAGGGTCATAGCGCAGCTTTCCCAATGGCAGCAGGTGCGGCCTGTGCCTGATTGTGTGCCTGGGCCAGCATTTCGCGGGCGTGGGCCAAGGTGGTGGGGGAGATGGTTTGCCCGCCCAGCATGCGGGCGATTTCTTGTTCGCGCTGCTGGGCGTTGGTGGGCAGCACTTGGCTGGTGGTGCCAGTTTTGCGCCGCTGTTTGCGCACCACGCAATGCTGGTGGGCAAAGGCGGCCACTTGCGGCAAATGCGTGACGGCCAGCACTTGGCGGTTGGCACCCAGGCGCTGCATGAGCGCCCCCACGGTTTGGGCCACTGCGCCGCCAATGCCGGCATCGACTTCGTCAAAAATCAAGGTGCCCGCGCTGCCTTGGGCACTGGTGGCCACGGCCAGCGCCAGAGAGATGCGCGACAGCTCTCCGCCCGAGGCGACTTTGCCAATCGGCCGGGGCGTGGCCCCCGGGTGGGCGGCCACCAGAAACTGCACCTCGTCCAGGCCGTGGGCGCTGGGCTCGGCCAGGGGCAGCACCTGGGCGCAAAAACGGCCCCCCTGCATGCCCAATTCCTGCATGGCGCTGGTAATGGCCGCCTCCAGCTGGGCAGCGGCGTGGTGGCGCTGGGCAGACACCGCTTGTGCCGTGCTGCGGTAGCGCTCCAGCGCGTGGGTGACGGCCTGGGCCAGGGCGGGCAGGTCGGTGGCAGCGTCCAGGTCGGCCAGCTGTGCGTGCCAGGTGTTCAGCAGCTGCGGCAGTTCTTGCGGCGGGTGTTTGAAGCGCCGGGCCAGTTGCAGCCACAGGCCCAGGCGCTCATCCAGGGCGGCCAGGCGCTCGGGGTCCAGGTCGGCACGCTCTAAGTAGCGTTGCAGGCTGTGCTGGGCATCGTCAAGCTGTGCCAGGCACGATTGCAGCGTGGCGCTGATGTCGGCAAAGCCTGGCTCCAGGTGGGCGTGGGCATCGAGTTGGTGGCTGGCGTAGGCCAGGGGGCGCTCGGCCCCGGTTTCTTCGTTATTCAGGGCGGCCAAGGCGTGTTGCGCTGCTTCTAGCAGGGTTTGGGCATGGGCCAGGCGGGTGTGTTGGGTGTTCAGTTCTTCCCACTCATCGGCTTGGGGGGCGAGTTTTTCCAATTCGTCGATGTGCCACTGCAGGCGCTCGCGCTCTTGCTGGCGTTGCGCTTGGCGCTGTTGGGCGTGCTCGAGTTGCTGCCGGGCTTGGCGCCAATCGTGGTAGCGCTGGCGCAGTTCGGTGCTGTGAATGCCGGCATAGGCATCGAGCAGGCCGCGCACGCTGTCAGCGTGCATCAGGTTTTGCCAGGCGTGCTGGCCGTGGATGTTCACCAGTTGTTCGCCCACCTGGCGCAATTGCGTGGCGGTGGCGGGCTTGCCGTTAATCCAGGCGCGGCTGCGGCTTTGGGTGTCGATGGTGCGGCGCAGGGTCAGCGCCTGGGCGCTGGGCAATTCTTGGCTTTGCAGCCAGGCGGCGGTCGTGGCGTGCGGGGTGAAGACCAGGGTGATTTCGGCCTGCTCCGCCCCTTCGCGCACCACGCTGGCATCGGCACGCGCGCCCAGGGCCAGTTGCAGGGCATCGAGCAAAATGGATTTGCCAGCGCCCGTCTCGCCGGTCAGGGCGGTAAAGCCGGTGGCCAAGTCCAAGTCCAGCGCCTGCACGATGACAAAGTCGCGCAGCGTGATGCGTTTGAGTGTCATGGTCGGTAGCTTCTTTCGTTCCAGCCCAATTTTTTGCGCAAGGTGGCAAAGTAATTCCAACCCCGGGGGTGCAAAAAACGCACGCTGTGCTCGGAGCGGCGCACGTAGATGCGGTCGCCATGCAAGATGGTGGGCAGTGACTGCATGTCGAAATTGGCGCTGGCATCGCGCCCGCCAATGACTTGCAGCATGACCTCGCCGCTGTCCGGAATCACGATGGGCCGGTTCGAGAGCATGTGGGGCGCAATCGGCGCAATCACCCACGCGGGCGTGCTGGGGTGCATCATCGGCCCGCCCGCCGAGAGGGCGTAGGCCGTCGATCCCGTGGGCGTGGCCACAATCAGGCCATCGGCACGCTGGTCGGACAAAAAGCGCCCATCAACCTCGATGCGCAGCTCCAGCATGCCTGCGGTCGCGCCGCGATTGACCACCACATCGTTTACCGCCAAGGTTTCAAACACGCAGTTGCCCTCGCGCACCACGCGGGCGTGCATGAGCGGGCGCACGTCTTCGTCGTATTCACCCAGCAAAATCGGAAACAGCGTTTCGCGGTAACTGCTCAAAGGGATGTCGGTCACAAAGCCCAAGCGCCCTTGGTTGATGCCCACCAGCGCCGTGCCGTACTTGGCCAAATGGCGGCTGATGCCCAGCATGGTGCCATCGCCCCCCACCACCACCGCCAAAGCGCAGTGCTGGCCCAGTTCATCGACCGTCAGCGTCGGAAAGCGCTGGTGCAGCCCGGTGTGCAGGGCGGTATCCGCTTCCACCACCACCTCGCAGCCTTTGGCGTGCAAGAACTCGGCAATCTCGGCCAACGGCTGGTGCGCCGGGTTGGTCGGGGCGCTGTAGCCAGACAGTTGGTGGTACTTGCCGATCAAGGCAACATGGCGGAATGTGGGACTCATACTGAGAAATTACATCATATTAAAATGCCCGGATGCTCGATGATCGCGCCAAGTTGCTGCTCAAAGTGTTGGTAGAACGTTATATCGCCGATGGTCAGCCCATCGGCTCGCGCACGCTGTCGCGCTCTTCCGGCCTGGAGTTGTCACCAGCGACCATCCGCAACGTCATGGCCGACCTCGAAGAGCTGGGCCTGATTGCCAGCCCGCACACCTCGGCAGGTCGCATCCCCACGGCCCGGGGCTACCGCCTGTTTGTCGATACCATGCTCACCGCCCAGCGCCAAGCCTTGGTGGCCCCCCAGCTGCCGGCCGAGCAACCGCAAAAAGTCATCGCCAACGCGGCCCATCTGCTGTCCAACTTGTCGCAATTTGTCGGCGTGGTCATGGCCCCCAAGCGCAGCTCGGTCTTCAAGCAGATCGAGTTCGTCAAACTCTCTGAGCGGCGGGTGCTGGTCATCATCGTCGCCCCCGATGGCGACGTGCAAAACCGCGTCATGTTCACCGATAGCGAGCTGGACAGCAGCCAGCTCATCGAAGCGGCCAACTACCTCAACAGCCACTACGCCGGGCTGGACATCGAACAAGTGCGCGAACGCCTGCGCACCGAAGTGGAACAACTGCGCAGCCAAGTGGCCGATTTAATGCAGGCGGCCGTGAATATCAGCGCCGAGGCGCTCAGCCCCGCCACGCAAGAGGAGCAAGTGGTGATTGCCGGGCAAAGCAATTTGCTGGCCGTCAGCGATTTCTCCCACGACATGCACAACCTGCGCCGCGCGTTTGATTTGTTTGAGCAAAAAACCCAAATCCTGCGCCTGCTGGACTTTTCCAGCCAGGCCGAAGGCGTGCGCATCTTTATCGGCGGCGAAAGCCACATCGTGCCCATCGAGGAGCTGTCGGTGGTCAGCGCCCCCTACGAGGTGGACGGCCAAATCGTCGGCACCCTGGGCGTGATCGGCCCCACGCGCATGCCCTACGACAAGATGATTCAGATTGTGGACATCACCTCCAAGCTGGTGAGCAACGCGCTTAGCCACCAGCGCTAGCCGTTGGCCATGGTTTTGACCGCTACAATGCAAGCCCTCTTGGGCCCCTAGCTCATGCTTGGTTAGAGCAGCGGACTCATAATCCGTTGGTGCGGGGTTCGACTCCCCGGGGGCCCACCAAAAATTGAAAAGCCACTCTTTGCAGTGGCTTTTTTTACGTGCTTGAGCTTGGGCACCGCGTTGGAAAAGTGGGGGCTGTTGGCTCAGAGTGCGCATAAAAACTCCGGTTGGCAGCTGTCACAATGTTTGATTGCGACAAAAAATGTCGCAATTCATAGTATTGCGTCATACTACGCGCCATGAATAGCGTCAAACCACAGCAAGAACTCGACGTGTTGGCCAATGTCATTGCGCATCACCCTGAAGGGGTGAACGCTCAAGAAGTGTTGCAGGAATCAGGGCTGGCCTTGCAACGCCGAAGCCTTCAGCGCAGATTGGCTGTATTGGTTGAGCAAGAGCGTATTCGGGTGCAGGGGCAAGCCAGGGCCGTGCGCTACTTTCCAGTTCTGCAAGGTGAAAGCCCAAGTGGTGTGGATGCTTCAAGCGCAAAGATGGAGACCGGGCCATATGTTCCCATCAGCGCTGAAGGTGAAGCCATCAAGGCGTATGTGCGTCAGCCCCGGCACCTGCGCAAGCCTGTGGTCTATCGCACAGAATTTTTGGAGCAGTACCACCCCAACCACACCGCGTACCTGCCTTTGAAGTTGCGTGAGCAGCTGCATGCCCTGGGGCGCTCACCTGCCGAACAAACACCCGCTGGCACCTTTGCCAGAGACATTCTCAACCGCCTGCTGATTGATCTTTCCTGGGCTTCTTCGCAACTCGAAGGCAACACCTACAGCCGCTTGGATACCGCACGGCTGATTGAGTTTGGCCAGGTGGCGGAGGGCAAGGATGCGTTTGAAACGCAGATGATTCTGAACCACAAGCAGGCCATCGAATTTTTGGTGCATTCGCCCGAGCAAGCTGTGGTGTCGCAGGACACCATCGTGGCCTTGCATGCGCTGCTCTCTGATGGCTTGATGCCTGACCCCGCCATGTGTGGCCGCATTCGCAGTCGTGCCGTAGAAATTGGTGGCAGCGTGTACCTACCAGTGGCTTTGCCCCAACGCTTGGAAGAGTTGTTCGGCATCGTGGTGGGCATGGCCGCAGAAATAGAAGACCCGTTCGAGCAAGCGTTCTTCCTCATGGTGCACCTGCCGTATTTGCAGCCCTTTGAGGACGTGAACAAGCGGGTGTCGCGCTTGGCTGCCAACATTCCTTTCATTCGCCACAACCTGTGCCCACTGTCATTCATTGATGTGCCGCCGCAAGCGTACGTGGACGCGATGATCGGTGTGTACGAACTCAATCAGGTTGATCTGCTGCGGGATGTCTTTGTGTGGGCCTATGAGCGTTCATGCCAGCAGTACGTGGCTGTGCAGCAAAGTTTGGTGCCGCCAGACATCTTGCGCTTGCGCTACCGGCACGTGCTGGGTGAAGTGATTGCAGCTGTTGTTCGCAGCGGCCAGCCAATCAATGCGGTGAGTGTCAGCGCCATGCTGCCTGCAAGTGTGCAGCCTGAAGACCGCGCGCACTTCACACAGTTGGTGCTCAAAGAACTAGCGGGCTTGCATGCCGGCAATGCCGTGCGGTTTGGATTGAGGCCGCTAGAGCTGCTTGGGTGGAAGCAAGGCACATGTGAACCCTGACGGGGCTGCACGGATCGAGCGCGATGGCCAAGTGCAGGCGACGTCGCAGTTGTAGCAAGAAGCGTGTGACATCTTCTTGCTCTCTTACCAGTGTTGTATGGGGTCAAGACAGTCGCTCTTTGGCCAGCTTGGCACCTTCGGCCAGGGCTTGGAGCTTGCGCCATGCGATGTTGCGATCCATCGGGGCCAGGCCGCAGTTGGTGCAGGGGAACAGGCGCTCTTTGGGCACAAACTCCAGCGCCCGGGCAATGGTGTCGGCTACTTCTTCAGGGGTTTCGACCACCTCGGTGGCCACATCAATCACGCCGACCAGCACGTCCTTGCCCGCCAGCAACTGCATCAGATGGGGCGGCACGTGGGAGTGGATGCATTCCAGGCTGACCTGGTCGATGCGGCTTTGGGCCAGTGCCGGGAAGATGGTTTCGTACTGCCGCCACTCATCGCCCAGGGTGCTTTTCCAGTCGGTATTGGCTTTAATACCGTAGCCGTAGCAGATATGCACGGCCGTGGTGCAGGTCAGGCCCTGGGCGGCGCGTTCCAGTGCCTGCACGCCCCATTCGGCGGCCTCTTGCATATAGACGTTGAAGGCGGGTTCATCAAACTGGATGATGTCCACCCCATCGGCCTGCAGGGCCAGTGCTTCTTGGTTGAGCAGCTCGGCAAAGGCGAAGGCCATTTTGACTTTGTCGCCATAGAAGCGGTCGGCCACCGTATCGACGATGGTCATGGGGCCAGGCAGGGTGAATTTGAGTTTTTTCTTGGTATGGGCGCGGGCCAGTTGGGCTTCAAAAGCGTGCACCCGGCCTTTGAGGCGCAGCGGGGCCACCACCTGCGGCACCATCGCGTCGTAGCGGTTGTTGCGGATGCCCATCGTGACTTTGTTCTGAAAGTCGATGCCTTCGACCTGCTCCAAAAAGCCATGCACAAAGTGCTGACGCGCTTGCTCGCCATCGCACACGATGTCCAAGCCTGCATCTTCCTGGGCCTTGATCCACAGCAAGGTGGCATCGGCTTTGGCTTGCAACAGCGCATCGCCCTCGGCTTTCCATTGGGGCCAGAGTTTGTGGGTTTCGGCCAGCCAGGCGGGTTTGGGCAAGCTGCCGGCGATGGAGGTTGCAAACATGCGGGGGATTCCTTTCATACCAATAAAAAGCCGTGCGCACTGGCTGCAGGGGGCGCAGCGGTGCGCACGGACTGGGTGGCCCGCATGGTAGAGGGGTCTGTGAGTGAAAGAAAATGGTTTTATTTCACCCATCTATGAATGGTAGTCATGTGAGCACCCCCAACCCGCTGGGCTGATCTGTGCTGATTTGGGGCGATCTGGGCTGCTGGCTACTCCACCACCGTCAATTTAGCAATCGCCAGCGCCAGCCATTTGCTGCCGTGGCGCGGGAAGTTCACTTGGGCGCGGGCATCGTCGCCCACGCCTTCGATGGCCAGGACGCGGCCTTCGCCAAACTTGGCGTGGAACACGGTTTGGCCTTTGGTAATGCTGCCAGTGTTCTTTGAAGCAAGAGCTGTATCCGCTGATTTAATAATGTTTTCAGAATTAAATGTATTTGAAAACCTTGTTGAGTAAGCGGAAGCAGCTTCTTTTTTAGGACTAAAACTGCCAAACCCGCGTGCGCTGAGGTGCTTTACGCAGGCGCTGGGCAGCTCATCGAGAAAGCGGCTGGGCAGGTTGAAGCTGGTGCGCCCGTGCAGCATGCGGCTTTGCGCGTGGCTCAGGTACAGGCGCTGGCGGGCGCGGGTGATGGCCACGTACATCAGGCGGCGCTCTTCCTCCAGACCGCCCTTGTCGCTCAGGGCGTTTTCGTGGGGGAACAGGCCTTCTTCCAGGCCGACGATGAACACGGCATCAAACTCCAGCCCCTTGCTGGCGTGTACGGTCATGAGCTGCACGGCATCCTGCCCGGCCTGGGCCTGGTTGTCGCCCGCCTCCAGTGCAGCGTGGACGAGGAAGGCTTGCAGCGGCGAGAGGGTTTCGCCGGTGTCGGCATCGGTGCCAGCCAGCGGTTGGTTGAGCAGCGGCAGGCGGGGGTCAATGCCCTGGCTGGCCGGGCTTTGCGTGAGCGCGGCGGGGGCGGCGCTGGCCGTTTCATCCAGCGGCAGGGCGATGGCATCTTTGCCAAAGCCTTCTTGCAGCACAAAGCTTTCGGCGGCGTTGATGAGTTCGTCCAGGTTTTCCAGGCGCTCCTGACCTTCTTTGTCGGCGCGGTAATGCTCTTGCAGGCCGCTGGCGTGCAGCACATGTTCGATGGTGTGGCGCAGGCTTTGCCCGGCCACGGCTTCGCGCATCACGTCGATCAGGGCGTGAAAGCTGCGCAGCTTGGCCCCGGCCGCGCCGCTGACCAAGGTGGTGGCATCCAGCAGGCTGCAGCCGGTCTGGCGGGCTTCTTCCTGCAAGGCTTCGATGCTGCGGGCGCCGATGCCCCGGGCCGGAAAGTTCACCACGCGCAAAAAGCTGGTGTCGTCCTGCGGGTTCTCCAGCAGGCGCAGGTAGGCCAGGGCGTGCTTGATTTCCGCGCGTTCAAAAAAGCGCAGGCCGCCATACACGCGGTAGGGGATGCCGGCATTGAACAGGCGGCTTTCCAGCACGCGGCTTTGGGCGTTGCTGCGGTAGAGCAGGGCGATTTCCTGGCGCGGGAAGCCGTCGTTTTTGGTGAGCGCCTGGATTTCCTCGACCAGCCAACGCGCTTCGTCCAGATCGGTGGGCGCTTCGTGGATGCGCACCGGTTCGCCCGCGCCCTGGTCGGTGGTCAGGTTTTTGCCCAGGCGCTGGCTGTTGTTTTCAATCAAGGCGTTGGCGCAGTCCAGGATGTTGCCGTGGCTGCGGTAGTTGCGCTCCAGCTTGATCTGGTGCGGCACGGCAAATTCGCGCAAAAAGTCTTGCATATTGCCCACGCGTGCGCCGCGAAAGGCGTAGATGCTTTGGTCGTCATCGCCCACGGCCAGCACGCTGCTGGTGCCGACGATGCGCCCGTCTTCCATTTCCCCGGCCAGCAGTTTGAGCCACTGGTATTGCAGCTTGTTGGTGTCCTGGAACTCATCGACCAGCAGGTAGCGAAAGCGCTGTTGGTAGTGCTGGCGCAAGGCCGGGTGGTCGCGCAGCAGCTCGTAAGAGCGCAGCAGCAGTTCGGCAAAATCAACCACGCCCTCGCGCTGGCACTGGTCTTCGTAAAGTTGGTACAGCTCGACCTTTTTGCGCGTATCCGGGTCGTGCGTAGGCACATCTTTGGGGCGCAGGCCGTCTTCTTTGCAACTGGCAAAAAACCAGCCCAGCTGCTTGGGCGGGTAGCGCTCGGTATCCACGTTGAAGGCCTTGCACAGCCGCTTGATGGCCGAGAGCTGGTCTTGCATATCCAGAATCTGAAACGTGGCGGGCAGCCCCGCCGCCTGGTGGTGCGCCCGCAGCAGGCGGTTGCACAGGCCGTGGAAGGTGCCCATCCACATGCCGCGCAGGCTGATGGGCAGCAGGGCGGACAGGCGCGTTTGCATCTCTTTGGCCGCTTTGTTGGTGAAGGTGACGGCCATGATGCCGCCGGGCGAGGCATACCCCATGTGCAGCAACCAGGCAATGCGCGTGGTCAGCACCCGCGTTTTGCCAGAACCGGCCCCTGCCAAAATCAGCGCATGGCCTTGGGGCAGGGTGACGGCGGCCAGTTGCTCGGGGTTGAGGCCGTGCAGCAGGGGCAGGTCAGGGGCGTTGGGGGAGGAGGGAGAAAAAAGTGGGGCAGACAAAGGCATCGGGCGATTGTAGGAGGGGCCGCCGCCGGGGCACTGCCGCCAGGTTGGTTTATTGCGACGCAATTTGTCGTAGCAGGCAGGCATCATGGCCTCCAGATGAATGGAGCTGCTATGGTGAAAAAATATTTTCGTACTCGACCCACTTACAACGCCACCGAGGCCCTTGCTCCGATTGTGCGGTTGTGGATTTTGCGCATCTTGCACCCTCTGGGGGGCTACAAAGAGTGGGTGCAAAACCACGGTTTTCGCTGCGATGAGTTGGCCAGCGCCCTGGGGCTGCAGGCGTGGCTGGACGAAGGCGAACGCCCTTTTGATGCGCGAGCGGTGCGTCTAGAGCTGCGCCAACGCTATAGCGCCGCCGAAAGGCAACGCCACCGAGTCCACCCCCACGCCATCATGCGCAGCAACACCCAGCGGCTGGCCGCGCTGGCTAACCTGAGTCCTGTGGATGAGCAGATTTTGGCGTTTGCCTGTGCCATTCACCAAGAGCCGTTGTTGGAGTCTGCGGCGGATTATTTGGGTAATTTGTCTTCTGCCCGCGTAGCGGCTTGCTTGGCGGTGATTTTGGATTTTCCCGTGCAGGACATTCGCACCGCTTTGGCACCGCAAGCCGTTTTGAGCCGCACCGGCTTGGTGGTGCTGGACCGCAGTGGCCCACGCCAATTGCGGGGGTGTTTGGACTTGCTCTCAGGCAGCTTTGCCGACCGCATGCACAGCGAAACCAACGACATCTTGCAACTGCTGCGTGGTGTCGTGCAAGCGGCCCCACCTGCGCAATTGGCTCTGGAGGACTATCCCCACATCCAGCCCCAGCTGGACATCGCCCTGCCTTACCTGCGCCAAGCCAGCCAGCAAGGCCAGCACGGCGTGAATTTTTTCATCCATGGCAGCCCCGGCACGGGCAAAACCGAATTGGCCCGCACCCTGGCTGCGGCCTTGGGCTGTGAGCTGTTTGAAGTGGCCAGCGAAGACAGTGATGGCGATCCCATCAATGCCGAACGGCGTTTGCGTGCTTTGCAAGCGGCACAAAGCTTTTTCAGTCAGCGCCGGGCGCTATTGATGTTTGATGAAGTCGAAGATGTTTTTAACGATAGCACCCACCCACTGGGGGGCAAAAGCACCGCCCAGCAGCGCAAGGCCTGGGTCAATCGCATGCTGGAAAGCAATCCGATGCCCACCTTGTGGCTCTCAAACAGCGGGGCGCTGGATGCGGCCTTTATCCGCCGCTTTGATATGGTGTTTGAGTTGCCCGTACCGCCGCAAAGCCAGCGCTTGCGCATCATCGACCAGCAGTGCCAAGGCTTGTTGGATAGCCCAGCGATGCACCGCATGAGTCAGTCCGAGCACCTGGCTCCTGCCGTAGTGGCCCGGGCGGCCAAAGTGGTGCGCAGCATGCAAGCATGCCCCCTCGAGCAAGACCAAAGTCAAACACCATGCCCTGCCGTGGCGCTGGAGCGCTTGGTCAATAACACCCTGCAAGCCCAGGGCCACCCCAGTTTGCAGCGCCAAGCAGCCAACCAACTGCCCCAGGTGTACGACCCGGCCTTCATCCATGCCGATGCTGACCTGGCCGCCATTGCCCAAGGCGTCGCCAGACACAAAAGCGCCCGCTTGTGCCTGTACGGGCCACCAGGTACCGGTAAAACCGCTTATGGCCGCTGGCTGGCGCAGCAGCTGGATATGCCACTGCTGGTCAAGCAGGCCTCTGATCTGCAATCGATGTGGGTGGGGGAATGCGAGAAAAACCTTGCCCACGCCTTTCGTGCCGCCGAACAGGATGGTGCGCTGCTGTTGATCGACGAGGTGGACGGCTTTTTGCAAGACCGCCGTGGCGCACAGCGCAGTTGGGAAGTGAGCCAAGTCAATGAAATGCTCACGCAAATGGAAAGCTTCAGCGGCGTATTCATCGCCACCACCAATTTGATGCACGGGCTGGATCAGGCCGCGCTGCGGCGCTTTGACCTGAAAGTGAAACTCGATTTTTTGCGCCCTGAGCAAGCCTGGGCGCTACTGCTGCGCCACTGTGCGCAGCTGGGGTTGGCCACGCCTGGCAGTTCTGAGCAATCCCGCCTGGCACGGCTGCGCTATGTCACGCCAGGGGATTTTGCGGCGGTGCTGCGCCAGGGGCGATTCAGGCCGCTGGCCGATGCGGCGGCGCTGGTGGCGCAGTTGGAAGCGGAGTGTGCCTTGAAGGAGGGAGCGAAAGGGGTGATGGGATTTGTGTGAGCAGCCTCACAGATCAGTAAAAATGAATCTGATTGCAAAAACAATAGCATTTGAAAAGACAAGGACAAGCACATGACCATCCAAGCCACTGGGGTGAGCGCCATCAGCATCGGCGACCTGCTGGAGCAAAACCTGCGCATTCCTCAATACCAGCGCCCCTACAGTTGGCAACCCGCCACCGCTTTGCAATTGCTGGATGACCTGCGAGATGCGCAGGCCAGCAAGGCACAAATCCCTTACGTCCTGGGAGCGGTCATTCTTCATGCGCGTGCGGGCTGGCTCGATGTGGTCGATGGCCAGCAAAGGTTGCTGACCTTGAAGATGATTTTTGCCATCCTTCAATCCGACCACGCCCTGGCCCTAGACAAAGCGGCTGACAACAATCCGGTCAAACTGGTTTGGCAGGCGCTTGAGCAGAAATTGGCAAGGCTGGATGGAAAGGGAAAAGACGATCTTCTGGACTTCATCCGCACCCGCTGCCAGTTGGTGCGCATCGTGACCGACGATGTGGATGAAGCCTTTCGGGTGTTCGATTCCCAAAATTACCGAGGCAAACCACTGGCCCCCCACGATCTACTCAAGGCCTACCACCTGCGCGAGATGCGTGGCGAATCGACGGCAATGCAAGCGGCTGTGGTGCAAGCCTGGGAATCGGTCGATGACAAACAACTCAACCGACTGTTCTCAACCTTTCTGTACCGCATTGCCTGCTGGTCGCGTGGCAAGAGTGCGCCGGGATTTTCGATACACGATATTGGAATGTTCAAGGGTATTTCGCCCAAAGCCCGCAGTGGATTTTTGCTGCCCAGCGAACGCTATCACCTGGCTGCGCAAGCCGCGATGCCGCTTTTAACGGCCTGGATCCCCTCGACGGAGCACGATGCCCGGGATGTAGGCCGCAGCCGTTTCCAACTGGATGCCCCGCCAATTGCAGGCCGCCCTTTTTTTGAAATGGTGTCGTTCATGCTCCAGGAATTGGCGGTGCTGGAAAAAGAGGCCAAGGAATATGCGGGTGCGTTTGATGGCTCGCAAAGCCGCTATCGCTATGTCTATGAGCTATTCATTGCTGCGTTGCTGTATTTCACCAATAAATGCGGCACCCACGAATTTAGGCATGCGCGTGACACCTTGTTTGCATGGGCCTACGCCCTACGCGTAGCCATGACCCGCGTGCAATTCGCCTCTGCCGACAACCGGGCGCGGGGCAAGGATGCTGCATCGCCCTTCGTCCTCATGCGCAACACCGCCCCTGTGCAGGCACTCAGACAACTTTCCGTGCAGCTCAAGCCACCCCACGCAGAACACGAAAAAGCCCTCGTGGCCTTTATTACCAAGACAAATACACCATGAGTGCCAACGCAATGAATCCCGATGCATTGAAACCCGAGTTGCTGACAGTGGATGAGCTATTCAGCCATGGCAACGTGTACACCGTGCCGATCTATCAGCGCAACTACGCTTGGCGGGCAGTGCAGATTGAACAGCTCATCAGCGATATTCAAGATGCGGCAATGGGCCATGAGAGCAGCTATTTCTTGGGCAACCTCGTCGTCACACCAAGAGCCAAGCCCAACGACTTTGAAGTGATTGACGGCCAACAGCGCCTGACCACGCTGTACCTGCTTTTGACTTTTTTGGAGCATGTCGGTCCCCAACCCTACGACCGCCATAAAGGTCGACTGCAATATGAATCACGGGCGCGCGCTTCAGAGGCGCTGCGGCGGGTGGGTCAGGCATCCTATCGAGACGGCAGGCAGGTGCAAGATTCTTTGACTGAGGAAGATGGCGGTATCCATGAGGGCTTCAATATCATCCACCAAACCATTGAAACAAAATTTCGTGACTCGGTCAGCCGGGGGAAGTTTGCCGAGTTCTTGCGTTTCAAAGTCACCGTGGTGCGTGCGTCGCTGCCGCCGACAACCGACCTGAACCGTTATTTCGAGATCATGAATACACGCGGCCAGCAGTTGCTGCAGGTGGATATCGTCAAAGCGCGACTGATGAGCAAGCTGCCGGATGCCGAGCGTGCCGGCTTCGCCTGGATTTGGGATGCCTGTGCCGACATGGACACTTACGTGCAAATGTCATTGGCCCGGGGCGATACAGGCTTGCGCAGCACGATCTTTGGCGATGACTGGTGCTGGCTGGTGCCTGCGGACTTCAACGCATTGCTCCGTATGCGTTCGCAATTCGATGCCTCTACCTCTACCTTTTCAGCAGTCGCAGCCTTGTCGCTGGAGGATGCATTGCAAAAATACGCCCAGGCCCATGTGCAGAAATCCAGCGCTGATGAAGGTAACGAGCGTTTTCGCTCAACCATCGAATTTTCGGTTTTTCTGCTGCATGTCTTAAAGGTCAAAAATGGCCAGGGTGATGAAAACGAAGGGCAGCTCGACGATAAGCACTTGATCGCATCGTTCACCAATGCCATGCCCACAGATCATGAGGTGCAATGGGTGCGGGACTTCGCTTTTACCCTGCTCAAATGCCGCAACCTTTTTGATGCTTTCATTTTGAAGCGCCAGTTCACGGCCAGCACCGACAGTGAAGAGGGCGACTGGTCTTTGCAGCGCCTGCAGAAAAACACCAGCAGCGCGAGACCCGACTATCCGCCTACCTTCTGGCAAAACGCTACGACCGATGAGAGAGAGCCCGACACCACGACCCGCGATGCGTTGCTACTGCAGTCTATGCTGCGCATCACCTACACCTCGCCGCGCACCATGCACTGGATCACCCAGACCCTGCAGTGGTTGGTCCGGCAAGAGAAGCCAGGCACCATTACCAGTGCTGGTCTGGTCGATTTATTGCAGAACTATGCCCGCGCCAAAGTGAAATCTGCTTTTTTTGACACTAAGGAGCCGTCCGACGAGCAGCCCAATGCGCATCCACAAGGCTTTGGCATTGCCCGGATTGTTTTCACCTACCTAGACTATTTGTTGCTGGACGAGGCAACGAAAAAGGACTTCAAATTTCAATTTCGCACCTCGATCGAGCATTTTTATCCGCAGCACCCAGATAAACAGCAGTCCGGTGCTGAGGTCACAGACAAAAAACTGCACCTTCTGGGCAATCTTGCGCTGGTAAGCGTCGGCGCAAACTCCAAATTCAGCAATAGTTTTCCAAAGGCCAAGGCCGAGAACTTCAAAGACATCATCGCCCAACAAAGCCCCAAGTTGCGGCAGATGGCAGACATTGCCCTGCGCGATGGCTGGGGCGACGCACAGGTGCAAGCCCACCACAGTGCGATGCTTACAACACTGCAAAACGCGCTAGGGTCGCATCTGAATATGCGAGACTGAAAGGCATGCCCCAACGCTCCGACACCCTGGAAACCACCCTGCTGGCGCTGGAAATCCTGCGCCACATTCCACGCAAACACAAAATCACCGCCAAGGAGTTGCAGCAGAAACTGCAGTGCGCGGGCATCAAACGTGACCTGCGCAGCGTGCAGCGGCTGATGGCGGCGCTCAGTGACAGCGCAGCGCTGGGCATAGAGCGCGATGACCGCAGCAAGCCCTATGGTTTTCGCTGGCAAGAACAGGCACGCGGCATGGCCCTGGGTCAGCTCACGTTGCACGAATCGCTCTTGCTGCAATTGGCACAGGAGCACCTCAAGCACCTGCTGCCGGTTCATCTGATGCAATCCATGGATGGCTTTTTTGCCCAGGCACGGCGCAATCTGGATGGGCAGAGCCCCAACGAACGCCTGGCCCGGCAATGGTCGAGCAAGGTGCGCGTGGTGGCTACCAGCCAGCCTTTGCTGCCTCCGGCGATTGCTCCGGGTGTGCTGGAAGAAGTCAGTGAGGCGCTGTACGCCAACCGCTGGTTGGAGCTGGATTACCAAAATGCGGCCGGGGTGCGCAAGGCCGTCAAAGTCATGCCCCTTGGATTGGCCCAGCAAGGCCCACGCCTGTACCTGGTGTGTCGGTACGAGGGCTTTGATAACGAGCGCAGCTTGGCGCTGCACCGCATTCGCAAGGCGCAAGCCTCCACCCTGGGTTTTGAGCGCCCGACAAATTTTGATTTTCAGCGGTATGACGACGATGGCCGGTTTGGCTTTGGTGAGGGAGAGCGGGTGCGTTTGACATTTGAAGTTGAACGCGATGCTGGATTTCACCTGCGTGAAACGCCTCTGTCGCATGACCAGCAGGTTGAAGATTTGGCCGATGACTGGCTGCGCATTACGGCCACTGTGGTCGATAGCGCCATGCTGCACTGGTGGCTGCGTGGCTTTGGGACTGCTGTGCGAGCAGTGCAGCGCGACCCCATTCTTGCGTGAGCACGGCCCCTCATCGGTACAATCAAGCACCGGGCCCAAGTTTCTTGCGGCTCGGTTTTTTTATGCCTGTACGGTTTTGCAGGCATGGCCGAGCCTTTCAAGCCAAGCGCCCCAGCGCACAGGATGCCCCTGCTGCAGCCTTACTTTTTGGAGCTTGGATTCTTTATGGAAATTTTTGACTACGACAACATCCTGCTGCTGCCGCGCAAGTGCCGGGTAGAGAGCCGCTCAGAGTGCGATGCCAGCGTGCAACTGGGCGCACGGCGCTTCAAGTTGCCGGTGGTGCCAGCGAATATGAAAACGGTGCTGGACGAATCCATTTGCCGCTTTCTGGCAGCCAATGGCTACTTCTACGTCATGCACCGCTTTGACGTGGACAACGTGGCCTTTACCCGCGATATGCAAGAGCGCGGGCTGTTCGCCTCGATCTCGCTGGGGGTGAAAGCGCCGGATTACGCCACGGTGGATCGGTTTGTGGCCGAGGGGCTGTGCCCGGAATACATCACCATCGACATCGCCCACGGCCATGCCGAGAGCGTGCAGAAGATGATCGCCTACCTGAAGGCGAAGATTCCCGCCGCCTTCGTCATCGCCGGCAACGTGGGCACGCCCGAGGCGGTGATTGACCTGGAAAACTGGGGCGCGGATGCCACCAAGGTGGGCATTGGCCCCGGCAAGGTGTGCATCACCAAGCTGAAAACGGGCTTTGGCACCGGCGGCTGGCAGTTGTCTGCGCTGAAGTGGTGCGCCCGTGTGGCGACCAAACCCATCATTGCCGATGGCGGCATTCGCAGCCACGGCGACATTGCCAAGAGCGTGCGCTTTGGCGCGACCATGGTGATGGTCGGTTCGCTGTTTGCCGGGCATGAGGAATCGCCCGGCCAGACGGTGGAGGTGGATGGGCAGCGCTTTAAGGAGTATTACGGCTCGGCCAGCGACTTCAACAAGGGCGAGTACAAGCACGTTGAAGGCAAGCGCATCCTGGAGCCGATCAAGGGCCTGCTGGCCGATACGCTGATCGAGATGGAGCAGGACGTGCAAAGCTCCATCAGCTACGCCGGGGGCACGCAGTTGATGGACATCCGCAAGGTCAATTACGTGATCTTGGGCGGCGGCAACGATGCCGAGCACATCTTGATGTAAGCGCCCAGGCCAGTCGCGTTGCACGGGCGCTGCACCCGGCTAGGCACCGCCCGGCCCGCGATCGCGATAAGGCTCTGGGGGCGTTGGGTCCCTAGGGAAAAAACGCCGTGGGTCTTGGTGCTGCGCTGGGGGCGGGACGTGCCCATGGGGGCGCTCAGGCCTGGCCCCAGGCGGCGCTGGGACGCGGTGCCCCCTGGGCGGATGTTGGGCATGTGGGGGCGGCCCAGGGCGATGGGCGTGGGGTGGTGGCCCAGGGCGCACGTGCGGTGGCGGTGCCGGGCGCACGTAGTGCCAGCGGCCCGGTTGCCAATGGTAGCGCTGGCCGCTCCAGACCCAGCGGCCCTGGCTCCAGGCATAGCCCGGCCCTGGCGGGCGGGGGCGGCGCTCAGCACGTGGCGGCGGTGGATGGCCATAGCGGTGGACGTGATGGCCTTCGTAGCGATCATGGCTTTCGTAGTTTTCGTAGCGATCGTGGTGACGATAGCCCCCTTCCACAGGCATGACCACACAGCCCGACAGCAGCGCTGCGCTGGCCAGTACAGCGCCCATGCGGGCGGAAAAAACAGCAGATAAGCGCTTCATGGCAAAACTCCTTGGGTATCTGGGTGGGCAAGACTGCGCAGTGCAGTGTGGCGTGTAGCCCTGCAATCTCCCATAACGAAACAGCCCGGTCATATGCTGACCGGGCTGGGTATCGTTGTGCTAAAGCGCAAGTAAAGTTTGTATCTGTGCCGTAACGATCAATTGCCCCGGGACTGCAGGGCGGCAATGCGCTCTTCGATCGGCGGGTGGGTGGAGAACAGTTTGCCAATGCTCCCGGCAATGCCCATGGCCGCCATGTTTTTGGGCATTTCGCCCGGATGCATGCCGCCCAGACGGGCCAGGGCGTGCTGCATGGGTAGGCTACTGCCCATCATGTCGGCGGCCCCGGCATCAGCGCGAAATTCGCGCTGGCGCGAGAACCAGGCCACGATGATGGCGGCGACAAAGCCCAGCAAAATGTCCAGCACAATCGTCGAGACGTAGTAGCCAATGCCCGGGCCGCTGGATTCGCGGTCATCACCCTTGCGCAAAAAGCTATCGACCGCATACCCAATCAGGCGCGAGAGGAAGACGACAAACGTGTTCATCACCCCCTGAATCAGCGTCATGGTGACCATGTCGCCATTGGCCACGTGGGCCACCTCGTGGCCGATCACCGCCTCAACTTCCTCGCGCGTCATGCCTTGCAGCAGACCGGTAGAGACCGCCACCAAGGCACTGTTTTTAAACGCGCCGGTAGCAAAGGCGTTGGGCTCCCCCTCGTAAATGCCCACTTCCGGCATGCCAATGCCCGCTTTCAGGGCAAAGTTGTGTACGGTTTGCACAATCCAGGCCTCATCGGCATTGCTGGGCTGGTTGATGATGCGCACGCCCATGCTCATCTTGGCCATGGGCTTGCTCATCAAGAGCGAAATAATCGCCCCGCCAAACCCCATGATGAAGGCAAAGCCCAGCAAAGCGCCTAAATTAAGCCCATTGGACGTTAAGAATCGGTTCACCCCCAACAAGTTGGCGGTAATCCCCAACACCGCCACCACGGCAATATTGGTCAATAAAAATAAAGCGATGCGTTTCATACAAGCAAGGTGAAGTAGGTTGGTGCTGCCTTAGGTAAGGCAGGGTTACAGGACTTCAAGCGCCGCCCGCGCGGGACGGAAGACCATGGAGTCATCATAGAAATAAAAGTTCGCATTCTCTGCGCACCACCCCGGAATGCCCAGCACCGGCAGCGGAAAGAAGGGCTTGGTAGCCAAGTGCTCAGCCTGCAAGGCATGGGCCCAGCTGGTGTCGATAGATTGATCTTTTTTGATAGCTGTTGGCGCTTGGTAGATATGCGCCGTAATGCCTTTTCTTGGATAAACAAGTTTTTCCAATAAAGCATGCCCTAGGGGGTACAACTGCGCCTGCTGCCACAGTGGCCGCAGGGTCACAAACGCCAGCTGCCACTGCCGCGTCTGCAGCGCGTGCAGCAAGGCGGCCGGGGCGACGAGCAAAGCAGCATTCTCATCCAGCAACGTGAGCGCATCGCGCAGCGGCCCGCGCCGGGCTTGCACCCCTTGGGCCTGCACCGCTGCGCCGTGAATCTGGTTCATCCGCCGCTTGGTCTGCGGCCAATGCAGCCACATCAACCCATTGAAAAAATCATGCAAGTTATCCCGCGTGGGCACCTGGGCGCGCTCTAGGATGAATTGCTCATAAGCCATGCCCGAGGGCAAATCTGCCTGCGGCACAAAGCGCACCCCAGGATCGGGGGCTGCGCCCTGCGCTACCAAGTGATTAAAGGCCTGCGCCACCGTGGCACCAGCAAGCACCTGCTGCGCCGCAGCCTCTCCCAGTGCCGCATAGCGCTCTAGCCACGGGGCGTGCCAGTTGATGGCTGCCAAAGGGGTGCGTTTATCGTGGTTCATTTTTTGTTTTTTTGCGCACGGCCACCAGCGAGGTGCCTTCGTTTTTGAATTCAAAATCTTCGACCGCCACCAGCAGCTTGGTCAAAGTGGCATAGCCGTAGTTGCGCGGATCAAACGATGCCTTGTTGCCAATTTGTGTGCGCAAGGCACTGACTGGCACCCAGCCCGCGTCGTCTTGCAAAGCCTGCACGGCAGAGCGCAGCAAATTCATTAAGCGCGTGTTTTGGCGTAGCTGCGCCGTTTGCATGCGCCCGGTAGCTGCGGTTTTAGGAGCTTCTTGCGCTTTATTAGTAGTCTTTTCAGGCTGTTTTTCCTCTAAAGCCAAGTCTAGTTCAGTGGTTGGGACTGCACAATTTGTGTTTTCTTCGGCACTGGGCACCTCCTGCGGCCCGCCCAACGATTCCAGATACAAAAACCGCGAGCAGGCGTTCACAAACGCCTTGGGTGTCTGGTCGGCACCAAAGCCATAAACCTGCACTCCTTTGGCCCGCAGGTGCATGACCAGCGGGGTGAAGTCGCAGTCGGACGAGACGATGCCAAAGGCATTGGGCCGCTCGGTATACAGCAGCTCCATCGCATCCACCGTCATGGCCATGTCGGTAGCGTTTTTGCCCTTGGCGTAATCGAACTGCTGCATAGGCCGCAGCGCGTAATCGAGCAGCTTGCTCTGCCAGCCGCTCAGGTGCGGCTTGGTCCAGTTGCCGTAAATGCGGCGGATGCTGATCTCGCCCAGGGTGGACAACTCTGTCAGGATGTCGTCCACCTTCTCGGCTGGCGCATTGTCGGCATCAATGAGCAAGGCAATGCGCGGCTGCGGCGTGCTGTGCATGTCAGGCCGCCAGCAGCTTCCACCCCAGCGCCTCGCCCGCCGCCAAGGGTTTGAGTTCAGCGCCTTCGCCAAAGGCAAAGCTTTCGGGCGGGGTCCAGGTTTGCTTGACCAGGGTAACGGTGCTGGTGTTGCGCGGCAGGCCGTAGAAGTCGGGGCCATGGAAGCTGGCAAAGCCTTCTAACTTATCCAGCGCACCCGCCGCCTCGAAGGCGGTGGCGTACAGCTCCAGCGCGGCGTGCGCCGAGTAGCAGCCGGCGCAGCCGCTGGCGTGCTCTTTCAGGTGCGCGGCGTGGGGGGCGCTGTCGGTGCCCAGGAAGAATTTGCTGCTACCGCTGGTGGCCACTTGCACCAGCGCTTGGCGGTGCTCTTCGCGCTTGAGCACGGGCAGGCAGTAGTAGTGCGGGCGAATGCCACCGGTAAAGATGGCGTTGCGGTTGAACAGCAGGTGCTGCGGCGTGATGGTGGCACCGACAAAGCGGTCGGCCTCGCGCACGTAGTGGGCGGCTTCTTTGGTGGTGATGTGTTCGAAGACGATTTTCAGCTCGGGGAAGTCGCGGCGCAGCGGGATCAATTGCTGGTCGATAAAGGCCGCCTCGCGGTCGAACAGGTCGATGTCGCTGCTGGTGACTTCGCCGTGGACGAGCAGCAGCAGGCCCTCGCGCTGCATGGCTTCCAGCACCGGATAAATTTTGCGCAGATCGGTCACGCCAAAGTCGCTGTTGGTGGTGGCACCGGCCGGGTAGAGCTTGCAGGCGACGATGCCGGCCGCCTTGGCGCGGGCGATTTCCTCGGGGGCGAGGTTGTCGGTCAGGTACAGCGTCATCAGCGGCTCAAACGGCACGCCTGCGGGCACGGCGGCCAGGATGCGTGCTTTGTAGGCCAGTGCCTGCGCGGTGGTGGTCACCGGCGGTTTGAGGTTGGGCATGATGATGGCGCGGGCAAATTGCGCTGCCGTGTGCGGCACGACGGCGTGCATGGCAGCGCCATCGCGCACGTGCAGGTGCCAGTCGTCGGGGCGGGTGAGGGTCAGGGTGGTGGTGGTCATGGCAGGGGTGGTTCAGGGCGCAGGAGCGCAGGTTGTCGATGGCGGTGTGGTGGCTGTGGCCGTGGATTGCTGCTTAAAGGAGCTGTATCCGCTTGTATTTCAATAGATTTACAAACTTATGTCTAAAAATCATTGATATACATGCGGATGCAGCTCTTTTTTTACTGGCTTGACAAGGCTTCCCAGCGCTCCAGGGCCAGCATGAGCGCCGCTTCAATCTCTGCATCGCGTGCATGCAGGGCCAAAGCGCGGGCATTGTCTTGGGCGTAGATTTGCGGGTCTGCCAGCGTGGTGCGCAGGCTGGCTTGCTCGGCCTCCAGCGCTTCAATGTGTGCGGGCAGTTGCTCCAATTCGCGTTGCTCTTTGTAGCTGAGCTTGCGCTTGGGGGGCGTGGCGGCGGGAGGGGTGATTTTTTCTTCCTTGATGGAAGGGGCGGATGCGGCAGTCGGCGTGGCCGGGGTTTTTTGGGCTTGTTCGGCCCAGGCCTGGCTGCGCTGTGATTGGGTGAGCCAGTCTTGCACGCTGCCTTCGTACTCGCGCCACAGGCCATTGCCCTCGGCGGCGATGATGCTGGTGACTACGTTGTCCAAAAAAGTGCGGTCGTGGCTGACCAGGAAGACGGTGCCCTCGTACTGCTGCAGCAAGTCTTCGAGCAACTCCAGGGTTTCAATGTCCAAATCGTTGGTTGGCTCATCCAGCACCAAAACGTTGGCCGGGCGGGCAAACAGGCGGGCCAGCAGCAGGCGGTTGCGCTCTCCGCCGGACAACGAGCGCACCGGTGAGTGGGCCCGGGCAGGAGAGAATAAGAAATCCTGCAAATAGCTTTTCACATGCTTTTTGCTCTTGCCAATCTCAATCCATTCGCTGCCCGGACTGATGAAATCCTCCAGCGTGGCATCTAGGTCGATTTGTGCCCGCATCTGGTCAAAGTAAGCCACCTGCAGGTTGTTGCCCAAGCGCACTTGGCCGCTATCGGGGGCCAGCTCGCCCAGAATCATCTTGAGCAGGGTGGTTTTGCCAGCGCCATTGGCCCCCAGCAGGCCCACCTTATCCCCCCGCAAAATGGTTCCGCTGAAGCGGCTAACGATGGTTTTATCGCCAAATTGCTTAGAAACATCGCTTAATTCAGCCACGATCTTGCCCTGGTAGCTACTGTCTTTGCCAGAAGCAAGCTCCATCTGCACATTGCCCAGGGTCACGCGCCGCGCTTCGCGGTTGGCCCGCAAGGCTTTGAGGCGCTCTATCCGGCTGACGCTGCGGGTGCGCCGGGCCTCTACCCCTTTGCGAATCCAGATTTCTTCTTGTGCCAACAGCTTGTCGGCCTTGGCGTTGAGCACCGCTTCTTGCTGCAGCTGCTCGGCCTTGAGCTGCTGGTACTGCGAGAAATTACCCGGATAAGAGCGCAGCTGCCCCCGGTCTAACTCAACAATGCGTGTGGCAATGCGATCGAGGAAGGCCCGGTCGTGGGTAATCGTGACCACGCTGCCTTTGAAGCCGAGCAGCAAATCCTCTAGCCAGGCAATCGAGTCCAGGTCCAAATGGTTGGTTGGCTCGTCCAAGAGCAAGACATCCGGCTTGGCGACCAAGGCTTGCGCCAAGGCCACCCGCTTTTTGGTGCCCCCGGAGAGATCGCCCACTTTCGCCGAGGGATCCAGGTGCAGGCGCTGCAGCGTGGCCTGCACCCGCTGCTCCCAATTCCACGCATCCAGCGCCTCAATGCGTGATTGCAGCTGGTCCAAATCAACACCAGGGTCGTGCGCCAGGTATTTTTCGCGCAAAGCAGCCGCTTCGGCCAAGCCCAGTGCCGCAGCCTCAAAAACGCTGTGGGTCGGCTCCAGATCAGGCTCTTGGGCCACATAGGCAATGCGCAAATCGGTTTGCAGCTGCAATTGCCCATCGTCTGCGTGGGCCAAGCCGCCAAGAATTTTTAGCAAGGAAGATTTGCCCGCCCCATTGCGCCCAATCAGGCCTACGCGCTCAGCACCCTCAAGAGAAAAATCCGTGTGGTCTAACAAAGCAACGTGGCCAAACGCCAGTTGCGCATTTAATAGTGTGATGAGTGCCATAAGGGGTAAATTATCCAAGGGAAGCTTGTGCCAGCGTGCAAGGATAAAGAAGTCCAGAATTTCCGGGAAAACCCCAATCTCATGCTATAGTTCGCCCCCTCGCAACGACAAGCGGCGGGGCGGTGATTCAGAAGAATCGCTGGCCCGGAAGAAAATTTTCTTCACCACTTGTCAGGTGCACAAATTTCTGTGTACAATGCAAGGCTTCGCTAAACAAGCAGCTTGAAAGAGTTCAAAAGTTAGCGAAAAGTTTTAAAAAATCTTTTTTGCTTTTTTAAAACAAACAGCAAAACGCTGTGCTAGAATACAAGGCTTCGCTGATTACAGCGGTGCTTAGAAGTTGCAAAACTTCTGTTTGAGATCTTTAACAAGATACAGCCGATAAGCGTGGGTATTTGGTGGTGGATAGAAGTTTGCCATTAAATACTCATGTGAATATGAAGTGAAGTTC
>NZ_JAFNME010000011.1 GCF_017368815.1 Comamonas denitrificans | reverse complement strand
GGGGGGGTGGGGGCCATGGTGGGGGTCGCATCACGCCTGCCCTGGCTGCTGGGGCGTGATACGTTTGCAGACCGGTAGCGCTCAGTCTTTGAGCTGGTAGAAGTCTTTAAAAATTTGCCAGGCTTCTTCGGGGGTGTCGGCGTATTGGAACAGTGTTAAATCTTCAGGGCTGATGGCCCCTTCTTCGACGAGCAGTTCAAAGTTAAACAAGCGTTTCCAAAATTTGGAGTCGTACAGCACGATGGGGACGGGTTTGATCTTGGTGGTTTGCACCAGGGTGAGCACTTCAAACAACTCATCCATGGTGCCAAACCCGCCGGGGAATGCCACCAGCGCCTTGGCCCGCATCAAAAAGTGCATTTTGCGCAGGGCAAAGTAGTGGAATTTGAAGCTCAGGCCCGGGCTGATGTAGGGGTTGCCGTGCTGCTCGTGGGGCAGCAGGATATTGAGCCCGATGGTTGGGGCTCCGGCATCGTAAGCGCCCCGGTTGGCCGCTTCCATGATGCCTGGGCCACCGCCAGTGCAGACGTACACGCGTTGATTGGTGGGGTGGTGTTTGCTGTACTGGGCAACCAAGTAGGCAAAGCGACGGGCGGCCTCGTAACGCTGGGCATTGCGCATGTCACGCTCAGCCAGGGCCAGGGCTTGGGCATCGCCACTGGCCTGGGCTTGCTGCAACGCTTGGGTGGCCGTCTCTAAATCTACGAAGCGGGCACTGCCATACACCACAACCGTGTGCTCAATGCCCATGGCCTGCTGGTCCAAATCGGGTTTGAGCAGTTCCAGCTGAAAACGAATGCCCCGGGTTTCACGGCGGGCCATGAATTCTGGATCGGCAAAGGCCAGGCGGTAGGTGTCGGGCTCGGTGGGGTCGGCGGTGCTCAGATCACGGGTAGCGTTGGGGCCTTCCAAGGGGGCTAAATCTTCTAATAAGGAGCGTTCGTAGAGTGCAGGAGTCATTTTTTTTAATCCTTTTGAGGCATTTGCCCTTGTTGAGCAAGCGTTAGCAGCTATGCTTAATTTTAGACTGCAGATCCGCTGAACTTTGCCAACCACGCTTGCGCACAGTACCAGCCGGCAGCCGTTAAAGTGATGGAGGCCAATAGATGGGCGGCCGTCCACAGCAGGCCCACCATCCAACGCCCGGTATGGAGCAGGTGAAACACTTCGGCGCTATAGCTGGAAAAAGTGGTCAGTGCCCCTAAAAACCCAGTAATAAAAAATAAGCGCCAAACCGGATCAAGCTGCGGAAACGCTTCTAGGCAGGCAATGGCCAGGCCGATCAAATAACCGCCAATGGCATTGGCCCACAGTGTTCCCCAAGGCAGCTGCCCGGGGGCACTGAGCCACAGGCCCAGGTGCCAACGCGCCAAGGCACCGATTGAGGCCCCGGCACAAATGGCGATCACTTGCAGCATTTAAGACAACTTTGCCGGGGGCGGTGGTGGTGTACGCGCCAGGCTGGTGCTGCTGATGCTGGGCGGCACGGCACGGTGGGCACGGCGATCACGAAACAGGGCGGCCCGCATCAAGAAAATGGTGGAGATGGGCACGGTGACGGCCACAAAAACGGCAATTAATAAGGTGGCAAAAGTCGGCCCTGTATCGGAGGCTAAATAAAACGCTGTGCTGGCCCACATGATGAGCCAGCAGCCCATGGTGGCAATGATGGCAGGGGCGTGAACGCGCTCGTAATAGGTTTTCAGCCGCAGCAAACCCCAGGAGCCAAGCAGGGCCACGGCGGCACCGAGCAAGGCGAAAATAGCAATCAGCCACTGCAGCCAGAGCGGAAAATCGGTGGCGCTCATTCAATCACCTCGCCACGCAGCAAAAATTTGGCCATGGCTGTGGTGCCTACGCAGCTAAATAGGGCGATGAGCAAGGCGGTTTCAAAGTACACCTCCGAGGCGTAATGCATGGCCAGCACCAGCACCAGCAGCATGCCGTTTAAGTACATGCAATCGAGCGCCAGTACGCGGTCTTGTGCTGTGGGGCCATGCAGCATGCGCAGCAAGGTGAGCACCATTGCCAGCGCCAGCAGCAAGATGGCTGCTGGCAGTGCCCAAGTCAGTGGGGCAGAGAGGGCAGCGGTCATTCAAAAATCTCCATTAATGGGCGTTCGTAAGCACTTTTCACGTGCGCGGCAATTTTGGCGGCATCGTCCACTTCCAGCAGATGCAGCATCAACATGCTGCGATCGCGCGAGATTTCGGCCCAGGCGGTCCCTGGGGTAATGCACACAATCATTGCCAAGACGGCCAGGCCATTGGGGTCGCGCAAATCCAGGGGAATCAGCACAAAATCTGCCGGATGGCGGCGGTAGCGTGGGAAGAGTAAAAACCGCACAACATGGAAATTGGACATCGACGTGTCGTAAACCACTTGCAGGGCCAGCCGCAAGATGGTGCCTGGGCGGCGTACACGCACCGGCAAAGGCCGCAGGCCGCGTGTCAGCAGCGGAATGGCCCAGCCCAGCAGCGCCCCCAATGTGATGTGCCCAACGCTGGTGCTGTGATTGAGCAACAGCCACAGCCCAAACAACGCCAGCGAGAGCAAGGGCGCAGGCAGAAAGCGTTGCCTCATGGGGCTTCCTCCTCTTGGCCCGCAGCGCCTGGGTTGGGGATGGGCCGCGCCTGCAGCACTGCATCAATATAGCCCTGGGGATTGTGCAAATCGGCGGCGGTGCTGCTGGTGTAGTGCAGGGCGCTGGGGGCATGAATGGTGAGCGCCAACACCAAGGCGGTTAAGGCGGCAATGGCCAGGCCTTCAGTCAGCCGAATCTCAGGGGCAGCGCGCTCATGGGCGGCCCAAAAATGGCGAATCCCAGCACGGGTGAGGGCAATCAATGCCAAAAGCCCTGACCCGATGAGCAAGGCAAAAAAGATCCAGGTGCTGGCCGTCGGAAGCAGCAGCGGGCTGCCCACGGCCGAGGTCAGTGGCAGCAAGGCGGTGAGCATGGCCAATTTCCCTAAAAACCCCGACAGTGGCGGCAGGCCCGCGACCACCAAGGTGCACAGTAAAAACGCCAGGCCTAAAAACGCTGCGGCAGCCGGAATGGGGCGGCCAATCAGGGCCTGCTCTTCATCGTCCAAATTCATGTGGTCGGTGACCAGCAATTCGTGGCTGAGGAAGGGCGCTTCCTCATCATCCAGATCAATTTGGCTGGTGCCGTGGGTGCGCCAGCGGTCAATGGCATCGGCCAGTAAAAACAAAATGGCCACGGCCAAGGTGGAGCTGGGCAGGTAATACAACAGGCCCGCCAGCAGCGCCGGTTCACCAAATCCGGTGGCGGCCAGCAAGGTGCCCGAGGAGGTGATGGCAGCATATCCGGCCAAATAGGTCAGGCGGGTGGCGGCCAGCATGCCGATGGCCCCGACCAGCATGGTGACCATGCCCCCCACCATCAGCCATTGCCCACCAAATAACGCCGAGGCTCCAGCGCTGCTGGAGAACATCAGCGTCCACAGCCGCAGCAAGGTGTACACGCCCACTTTGGTCATCAAGGCAAACAAGGCCCCCACCGGCGCAGTGGCGGCGCTGTAGCCGGGCACCAGCCAGAAGTTCACGGGCCAGACGGCCGCTTTAATCAAAAAGGCGGTTGCCAAAATTGCCGCAGCCGAGTGCAGCAGGGCGCGATCGGCTTCGACCACCAGGGGGATTTGTTGGGCCAAATCGGCCATATTCAGCGTACCCGTCAGGCCATACAGCATGGAGGTACCGATCAAAAGCAGCGAAGAAGCCACCAAATTAATCGCAACGTAGTGCAGCCCCGCTTGCACCCGCAGCCTGCCGGAGCCATGCAGCAGCAGGCCATACGATGCGGCCAGCATGATTTCAAAAAAAACAAACAGGTTGAACAAGTCCCCCGTTAAGAAGGCCCCGGCCAAACCCATGAGCTGGAACTGAAACAGCACATAAAAATGCACCCCCACCTTGTACCAGCGGGCCATGGCAAACACGCTGGCGGCCAGGGCAATCGCATAGGTCAGCACCAGCATCAGGGCAGAGAGGCGATCCAACACCAAACTAATGCCAAAGGGCGCAGCCCAGTTGCCCGACAGGTACACGCCGGGGGTGGGGTGCTGGCTGCTCCAGTGCAGCAGGGCGATGGCTACCACCAGCCCCAGCACGAGCGAGAGGGTGCTGAGCATGATTTTGCTGCGCTGATGCTCTTCTTTTAAGAGCAACATCAACGCCCCGGTTGTCATGGGCAGCAGGATGGGGACAAGCATGAGGTGGGGCATCCAGGTGCCCAGCCAGAGCCAGAGGTCGGGCATCAAAGCATCTCCTGCGCATCTTGCGCTTTGATGCCATCGACATGGTCGGTGCCCGCCATGCCGCGCGAGGCCAGCAGCACCACCAAAAATAGCGCCGTCATGGCAAATCCGATGACGATGGCCGTCAGTACCAGCGCCTGGGGCAGGGGATCAGCGTAGTTGCTGAGGTTTTCCGGCACGCCCAGGTGCAGCACCGGCTCTTTGGCAATGGCCAAGCCTTTGCGCCCCATGCTGAAGATGAATAAATTGACGGCATAGGACAGCAGGCACAGGCCAATGATCAATTGAAACGTGCGCGGGCGCAGCAGCAGCCAGACCCCTGATCCGGCCAGCACCCCAATGGCTAAAGCTAAAACGGTTTCCATGGTGAATTAATCCTTGGGCAGCACAGACTCTTCGAGTAAGCGCGAGTGGTAGCGATGGGCTCGCACCGATTGGTGGGCCAGCGCCGTCAAAATCAGCAGCGTCGCCCCTACGACCAGGGCAAAGACACCCAGGTCAAAAAAAGTGGCGCTGGCCAGGTGTACTTCACCCAATACCGGCAGCGTCCAGTGAAAGCTGTGGCTGGTGAGAAAAGGGTAGCCAACGGCAATAGAGCCCAATCCGGTGGCCACCGCCAGCAGCAAGCCCACCCCAATCCAGCGGCGTGGGAACAGTGGCAAGTGCGCCTCCACCCATTGCGTGCCCGAGACGATGTATTGCAGCAGCAAGGCCACGGAAAACACCAAGCCAGCGACAAACCCCCCACCGGGCTCGTTGTGCCCGCGCAAAAAGATGTACACGGCCACCATGGTGGCAAAGGGCAGCAGCAGGCGCACCAGCACAGCCGGCACCATCAGGTAGCCGATGGCAGTGTCTTGGGCATTGCGCGGGTTGAGTAAATCGGTTTGCAAGTCACCGGCCAAAAAGCGTTGCTGCTCGGGCAAATCCATGGTTTCACGGGCCGGGCGAAAACGCCGCAGCAGCGCGTAAATGGTCAGCGCCACAATGCCCAGCACCACAATTTCGCCAAAGGTGTCAAAGCCCCGGAAGTCCACCAGCATGACATTGACGACGTTGGTGCCGCCGCCTTCAGGCAGGGCCTTTTCTAGGAAAAATGTAGAAGTGCTCTCAGGAAATGGGCGACTCATCATGGCAAAAGCCAGCCAAGCGCAACCCAGTCCTGCGCTAACAGCTATCAAAAAATCACGTATGCGGCGCACTCGGGCGCGGTAGTTGGTCTGGGCAGTCAAAGGTGCCAGGGTTTGATCGCGCCGTGGCAGCCAGCGCAGGCCAAGCAAAATCAAAATCGTGGTGACGATTTCTACGACCAATTGCGTCAAGGCCAAATCGGGGGCCGAGAACCACAGAAAAGTAATGCACGTCACCAGCCCCGCACCGCCGAGCATGATCAGTGCCGCCATGCGGTGGTATTTGGCTTGCCAGGCCGCGCCCAATGCGCACAAAGCGCCCAGGCCCCACAGCGCTGCAAAGGCGGGTGATAGGGGTAAATCATTGCGCTGCCCCAGTTGCATACCGCGCAGCAGCAGGGGTAATGCCCCAGCCACGAGGGTAAGCAGCAGCAGCCACAGCATCTGCCATTGCAATTGCTGGGTGGTCAGGCCCCGGCGCCAGGCGCGGGCCAGCCAGCTGAGGCGGGCCAGCAAGTTTTCAAATGCCCGCTTGCCACTGAAGCGGTGCAGCACCGGGGTGCGCTGCCCGAGCACGGCGCGGCTGCGCAGCCAGTGCAAACTGCCAAACAAGGCAATGCCGCCCAGCAAGGCAATCACACTCATGATCAGTGGCGTATTGATCCCGTGCCAAATCGCCAAGCTAAATTCAGGGAGCACTCCGCCGACCACCGGCGTGGCCGCAGCCCGCAAAATATCGCCCACGGCCAAGGCCGGAAAAATGCCCACCACCAGGCAAATCAGTACCAGCAGCTCTACCGGCACCCGCATCCAATGCGCCGGTTCATGCGGTTTGCGGGGCAGATCAGTCGCCGCTGGGCCAAAAAATACATCCACCGTAAAGCGCAGCGAATAAGCCACGCTAAACATGCCGGCCAAGGTCGCTACCAAGGGCAAAAGAATACGCACCCAGGGCGCAGCATCCAGGAAAACGGTTTCGGCAAAAAACATCTCCTTGGATAAAAAACCATTGAGCAGTGGCACCCCGGCCATGGCAGCACTGGCCACGCAGGCCAAGGTGCTGGTCATCGGCATCATGCGCCGCAGCCCTGACAGGCGCTGGATATCGCGCGTACCGCTTTCGTGGTCCACAATGCCGGCCGCCATAAAGAGTGAGGCTTTAAATGTTGCGTGGTTGATGATGTGAAACACTGCGGCCACGGCTGCCAAAGGGCTGTTGAGCCCCAGCAGCAAAGTAATCAAGCCCAGGTGGGAGAGGGTGGAGTAGGCCAGCAGCCCCTTGAGGTCGTTTTGAAACAAGGCGACATACCCGCCCAGCAGCAAGGTGGCCGCACCTGCGCTGCTGACAATCCAAAACCATTCGTCGGTGCCACTGAGAACAGGCCACAGCCGCGCCATTAAAAACACCCCGGCTTTGACCATGGTGGCCGAGTGCAGATAACTGGAAACGGGGGTGGGGGCCGCCATGGCGTGTGGCAGCCAAAAGTGAAAAGGAAACTGCGCACTCTTGCTCAGGGCACCGAGCAGCACCAGCACCAGCATGGGGGTGTACAAGGGGTGCTGGTGAATGCTAGCGCCCGCTTGCAAGATGGCATCCAGGTCGTAGCTGCCCACCATCGACCCCAGCATGAGCAGCCCGGCCAGCAAGCACAAACCGCCGGTGCCGGTCACCGTCAGCGCCATGCGCGCCCCACGGCGGGCATCTTGGCGGTGGTGCCAGTAGCCAATCAGTAAAAAGGAAAAAATGCTGGTCAGCTCCCAAAAGAAAGCCAACTGCAGCACATTGCCCGAGAGCACCACCCCCATCATGGCCCCCATAAAAGCCAATAAGAAGGAGAAAAACCGGGGCACCGGATCGGCCGGGGACATGTAGTAGCGGGCATAAAGCACCACCAAGGTGCCTATGCCCAGCACCAGCATGCTGAACATCCAGGCAAAGCCGTCCATGCGCACCACAAAATCAAGCCCCAGGCTGGGCAGCCACGCAATTTCTTGGCGCAGAACCTGGCCATTGGCAATCTCGGGAAAGAGCAGTGCCGCTTGCACCGTGCAGACCAAGCTGATGATGCCGGCCAAGGTTGATTCCGTATTGCGGGCGTTGGCCGGTAATACGGCTGCGAGCAGGCTGCCGACAAAGGGCAGGATGATCAGCAAAATCAAGGGCATGACAAGCAGGGTAAAAGAGGTGGGAGAAAAAGCGCAACGGCCAGCGCAAAGAGTTTAGAGGCAAAAAAGCCCGCAAACTGCGGGCGATAAGGATAACCGACTCAGAAAAATTTTTACTATTTTTTGGCCGCAGCACTGGGTTCTGCAGCGGTCTTAGCTACTGTTTTTGCTTTGTCGTTGGCTGCTGCCTCGGGGGCGGTTTTAAACGCTTTGCCATCCACCGTCAGGCCGCCTTGAGAAAATTTGTCCGCATTGGTTTGACCAATTCCTTTGACCCGGGCGATGAAATCATCCCAACTTTTAAAAGCACCTTGCTTGCGGGTCTCGACAATAGTGCTGGCAATGGCGGGGCCAATGCCTTTGATTTGCACCAACTCGGCCTCAGTCGCTTTATTGACATCCACTGCAGCCCAACTCCAACTGCAAAACAGTACGAAACACAGGGCGAATAATTTTTTGAGCATCCCAATTTCCTTTACATAGATACAGCACGTGCTGCGGGAATGGATGCTAGATTTTTTATTATTGATAGATACTTAGGATCTTTACGGGGGTGACAAAGCAGCAAACTAAGCCATAGTTTTGCGCGCTTTTTATGCCGGCATGCTGGCGATTTATCTTTTTCGGTAGCAAAAAAGGGCATACAATCGCGGCCTTGGCGGCTGTAGCTCAGCTGGATAGAGTACTTGGCTACGAACCAAGGGGTCGTGGGTTCGATTCCTGCCAGCCGCGCCAGATGCAAAGCCCTGAAGTAAAAAAACTTCAGGGCTTTTTGCATTGGCAAGTATTTATCGCGAAATCTGTGGCCAGACTGGCAAAAAAGTCTTGGAACGCCTTTCCAAGGGAAACCCTTGCTTTGCCAGTCAAGAAAAAAATGATTGATATGGCTCAAATCGCGGTGAATAGTAGAGGGGCATAGTCGGGAATTATGTTGTACCTATCCCCGAATTTTGAACTTTTTGCCAAGACCGAAGTGCTTGGTGCTGGCCAAGTTTTGCGCGCCCGAGGCCAGCCACTGGACTCTGTGCTGTACTTGGACAGTGGCCGCGTGGCTTTTGGCGTGTGTGAAGACGATCAGAAGAAAAAAATGCGCCACCTGTTCTCTTTGGTGGAAGGCCCCGTGTGGCTGGATGCAGCGTTTGCACTGGCACAAACGCCCGCGCCGATGGACATCGTCAGTGATTCCCGGGTGTGGATCAAGCGCGTATCGCTGCAGGATTTTCAAGACAGCTTAAGCGCCTTGCCAGCCTCTGCCCAGGCGCTGGTGCGTGACATGGCGCAAGGGTATTGCCAGCAGGCACAGACCGCCGTCAGCCGTTTAGCCCAAGCGGCCGAGGCACGTTTCGCCCAGTGGCTGTTGCGCCATGCCCAGGCGGTGGGCAATGGCACCTTGTCGGTCACCTTGCACCAGCGCAAACGCTCGATTGCCGCCCAGCTAGGGATTGCGCCTGAGACTTTTTCACGCGTGCTGCGCCAATTGCGCGAGCATGGCTTGATTACCGGCCGGGGCAAGGTGTTGAGCCTGCCTCAGCCCGCTGCACTGCAGAGCATGGCTGCAATGGCGTAGGTGCTGGGCTTGGGGTTTTTGCGTACCTCTCAAGGTTTTTCCTAGGCCCTGTCCAAGGGTTCTACCCCTGCAATGCCGCGTTCCCCTGTTTTTATAGTGGGGCGTGGCATTTATTCTTTCCCCTTTTCAGCAATTTCAGCATTGGATGGCGCGCTCCCCCAGGGCCGGTGCCTCTGGCGTGATTGCTGCCGTCTGGCTGGCCATTGTTTTGGCCGGTATTGGCGGGGCGGCTTTGACTTGGCAAACATCGCAGGCGCAGTGGCAGCAGCAACAGCAAGGCCAGCAGCGCTTCATTTTGCAAGCCTGGGCGCAGCAGCTGACCTTGCGTTTGGAGGGCTACCAGCGCGTGCTTTTGGGCATGGTGCATTTGGTGCAAACGCATGGGCTGGAGCGGGTGCAGCACGAGAAAATCTTTGCCGCCGGGTTTGAGTCCGTTTTTTTTGTGCCGCTGGATGGCCCGGCCCAAACGCTGGTGCCCATGCAACCGCACCCCAGCGGCGCAGCTGCGTCGTTTTCGCCCGTTGAGCACCGTTTGTTGCAGCGCGCGCAAGCGCAAGGTGGGCTGGCAGTGGCCGCACAAGCACGGCAGGCCGAATGGGTACAGCTGACGTGGGTGCAGCCGCTGCGCAATTCTCAGGGGCAGTTGTCCGGGATGTTGCTGGCGCGAACGCAGTTGCCGCCAAGCTTGTTGTTGCCGAATTTTTTGGATTCAACCGAGGGGGCCGCAGACTGGGTTTTTAGTTTGCAAGACAAAGACTCCGGCTGGTCACTGCAGTCACAGATGCAGGATGGGGTGCAAAAAACCGTACCTGCGCTGGCGGTAGAGACCTTGGCTTTGGCTGCGCCGGCTTGGGTGTTGCAAAGTCAGCTTACGGCAGCAGCACCGGCCTTGGTATGGCCGTGGCAGGGGCTGGTGCTGTTAGGGCTGGTGCTGTGCATGGCGGTGGCGTACGGGGTGCGCCACCAATGGCGCATCGGCGGGCAGGGGGCCTCAGCGGGCCCCAGGGGGGTGCGGGCACATGCCACTCCCAAGCGCAATAGTGCGCTGCGCTGGAATGGATTTTTACAAGCCAGCCCTGGGGCGATGTGGGTGGTGCAAGGGCCGTTGATTCAAGCGGCCAATGCCCATGCCTGCACCTTGCTGGGCTATGCCCCTGAATTTTTGACCGGGGCGTGGCTGCACTATCTGCTGCTGGAGCATTCCCAGCAACACACCATACAGCAGGCGGTGCTGACCCATGGGCATTACCGTGGCTGGGTGCCATTGCGCAAGGCCGATGGCGCGGCGGTATGGGTGGAGGTGTCGGCTTACCGTTTGGACACGACAGACGATGCGTGCGATGCCACAGCTGCAACCGTATGGCAGTTGTGGACACATTGGAGTCAGTTGCCGATCTGCACCAACCCAGCCCAGGCCGGGGTTGTGGCGCAGGAGGACTTGCTGCATTGGCTCCAAGCGCACCACCAGCATTACCAGCGCCAGGAGGAGGCAGCGCACCCGCAACCGGCCACGGGTAGCTTGCTGTTCATTGACATTGACTGCTTGGGGGCGCTCAACGAAGCCGTGGACCGCGCTTTTGGCGATCAGGTGCTCGCTTGGATTGGGCAGCTTTTGCGCCAGACAGTCTTGCCCATTGGCCGCGCTGTGCACTTAGGGGGCGATGAGTTTGCCGCTATTTTGCCCACCGTGGGGCAGGCCCACGCGCTGATGATTGGTGAGCAGCTGTGCCAGCAGGTTCACGATTGGCAGCCCCAGTGGCAAGGCGAAAAGCACTGGATCAGCATCAGCATTGGGGTGGTGGCGTGGGATGCGCGGCTGCATGACGGGCCCAGCATTTTGCGCGCTGCCGATATGGCTTGTTACCAGGCCAAACGCAAAGGCAAGGCGCAGGTGGTTGTGGGCATGCTGTAAGCAAACGGGCTTTTCTCGGGCCATACTAAGGGTTTTCAAGAAACCTCACGCATGAAAATTACCCATCTTTGGCAACGTGCTCGCAGTGCTTGGCAGCGTATTGCTGGTACGGTTGCTGGCGCTGGCGCACAGGACGCGGTCCCTGGCGTTGCGCTGGATGCGGTCAAAGAGCGGTTTGCCCAGCTGCAGCTGCCCACCATGCCCGCCGTGCCGGGGCTGCGGCTGCACATGTTGATTAAGTTGGGGCCGATCCCTTTGCCGAGGGCCGTGCGCTGGGAAGGGCATGGCATGTATGCCCTGGCCTGGGCCGGTACGGCGTTGCTGGCTTGGGGGGCTTGGCAGATTCCGGTGGAATGGTTGCTGGAATATGGGCTGGTGGCGGTGGTGGTGTTTGCCGTCTTGTTTCGCCTGGAGGGCCCGCGCACGCGGCATGAGCGGCGCATGCGCCAAGCACAGGTCGAGTTGTGCCGCAGCCATTATTTAGAGGCGGAGCAGCATTTGCAAACCATCTTGCACACACGGTTTGCCGAGCGGATGCAAGACTTTCAGGCCTTGCAGCATTTGCACGAAGCGGCCAGCCAGGCGATTGCCGCTGTCGAAGGTGCCAATGCGTCGGCACTGTATGTGCACGACGGAATGAACACTTGGGAGCAGCAACTGGCCGCAGAAGTTGAAGACCTGGAAGCCCAAATGCTCGCGCTCGTGCACGAGCTGGAGGCGTTTTCCAGTGTGCACAAAAAAGAAATTGACGATGCCATCACGGCCCGCCATGACGCGCGTTTGGCCTATTGGCAGGCACGCCTGGATGCCTCTTTGTTTACCGGGGAGATGGTGTACCCCGTGCCAGAAGCGCCAGCAGATAAAAAAATATAAGTCTTTTTGGCCTCTAGCGCTTATCCAGCAAGCGTAAACAGCTATGGATTTGAATACTTCTTTTGCAGCATTACGCGCACAATGGCCTGGGCTTGGGCTTGGGCGGCACCCCGGTGTGCTTGGGCAAAGGCCAGCGCGGCTTGGTGGGCGGCATCTAGGGCATCGCTGTCGTACAGCCAGTTCAGGGCTTGGTGCACGCCGTCGTGCATATCGCTGGCCCGCACCGCCGCACCACTGGCGCAGGCCTGTTCGGCCGCTTGGGCAAAGTTAAAGGTGTGCGGCCCCAGCACAATGGGGCAGGCGCAGGCGGCCGCTTCAATCAGGTTTTGCCCGCCCAGCGGGGCAAAGCTGGCCCCCAGCAGGGCGGCGTGGGCGCTGGCGTAGTACAGGGGCATTTCGCCCAGGCTGTCGCCCAGCCAGACATCCACATTGTGCGGTGGCAGGCGTTCGCCCCAGTGGCTGCGCCGGGCCACACGCAGGCCCGCGTCGGCCAGCAGCTGCGCGACCGCATCAAAGCGCTGCGGATGGCGCGGCACGATCAGCCATTGCACTTGCTGGGCGGCGGGCGTGCTGCGCCAAGCCTGCAGCCACAGGGCTTCCTCGCCCTCGCGCGAGCTGGCCAGCAGCAGCACGGGGCGGCGACTGGCCGAGCGCCAGGAAGCACCCAAGGCGAGCAAGGCCGGGTCGGGCTGCACATCAAACTTTAAATTGCCCAACACCGACGGCTGCGGCGCACCCAACTGCCGCAAGCGCTCGGCATCTTGCGTGGTTTGGGCCAGCACGGCGGCCAAGGCGGCGTACGCCGGGCGGGACAAAGCCGACCAGCGCTTGGCCCCGGCAAAGGATTGGGCATTGAGCCGCGCATTGGTCAGCACCAAGGGCACGTCCGCCCGCTGGCAGCCGGCGACCAGGTTGGGCCAGACTTCGGTCTCCATCAGCACGCCCACCAGGGGCTGAAATTGCTGCAAAAAGCGCTGCACCGCTGCCGGGGTGTCCCAGGGCAGCCAGACTTGCACATCGTCTGGCAGCAGCAGTTTTTGCCCCTCGGCCCGCCCGGTGGCGGTGCTGTGCGTCAGCAGCAGGCGCAGCTGCGGCAGGTTGGTGCGCAGGGTGTTGATGAGCAGGGCTGCGGCCCGGGTTTCCCCGAGGGAGACGGCGTGTATCCACACCCATTGCCCCGCCCCATCGCGCCCCAGCGTGTCTGGGCAGTAGTAGCCAAAACGCTCGGGCACGGCCTGGGCGTAGCCCGGCTCGGCCTGGGCCCGGCGGCGCAGTTTGCGCTTGAGCAGCGGTTGGGCTGCCCACGTGAGCAAGCTGTACAAAGTGCGGGCAATCGACATCGGCGGGCGTTTTTCTGTGGGGCGGGCTTTAGTGGGCGGCTCCGCCAATCTGGGCTTCGGGCTTGACGCGGTGCAGCAGGGCCAGCATTTGCGCTTGGATGCGGGCCAGCGCCTCGGGCGTTTGCCCTTCAAAGCGCAGCACCAGCACCGGGGTGGTGTTGCTGGCGCGGATCAGGCCAAAGCCATCGGGCCAATCGACGCGCAGGCCGTCGATGGTGGAGATCTCCGCCGGGGCGGCAAACGCCTGGGGGGCCAGGGCTTGCAGTTGGGCGGCCAGGGCGTGCGGCTCGCCCTCGGCGCAGGCCACGTTCAGCTCAGGGGTGCTGTGCGAAAGGGGCAGGGCATTGAGCACGGCGCTGGGGTTGGCGTGGGCGCTGACAATTTCCAGCAGGCGGCAGCCGGCGTAGGTGCCATCGTCAAAGCCGTACCAGCGCTCTTTAAAAAAGATGTGGCCACTCATCTCGCCGCCCAGCGGGGCGTTCAGCTCTTTCATGCGGGCTTTGACCAGCGAGTGGCCGGTTTTGTACATGTGCGGTACGCCCCCGGCAGCGCGAATGGCTGGGGCCAGTTGCTGGCTGCATTTCACATCAAACAGAATCGGTGCGCCGGGATTGCGCGAGAGCACATCTTGGGCGAACAGCACCAACTGGCGATCAGGAAAGATGTTTTGCCCATCTTTGGTGACGATGCCCAGGCGGTCGCCATCGCCATCAAAGGCCAGGCCGATTTCGGCATCCGAATTTTCCAGCGCGGCCATCAAGTCACGCAGGTTTTCCGGCTTGCTGGGGTCGGGGTGGTGGTTGGGGAAGTTGCCATCGACCTCAGAAAACAGCTCGATCACTTCACAGCCCAAGGCGCGAAAAATGCCTGGTGCCGTGGCCCCAGCAATGCCGTTGCCGCTATCGACGACGATTTTCATGGGGCGTTTGAGCTTGACATCGCCCAGGATGCGCTCGCGGTAAGCGGGCAGCACGTCCTCTTCGCGCAGGGTGGCACCGCCTTGCAACTGCCAATCTTGGGCCTGGATGCGCTGGTACAGGGCTTGGATCTCAGCGCCGTAAATCGCCCGCCCAGCCAGCACCATTTTGAAGCCGTTGTAATCCTTGGGGTTGTGGCTGCCGGTGACCTGGATACCGCTGGCGCACAGCGTGCTGGCGGCAAAGTACAGCATGGGGGTGGTGCACTGGCCAATGTCGATGACCGATACCCCCACGTCCATCAGCCCGGCGATCAGCGCCTGGCTCAACGTTGGCCCCGACAGGCGGCCATCGCGGCCCACGGCCACGGTGGTTTGCTGTGCTTGGCGGGCGGCCATGCCAAAGGCCCGGCCCAGGGCGCGGGCCACGTCGGCATTCAAGGTGCTGGGCACGATGCCGCGCACGTCATAGGCTTTGAAGATGGAGGGGGAAATGTGCATGTCAGGGGGGAGAGAGTCGGGGCAAAAAAAAGCGGGGCATCGTTGCCCCGCCGCATTGTAGTGGCGCTGTTTCACGCCAACACCGGCAAACGGCTTATGCCGTGGCCAGCAGTTCTTTCACCTGGTTGAGGGCCGTGGGGTCTTCCATGGTGGTCAAGTCGCCCGGGTCGCGCTGTTCGGCCACGGCCTGCAGGGCGCGGCGCAACAGTTTGCCGCTGCGGGTTTTGGGCAGCAGGTTCACAAACAGCACCCGGGCGGGGCGGGCCACCGCGCCCAGTTGGCTGTCCACTTGCTTCATGACTTCGGCCTCCAGGGCGGCTTGTCCCTCCGCCGTGGCCACCTGGTTGGCATCGCGGGCCACGGCAAAGGCCATGGCCACCTGGCCCTTGAGCTTGTCGGCCACGCCGACCACCGCCACCTCGGCAATGCCGTTGTGGCTGCTGATGCTTTCTTCAATCTCCCGGGTGCCCAGGCGGTGGCCGGCCACGTTGATCACGTCATCAGTGCGGCCCAGAATGAAGTAATAGCCATCGGCATCTTGGATGCCCCAGTCAAAGGTGCTGTAAATCTGGCGGCCTGGGATGCTGCTCCAGTAGGTATTGACGAAGCGCTCATCGTCGCCCCACACAGTTTGCAAGCAGCCCGGTGGCAGCGGCCCTTCCATGGCCAGCACGCCTTTTTGGTTGGGCTCGGTCAGCGCTTGGCCGGTGGCCTCATCAATCAGCTTCACGTTAAAGCCGTACACCGCTTTGCCTGGGCTGCCAAAGCGGCTGGTTTGCTGCTCCACACCATTGCACAGCGTAAGAATGGGCCAGCCCGTTTCGGTTTGCCAGTAGTTGTCGATGATGGGCACTTGCAACGCGCCGCTGATCCATTGGGCCGTGGGTTGGTCCAGCGGCTCGCCGGCCAGCCACAGCGCTTGCAGGCTGGAGAGGTCGTATTTTTTCAAATACGCCGGGTCTTGCTTTTTCAGCACCCGCACGGCCGTGGGGGCGCTGAACATGTGGCTGATGCGGTATTTTTCGACCAGGCTCCACCAGATACCGGCATCCGGACGGGTGGGCAGGCCCTCGTACATGATGGTGGCCATACCGGCAATCAGCGGGCCATAGACGATGTAGCTGTGCCCCACCACCCAACCAATGTCGCTGGTGCAAAAAAAGGTTTGCCCCGCCTGGCCCGCAAAGATGTGCTGCATGCTCGATGCCAAGGCCACGGCATAACCGCCGGTATCGCGCTGCACGCCCTTGGGTTTGCCAGTGGTGCCGCTGGTATAAAGAATATAGCTGGGGTCGCTTGAATTTAGCCATGTACAGGGCACTTTTGCCTCTGAAAACTGTGGCTGCGTGCGCAAAGTGCTCCATAAATGATCGCGCCCAGCCTGCAGCGGCATGGGGGCCAGGCCGCGATCGACCAGCAGCACCGCCGCTGGTTTGTGCTTGGCCAGCTGCAGGGCTTCATCCAGCAAGGGCTTGTAAGCAATGGCTTTGCCGCCGCGCGAGCCGGCATCGGCGCTGATCACCACCTTGGGCTGGGCATCGTCGATGCGCGAGGCCAGCGAGACCGAGGCAAAGCCGCCAAACACCACGCTGTGGATGGCACCCAAGCGCACGCAGGCCAGCATGGCAAAGGCCGCTTCGGCAATCATGGGCATGTAAATTTGCACCCGGTCGCCCTTGCCCACGCCAAACGATTGCAGCACGGCGGCCATGCGCTGCACTTCTTCGTGCAGCTGGGCAAAGGTGTAAACGCGCTCGGTGTTGGTCTCGGTCGATACGGCGATGATGGCCGGCTGGTCCGCACGCTGGGCCAAGTGGCGATCAACGGCGTTGTGGCACAGGTTGAGCTGGCCATCGGCAAACCAGCGGGCAAAGGGCGGGTTGTGGTAATCACAGGCCTGCTGGGGCGCTTGGTGCCAGTCGATGGCACGGGCTTGTTCTAGCCAAAATGCCTCGCGAGTGTCTGGCGCAATCGATTGGCGGTAAAAATCGGCGTAATCGCCAGGGCTGGTGGGTTGGGGCATTGCGGGGGTCTCCATAGAGTGTGGTTTTTTTGCATTCTGGGTGGATAAAGCTTGCGCAAGGCTGACAAGCGCAGTGCCAGCTTGGGAATAGGATGACATTTTTGTGGGTTTTCCCCTAGGAGTAGCTATGTGGTTGTTTTCCGTTGCAGTTCTTTTGGCGGTGCTCAAAGCCTTGGTGCAGCAAGAAATTGTGAGTTTCACTTGGCTGGCGCAGCTGTCCTGGTGGTGGGTGATTGGCATGTTTGGGCTGACCGCCGCGTGGTGGGCCTACGCAGATTTTTCGGGGCTGACCCGGTGCAAAGCGCAAGAGCGGATTGACGAGCGCAAAAAAGAGCGCCAGCGCAAAGCCCGTGAGGCCCTGGGCCATGCCTCCCAACGCCAGCGGCGCTGATGCGGTGTCGCTAATGGCGCAGGCGGCAGCCGCGCCTTGGCAGCAATGCAGGCCAGTCTCCGACAAAAGGACTGGGACATAATTGAAACCTTGGGCCTGCTGCAGACAGGCCTTTGGCTTTACAAGAGACTTGCTATGCCCGTTTACCGCTCTAAAACCTCCACCGCTGGCCGCAATATGGCCGGTGCCCGCGCCCTGTGGCGTGCCACTGGCATGAAAGATGCCGACTTTCAAAAGCCCATCATCGCCGTGGTGAACTCTTTCACCCAGTTCGTGCCGGGGCATGTCCACCTCAAAGACATGGGCCAGCTGGTCGCCCGCGAGATCGAGGCCGCTGGTGGCGTGGCCAAAGAATTCAACACCATTGCCGTCGATGACGGCATCGCCATGGGCCACGACGGCATGCTGTACTCGCTGCCCAGCCGCGATGTGATTGCCGACTCGGTCGAATACATGGTCAATGCCCACTGCGCCGATGCCATGGTGTGCATCTCCAACTGCGACAAGATCACCCCGGGCATGTTGATGGCTGCCATGCGCCTGAATATTCCGGTGATTTTTGTCTCGGGCGGGCCCATGGAGGCGGGCAAGGTGTCCCTGCTCAAGCCCGAAACCAAAACCTTCCACGCGAAAAAGCTCGATTTGATCGATGCCATGGTGATGGCAGCGGACGAGCATGCCAGCGATGAAGAAGTGGCTGAAGTGGAGCGCAGCGCTTGCCCCACCTGCGGTTCATGCTCTGGAATGTTTACCGCCAACTCCATGAACTGCCTGACCGAAGCCATGGGCCTGGCCCTGCCGGGCAATGGCACCTTGCTGGCCACCCACGCCGACCGCGAAGGCTTGTTCAAACGCGCCGGGCGGCGCATCGTTGAGCTGGCCCGCCAGTATTACGAAGGCGACGATGCCAGCATCCTGCCGCGTTCGGTGGGTTTCAAGGCCTTTGAAAACGCCATGGCGCTGGACATTGCCATGGGCGGCTCGACCAACACCATCTTGCACCTGTTGGCCATTGCGCAAGAGGCGGAGATCGCCTTCACCATGCAAGACATTGACCGCCTCTCGCGCGTGATTCCGCAGCTGTGCAAGGTCGCGCCCAATACCGAGAAATACCACGTGGAAGACGTACACCGCGCCGGGGGCATTTTTGCCATCCTGGGGGAGTTGGAGCGCGCGGGCAAACTGCACACCGATGTGCCCACCGTGCACGCCAAGACCCTGGGCGAAGCCCTGGCGCAGTGGGACGTGGTGCGCACCCAGGATGAAGCCGTACACACCTTCTTCAAAGCCGGCCCCGGTGGCATTCCCACGCAGGTGGCCTTTAGCCAAAGTGCCCGCTGGCCCAGCCTGGATCTGGACCGTGCCCTGGGCTGCATCCGCTCGTACGAGCACGCTTTCAGTAAAGAAGGCGGCTTGGCCATCTTGGTGGGCAACATCGCCCTGAATGGTTGCGTGGTGAAAACCGCCGGGGTGGACGATTCCATTCTGGTATTTGAAGGCCCGGCCCACGTGGTTGAAAGCCAGGACGAGGCCGTGGCCAACATCCTGAGCGACAAGGTCAAGGCGGGCGATGTGGTCATCGTGCGCTACGAAGGCCCCAAAGGCGGCCCCGGCATGCAAGAAATGCTCTACCCCACCAGCTACATCAAGAGCAAGGGCCTGGGTAAGGCGTGTGCACTGCTGACCGATGGGCGCTTTTCCGGCGGCACCTCGGGCCTGTCGATTGGCCACTGCTCGCCCGAGGCGGCCGCTGGTGGCACGATTGGCTTGGTGCAAAACGGTGACCGCATCCGCATTGACATCCCCAACCGCAGCATCAACGTGCTGGTCAGCGATGAGGAGCTGGCCCGCCGCCGCGCGGCGCAAGATGCCAAAGGCTGGAAGCCTGCCCAACCCCGCCCGCGCAAGGTCTCGGCGGCGCTGAAAGCCTACGCCAAGCTGGTCACCAGCGCCGACACCGGCGCGGTGCGCGATCTTTCGTTGCTGGATTAAACGCCGGCGCGTTCGATACCCAGAAAGCCAGGATTTAGCCCTGGCTTTCTTCCTTTTTGGCTTTGTGCATGAAGGCCGCAATGCTCTGCTCCGCTGGTGCGTGCAGGTGGGGCAGGCCGGGCAGCAAATCGGCCAACGTAAATTGGTCCAAATGCGTCAGGAAGGCTTTAAGGGCCCCATCCAAAACACCGGTCAGGCGGCAATTGCCGGCCAGTAAACAGCTGTTGGAATCGGCCAAAAAGCACTCCACCAAGGCCAAGCTGGGCTCCATGCTGCGCACCACTGCACCAATGCGAATGTCTTCTGGGGCATGGGCCAGGCGAATCCCCCCACCTTTGCCGCGCACGGTGGTTAGCCAGCCTTGCAGGGCCAGTTGGTGGGTCACCTTCATCAGGTGGGTTTGGGAAATCCGCTGTGCTTGGGCGACTTCCGAAATCGTGCACAAACGGTCGGGGTTTTGCGCCACGTACATGAGCAGGCGCAAAGCAAAATCAGTTAAAGAAGTCAGGCGCATAGCGTTAAAGGTATATTTTTTATAAATGTAGTTTTTCAATGGTTACACATTCTATGAATGTCGCTACTCCAGTAAGGTTTGTTGTGCGTCAATCAATGCGACACTAAACCCTTATTTCGGGAGAATCTGATGCCAAAAAAAATAGCAAGCGGCGTATTGGTGGCCGCCCTGGCGCTGGTCGGCTGTTCCAGTGCGCCCAAGCCGCAGAACCAAGTGGGTGAGGTGCAGATCACGCGCAATGCCCAGGGCGAAGCGCAAACTGCACAGTTTTCGCCCCTGCCCCTCGATTGCAGCAACCCGTTGCGCTGCCCCACGCTAGGGTTGGCCTGGACGGCGGAAAAGCCCAAGCAAGCCTTGCTGACCGTGGGTTTTGCCCGTGGGCAACATGCCCCGGTGGAGATGATTGAGTTTGATGCCCGCCCCTACGGCCCCATGCGCGTGCGCTCTTTGGCCGCTGAGCAGCCGCAGCCCAACCAGGTGGTGTTTCAAGTGCCCATTGAAACCTTGGAGCGCCTGGCCCTCTCGCGCGGCGCTTTGGTGCGCGTACACAGCGCTGGCCACGTGCTGGAAGAAAGCTTTTTAACCGGCGAAAAGGCCAGCCCAGCGGCCAATGCCGTCAAGCGCTGGTTGCAGCAAATCTACAAAGGGACGGACAAAGAGCAGGCGCTGGGCCTCAAAGGCATTTTCATGGACCAAACCTACCAGCACGACCACAGCTACCGGCCTGATCGGTAAACACGCCCCGAAAACCTGAGTTTTTGCGCTGCCCCAGGGCAGCGCTGCTGTTTTTGGGCATGATGGCGGGTTTTTTTCATTGGCCGTAGGCTTTTTTAATTGCGCCCAGTTGCGGGCGTGGATTCAAACAAACATGATCGACATTCAGGACTTATCCCTGACCTACGCCGGCCCACAAGGCCCGGTACACGCGCTGAAAAATATCAACTTGCACATCCAGGCGGGGGAGGTTTTCGGCATCATTGGGCGCAGTGGCGCGGGCAAAAGCTCGCTCGTGCGCTGCATGAACCTGCTCAACCGCCCGGTCAGCGGCAAGATGATCGTCAATGGTCGCGATTTGCTGCAACTATCGGATGCCCAACTGCGCCAAGCCCGGCAAGAGATTGGCATGGTGTTTCAGCACTTCAACCTGCTGTCTTCGCGCACCGTGTTTGACAACGCCGCCCTGCCGCTGGAGCTGGCCGGGGTGAGCAAGGCTGAGATCGCCCAGCGCATCACCCCGCTGCTGGAGCTGGTGGGCCTGGCGCACCTGGCCAACCGCTACCCAGCGCAAATTTCCGGCGGGCAAAAGCAGCGCGTGGGCATTGCCCGGGCGCTGGCCAGCAACCCGCGCGTGCTGCTCTCGGACGAGGCCACCAGCGCCCTGGACCCCGAAACCACCCGCTCCATTCTGGATTTGCTGCGCCAGGTCAATCGCGAGCTGGGCGTGACCGTGGTGCTGATTACCCACCAAATGCAGGTCATCAAACAAATTGCCGACCGCGTGGCGGTGATGGAGGCCGGGCAAGTGGTCGAACTGGGTGCGGTGCTGGACGTGTTTACCAACCCGCAGCAAGCCATCACCCAAAGCCTGATTGACGAAATCGTGCCGCAAGAGCTGCCCGCCAGCGTGCAACAGCGCGTGCAGGCCCTCAGCCTGGGCCTGCCCGCCGGGCAAAGCGGGCAACTGCTGCGCCTGTCGTACGCGGGCGATTCGGCCTACCAGCCGGTGCTGTCGCACTTGATTCGCGAGCTGGGCCTGGACTTGTCCATCCTGCACGGGCAGATTGATGACATTCAGGGCCAAACCTTTGGCTCCCTGGCCGTGTTTGCCAGCGGGCCACCGGCGCAGATTACGGCCGCCATCGCCTATTTGCAGCGCAACGGCGTGCAGGTGCGCCAACAGCCCCAAGGAGGTCGCCATGTTTGAAAACTTCTCTGAAATGATGCTGGAGCTCTTTGCCGAAGCCCTGTGGGAGACCGTGCTGATGGTCGGTGTCTCGGGCCTGCTGGGCGGCCTGTTTGGCATTCCCCTGGGCGTGTTTTTGCGTTTGACCGACAAGGGCGGCGTGCTGGAAAACACCCCGCTGAACGTGGTGGTGGGCGGGCTGGTGAATGCGGCGCGGTCCACGCCCTTCATTATTTTGCTGGTGGCCATCATCCCATTTACCCGCTGGATCACCGGTACGTCGATTGGCACCTGGGCGGCCGTGGTACCGCTGACGGTGGCCGTGGCCCCCTTTATTGCCCGTTTGGTGGAAACCGCTTTGCGCGAAGTCGATGCCGGCCTGATTGAAGCGGCCCAATCCATGGGCGCAACCACCAGCCAGATCGTTTGCAAGGTGCTGCTGCCCGAGGCCATGCCCGGCATTGTGGCGGCACTGACAATCAGCTTGGTCAGCTTGACCGGCTACTCCGCCATGGCCGGTGCCGTGGGCGGTGGCGGCCTGGGGGATTTGGGCATTCGCTACGGTTACCAACGCTTTTTGCCCGATGTGATGCTGGCCGTGGTGGTGATTTTGATTGTCTTTGTGCAGCTGATCCAAAGCTTTGGTGATTGGCTGGTGCGGCGTATCAGCCATCGATAAAAAGAGCATCTTCCGCGCATAAATAAAAGGTTTCAGATAAGTTTTTATCTGAAACCTTTTTTATTCAAGCGTGCAGTGCTCTTGGTAGGGCGGGTCAATCGCACGGTGGGATGGTTATGACCATACAATCATCATGGATATAGCGCATCTGCACAGATGCCTTGCTGTTCTCTTTTTTTCCCATCTTGGCACTGCTGGTGCCACAACCATCACGCACTGTTATGAAAAAACCCGTTTTGCTTTCCACCCTTGGCGCATGGCTGCTGGCCTGTGCCGTGCCCTTGGCCAACGCCAATACCGCAGACACCGTGGGTAAAAAAATTTATGAAACAACCTGCGCTGCTTGCCATGTCAATGGCGTGGCCTCGGCCCCCAAGCCTGGCGATGCCAAAGCCTGGGCACCGTTGATTGCCGAAGGGCAGGCTATCTTGACCGCCCATGCCTGGGTAGGCGTGCGGGCCATGCCTGCACAAGGCGGTGCGCCCGACCTGACCCTGGATGACTTTGCCCAAGCCGTCGCCTGGATGGCCAGTGCCTCGGGCGGCAACTGGAAAGCCCCGGATGCGGCCATGATGCATCGCATTCGCCATGAGGCTGCCGAGCGCCTGGAGCAAGACATCAAGGCCAAAAAAGCCATGAAGAAAATGCTCGAACGCGACTAATGCGATGAATGCGAACGGCTGAATGCGCCTTCCCCCATAAAAAAAGCCACCGGCACAAACCGGTGGCTGTTTTGTTTTTAACGGCGGTGGTTTTACCCCTGTTTTTGCAGCATCTTGATCACGCTGGAGAAGTCTTCTGCGCCATGCCCGCCCAGGCTGTGCGCAGCGTACAGCGAACGGGCCAGGCCGCCCAGGGGGGTGCTGGCTTTGACGGCGGTGGCGTTTTCTTGCGCCAGGCCCAGGTCTTTGAGCATCAGATCGGTGCCAAAGCCACCGGCGTAGCCCTTGCTGGCCGGGGCAGCTTCGTGCACGCCAGGGTAGGGGTTGTACTTTTCCAGGGCCCAGTTGCCCCCCGAGCTGCGGCGCATGATTTCGGCCAGCACTTTGGGATCGAGGCCGTTGGCCACGCCCAGGGCCATGGCTTCGCTGGTGCCGATCATCAAGATGCCCAGCAGCATGTTGTTGCAGATTTTGGCGGTTTGGCCCGCGCCGATATCGCCCGCATGGAAGATGTTGGCCCCCATTTTTTCCAGCACCGGGCGGGCGCGTTCCAGTTGCGTTGCGCTGGCACCGACCATAAAGGTCAGCGTACCGGCCACGGCACCGCCCACGCCACCCGAGACAGGGGCATCAATAAAGTCAATACCGGCGGCCTGCGCAGCTTGCGCCACCTTTTGGCTGGTGGCGGCGGCGATGGTGGAGCTGTCAATCACCAGCGTGCCTTTGGTCATGCTGGCCAGCAGGCCAATTTGCCCTTCGCGGCCCAGGTACAGGCTTTCAACGTGCTGGCTCGCGGGCAGCATGCTGATGACGACTTCTGCGCCTTGCACCGCGTTTTGGGCGCTGACGGCCGCCTGGCCGCCTGCCGCGACCACGCTGGCGATGGCGGCGGCGCTGAGGTCAAACACTTTGACGTTGTGGCCGGCTTTGACCAGGTTGATGGCCATGGGGCCGCCCATGTGGCCCAGGCCGATAAATCCGATTTGCATGGTGTGTCTCCTGTTGGTGGATGGTTGGTGTTGTGAATGCAGAGGCTGGCTTGGCGACGGAAATTCAGTCGCCATTGGCGACTGAATGCTAGCGAATGGCCTCTGGCGCATCGCCATCGAGCATTCTGCGGCCAATGATCACGCGCATGATCTCGTTGGTGCCTTCCAAAATTTGGTGCACGCGGGCATCGCGCAGCAGGCGCTCTAGCGGGTATTCGCGGATGTAGCCATAGCCGCCGTGCAGCTGCAGCGCCTCGTTGATCACCGTAAAGCCCGCATCGGTGGCAAAGCGCTTGGCCATGGCGCAATAGGTGCTGGCATCGGGGGCACCGGCATCGAGCTTGCTGGCAGCCAGGCGCACCATCTGGCGCGCGGCGACCAGCTCGGTGGCCATGTCGGCCAGCTTGAACTGCAGCGCCTGAAAGGCCGCAATCGGTTTGCCAAACTGCTTGCGCTCTTGCATATAGCGCTGGGCGTGGGCCAAAGCCCCTTGCGCCGCGCCCACTGAGCAGGTGGCAATGTTGATGCGCCCGCCGTCCAGCCCCTTCATGGCAATTTTGAAACCCTCGCCCTCGCGCCCGAGCAGGTGGTTGGCGGGAATGCGCACATTGTCAAAACTGATGGTGCGCGTGGGCTGGCTGTTCCAGCCCATTTTTTCTTCTTTTTTGCCGTAGCTGATACCCGGCAAATGCGCCGGCACGGCAAACGCGCTGATGCCGCCTGCGCCCGACTGCGCATCGCCCGTGCGCGCCATCAGCACCAGCACTTGGGTGCTGCCTGCGCCGCTGATAAACGCCTTGCTGCCGTTGATGACGTATTCGCCGCCCACCAGTTCAGCGCGGGTTTTGATGCTGGCCGCATCCGAGCCGCTGCCCGGTTCCGTCAGGCAGTAGCTGGCCAGTTTTTGGCCGCTGGTCAGTTGCTCGCCCCATTCGGCGCGCACCTCGTCGGTGGCCCAGGTGCCCAGCATCCAGGTCGCCATGTTGTGGATGGTGATGAAGGCCGTGGTGCTGGGATCAACCGCCGCCAGCTCCTCAAACACCAAGGTGGCATCCAGCCGGGGCAGCTGCAGGCCGCCGATGCACTCGGGCGCATACAGGCCGCAAAAGCCCAGCTCGCCCGCTTTGGCGATGGCCTCCATCGGGAAGATGCCCTCGGCATCCCAGTGCGCAGCGTGCGGGGCCAACTCGGCCTGGGCAAACTGCCGCGCCGTATCGGCAAAGGCGCGTTGGTCTTCGTTGAGTTCAAAATCCATACAGGTCTCCTAATTTTAATAGCTATTAGCGCTTATAAATAAAGGGCTAGAGCCTGATTTTGTGCATAAATCTTGGGGCGAAAGCGCCAGGGCAGGGCAGGCTGCACCTGGCGCTTTCTTAGAGCGTGTTCACGTTCTTAGGTGGCAGGGCTTATTTCAAGCTGATGGTGGTGTTTACGCCGTGGCCCAGGGTGCTGTCGTCAAACCAGCGGGCTGTCACCGTTTTGGTCTGGGTGTAGAACAGCACCACCTGCTTGCCGTAGGGGCCCAGATCGCCCAGCTTCGAGGCGCGGCTGCCAGTGAACGAGAACAGCGGCACGGGCACCGGCACGGGCACGTTGATGCCCACCTGGCCCACGTCGATCTCTTCCTGGAACTTGCGGGCTGCGCCGCCCGACTGGGTAAAGATGGCCGTGCCGTTGCCGTTGGGGTTGGCGTTGATGAACTCAATGGCCTCATCCAGCGTGGCCGCCTCGACCACGCACAGCACGGGGCCAAAAATTTCTTGGTCGTACACGCTCATGCCCGGTTTCACGCCGCTGAAGATGGTCGGGCCGACAAAGTTGCCCTTTTCGTAGCCGGGCACGGTGGGCTTGCGGCCATCCAGCACCAGCTTGGCACCATCGGCAATGCCGCGCTCAATCAGGCCCTCAATGCGGCTCAAAGCGCTGCACGAAATCACCGGGCCCACATCGGTGCCCGGCTCATTGCCGCCGCTGATTTTCAGGGTTTTGGCTTTGGCGATCAGGTCGGGCAGCCACTGCTGCGCCTCGCCCACCAGCATCACCACCGGCAGGGCCATGCAGCGCTGGCCCGCTGCGCCAAAGGCGGCACCGGCAATGGCGTTCAGGGTTTGCTCTTTATTGGCATCGGGCAGCACGATGGCGTGGTTTTTTGCGCCCATCATGCACTGCACGCGCTTACCGTTCAGGCTGGCGCGGTTGTACACATGCGTGCCCACGTGGGTCGAGCCGACAAAGCTAATCGCCTTGATGTCTTTGTGGTCGCAAATGGCGTTTACCGCATCTTCGCCACCGTGAATCACGTTCAGCACCCCGGCCGGAATCCCGGCTTGCAGTGCCAGCTCGCACAGGCGCATGGTCACCATCGGGTCTTGCTCAGACGGCTTGAGCACAAAGGTATTGCCCGTGGCAATGGCCATGGGGAACATCCACAGCGGAATCATCGCCGGAAAGTTAAACGGCGTAATCCCTGCGCACACACCCAGCGGCTGCAGCAGCGTGTAGGTATCGACACCACCGGCCACGTTGTTGGCCAGCTCGCCCAGCTGCAGATTGCCAATGGCGCTGGCGTGCTCCACCACCTCCAGGCCACGGAACACGTCGCCCTCTGCGTCGGGCAGGGTTTTGCCCTGTTCAGCCGTCAGCAGCGCGGCCAGCTCGCCCATGTTTTCGCGAATCAGCTGCTGCAGCTTCAAAAAAATGCGGGCGCGGGCACCAATGGGGGTTTTCTTCCACGTCTTGAACGCTTCCTTGGCCGCAGCCACCGCGGCGTTGATCTCGTCCTGCGTAGCAAAAGGCACGCGGGCCAGCACTTCTTGCGTAGCGGGATTCACCACATCACGCCACTGGGTGGTTTTGGATTCAACAAATTCGCCGTTGATAAGTAGCTTGACGGTAGGGATGCTCATTGCGCAATGTCTCCTGGAGGGTGAAAAAAACCGGTCTAAAGCCGGATAAACAAAATCGATAAGCCCATGGTAGTGTGCAAATTTGATAGAGCAATAGGCGTTTGTGCAGTTTTTATCTGCAAAAAAGCACAGATGCACTGCCACGCATGGATTGGGATCATTGGCGCTTTTTTGCGGCGGTGGCGTACAGTGACGATTTACGCCGCCGCCGCTTTATTCATTGCGTGGGCGATTTGCTGGCAAGCCTGCTTTACCCGCACCTTCTGGATGAGCATGCCCGAAGAAGCCAAAACCGAGCCCCGCATTCAGGCCGTGTGGCGCTTTTTAAAAGACGTGGTGCGCGAACGGCAAGGGGAATGGGTGAAGTAAGGTTTTGTAAGGCGGGTGTAACAAAAGTTTGGATGATGGGCAGGTGCTTCGTCTGGAATTTTTTAGGGGTGCCTAATTTTTTCTCAGAGGGAGGTAGGGAAATTTTTTTGTAATAGGCGGTCTGATTTTTGAGAAATTAGGCTGCCTAATTCTAGTTAAGCTGCAAACGGAGATCTTCGATGCTCAAAGCACTGCTCGCCATATTCCTCGCTCTATCAGTATCTGGCCATTCCGTAGCACAAGATAACGCTGGAACTTCAAGTGAGCAGTCTTACTACACCACCAGCTTCGGTGTTCCGGACTGCGGGCAGTGGATCAAAAAATCTCGCCCCGGTTCGGATGTGTGGCTTATGGGCTATCTGTCTGGCTTAAACAAAATGTTCAACTCTCTTAGCGTAAAGCCAAACTCTGCATATGACCCGCTTTCCGAGCTTTCATCAGCAGATCAAGCCTTTGCGTGGATGGATAACTGGTGTAGAGAGAATCCTCTTAAAGGAGTAGATGAGGGGGCGCTCATGCTACATATAACACTTTCAGCTCAGAAAATCCGTAGGGCTGCACCCTAGCTTATAGCTGGCCGCCATTCGCGCAATGCAGCCTAACAACTCATTCCAGGGCCGACCCAGTGTCAGGCTTTGCCTGCCACAGGTCGCCCTGAATTCCAACGTTAGTTACACTCAGATAAGTCGTTTAAATTTATCATGAATACAAAGAGATTTTTGAAGCTTTTCTTGGTTTGCTTCATACCGCTCATTATTGCTGGCGTCATTACTGCAAAAAATGTAGTAGCAGACAGAATCGAAGGAGATATAGTTTGTCGATACGGAAATTATTGCACTTGGATTGACCAGTATGACGGTGCCAATCAGAGTGCCATGCGTGACAGAGATGAATGGATAAATGTCATGTATGGTCACAAATTTTCCAAGGAAAAAGGCTTTTTAAAATTTCTTGTGCATGCACTCGTAGAACCCATATATCTGAAAGATGTAACCATAACCCACATTAATCCTGTGAACCTGGGATTGCAACCTCAACCCGAGAGCATAAAAATCCTTTTGGGAGAGAATGCAGCATTAATGCTAAGCAGAAACAAGACTCCCTCTTTTTTCGATAAAGGTAAACTTTTGCTTACTTGCTGGGACGTAGAAATCAATCAAGACACCTTTGAATTATCGCTGTATTGCCACTTCGAATCTGGGGCATCAACGATTAAAGTAATGCCTCAAGGCGATTCATTAGAATTCATAAAATCCTTGAATACCTCTATTATCTCCGCTGCAGCTAAGCAGAAAGAAATATTCCTTAAGGAATATTTAATCGTTAGCTCTCTGTATTTGGTTGCATTCTTGGTTATTTCATTCTTTGCTTTTCTAATCGTGAAAGCGTACCGTTTCGTAATGAAATAAAAAATAATTTCCGCATTCCGGATGATAATATACTCTCCTCTTGAACAAATCCGGATGACTCTGATGCCACTGTTTCATCGCTTGCATGGGTGATTTACTTTGCAGCGCTGACTACGGTAGTTGGTGGTTGCATAATTGCAAGCGCAAGTAGCTATCATTTTTGCGGTGCTGTGATTTTTTTTACGGTTCGTGCCCGTCATCAATTCAACACTTCCTGCTTTAGCTTATGGGTCTAACTGCGCAGTCAAGCCGACCCGCCTCCGGCGGTCGGCTTACCTCGCCCGTTAGGCTTTTTCATCACAAGGATCATCGTATGTCACAAGGAAAGCCCAGAAAACCTAGTGGAGTCACGATTGACTCCATTGACGCCCCTAACCCAGTTCAAACAGAAGCTAACTGGGTCACGGTGGCAAAGGCATTTAACCCTCTTGGTTTCGTAGCAGAGGCATATGCCAGAACCTTAGCCTATCGCCTTGAAACTAAACGCCTTGACGCAGAGATGCAACGAGTAAAGGCGCAAGCAGGCGTAATTCATGATGCCCTAGATAAAACTTACAAATTAAAAATGGAGGAACTATCTCAGAGGCGTCTTGAAATTGATCGATTTTATGATACGGTTCAAGGTGAGTTGAAATTACTTCACATTGAAAGAATGCAGGTATTAAAAATGGCTGAACGTGCGTCGCAGATGGCACTTTCCAATAATACCTCATCCGAACATAAAATAATCTACAAAGATATGGCAACTGAGCTTATTTCACAACTTTCTGCTTTTGGCGGAAAGGCAAATGAAAGTTTAGATGTTCTTGTGAAAAGTTTGCCTCCCATTTCAATGCCAGATCGTTTGCTTTCTTACGGAGATTAACCATGTTTTGGGTAATCGCCCCGATCGTAGCCGTTGGAGTTGTGGCGGCAATCATGTCGTCGGCATCCGAAGGAGAAAGAGCCGCACGCAGAAATTGGGAGTCAAAACGCGAGGAAGTCAAAAAGACTGTCGAAGAACATCGAAAAAACATTGAAGTTCATCTTAAACAGGCACAACAATCTTATGATTTTCATTTTTTAACTGATCTTCATTTTTCTTCTCACAGGGTTGCTGATAGTGCATACAAACTTCTAAATGACGCCAGAGACTCTTTTGGTGCCATAATCAGAATTCTTAATCAAGCATTCACAAAGAAAAATGAACTGAAATCAAAACTAGAAACTTCAACCCGAGAACAGAAGAATGAATACTTAACAGAAATCAGATCACTGAATGATTTTATAGGCAAGGTTTTAGAGGACAAGAAAACAATGGAGTCGCAAAGAGATGGCCTACTCGCAGAGGTAAAGCGTCTGAATGCGCAAACAGCAGAATTAAAAGCGGCAATTCGTGACCGATGCGGGGAAAAAGGAAGAGACTGGCATCAACGTCTTGAACAAAGAGCGCAAGCAAATAGATTGCGTCGAGCAAAATAGTTTATATCTTTCACCCGCTTATTGGCCTAACATTGCGCTCAACTCGGACGCCTTCGGCGCCGGTTAGCAGGGACGTTAGCTACTAGGAGAAATTTCGTTGGCTCTCACAAAAAGCAAAATTGACAGGGCGGGAATTGCGTTTGCGAAAGACAGCTTCCGTAATGTCGAAGAAATGGTTGAGTTCGAAGACGTCTTCGACGAATATCGAAAGTCACACCTTGAGCCGCTATCCGAAACAACACTGGAACTCCAGAGATGGCTTAACGAATATGGCCATGATTACTACATAGCCCAACGATTGAAGCGAAAGCCGCAAATAATAAGAAAGCTAAATCGTCTCAGTGTCCGACTCACGCAACTCCAAGACATCGGAGGATGTCGAATAATTGTTGAGAAAAATGAATTGGTTGATCAAATCATTTCATTTCTTAAGGCAAAGATAGAAAGCACAGAAGAACTCAAGCTTGTACGCATTACGGACTATCGGGAGAAGGGGCGAGACATTACTGGCTATCGCTCAGTACACCTACTACTTGAGCGCAGTGGAAAGAAATTGGAACTTCAGCTTAGAAGTCGGATTCAGCATTACTGGGCAGAAAGTATTGAGCGCACCTCGGTAATTTACGGACGCCATTTAAAAGAAAGTGAAGGTGATGAGAGAGTCATTTCATACTTTCAGAAATTGTCTGACGCCTTCTTTGAAATTGAATCTGGCCGCACCCCGTCGGTTCGTTTTCGACTAGAAATTGATGTGGCAAAGAAAGAGGCTGAGGGAATTATTCGAAAACATAGCTTATCAAAAGCCATTGATAGCCATGTAAATGAAGATATTATTCTTACTCTTACCGAGAAAGAAAGGAGAAGCTCAAGTCCAATCAATAATTGGATTATCGTCTTTGATTGGAGTTCAGGAAAATTTGTGAGTTGGGATATTGTTGGAAAAACCCCAGATGAAGCTATCAAGGCTTATGTTCACTACGAAAATCAATTCCCAGCGGAAAAGCATTTCGAAGTGGTTCTGATTGGTTCATCTCACGTTGCAACGGTGAGAAAGACTCACAGCCATTACTTCGGAATTGAAGATTACGAAAAAATACTCGAAAATCTGGATGAGTCTATTGAGGGTTTTAGGAGTGTGGGTGCAATTGATGTATCTAGTCGCCAAGTTCTTCTCAAACTCTACACGAAACATTTTTGGGGGCAAAAATCAGTTGCGCAAGAAACTCTGCGTAATCATTTTTGCAGAGAAGTCCACAATCTTGATGCCACATTAGACAAGCTCGTCCAACAAGGGTTGCTTTTACGCGAGTATGCCGGAGGCCCGGTATCCTTGAATATCAAAGCAAGAGCTGAAATTGACAAGCTTGTATCGTGATCTATTGGCTTACAAGTCCGTCGAGAGGCCGCATTTATTCCTGTTCATTTCAGCCCATGAATATCCAAACGCCATTTACCCTCGCAAGCGTTCATTCGCTGGGTATTTGGCGTTCACTTGGGCTTCGCGTGCGTGGGGAGGGCCAGTTTCAAGAATTTTTGGGTCCTAGCCCTTGTATAGCAAGCGCTGGCAGCTCTGATTTTCGTAGTCCGTGGCCCGTACGGTCACATTCTTTTTTGCGCTTTGGGTCTAACCCGGCGCTCAAGCCGACCCGCCTTCGGCGGTCGGCTTAGCTTTTTCGTTAGTCTTTAATAAAAAATGAAAATTTTTCTTGCCGCTATGGTTTTCGTCATTTCATCTAATTCGGCTTGGGCTCATGGCGGTGGATGTAGAAAGTCGTCTCCTCCCGGTAAGTGCTGTCATATGGACAGAAAAGCTGGCAGCGTGCATTGCCATTGAAGTGCTTGGCCAATTTAATAATTTTTATAGCCTGCAGATCAAACCGATCTGAATATTATGTTCGACTTATTTTCTCGTTAGATTTTGCAGCCAAAAAATAATATGCCCCACTGCAGCATCCAACACTCTCCCGATATTCCCCCTGAGGGCTGGGTACTGCTGGGGATAAAAATTCCTTAATCTTTTTCCGGTTCAAATGCCGCCCGCACGGCCTGGATGATGGGCGCGTGCAGGTCAAACCATGGCCCGTCTTCTTGGAAGAGCTGGGGGTATGCCTTGCGCAGCTTGTTGCTGATGGCCCAGTTTTCTTGCTTGAGTGAGCGGATGATGCGGTCGGCATCGGCGTCGGGCATTTCTATGACGGTTTTCAAGGCTTGCAGGGCGCTGTCGTACTGGCGCAGCAGTTGCGCTTCTGCGGCCATGTCGTGCTCCACGGTGTGGCGCAGTACTGCGCTGAGGTAATGCGTTTGGCCTGTTAAGTCTGGGTAGCGCCAGGCGTGTTGGGCATCTTCGGTTTGCAAGAATTGAAAATTGCTCTCCACCCCATCGGGGCAGGTGCGGCGTGGGCCAAAGCGGTAGGCATCTGCATACCGGCGCATGAAGGGGCGAGAAAACAGCTCCAGTGCGCTGTCGTAGTCGGCCCGCCCTTTGGCGCTGCCGGCAATGGTGGCCGACACCGGAACCACCAAATTGGCGGGGACGGCGCCATCGGCAGCCAGCAGGTGGTGGATAAGGAAGCGGTGTACCCGCCCATTGCCATCGGCCAGGGGGTGCAGATAGACAAAGGCAAACGATAGCGCGGCCGCTCTGGCCAAGGGGAGGGCACCACGGGTTTTGAGCTCATACGCCTGCAGTGCCGCCAGCATGCCGGGCACCATGGCGCAATCGGGGGCGATGTAATGCACCACCTGTGCCCGGAAGCTGTTTTCCCCCACAAACACCGGCGACTGGCGGATGCCCAGCCGCAGGGCTTTGTCGCCGAGCACGGCTTTTTGCAGTGTGAGCAGGGCCGGGGTGGCCAGAGGCTCTGGCATGCGCCCGCTGAATTGGCGGATGGCGGCCGCAAAGCGCTGCACCCGGTCGGTTTTATTGGCTTCGTGCTCAATGGCAAAGCTGGCCCGAGATTCTTTGAACGTGAGCCAGGCGGCGCTGCGCAGCAAGAGTTCTGGGCCGTAAGCCGCATCCAGCGCTTGCACACTGGCGGCGATGTCAAAGAGCCAGTCTCTTTGCGCATCTGGCCCCAGGTACACCATGGGGCAAAACGCTGGCGTGCCCGGCAAGTTGTTGTTGATGCGCCAGCGGCGCACCCGCTCGGGCTTGGGGGCGCTGAGGTAGCTGCTGCTATCAATGGCATCCACATAGGCCACGTTGGCGGCGGTGTCGGGCACCGGGAGCGTTTGGCCCGTGAGCCATTCGTACAAGAAGGCGGTGCGCCGTGCATAGCGGCCCGTGGGTTCGTTTTGCACCCACGCTGTGATGTCGGCGGGGCCCAGGTGGGCAAACAGGCGCGAGCAAAACTCCAGATTCAGCCGCTCGTACTTCAGTCCAAACTCGAAATGGCCAGCAAAGTGGTTGGGTGGCGCGTATTGGGGGGGCCAAGTGAGTGTTTCGCCTTGTGGCGAGAGAGCACGCTGGCGCACCGCGCCCAACTGGCTCAGGCTGAACAGGGGCTGCACCAGTTCAATACCGTGCTGCTGTGCCAAGTGTTGAAAGCCTAAGAGTTGGTTTGCCATAAAGATTATTTTGCTAAAAGTTCTATTATTTTGATAAAAAAACGGTGGTTTTACACCAAAACGATATAGTTTCTTGAGGTTTACTCCTATAAAAATAGCTGCTTGCGCTTGCGTGGTAAGCCTTTTGGCCTGTTTTTATAGATAAATAATCTGCCGTCAAGCACCGCTACACTCTGGCCATGGATTGGGATCACTTACGTTTTTTTGCTGCCTTGGTGCAGGCAGGTTCTTTGGCCGGGGCGGCGCGGCTCTTGCAGGTGGAGCACACCACGGTGGCGCGGCGTTTGCGGGCTTTAGAAAAGGTTATGGGCCAGGCGCTGTTTGTGCGCCATGCCGGGGCGTTCAAGCTGACCCAGGCGGGGCAGCAGTTGCTGCCTGCGGTGCAGACCATGGAAAAGGCGGTGCGCGGGGTGGAGCAGGCGGCCTTGCCCGAGGGGGTGGATGATGACCACCCGGCCGGCTTGGTGCGCGTGGGCGCAACCGAGGGGCTGGGCACGGTGCTGTTGGCCAACCAGTTGGCGCGGCTGACGCTGCGCTATCCGCAGCTTTCGGTGGATTTGCTGGCGCTGCCGCGTTTACTGCATTTAAGCCGGCGCGAGGCGGACATTGTGATTTCGCTGGAGCGCCCCAAGCGCGGCTCGGTCATCGTGACCAAGTTGGCCGATTACCACTTGTATTTGTATGGCGAGCGCCAGTATTTGGCCCGTTTGCCGTTGGTGCGCAGCAGCGAGGATTTGCGCCACCATGGCTTTGTGCATTACGTGGACGATTTGCTCTTTTCTAAAGAGCTGCAGTTGCTGGACCAGGTGTTCAAGCCCGAGCGCTTTGTGTTTCGCAGCACCAGCATCGTGGCGCAGTACGAGGCGGTGCGCTGTGGTGTGGGGCTGGCGGTGCTGCCCGCGTTTATGGCCGACCGCGACCCAACGCTGCAGCGCGTGTTGCCCGAGCAGGCCCGCTTTACGCGCACGTTTTGGATGAGCATGCCGCAGGAGGCCAAGGCCGTGCCGCGCATTCAGGCGGTGTGGCGGTTTTTAAAAGATGTGGTGCGCGAGCAGCAAGGGCGGTTGTTGCCGTAAGCCCTTTGCCTTTTTGCGCCTTTGCCTCTTTGCGCTTTTACGCCTTTACTTCTTTGCACCCACTTGGGCGTACAGCCCGGCGATAAGGTCCAGCTGTTCGTAAATGCGTTCGGATGTGGTGGCGATGTCCAGGCTTTCTTTGCTGCCGGCCAGGGCGGGTTTGTTCAGCGCTTTATCAAAAAATACCCATTGCGGCTCTACTAGGCTGAGGGCGCTGCGAATGGCGTTGGTGTTGGTTGTTTCTGCGCTCAGGGCGTGGTGGGCCTGGGCAAATTCTTGCCGGGCGGCCGTGATGGCTTGGCCGGTAGCGCTGTCGGCAATGCCCCAGGCTTGGGCTTGGTAGAGCTTGGCGATGTACTGCGAGAGCATGCGCTGGCGGCCCGAGAGATTGACCAGGCGGCCTGAGGCGGTGCCCAGGTGCGCTTCAAGCTGGGTAACGCCTTGGCTGGTTAGGCGCAGCATCATTTCTGACAGGGCCAGCACTTCTTTGCCGTTTTCGGGCTTGGGGTTTTCGGTGTTGAGCGCGGTTTTGTAGGCTTTCCAGTTTTGCGCCAGCTCTTGGTAGGTGTTCTTAATGGTGGGGGTGGGGGCAAAGGCTTGCAGGGCCGTCAGCTGGCGGTCAAAGGTGCCGATGGTGGTGTTCAAAACGGTGGTTGAGCGCTGGGTATCGACCTGCATGCCGATTTGCAAAAACGCTTTGGCCATGCGCTGGGACAGGGCCCGCTCTTTGCCCGCGATGTTGATGGCCGCGTGCGCGTCGGTGATGGTGGGCGTGGTGGCGGCTGGGCTGGCCAGTGGGCTGCTCAGGCAGAGGCTGCCCAGCAGCAGGCTGGAGGCTTGGCGGCGGTTGAGGAGGGCGGGCGTGGTCATGCAGCAGGTGAAAAATCCAAAAAAGCGCGATTCTAGTGGGCTGCCCATAGCAAAAAAGGTGTCCCTTTTTACAAAGAGACACCTTGTTGATATGGCGCAGAAGGGGGCGTTATTCCACTTTGGCTTTGGCGCGCAGTTCGTCTTGGAATTTGCCCATTTTTTGCTGTTCCAGCTCTTGCTTGATTTGGGCTTTGACTTCTTCCAGCGGGGGCAGTTGGCCGTCGCGCACGTCTTCGATGCGGATGATGTGCCAGCCAAATTGGCTTTTGACCGGGGTGTCGGTCATGGCACCTTTGGCCAGCTGGGTCATGGCCTGGGCGAACTCGGGCACGTAGCTGTCGGGGGTGGACCAGCCCAGGTCGCCGCCTTGGGCTCCTGAGCCGGGGTCTTTGGAGGCTTGTTTGGCGGCATCGGCAAATTTTTTCTTGCCGGCTTTGATGTCGGCAATCAGGGCTTTGGCTTGGTCTTCGGTTTCGACCAGGATGTGGCTGGTGCGGTATTCCTTGCCGCTGTTGCTGGCGGCCACTTTGTCGTATTCGGCTTTGATTTCTGCGTCGGTGACGGGGTTGGCTTTCTCAAAATTGACAAACAGCTCGCGAATCAGCAGCGTTTGGCGGGCCATTTCCAGGTTTTGCTTGTATTCGGGGGTGCGATCCAGGCCACGGCGGGCGGCTTCTTGCATGAAGATTTCGCGGGCGATCACTTCTTCTTTGAGTTGCGCCTCCATCTCGGCGGGCAGTTCGCGGCCACTGCGTTCTTCAATCTGCTGTTTTAGGAGCTCCATGCGCTGAACTGGTACGGGTTTTCCGTTCACAACAGCAATATTCTGCGCAGATACTGCGCAAGCAGCTACACCAAAGAGAGTGGCGACGGCGATTTTGGAAAGCATGTGTTTTTGCATAAAAGCTTCAGTGGGGAAGAAAAAAGAGGTGAAAGAAGAAATGCAGGGGCAGATGATGGGGGTGGATTAAGCCTCAATCGCCAAGGCGTGTAAGCCAGAATCGAAAAATGCTTGCAAGCAGGTGTAAACCATGCGGTGGCGGGCCACGGTGTTCAGGTTGGCAAACGCATCGCACTCAATGCGCACCCGAAAGTGGGTGCCAAAGCCGGTGCCATTGGCACCAGCGTGGCCGGCGTGCAGGTGGCTTTCATCAATTACTTCAAGCCGGCTGGGGTTGAGCTGCGCACGCAAGGCCGCTTCAATGGCCGCAGCGGTGACGGCGATGGGGCTTTGTGTGGTTGGGGAGTTTTGAGGGGTGTTCATTGGGAATCCTGGGGTTTTTCTTGCATAAAGCGGCTCATATACACGGCTTGGACCAAGATAAACAAGAGCATCAACCCCAGGCCGCCGAACATTTTAAAGTTCACCCAGGTGTCGGTATCAAAGTGGTAGGCAATCCACAGATTCAAGCCGCCCATGGCCGCAAAAAAGCCGCTCCAGGCCCAGTTCAAGGTGTTCCAGGCGTGGTCGGGCAGTTGCACTTGGCCCCCCATCAGGCTTTTGATAAAGTTTTTGCGCAGCAAAAGCTGGCCGACCAAAAGCGCTGCGCCCATCAGCCAATACAGCACCGTGGGTTTCCATTTAATAAAGTTTTCATCCTGGGCCAGCAGCGTGGCACCCCCAAACAGCACGATCACCCCCAGGCTGACCCATTGCATGGGTTCGACCTTGCCCAATTTAAAGCGCAGGTAGGCAATTTGGACGATGGTGGCGACGATGGCCACCGCTGTGGCGGGGTAGATGCCCCAGAGTTTGAACACCGCAAAAAACAGGGCAATCGGGAAAAAATCAATCAGTAACTTCATAGCGCAAGGGGCTGTGCAGGAAGGGGCCAAGCATGCCACAGATCAGCCCTAGGCTGGGCAGTGCCCGCTCCCCCCAAATGCGGGGGCGCGTGGCTGCAGGTGTGGCGCAGAGGGGAAGGTGGGGAGGTGTGGGGGAGGAGCTTAGGCCGAGGTGTTCGGGGAGGTGGCGCTGTCACTGGCACCGTCGCTGGCGCTGTCGGTAAATGCCAGGGCGGCAGAGTTCATGCAGTAGCGCAGGCCCGTGGGGGCTGGGCCATCGGGGAAGACGTGGCCCAGGTGCGCACCGCATTGGCTGCACAGGGTTTCCACCCGCACCATGCCGTGGCTGCGGTCGGCACGCTCGGCAATGGCTTGGGGCAGCGCCTGGGTAAAGCTGGGCCAGCCGCAACCGGCATCGAATTTTGTCTCGGAGGTGAACAAGGCCGCCCCGCAGCAAATGCAGTGGTACTGGCCAGCCTGCCAGTGCTGGTTGAAGCGGCCGGTAAACGGGCGCTCGGTGGCGGCTTGGCGGGTGACGGCGTAGGCGGCCGGCTCGGCCTGCTGCGCGGCCAAGTGGGCTTGCCATTCTTCAGCGGTTTTTTGGATGGGAAATTGCATGGCAGATGTTGAGCGGTTGGCCAAGAGAAAGTTCCTACGCCCACGTGGGCACGGGGGCGCGTTTTGACTTGTGGCAGTCTTGTTGCAGTCTTATAGAAGATTTTGCCCAAGTCTTCTATAAGAGTTAGGAAAAATCGCCGTTAGCGGTTAGAATTTTGTATGGTGGAAGAAGCTTGCAGTAATGTGAAATACAGCCTGGTCACAAGCTAGACGCTGTATTCAAAATGCAAGACACTGCCAAGAAGGGCAGCGGGCACGGCCTGCGCCCTGATTCCGAGCAACCTAATTCAAGCCAAAAGCACGCAATGACGACACAACAACCGACCATCATCTACACCCTGACGGATGAAGCCCCTCGCTTGGCCACGGGTGCCTTCTTGCCTGTGGTGCAAGCGTTTGCTGCCACAGCCGGTGTCAAAGTGGAAACCAGCGATATCTCTGTTGCCACCCGCATCCTGGGTGAGTTCAGTGATCGCCTGCCCGAGAGCCAGCGGGTGCCCAACACCCTGGCCGAGCTGGGGAAAAAAACCCTGGAGCCTTCAGCCAACATCATCAAGCTGCCCAACATCAGCGCCTCGGTGGGTCAGCTGATCGCGGCCATCAAAGAGCTGCAGGGCAAGGGCTACGCGATTCCTGACTACCCGGAAAACCCCACCACCGACGAAGAAAAAGACATCAAGGCCCGCTACGCCAAGTGCCTGGGCTCGGCCGTGAACCCCGTGCTGCGCGAGGGCAACTCTGACCGCCGCGCCCCGGCAGCGGTGAAGAACTACGCTAAAAAGCATCCGCACTCGATGGGTGAATGGAAGCAGTGGTCGCAAACCCACTGCTCGCACATGCACGAGGGCGACTTCTACCACGGCGAAAAATCCATGACGCTGGACAAAGCGCGTGATGTGAAGATGGTGCTGGAGACCAAATCCGGCCAGACCGTGGTGCTCAAAGAGAAGGTCAAGCTGCTCGAAGGCGAGATCATCGACTCCATGTTCATGAGCAAAAAATCCCTGTGCGAGTTCTACGAGCGCGAGCTGGAAGACTGCAAAGAGGCAGGCATTTTGTTCTCCCTGCACGTCAAGGCGACGATGATGAAAGTCTCGCACCCCATCGTGTTTGGCCACTGCGTGAAAATTTACTACAAGGATGCGTTTGCCAAGCACGGCAAGCTGTTCGAAGAGCTGGGCATCAACGTGAACAACGGCATGGCCACGCTGTACGAAAAAATCCAGACCCTGCCCACTTCGCTGCGCGAAGAAATCATCCAAGACCTGCATGCTTGCCACGAGCACCGCCCCGAGCTGGCCATGGTGGATTCGGCCAAGGGCATTACCAACTTCCACTCGCCCAACGACATCATCGTGGATGCCTCCATGCCCGCCATGATCCGCAACGGCGGCAAGATGTGGGGCTCGGACGGCAAGCCGTACGACTGCAAGGCCGTGATGCCCGAGTCCACCTTTGCCCGCATCTACCAGGAGATGATCAACTTCTGCAAATGGCACGGCAACTTTGACCCGCGCACCATGGGCACCGTGCCCAACGTGGGCCTGATGGCACAAAAGGCCGAGGAATACGGCAGCCACGACAAAACCTTTGAAATCCAGGAAGACGGTGTGGCCAACATCGTGGACATTGCCACCGGCGAAGTGCTGCTGACGCAAAACGTCGAGCAGGGCGACATCTGGCGCATGTGCCAGGTCAAAGATGCGCCCATCCGCGACTGGGTGAAGCTGGCCGTGACCCGTGCCCGCAACTCGGGCATGCCCGCCGTGTTCTGGCTGGACCCCTACCGCCCGCACGAGGCCGAGCTGATCAAGAAGGTGGAGCGCTACCTGAAAGACCACGACACCACCGGCCTGAATATCCAGATCATGAGCCAGGTACGCGCCATGCGCTACACGCTGGAGCGCGTGGCCCGTGGGCTGGACACCATCTCGGTGACTGGCAACATCCTGCGCGACTACCTGACCGACCTGTTCCCCATTCTGGAGCTGGGCACCAGCGCCAAGATGCTCTCCATCGTGCCCCTGATGGCCGGTGGCGGCATGTACGAAACCGGCGCGGGCGGCTCGGCCCCCAAGCACGTGCAGCAGCTGATGGAAGAAAACTACCTGCGCTGGGATTCGCTGGGCGAATTTTTGGCTCTGGCTGTGTCGCTGGAAGACCTGGGCATCAAAAACAACAATGCCCAGGCCAAGCTGCTGGCCAAGACGCTGGACCAGGCCACGGGCAAGTTGCTCGATGAGAACAAGTCCCCCGCCCGCCGCGTTGGCCAGATCGACAACCGCGGCAGCCAGTTCTACCTGGCGATGTACTGGGCCCAGGCCTTGGCTGCGCAAACCGAGGATGCTGCCCTGGCGGCCAAGTTTGCCCCGATTGCCAAGCAGCTGACCGACAACGAAGCGGCCATCGTGGCCGAGCTGGCAGCGGTGCAGGGCAAACCGGCCGACATCGGTGGCTACTACCAACCCGACTTGGCCAAGCTGGATGCGGTGATGCGCCCAAGCGCTACTTTTAATGCAGCTATTGACGCTGTTGCCGTCTTGGCTTAAGCCTTTTTAGGCTCTAAAAAACGCCGCGTTCTGCGGCGTTTTTTTATGGTACGAGCGTGTTTTTCCGGTGGTAAGCTCGCGCGTTTAAAAAAACTCCCCCAAGTCATGGACCGTGCGGCCCGTGACTTTTTTTGTTGTTAATCGGTAAAAAAAAGAGGTGCTATGGCGCAACTAACCCAATGGCTCAACGCCGTTAATGCCTTGGTATGGGGCATCCCCATGGTGGTGCTGATTTTGGGCACAGGCTTGTATTTACAGCTGCGGCTGGGACTGCTGCCATTGCGCAAAATTGGCTACGGCTTTCGCATGATTTGGCAAAGCCGCCGGGTGAAGGAGGGCCAAGCGGGCGATATTTCGCCCTATGCGGCGCTGATGACGGCGCTGTCGGCCACCGTGGGCACGGGCAATATTGCCGGCGTGGCCACGGCGATTGCTGTGGGCGGCCCGGGCGCTTTGTTTTGGATGTGGATGACGGCCCTGGTGGGCATGGCCACCAAGTACGCCGAGGTGGTGCTGGCCGTGCGCTTTCGCGAGCAAAACGCCCAGGGGCGCTGGGTGGGCGGCCCGATGTACGCCATTAAAAATGGCCTGGGCCCGCATTGGCGCTGGCTGGGCACGGCGTTTGCCGTGTTTGGGGGGCTGGCCGGTTTTGGGATTGGTGCCATGGTGCAATCCAATGGCATTGCCACGGCCATGGAAGGGGCGTTTGCGCTGCCCTTGTGGGTCAGTGGGGTGGTGCTGGCGGCGCTGACGGCGGCGGTCATTCTGGGCGGCATTACCCGCATTGGCGCGGTCGCAGAAAAGCTGGTGCCAGCCATGTGCGTGCTCTACATCGTGTGCGTGCTATGGGTGCTGGGGGTGTTTTTTGACCGCATTCCGGCCGCGTTCGAGCTGATCATCACCCAAGCTTTTGCCCCCACGGCGGCGGTGGGCGGTTTTGCCGGCTCCACCATGCTGATGGCCATGCGCATGGGGGTGGCGCGGGGTATTTTCTCCAACGAGGCGGGGCTGGGCACGGCCGGCATTGCCCAGGCGGCCGGACAAAGTACCAGCCCGGTTTTTTCCGGTCTGGTGGGCATGATGGGCACCTTTATCGACACCATCATCGTCTGCACCATGACCGGGCTGGCCATTGTGGTCAGTGGGGTGTGGAACAGCGGTGCCAGCGGCGCGTTGCTCAGTACCCAGGGGTTTGAGGCCGCCATGCCTGGCGTGGGCAAGTATGTGCTGGCCCTGTCGCTGGCGGTGTTTGCCTTCACCACGATTTTGGGCTGGGCCTATTACGGCGAAAAATGCTGGGATTACTTGGTGGGCACCAGGGCAGAAAAACCGTTTCGCCTGGCGTGGGTGCTGGCAGTGTTTTGTGGTGCGGTGGTCACGCTGGATTTTGCCTGGTTGGTGGCCGATACTTTGAACGCCTTGATGGCCATCCCCAACTTGCTCTCGTTGCTGCTGCTCTCGCCGGTGATCGTGCAGCTGACGCGAGAGTATTTCTCTGACCAACAAACCAACAATTAAGGAGCTGCTTGCGCTGATGTATCTTTACTTTTAAAGGTATTTTTTATAAAAACATTGATATTAAAGCGCAAAGTGCTATTGTTTTATGACTAATCCGCATTTAAGCACCCACCTTATCCACCATCCCTACGCCGCGCCGACCGAGTTTTCTGCACCGCAGCAGCCGGTGCACAAGGCCTCGACCGTGTTCTTTCCGGATGTGGCCACCATGCGCAGCCGCCGCTGGCTGGACAAAAGTGGCTACACCTATGGCCTGCACGGCACGCCCACGTCCTTCACTTTGGAAGAGCGTTTATGCGCGCTCGAAGGCGGGCAGCAATGCTTGCTGGTGCCCAGCGGTTTGGCGGCTATCAGCACCATTTCGCTGGCGCTGCTCAGCCAGGGCGATGAGGTGTTGATTCCTGACAATGCTTACGGCCCGAACAAGGATTTTGCCCAGCATGAGTTGGCCCGCTATGGCATTCGCTACGCCTTTTTTAATCCTATGGATGTAGAGGATTTGCGCAGCAAACTCAGCCCCGCCACCAAGCTGGTATGGCTGGAAGCGCCCGGTTCGGTCACCATGGAATTTCCGAATTTGCTCGCCCAGGTGCAGCTGGTGCGCCAGCACGGGGCCCTGTCAGCGCTGGACAACACCTGGGGCGCTGGTTTGGCATTTTTGCCCTTTGATCTGCTGCGCGATGGCGGCAGTGTGCAGGTCGATATTTCGGCCCATGCCCTGACCAAATACCCCAGTGGCGGGGGCGATGTGCTGATGGGCAGCATCATCACCCGCGATCACGCGGTGCACATGCGCTTAAAGCTGGCGCATATGCGCCTAGGGCTGGGCGTGGGCATGAACGATGTGGAGCTGGTGCTGCGCTCCTTGCCCAGCACCGCTTTGCGCTACCACGCGCAAGACAAAACAGCCCGCCAATTGGTTGCGGCCCTGCAGCGCCAAAATGCGGTCAAGCAGCTGCTGCACCCAGCGTTTGCCAGCAGCCCTGGCCATGCCCATTGGCAGCAGCTGTGTGCCACGCCAGAAAATCCTGCAGGCGCGGCGGCCGGTATTTTTAGTGTGGTGTTCGATGCGCCGCAAAGCCAGGTGGATGATTTTTGCAATCGCCTGCAGCTGTTCAAACTGGGCTACAGCTGGGGCGGCCATATCAGTTTGGTCATGCCGTATGCCCTGGATGAAATGCGCGATTTAGGCCGGGGGGCCGTGCTGCCTGGTTGCCTGGTCCGGCTGTGTATTGGCCTCGAAGATGCTGCAGACTTAGAGCGGGATGTGGCCCAAGCTTACGGCCATGCCTTTGGGCACGCGTGGCGTGGGCAAGGCGTGCACTGATTCGTGAAGGCCAGCACAGCGCCTCCAGCAAAAAAGCCCATCTGTAATGCAGATGGGCTTTGTTGCAGATGGGCTTTTTTACCAGGGGCGCAGGTGGTTTATGCCGTTTGCAACTGCTGCGCCATGCTGGCGTTTTGCCACACTTGGCCGTCGCGGTCAGCAAGCAAAAGGGCCACTTCGGGGTGCCGCTGGCTCCAGGCGGGGGCCGCTGCTGGGCCTTGCACCATCAGTGCGGTGCCCCAGCCATTCACCGCCGCAACATCGCGGGCGACCAGGGCAACACCATGCACCTGGGTGGTCGGCCAGCCGGTGCGGGGGTTGAGTACGTGGTGGTAGCGCTGACCATCGCGCTCAAAACAGCGCTCGTAATCGCCCGAGGAGGCCACCACGCCCTGGCCTTCAATGGCCACAGCGCCCAATAGTTGGCTTGGCTGGCGTGGGTCGCGGATGCCGATGCGCCAGGCTTTGCCTTGGTTCAGGCCTATGGTGACGACATCGCCGCCGCCATTGATGAGGGCGTTTTCAACCCCCTGGGCTTGGAGTGCTGCCAGGCCGGCCGCCAAGATGGGCAGTTTGGCAATGCCGCCCAAATCCAGGGCCATGCCCGATTGGGTGAGGCGGGCGGTGTTGTTCGAGGCAGAGAGCTGCAGCTTATCGGCACCGATGTGCTGCAGCGCTTGAGAAATTTGGGCCGTGCTGGGCATGGCCTGCACCCCAGGCTCAAAACGCCAAGCAGCCAAAGCACCCACCGTGGGGTCAAACGCGCCGTTGCTGGCGTGCCAAACGCTGCGGGCCTGTTCCAGCACCGCCATCATTTCTGGCGGAACGGTAACGGCCGCCTTGCCTGCTTGTGCATTGATTTGCTGCAGCACGCTGTCGCTGCGAAAGCGGCTCATCATGGCTTCAAGCGTTTGCATGTGGGCAAATGCCCGCTCCATGGCCGCTTGCAGCGCTGGGGCCGAGGAGGACGCACCATAAACCACCATATCCACCTGGGTGCCCATCAGCACGCGGCTGGCGCGTTGCAAAGGGGCGGCGGCATGGGCATGGGCAGCGTTGGCCCATACCGAAGGGGTGGCCAGCAACCCCAGGCTGCCCAGCATGGGGACGGCCAGCGCAAAGCGCCGCCGAGAAATCTGTCCTGCAGGGATGCCGGAGTCTGCCATGGTGCGTTTCCTTTCTTAAGCAGCCATTCGTTGATGACTGGATGGCTGGATGGCCTGATTACTTCGATTGAGCAACCATGAAATCAACGGCCGCCTTCATTTCATCGTCGGTCAGCTTGGGATTGCCACCACGGGCGGGCATCATGCCGCTGTTGCCTGTGTAGCCTTCAATAGAGTGCTTGTACAGGGTCTCGGTGCCTTGGGCGATGCGCGGAGCCCAGTTTTCTTTATCGCCCGGTTTGGGTGCGCCAGCCACGCCAGCGGCGTGGCACATGGAGCAGGTTTTGTTGTAAACGCTTTTGCCATCGATGCTGGCGGTTTCCGCAGCTTTCGGTGCTTCGGCGACAGCGGGTGCAGCAGCCGGTGCAGCCTCTGCCGCTTTAGGCGCTTCAGCGGCCGGTGCTTCAACTTTAGGGGCCTCAGCAGCAGGGGCAGCAGCGGGAGCCGCAGCAGGCGCTTCGGCTTTAGGGGCTTCTTTACCGCAGGCAGCCAGCAGCAATGCAGCCGAGATAGCCACGGCAAGAGGAAGTTTTTTCATATTGGACTTTCTTTAAGTATTGAGGTAACAATGAAAACGGAGTGCGCTTTGCAATCGGCACTTGGCCGACACTGGCAGTACCCAGGCCCCGTTGGATGCGTCGTAGTTTGAACGACTTTGAAGAATATACATTTGATATGCATCAATGTGCAAAATCTGGGGCCATGGACACTAGTACTTGCCCTAAGGTCATTTCCCTAGGGATATTTGGCCCTAGAGGCTTAACCACATAGATATAAAACACCATGAGTCAATCGAACCGTCCCGAAACAGAGGCCGTACCGGCCCGTCGTAAGTTCCTTAACACTGCTGCGCTGGCTGGGCTGGCAGGTGTTGTAGGGTGTACCGAAAAAGCCGCGCCTGCCGCTGCCCCTGCGGCCGCGCCAGCTGCCTCCGCAGCGACATCCTCTGCAGCGTCGGGGATTCACCTCAAACCTGGTGAACTTGATAGCTACTACGGCTTGTGGAGCGGCGGTCACAACGGTGATGTGCGTGTACTTGGCATGCCATCTGGGCGCGAGCTGCTACGCATTCCTTGCTTCCGCCCCGATGCGTTGGTTGGCTGGGGGATTACCAATGAATCCCTGGATGTAATGGGGCGTAATGCCGAAGGCGGCCCTCTGTACAACGTGGCCGACACGCACCACTTGCACGCTTCGTACAAGGACGGCAACTACGATGGTCGTTACGCATGGGTGAACGACAAGCTCAACAGCCGCATTGCCCGTATTCGCTTGGATTATTTTGTTTGCGACAAGATCACGACGCTGCCTAACGTCCAGGGTTTCCACGGAATTTTCCCCGACAAGGCCGATCCGGTCGATCCCGCCATCAACTACACCACCCGAGTTTTTTGCGGTGCCGAGTTCTCCATTCCCCTGCCCAACGATGGCACCGATGCCAACGTCCCGGAAAAATACCGTTCGCTGTTCACGTGTGTGGATGCAGAAACCATGGAAGTGCGCTGGCAAGTGCTGATCGACGGCAACTGCGACTTGACCGCCACCTCCTACGACGGCAAGTTGGCTGCAACCAATCAGTACAACGTGGAAATGGGCGTGCACTATGAAGACATGATGTCGGCAGAGCGCGATGCTTGCCTGTTCTTCAACATTGCCCGCATTGAAGAGGCTGTGAAAGCCGGTAAGTTCACCACCTATGGCACGTCCAAAGTGCCGGTGGTGGACGGCACCCAGGCAGCGAACAAGGATCCGCTGACCGCCCTGACTGGCTACGTGTCCGTACCCAAAAACCCCCATGGTGTAAACGCCTCGCCCGATGGCAAGTACTTCATTTGCGCAGGCAAGCTCTCCCCCACCACCACCACCATTGAACTGAGCAAAGTGCTGGATTGGTTTGATGGCAAGCTGCAAAACATTGACGATTCGATCGTCGCTGAAGTGGAAGTCGGCTTGGGCCCACTGCACACCGCCTTTGACGGCCGTGGCAACGCCTACACGACGCTGTTCTTGGACAGCCAGATGGTCAAGTGGAACGTGGAAAAAGCCATCGCTTATCACAATGGCGATAAAACGGCTGAATACATCATTGACCGCTTGGACGTGCATTACCAGCCCGGCCACACCAACGCCACACAATCTGAAACCAAGGCCGCTGACGGCAAATACTTGGCCGTAGGGTGCAAATTCTCTAAAGACCGCTTTCTGCCGGTGGGGCCTTTCCACCCAGAGAATGAGCAGATTGTTGATATTTCCGGCGACAAAATGGTCTTGTTGGCCGATCACCCCGTGCGTGGTGAGCCGCATGACTTTATCATCTTTAAGCGCGATATTATCAAAACCAAGCAAGTCTATGATTTGGATGAATCCCCGCTGGCCATTAAAGATCCGAAAGAATCGGGTGTTTTCCGTGATGGCAAAAAAGTAACCGTAAAAATCACCTCGCAAGCACCTGCATTCTCGATGCGAGAATTTACCCTGAAAAAAGGTGATGAAGTGACTTTGATTTTGACCAACTTGGATAAAATTGAAGACTTGACCCACGGTTTTGCTATTCCAAAGTACAACATTCAGTTTATTATTAACCCGCTGGAAACCAAATCGGTAACCTTTGTGGCAGATAAGCCCGGTGTGTTCTGGGCATACTGCTCAACCTTCTGCCACGCTTTGCACCTTGAAATGCGTACACGGATGATTGTTGAGGCTTAAGCGGCCCTCGTAACTTCCCCCGCGCGGTGTTGGCGGGGGAAATGAGCGATTTTTTCACAGGCACCCCGTGGTGCCTGTTATCTATTGGATAGTCAGATGTCTTCTCTGCGTCATCGGTTTACTGCCTGGTTATTTTTTTTGTTTTTGGCTGTGGTAGCGGCAGGGACTTCTCCCCATGCCTTGGCTGCCTCGTCCACGGCGTATGAGGCAGAGCTGCCGGCTAATTTAGCGACCACACCCGATATGTGCTCGCTGTTGCCGTGCACCGATGTTTTTCCTGGTGCAACGCATTTCTCAAAGCGCAAAGGACAGCCTCCTTATGTTGAGGCATATGACAACGATTCTGCCCAGAAAAAATTACTGGGCTATGTCATGCTGTCCACGGATATTACTGATACTCCGGCTTACTCTGGCAAGCCAGTGGTAACACTCATTGGTATGGATACCCAAGGTAAATATGTGGGTGTCAAAGTGCTCAAGCATTCTGAGCCTATTTTGCTATTGGGTATTCCTGAATCTGCCCTGATTAATTTCAATAACCAGTACCTGGGTAAATCAGCAAGTGACAATATTGAGGTTGGTCCTTCACGCCCTGATGAGAATATCTTGGGTGTTGATGCCATTTCAGGTGCGACCGTCACCGTGATTGCACAAAACCAAGTGATTCAGCTTTCGGGTCAGGCTGTGGGACGGCAAACTGGAATTATTGAGCCAACTGTTCGTGATCCGGCTAAATTTATTACTACAGAAAAAAAATATACTTGGGATGATTTGGTAAAACTGGGTGCCGTTCAGCGCCTTTTGGTAAAGCCTGAGCAAGTGGGCTTGCCGCGCAGCACGGAGCCATTTATCGAGTTATGGTTTGGTGATTTGAACCATCCGGATATCGGTATCAGCCTGATCGGTAAAAATAATTTTGAACGTTTGCAATCTGACCTCAAAGAGGGAGAGAATGCATTTTTCATTATTAAAACCGCAGGTCAAGAGTCTTTTAAAGGTTCCGGATTTGTGCGTGGTGGTATTTTTGACCGCGTGCAAGTCAAGCAAGGTGCGGATGCCTTTACCTTCCGTGATTTGGATTATTTAAACCTCTACGGTTTAGATGCTGAAAATGCACCGCGCTATAACGAAGCGGGTATTTTTATCATTCGTTCCCATGCTTTCTCTGCTGCTTACCCCTGGCGCTTGGCTTTTTTAGGCAATCGGATAGATCGTGCCACTGGACATCGCAGCTTTGCAGTTTTTGAATCCAAATACTGGCTTCCTGAAAAAATGCTGGAGGGTGGCCGTCCAAAAGTTCAAGAGCCTGATGCCCCCTGGGTGCGTGTCTGGAAAACGCAAGCGGTAAAAATTGCCCTGTTTGCTTTTATCTTGGTGGCAGTGACGATTGTGTATGCCTTCCGTGAAAAACTAACACGCTTATCAACCCATAAAAATAAATGGCCGGTGAACGGATTTAAATATATTTTCTGGGCCATCAGCATGGGTTGGATCGGTTTTGTGCTGATGGCGCAGCCGTCGATCACCCAGGTATTGACATGGTTTCACGCGTTATTATTTCAGTGGACGTGGTCATTGTTCTTGTCGGATCCGTTTATTTTCTTATTCTGGATCTTTATTATCGTAACGGTGTTCTTATTTGGCCGTGGCTTGTTCTGCGGGTGGATGTGTCCGTTTGGTTCTTTGCAAGAATCGATTTATAAAATCGCCAAAGCGATTGGTTTTAAACGCTTTCAAACTCAGCTGCCCCAAAAATGGCATGACCGTTTGAAGTGGGGCAAGTACATCGTCTTTTTCTTTCTGCTCACGGTTTCGTTGTTCTCGATGGGGTGGGCTGAGAAGCTCTCTGAAGTCGAGCCGTTTAAAACAACTTTCCTTGTCGGGGTAATGAACCGTTCGTGGCCCTACGGTTTGTTCGTGGCGGTTATTTTGGGTGTCTCTATCTTTATTGAACGCCCTTATTGCAAATACATTTGCCCCTTGGGTGCTTCGCTGGCCATTCCAAGCACCTTCCGCTGGTTTGGCTTAAAGCGCAAACAAGACTGTAATAGCTGCAAAGCTTGTGCTGTTGGCTGCGGTGCTCAGGCGATCGATGTGGATGGCCGTATTGACCATCGCGAGTGCTTGCACTGCCTCGATTGCATGATTTTGTACACCGATACCAAAGGCTGCCCACCCTTGGCCAAAGAGCGCAAACGCCGCGAGCGCGATGGTTTGGAAATCACGCCCATTGGTAAGAATGGTTACTTTATTCCTATCCATCCGGCCAAGTTTGAAGATCAGATTTCGCCCAAAGCCAAAGACGGTGTGGATCCGCGCATGCCTACCGACCCCACTCTGCCAGCGCATAAGCGTGACGTTGGGCTGTTCAAGTGGGTGCTGCTCGAGGTACGCGATCACCTGTGGCCTTGGAGCAGCGAAGGCTGGCGCAGCAAGCGTGCTTTGCAGATGGCGGGCATTGCCTTGGCCGTGGCCGCCACTGTGGCGTGGGTGATGACGGCCATGGGGCACCTCTCTTCGGGGGCCATTATTGGCTGGTGGTTTGGCTGGAGCGTGTACGAAGTGCTGATTAGGATGTCTGGTCGTCGCTACGTCAAAGATGGCCTGTGGTGGCACGACCATTACCGTGTTGCGGGTTGGTTTGACATGATGAGCTACGTTGCCTTTAAGAATTTAATGATTGGTGCTGCCCTGTTTCTGGTGCTGCAAGCATTGGGGCTGTTTACGCCGTGAAGAATGTGATACCTATTTTCAATTTTTATAGCTTTTCACGCTTCATTGACGCTGGATTAAAGGCTTTTTACTCTAAAAAAATAGCCCCGCTTGGGCTTGCGCTGACCATGTGCAGTGTGGGCCAAGCGGCCACCATTTCGGTGCACCCAGGGGATGATTTGGCGGCAGCGGTGGCTGCCGCCGCCCCTGGCGATGTCGTGGAGGTGGCGCGCGGCAAGTACCTGGTCAATCTGCTGATTGATAAGCCGCTGACCTTGCGCGGTATTGATCGGCCGACGATCAGCGGTGGTAATACAGGTGACACCATCCGGGTGACCGCACCGGATGTGGTGCTTGAAGGTTTGATTGTTAGCGACTCTGGCGATAGCTTGAAAAATCAAAATTCCGGTATTTACCTTTATCCTGGTTCGCACCGCGCAATTGTGCGCAATTGCTATTTGTCTTATAACCTTTTTGGTTTGTGGATAGAAAAAGCAAATGATGTTCTTATTGAAAATAATAATATTACTGGTAAGCGCGAATACAATTCACCTTTGCGAGGCAATGGGGTACAACTGTACAACACCAAAGGCGCGAAAATTCTGAATAATAGAATTAGTTATGTGCGCGATGCGCTGTATGTGGATGTTTCGCACCATGCTATTTTTAAAGGGAATAAGCTGCACAATAGCCGTTATGGTACCCACTATATGAACTCCTATTATAATGTTTGGGAGGATAATGATACTTACTATAATCGAGGTGGTTTGGCGCTGATGGAAGTGCGCAACCAAGAGGTGAGAAATAACCGTGCGTGGGGTAATTCTGATCATGGAATTATGTTGCGTACCTTGCAAGATTCTGTGATTGAAGGCAATGTGGTTGCAGGTAATAACCGTGGTTTTTTTATTTATGATGTTGAGTATACAAAAATAACAAATAATATTGTTGTTGATAATTTTGTAGGCGTTCATTTGGCCGGTTCGGCACGCAATGAAATTGAAGGCAATGACTTCATCTCTAACCGTGAGCAAGTGCGCTTTGTCGGTTCGCGTGATCAAATTTGGGGTGAACGCAGTGGCAACCATTGGAGTAATTACATTGGCTGGGATCGCGATGGCAATGAAATTGGCGATGTGCCTTACGAAGCCAACGATATGGTCGATCGCCTGACGTGGCGGCACCCTAGTGTCAAGCTTTTGATGGCCAGCCCAGCGGTGCAGGCGCTGCGCTTAGTCAGTCAGCAATTCCCAATTTTGCGTGTGCCTTCGGTGGTGGATCCCCTCCCGCGCATGCGCCCTCAATACGAAGAATGGAGTAAATGGCGTGGCAAACACTTCCCCGGCCAATAAAGAACAATCAGCCATAGTTTTGCGCGATGTGCGCAAACATTATGGCGCCGTGCATGCTGTTGATGGTGTTGATTTAAAAATACCGCAAGGCCAGGTTTTTGGTTTGATTGGTCATAACGGCGCCGGTAAAAGCACTTTATTCAAAATGATGCTGGGGCTGGAGCGACCCACATCCGGACATATTACGGTGGCGGGTGCCGATGTGGCCGGGCCTAACTTTCGTGCCGCGCGTCGAAAATTGGGTTATTTGCCCGAGAACGTGGTTCTCTACGATAACTTAAGTGGTTTGGAAACTTTGAATTTTTTTGCCCGCCTCAAAGGAGCCTCTTTGCAGGAGTGTCCATCGCTTCTGGACAAGGTGGGCTTATCGCATGCCGGCAAGCGGGCCGTTCGCGAGTATTCCAAAGGTATGCGCCAGCGGCTGGGGTTTGCCCAGGCGTTGCTTGGCAAGCCAGAAGTGCTGTTTTTGGATGAGCCAACCAATGGTCTGGATCCGCAAGCAATTCGTGATTTTTATTTCACCTTGCGCGAGTTACAGCAAACCGGCGTGACGATTGTTATTACCTCACATATTCTTTCGGAATTGCAAGAGCGGGTAGATAACTTGGCGATTTTAGCCGCTGGAAAATTACAAGCCCAAGGCAGTGTTCAGCAATTGCGAGAAGATACAGGTTTGCCTTTGGTGGTAGAGGTGGATGTTGCTGCTGAGCGGCAAAGCCAAGTGATTGAAGCTGTGCGCACCCTGGTGCAGGCCGAGCCGGTGATGCTGCCCCAGGGCGTGCGTTTTGAGTGCTCCCGGGAGCAAAAAATGGCGGTTTTGGCGGTGCTGGCACCATTGGCTTTGCAAGATATCCGTTTGCTGGAGCCTTCTTTGGAAGATATGTTTTTTGGATTCTCGCGGTAATTTCCTCAGTATTTAAAGATTAAGTTGTATTCATGGAATTTAAACCTGTTCTTACTGTTGCTTCCAAAGAATTTTGGGACCGTATTCGCAATCGCTGGGTGCTGGCCGTGGCTTTGGTGTTTGCCGCGTTTTCTGTGGTCATTGCTTATTTTGGCAGTGCCCAGCAAGGCATGGTTGGTTTTCGCTCGATTGAGGTGACGATTGCCAGCTTGGTCAGCTTGGTCATTTATTTGATTCCTTTGATTGCCTTGCTCTTGGGATTTGATGCGATTGTGGGCGAGCGTGAGCGGGGCTCTTTGGGCTTGTTGCTGGCTTTGCCAATTACCCGGTTTGAGCTGATGTTGGGCAAGTATTTGGGTTTGGCCCTGGCTTTAACCTTATCAACCTTGATTGGTTTTGGAGTGGTGGCCGTGTTGCTTTGGCAGCATATGGATGCCAATGCCTTGTTCCATTATTTTGGATTTATTTTTAGTTCCGTTTTACTGGGTTTGGCGTTTCTCAGTATTGCGGTGTTGATTTCTGTCATTGCCGGTGACCGTACCCGTGCTTCTGGCATGGCGATTGCGACCTGGTTTTTCTTTGTACTGGTATTTGATTTGATTTTGTTAGGAGTTTTGGTTACCACAGGCGGCAAGTTTGCTGGTGATTCGTTTGCCTGGATGTTGTTGTTAAATCCAGCGGATGTGTTTCGTATTTTGAATGTTTTCTCTTTGGAAGATGTTCGTACTTTGTATGGATTGGCCAGTGTGATGCCGGCTTCTTTGGGCAACCCGCTCAAAATGGGTGGCGTTATGTTGGCGTGGATTGTTTTGCCCCTGGCTGTGGCAAATTGGAGGTTTAAACCATGAGTTTTTCTTTAAATATTGCGCGTTCCGCATCGTTGGCTTTGGTCTTGGCTTTAGGGGGTGGGGTTTTGACGGGCTGCAGTGACGAAGCGGTGCAAGCGCAGGCCTTGGCCCCGGTGGAGATTGACCGTGCAACCTCCTGCGAACTTGATGGCATGCTGCTCATTGACTATGCGGGCCCGAAAGCGCAAATCCATTACGCCGGACAAGAAAAACCATCTTTTTTCTGCGATACGGTTGAACTCTTTAACACCTTGTTGGCTGGGGAGCAGGTGCGTGCAGTGCGCATGGTGTATGTGCAGGACATGGGCAAAGCCGATTGGGAGCACCCCGAGGGCCATTGGATTGATGCCAAAACAGCCATTTACGTCGTGGGCAGCAAGCGCCATGGCTCCATGGGTACCACCATTGCCAGTTTTGCGCAGAAAGCGGATGCGGAAAAATTTGCTGGCGAATATGGTGGCACTGTTTATCCCTACGACGGCATCAAGCTGGACATGGTCGATTTGACCGGCGGTGCTTTGCACGACACGCGCATGTAAAGTCAGCGAGGGCGGTGCTATGGCGTACTGTTGCGCACGGCGCAAGGCTTTGGGCGGGTTGCTGCTGGCCGGGATCACTGTTGGCACGGGTGTTGTCGGGTGGAAGCGGTTTGCCGCTGCGCCTGTAGAACTGCCCGAGGCCGAGGTGTGCCTGGATGCGCCCCCTTCTGCTTACGATCCTGCATCGGGGCTGGCCTTGAGCGCTGCTCGCCCGATCCCTGTCGATGCCCGTTGCCCGGTGTGTGGCATGTTTCCGGCACGTTCCAAAGAGTGGGCAGCGCAGGTGATTTTTAACAATGGCGATGCCCATTTTTTTGATTCCCCGGTGTCTTTTTTCCTGTTTGTGCAGAACATGGAGCGCTTCATGCCGGGGCGGGGGGTGCAAGAGGTTGTGGCCGCTTACGTTACGGACAGTGCCCAACCAACCCCGCCAGCGTGGATTGCTGCAGAATCGGCCTTTTATGTGCACGGCTCGAACGCCTTGGGGCCCATGCGCTCGGGCAATTTGCCGGCGTTTTCTGATGCTGGTGCTGCCCAGGCTTTTGCCCAGCGCCGTGGGGGGCAGGTGTTGGCGTATGCGCAGGTGGATGCGCAAATCGTCGCCTCGTTAGCCCCGGCAGGCAGCCACCAGCATGCAGAAATTGATAAAAAACCTTGATTAGATTCTGTCTTTGATGGGGGTCAAACAGTCGGTTATTGGTTTTGTGACACTATTTTACGGTTGTAAACAATTTTAAAGTAGCACCGATCCATGACGGATGATCAATTAGTGGCAAAGGGCTCCCTTGCGTGCGAGATGGAGGTGGCCGTTGCCTTGGCTCGTGCGCTGCGCGAGCAACAGACTTTGTTACAAAGTACGGACATCGGTGTAGCGTTTATTCAAAAACGGGCCATACAGCGCTGCAACCAGCAATTTGCTGAAATTTTTGGCTTTCCTGACAGCGCATCCTTGCTGGGACAGGCCAGCTACTTATTGCATCCGTCGCGCGATGCGTTTCGGGCGCTGGGGCGCGATGCTTTTGCCGAAATGGCGCAAGGGCGCACCTTTCGCAGCCTGCGGCAAATGCGGCGCAAAGATGGCAGCTTGTTTTGGGCCAGTTTGACCGGGCGATTCATTAATTCAGAAGCCCCTTCCGAAGGCTCTATATGGACTTTGGATGATGTGGACGCGCAAATACTTATGCGTTCAAAGCTTGATGCTATTCAATTGCAAACCCAAATCTTGCTCGATCACGCCATGGTGGGGGTGGTGTATGTGCGCGAGCACAAGGTGGTGCAGTGCAATCGGCATGCCGAGCAAATGCTGGGGTACGCCCCAGGGCAGTTGTGCGGCCAGGCGGCGCGGGACTGGTTTGCCAGCGACAGCGACTGGGCTGCGCAACTGGCCGATTACGCCCCCACGCTGGCGATGGGCAAAGTGTTTTCCGCTGAGCTGAACTTGCGCCGCCAAGATGGAGCCGAGCTGATTTGCGAGACCCGCAGCAAGGCCTTGGACGATGGCAGCACGGTCTGGATTTTTATGGACATTACCGAGCGCCGCCAGACCCAGGAAGCCCTGCGCCAAGCCCATGCCGAACTGAAGCGGGTGGTCTCTGAACGCACCCATGCGTTGGTCAATACGACCAAGAATTTGGACAAAGAAATCCAAGAGCGCAAATACGACCGGGAGCACATCTATTGGCTGGCCCATTACGACCCGCTCACTGGCCTGCCCAATCGCTCTTTGTTGGCCGAACGCAGTCAGCAGGCGATTGCACAAGCGCAGTGCAGCAACACACCGCTGGCGGTGCTGTTTTTGGACTTGGACCACTTCAAGCACATCAACGACTCCCTGGGGCACAAAGTTGGGGACAGCCTGCTGACCCACATCGCCAAACGATTGAGTCAAACCGTGCGCGAATACGACACCGTGGCCCGCTTGGGCGGCGACGAATTTGTGCTGCTGCTGCCCCGTGCGAATGCGGCCGGGGCCCAGCGGGTGGCGGGCAAAGTGGCCCAGGCCTTTAATGCGCCCTTTCAAGTGGGGCCGCACGAGCTGACCTTGGGCTGCTCGGTTGGTGTGGCTTTGTACCCGCAGGATGGGCGCGATTTTGATGCCCTGGTGCAGTCGGCCGATATGGCCATGTATGGCGCCAAGCGCCAAGGGCGCAATACCTACCGTTTTTTTACTTCGCAGATGCAGGCCCAGTCGATGCGGGCCCTGGAGCTGGAAAACGCGTTGCGCCGTGCCTTAGAGCGCGAGCAACTGTGCTTGCACTACCAGCCGCAGGTCGATGCCAACACCGGCAAGATACTGGGCGTGGAGGCGTTGCTGCGCTGGCAGCATCCGAAGCTGGGTGCCGTCTCCCCGGCTGAATTTATTCCGATTGCAGAAAGCAGCGGCTTGATTTTGCCCATTGGTCAGTGGGTCATGGCCACAGCGGCCCAGCAGCTCAAAGCGTGGCGCGACAAAGGCTTGCTGCACTTGACCATGTCGGTGAACTTGTCGGCCCGGCAGTTTCACCAGCCCCAGCTGCCCGATTTGGTGCGCCAGGTGCTGGAGCAGGCCAACATCCCTGCCCAGGTCTTGGAGCTCGAACTCACCGAAAGCGCGGCCATGAGCGAGGTGGTGGCCGTTGAGCAGACCGTGGCCGAACTGCAAAAGCTGGGCGTGCGCCTGTCGATTGATGACTTTGGCACCGGGTATGCATCGCTGACCCAGCTCAAGCGCCTGCCCACTTACAAGCTCAAAATTGACCAGTCTTTTGTGCGCGATATGGACAATGGCGATGCCGATAAAGCCATGGTCAATGCGATTGTGCGCATGGCCCAGGCCATGGGCTTGCGCATTACCGCCGAAGGGGTGGAGACCCAGGAGCAGCTGAAATTTCTGCAAGCCCTGGGCTGCGATGAAGCCCAGGGCTACTACTTCAGCCGCCCGCGCTTGCCCCATGAGCTGGAGCCATTTTTGTTGCAAGACAGCTGGAAAGCCTGCTAATCCTTTGGCCCATGCGCCGGTGTGGGCGCAGTGGGGGCGTTGCCCCGGTAAAATGCGTGGTTTCCCCAATGCTTCATTGCCGGGCCCCGTCTTGCACAGGGGCCGGGTGTGGTTCACCTGCGTTTTGCCCTTTTCTTTTCCACTTCCATTCTTTTTTGCCCATAGGCCGTCTTGTGACTTTGCATCTGACACAGTTTGAGGGCGCAAACGCCCTGAGCGCGTTTCGCAGCCAACAGCTTTTGACCGACCTGGTCGCCATTCACCCCAAAATCACCGGGATCACGGCCCGTTTTGTCCACTTGGTGGCGAGCCAAAGCGCCCCCGACAGTGCTTTGCAGCAGCGCTTGCAGGCCTTGCTAACGTATGGTGAGTCGGCCGCGGTGCCAGGGCAGGGCGATGCGGTGTTTGTCGTCACCCCGCGCCTGGGCACGATTTCGCCCTGGGCCTCCAAGGCCACGGACATTGCCCGCAACTGCGGCCTGGACGTGTTCCGGGTGGAGCGCATCACCGAATACGCCATCGCCCTGAAGGGCGGGCTGCTGGGGGGCAAGGCCGAGCTGTCCGCCGCGCAGCGCGAGCACATTGCCGCCTTGCTGCACGACCGCATGACCGAATCGGTGTTTGCCACCCGCGCTGAGGCCGAGCAGCTGTTCAGCACCCTGCAAGCTGCGCCGATGGAGTTCGTCGATGTGCTGGGCGGTGGCCGCGCCGCCCTGGAACGCGCCAATACCGCCTGGGGCCTGGCCCTGGCCGACGACGAAATTGACTACCTGGTCGATGCCTTCACCAAGCTGGGGCGCAACCCCACGGATGTAGAGCTGATGATGTTCGCCCAGGCCAATAGCGAACATTGCCGCCACAAAATCTTCAACGCCCAGTTCACCATCGACGGCGTGGCGCAGGAGAAATCGTTGTTTGGCATGATTCGCCACACCGAGGCCACCTCGCCCCAGCACACCATCGTGGCCTATGCCGACAACGCCTCCATCATGGAAGGCCATGAGGTCGAGCGTTTTATAGCCAAATACAATGGAAACGCAGAGCAGGCAAGCGCTCCTAGCTATCAAAAAGAAAAAGCCTTGCACCATGTGCTGATGAAGGTGGAAACGCACAACCACCCCACGGCCATCTCGCCCTTTCCCGGCGCATCGACCGGCGCGGGCGGCGAAATCCGCGACGAGGGCGCTACCGGCCGGGGCTCCAAGCCCAAGGCGGGGCTGACGGGCTTTACGGTGTCCAAACTCTGGGGCAGCGACGTGGGCAAACCGGCGCACATTGCCAGCCCCTTGCAGATCATGGTCGAAGGCCCGCTGGGCGGCGCAGCGTTCAACAACGAGTTTGGCCGCCCTAATTTGACCGGCTATTTCCGCGAGTACGAGCAGCAGGTGGGTGAGGTGGTGCGTGGCTACCACAAGCCCATCATGATCGCTGGCGGCCTGGGCGTGATTGAGGCGCAGCAGACCAAGAAAATCGCATTTCCCGCCGGCACGCTGCTCATCCAACTGGGCGGCCCCGGCATGCGCATTGGCATGGGCGGGGGCGCGGCCAGCTCCATGGCCACGGGCACCAATGCCGCCGAGCTGGATTTTGACTCGGTGCAGCGCGGCAACCCCGAGATCGAGCGCCGGGCGCAAGAGGTCATCAACCACTGCTGGCAGCAAGGCGCGGCCAACCCCATCCTGGCCATTCACGACGTGGGCGCGGGCGGCCTGTCCAACGCTTTCCCCGAGCTGACCAACGATGCCGGGCGCGGTGCCCGCTTTGACCTGCGGGCCGTGCAACTCGAAGAATCGGGCTTGGCACCCAAGGAAATCTGGAGCAACGAAAGCCAAGAGCGCTACGTGCTGGCGATTGCCCCTGAATCGCTGCCCCAGTTCCAGGCCTTCTGCGAGCGCGAGCGCTGTCCGTTTGCCGTCATCGGCGTGGCCACCGAACAGCGCCAGCTGGTGCTGGAAGACACGGCGGTGGAGTCTGGCGACCAGAAATTCCCCGTCGATATGCCCATGGATGTGCTGCTGGGCAAGCCGCCCAAGATGGTCAAAGACGTGACCAGCGTGCAGCGCACCCTGCCGGCCATGGACCTGACCGGCGTACCGCTGGAAAAAGCCGTGATTGACGTGCTGGCCCACCCCACGGTGGCGAGCAAGCGCTTTTTGATCACCATTGGCGACCGCGCCGTGGGGGGCCTGACGCACCGCGACCAGATGGTGGGCCCCTGGCAGGTGCCGGTGGCCGATGTGGCCGTCACCCTGGCCGACTTCACCGGTTTCAAGGGTGAAGCCATGGCCATGGGCGAGCGCACCCCGCTGGCGGCCATCAACGCCCCGGCCTCGGGCCGCATGGCGGTGGCCGAAGCCATTACCAACATGCTGGCCGCGCCGATCGAGCTGTCCAAAGTCAAGCTCTCGGCCAACTGGATGGCCGCGTGCGGCGAGCCGGGTGAAGATGCCGATCTGTACGCCACCGTCAAAGCCGTGGGCATGGAGCTGTGCCCGCAACTGGGCATTTCCATCCCTGTGGGCAAGGACAGCCTGTCCATGCGCACCCAATGGCAAGAGGACGGAGTGCTGAAAAAAGTCACCTCGCCCGTCAGCTTGATCATTACCGGCTTTGCCGCCATCGACGACGTGCGCGGCACGCTCACGCCGCAGCTCGATGCGCAGGAGCCGGACAGCTCGCTGGTGCTCATCGACCTGGGCCGGGGGCAGAACCGCATGGGCGGCTCCATCCTGGGGCAGGTGCTGGGCCAAAGCGGCAACACCACGCCCGACCTGGACAATGCCGACGATTTGAAGGCCTTGGTGGCCGCCGTAAACACCTTGCGCCAGCAAGGCCTGATCTTGGCGTACCACGACCGGGGCGACGGCGGCCTGTTGGCCACGGTGGCCGAAATGACCTTTGCCGGGCACGTTGGCGTGGCGCTGAACGTGGACATGCTGGTGACCGAAGGCGACGGCATTACCGATGGCCGCATGGATTCGGGCGAGGGCAAAAACTGGGGCCAGCAGATCGCCGGCCGCCGCGAAGACCTGACCCTGCGGGCCCTGTTCAACGAAGAACTGGGCGCGGTGCTGCAAATTCGCACCGCCGAGCGCAGCCAAGTCATGCAGGTGCTGCGTGAGCATGGCCTGATTCAGTGCAGCCACATTATTGGCAAGACGCGTCCGGCCTCCAGCCCGGTGGACATGGGCAAGGGCGAGCTGCAAATCTGGCGCGATGCGCAAAAAGTCTTTGGGGCCAGCTTGGAAAACCTGCACCAGGTGTGGGATGCCGTGAGCTGGAAAATCGCCCAGCAACGCGACAACCCCGCCTGCGCCGACAGCGAACACGCCGCCGCTGGCGCGGCCAACGACCCCGGCATGCACGTGCACCTGACGTTCGACCCGCAGGACGACGTGGCCGCCCCCTACCTGAACCTGCAAGCCCAGCCGCGCGTGGCCATCCTGCGCGAGCAGGGCGTGAACTCGCAGGTGGAAATGGGCTTTGCCTTTGCCGCAGCCGGCTTTGATGCGGTGGATGTCCACATGAGCGACCTGCAAGCGGGGCGGGCGCACTTGCAAGACTTTGCGGGCATCGTTGCCTGCGGGGGCTTTAGCTACGGCGACACCCTGGGTGCGGGCATTGGCTGGGCGCGCTCCATCACCTTCAATGAACGCCTGTCCGAGCAGTTTCAGCAATTTTTTGGCCGGGGTGACACCTTTGCCCTGGGCGTGTGCAACGGCTGCCAGATGTTTGCCGAGCTGGCCGACATCATCCCCGGTGCCCAGGCTTGGCCGCGCTTCACGCAAAACCAAAGCCACCGCTTTGAGGCGCGTCTGTCCATGGTGGAAGTGCTGGACAGCCCCAGCATCTTCCTGCAAGGCATGGCGGGCAGCCGCCTGCCCATTGTTGTCTCGCACGGCGAGGGTTTTGCCAACTTTGCTGCACGCGGTAACGCCGATCAGGTGGTGCAGGCCATGCGCTATGTTGATAACCACGGCCAGCCCACCGAGGTCTATCCCTTCAACCCCAACGGCAGCGCCGGCGGCCTGACGGCGGTGACCACGGCCGACGGGCGCTTCACGGCCATGATGCCGCACCCCGAGCGCGTCTTCCGCAATATCCAAATGAGCTGGACCAGCGGCGACCCCAGCGCGGCCAGCCCCTGGATGCGCGTCTGGCGCAATGCCCGCAAGTGGTTGGGGTAAAAAAATAGCGGCCAGGATGGGCTGCTAAAAAAAGAGCTTCTAACGCTTTATTGGTAAGCGTTAGAAGCTCTTTTTATGCCTAAAACTACCGTGCGTGTGTGCGTGTGTGCGTGGTGCTTAGGCAAACAAATTGAGTTTGGTGCCCAAGTTGCCATACGCGGCCAACTGGGGTTGCAGCAGCGCCATCTGGGTGGCGCTGGGTGCGGTCACCATTTTGACGGTGGGTTCCTCTTGCGGTGCGCGGCGGCGCAGCTCTTGCAAGGTGATGGCATCGGTAGTGTGGTTTTGGGCCCAGGCCGTGCTGGCATCGCGCAAGGCTCTGGCGTAACGAAGGTCCATAGCAGTGGCTCCAAAAGAGTGCGATGGGGCCACTGTAGGCGCAAGGTGGCCGATCCAATCGGCGAAAAAACGGGGTGTTTGTGGCGGTTGGACGAAACGTTACAAAATTAAGGGGAATTACCAATTCTTGATGCAAAGCAATATTGACCGTTTTACTCATGGGCCTAATACGCAGCACGGGGGTCGTCCCCGGACAACACTTGAATACCTTTCACCATGATGAAGAAAACCCTGCTGGCTGCTGCCGCTTTGTGTGCACTGACTTCTGGCGCTGCCATGGCGCAAAACTACCCTCAAGATGGCAAATGGATGGTACGCGCCCGCGCTGTGCATTTGGACAGCGCCAACGGTGGTGCTGCTGGCGACAAAGGGGTCAGCGTCAATGACAAGTGGATCCCTGAGCTGGATATTTCTTACTTCTTCACCCCCAACCTTGCCGCTGAGCTGATCCTGACCTACCCGCAAAAGCACGATGTGCGGTTGAACGGCGCCAAGATCGGTACCTTGAAGCACCTGCCCCCCACCTTGCTGGCCCAATACCACTTCACCAACCTGGGCGCTTTCAAGCCCTACCTGGGCGCTGGTATTAACTACACCCGTTTTTCCAGCGTGGACATTCTGGGCGGCGCTTTGAACGTCAAGAAAAACAGCTTCGGCCCGGCCCTGCAAGTGGGCTTTGACTACGCGCTGGACAAAAACTGGTCGATCAACTTCGACGTGAAAAAAGTCTATATCGACACCAATGTGAGCGGCGGCATTGGCAAGTTCAAGGTCGATCCCGTGCTGGTGGGCGTGGGCCTGGGCTACCGCTTCTAAGATCGCCCTTTCTGCTAAGACTCCAAGCAAAAACGCCACCTGCAAAGGTGGCGTTTTTTTATAGCTGTTTGCGCTGATTTTTAAAGGATTGAATGGTTTAATAGCCTTCAATCCTTTTGTTTATCAGCGCAGACTGCTCTTTTTTTAAACGGCTTGCAAGGCGCGGTTCAGGTCTTCCAGCAGGTCGTCGATGTGTTCAATGCCAATCGACAGGCGCACCATGCCCTCGGTCACGCCGGCCTTGGCCAGCTCTTCGGGGTTGAGCTGGCGGTGCGTGGTCGAAGCCGGGTGCGTGGCCAGCGATTTGGCATCGCCAATGTTCACCAGGCGCAGGAAGAGCTGCAGCGCATCCAGGAAGCGGGCACCGGCGGCGCGGGCATCTTCGCCGGGGGCGGTTTTCAGGCTGAACGACAAAATGCCCGAGGCCTTGCCACCCATCTGGCGCTGCACCAGTGCGTGGTCGGGGTGGTTGCTCAAGCCGGCGTAGCGCACCCATTCCACCTTGGGGTGGTTTTGCAGGGTTTCGGCAATTTTTTGGGCGTTTTCGCAGATGCGGTCCATGCGCAGGGGCAGGGTTTCAATGCCTTGCAGCGTCGCCCAGGCGTTGAAGGGCGACAGCGCCGCGCCCATGTTGCGCAGCGGCACCACGCGCGCGCGGGCGATGTAAGCGGCTGCGCCCAGGGCTTCAGTATAGACCACGCCGTGGTAGCTCACGTCCGGCTCGTTCAGGCGCTTGAAGCGCTCCTTGTGCTCGGCCCAGGGGAACTTGCCGCTATCGACGATGACACCGCCGATGCTGTTGCCGTGGCCGTTCATGTACTTGGTCAGGGCGTGGACGACGATGTCCGCCCCATGCTCAAACGGGCGGCACAGGTAGGGGCTGGGCACGGTGTTATCGACGATGAGCGGCAGGCCATGGGCGTGGGCCACATCGGCCAGGGCGCGGATGTCGGTCACATTGCCCAGGGGGTTGCCAATCGATTCGCAGAACACGGCTTTGGTGCGCGCATCGATCAGTTTGGCGAAGCTGGCCGGGTCGCGCGGATCGGCAAAGCGCACTTCGATGCCTTGCTGCGGGAAGGTGTGGGCAAACAGGTTGTAGGTGCCGCCGTACAGGGTGCTGGCGCTGATGATGTTGTCCCCGGTCTCGGCAATGGTCTGGATGGCAGCGGTAATGGCCGCCATGCCCGAGGCCATGGCCAGCGCACCGATGCCGCCTTCCAGAGCGGCTACGCGCTGCTCCAGCACGTCGGTGGTGGGGTTCATGATGCGGGTGTAAATGTTGCCGGCCACTTTCAGGTCGAACAGGTCGGCACCGTGCTGGGCGTTGTCGAAGGTGTACGAGGTGGTCTGGTACAGCGGCACGGCGGCCGAGCGGGTGGTGGGTTCGGTTTTATAGCCCGCGTGGACGGCCAGGGTTTCGAGGCGCATGGGATGTGTCTCCAAAAAAAGAAAAGGCAAAAATAAAAATGCCGGACAAGCTGCCGATTGTGAAGCAATTGGGCAGTTTGTCCGGCGTGGAGCACCTTCGCCGTTCAAGGGCAGGGGCGCTTGAGAACGTGTTCACAGCCCCAGGGTCAGTTGCGCCTCTTCGCTCATCATGGAGCGCGTCCAGGGTGGGTCAAACACCAGGTTTACGGTGATGTCTTCGACCTTGGGCAGGGCCAGCACCTTGTCGCACACCTCGTTGGCAATGGCCTCGCCCATGCCGCAGCCGGGGGCGGTGAGCGTCATGTCGATCACCACCTGCACATCGCCGTGGGCATCAATGGGGGTGACTTCACAGCGGTAAATCAGGCCCAGATCCACGATATTGACGGGGATTTCGGGGTCGTAGCAGGATTTCAGGGTTTCCCAAATCAGCGGCTCAATGTCGGCGGTGGAGACGTTCTCGGGTACGACGATGCTCTCGGGCGGCTCTTTGCCAATGGCATCGGCATCGTCCCCGCGCAGGCGCACCAGCTGGCCTTCGACCACCAAGGTGAACGAGCTGCCCAGGGCCTGGGTGATTTGCGCCAGCTGCCCTTCCTGCAGTTCAAAAGGCTGGCCGCTGGGGATGGTTTCCACGGTGACCGTGCGGCGGACCAAAACGTCTTCGCGTTGGCGGCGGTTCATCATGCAACGCCTCCTTCGGTGGCGGGGATGCCATCTTCGGTATTGGCCGCTTCTTGGTTGCCAGCAATGGCGTGCATCAGCGCGTGCCAGCCCAGCAGGGCGCATTTGATGCGGCTGGGGTATTGGCGCACGCCGGCCAGGCTGACCAGTTTGCCCAGCGGGGCTTCTTCGGGGTCTTCTTCGCCGGTGAGCACGGCGCGAAAGTGCTGTTGCAATTCTTGGGCCAGGGCCACATCCTGGCCTTTGACCGCTTCGGTCATCATCGAGGTGGAGGCCATGCAGATGGCGCACCCCTGGCCGCTGAAGCGGATGTCCTGCACGGTGTTGCCATCGAGCAGCAATTCGACGGCCACACGGTCGCCGCATGAGGGGTTGGTGCCCTGGGCCTGGTGGCTGGGGCTGTCCAGGTGGCCGAAGTTGCGCGGGGCACGTTTGTGCTCCATCACCACTTCTTGGTAGAGATCGTTTTCTACAGAACTCATCGTAAAACTTTCAGTGCATGGGCGATGCCGTCGATCAGGCGGCTCACCTCGGCTGCGGTGTTGTACAGGGCAAAAGAGGCGCGGGTGGTTGGCCCTAGCCCAAAGTGGTTGTGCAGTGGTTCGGCGCAGTGGTGGCCGGTGCGCACGGCAATGCCGCGCTCGTCCAGCAGGGTGCCGATATCGTGCGGGTGCACATCCTGCACAACAAAAGAAACCAATGCTGCCTGTGGGGCCTGGGGGGCCAGGATGGTGATGCCGTCCAGCGCCTGCAAGCCCGCCACGGCCTGCGCGCGCAAAGCGTGAAGGTGCGCATCAATGCGGCTGCGGCCTATCTGGTCGATAAAGCGGGCGGCCGCGGCCAAGCCGACGGCCCCAGTGACATTGGGGGTGCCGCCCTCCAGGCGGGTGGGCACGGCGGCATAACCGGCGCGGTCGTATTCGACCCACTCGACCATGTCACCACCCAGGCGCAGGGGGTATAAAAGTTCTAGCGCTTTGCGCTTGCCAGCCAAGGCCCCGGTGCCCATTGGACCGTACATTTTGTGGCCAGAGAAGGCCATAAAGTCGGCATCCAAGTCGCGCAAATCAGGCATGGCGTGGCCGACGGCTTGGGCGGCATCCAGCACCGTCAGCGCCCCGGCTTGCTTGGCCAGGGTGAGCATGGCCTCGAAGGGCGGGCGCTCGCCAGTCGCGTTGGCCCCGGCGGTCAGGGCCAGCACGCGGGTGTGCGGCGTGATCAGGGCTTGCAGGTCGGCCAGGTGCAGGCGGCCTTGGGCATCGGGCATCAAAATGCGCAGCTTGGCCCCGGTCATGCGGGCCGCGTGCTGCCAGGGCACCAGGTTGGCGTGGTGCTCCAGGCCGCTGACGATGATTTCATCGCCCGGGCGCAGCCAGGCTTTGCCCGGCCCAGCCCCCCACAGGCCAAAGGCGACGGTGTTGAGCGCCTCGGTGGTGCCGCTGGTAAAGGCCAGTTCGTGCTCTTGGCCTGCGCCAATAAAGGCTTTCACCGTGCTGCGGGCGGCCTCAAAGGCATCGGTGGCGCGTTGGCTCAAGGTGTGTACGCCCCGGTGGATGTTGGCGCGGTCATGCTGCTCAAAATCGAGCATGGCCTGCTGCACCGGCAGCGGGGTTTGGGTGGTGGCGGCGTTGTCCAAATACGCCAGCGGCTGGCCCTTGACCTGCTGCTGCAGCACGGGAAACAGGCTGCGCAGCAGTTCGGGCTGGAGCAGGGCAGGGGCTTGGTCGGTCATGCGCTTTCCTGAAGGGTGGTGGCGGCCAGGTGGGCGTTGATGGCTTGGGGCAGCCAGTCGCCCTCGAGCCAGGCGCTCAAGAGGCTGCTGCTGGCCTCGCCATCGCCATCGCTTTCGATGTTGGGCAGGGCGCGTTCGAGCAGGGCGCGGGCTTTGCCCTCGATGATCAGGCTGCGGGCGGTGTCGGGGGCCAGACCACGCTGCTGGGCGTAGAACAGGGCATCTTCCGGCAAGGCACCCCAGGTGGCCCCGTGCACGGCGGCAACCTGATCGTGCAGGATTTCCAGGTGCGGGCGCAGGATCAGGCGTGGCTGGCCATCCAGCGCAATGCCCCACAGGCGCTGGTGCACGTTGGCATCGCGGGCACCGGGGGCAATGTAGGTGAAGGCATTGGCCACGCTGCGCGATTTGCCGCTGGCCAGGGCCAGCATTTGCACGTGGCTGTCGGTATCGGGCGCGTTGTGGCGGGTGTAGATCTGGTGGTCCACATTGTGCGTGCCCGTCAGCAGCAGGCCGGCATGGCGCACGCAGGCACCGGGGCCATGCAGGTCGATATCGCTGCGCTGCAGCTGATAGGCGCAGCCGCTGGTACACAGGGCCTGGTGGTAGTGCGCGTGGCCTTGTACGTCCACATTTTGCGTGTGGGCCAGGTGGTCAGCGGTGCGCACATCGGCAATGCGCAGGTGCTGCAGCACCGCGCCTTCGCCCACGCGAATGTGCATGTGCAGGTTTTGCGTGATTTGCTGCAGATCGCCGCTGCGGCTGTGCGTGTGCAGCAGCAGGCAGCGGGCGCCGGGGGCCACGTCCAGCACCACCAAGGGCGCATCCACGGCGGTATGGGCTGTGTGGTGGATATGCAGGCGCACTGGGGCGGCATTGGCCCCGTTGGCGGCGACCTGGATGCGCAGCCCTTTGCGGCACAGGGCGCGGTGCGCCCAGGCAAAGGGGGCGGCCTCGCCCTGGGGGGCGGGCAGGTCGGCAAACAGGGTGGCGCGTTCTGCGGCGTGCAGGGCGCTCAAGTGCTGCACTTGCACGCTGGCCGCGCCGTCTTGCACGGTGACTTGCCAGTCCTGGGTGCTGGCCACGGCGGCGGGCTCGGTGCCAAGCCAGGTCTCTAAGGCCGGTGGGGGCAGGTGGTGAAATGCTTCGCTCTTGCGGGCAATCCAGCCGTGGGTTTGCAGCTGGGCTTGCGCTTGGGTGATGTCCAAAATCTCGCTCATGCCGGCTCCCTTAAGCCGTAGCGCGGGTAAAGCCGGTTTCGGCAATGCTGCGGGCCAGCTCCAGGCCACCGGTCTCGGCAATGCGGCCCTGGTCTAAGCGCAGCACTTGGTCGGGCTGCAGCGATTCAATCATTTGCAAATAGTGCGAGACGACGATAAAGGCCGTGCCCTGGGCCCGCATGCGCTGCACCAGCTCGACCACGGCACGCACGCCGTCCACGTCCAGGCCGGAGTCGATTTCATCGAGCAGGGCCACGCGGGGGTTGAGCTGGGTCAGTTGCAGCAGCTCGTTGCGCTTGCGCTCGCCGCCGGAGAAGCCTTCATTGACGGGGCGATTGAGCATGGTGATGGGCATGCCCAAGGTTTTTGCCCCTTGTTTGGCACCGCTCAAAAAGTCAAACGCATCCAGTGGTGCTTCGCCCTTGGATTCGCGCACGGCATTCAAGGCGGTGCGGATGAACAGGTTGTTTTTGACGCCCGGAATATCGGGCGGTGATTGAAACGACAGGAAAAACCCGGTGCGGGCGCGCTCGTGGGCGGGCAGCTGGATCAGGTCTTTGCCGTCCAGAATGGCTTGCCCAGCGGTGACCTTGTAGTGCGGGTGGCCGGCCAAGGCCATGCCCAGGGTGCTTTTGCCACTGCCGTTGGCCCCCATCAGCACGGTGAGGCTGCCAGGTTGCACATCCAGCGTGATCGATTGCAGCACGGTGCGCTCGCCAATATCAACGCGCAGATCACGAACTTGTAAAACAGGGGTGCTCATAAATATCCTTAATTCTTTAATCTGATAGCTGCTGGCGCTTGTATTTAAAGCATTTCAGCATGGTTTATGTCTTTAATTGTTGCCTAGCCTACGGAGCCTTCTAGCGAAACTGCGAGCAAGGCCTTGGCCTCCAGGGCAAATTCCATGGGCAGCTCTTCAAGCACCGCCTGGCAAAAGCCGCCGACGATGAGCGAGGTGGCCTCTTCGGGATCAATGCCGCGCTGCTGGCAGTAAAACAGCCGCTCTTCCGAGATGCGGGTGGTGGTGGCCTCGTGCTCCACCATGGCATCGCTGCGGGCAGTATCGACATAGGGGAAGGTGTGGGCCCCGCACTCGCTGCCGATCAGCAGGGAATCGCACTGCGTATGGTTTTGCGCCCCTTCGGCCCCGGCGTTGATGCGCACCAGTCCGCGGTAGCTGTTGTGCGCCCGGCCCGCACTGATGCCTTTGGAGACAATGCGGCTGGTGGTGTTCTTGCCGATATGGATCATCTTGGTGCCCGTATCGGCTTGCTGGCGGTGGTTGGAGACGGCGATGGAATAGAACTCGCCGCTGGAGTTATCACCGCGCAGGATGCAGGAGGGGTATTTCCAGGTGATGGCCGAGCCGGTTTCAATCTGCGTCCAGGCAATGCGCGAGCGCTTGCCAGCGGCCAGGCCGCGCTTGGTCACAAAGTTGTAGATGCCGCCCACACCGTTTTCATCGCCGGGGTACCAGTTTTGCACGGTGGAGTATTTGATGTAGGCATCGTCGTGGGCGATCAGCTCGACCACGGCAGCGTGCAGCTGGTTTTCATCGCGCTGGGGGGCGGTGCAGCCTTCCAGGTAGCTCACTTCGCTGCCTTCTTCGGCAATGATCAGTGTGCGCTCGAACTGGCCGGTGCCCTGGGCGTTGATGCGAAAGTACGAGGACAGCTCCATCGGGCATTTCACGCCCTTGGGGATATAGACAAACGAGCCGTCTGAGAACACGGCCGAGTTCAGCGCCGCATAGTAGTTATCGGTTTGTGGCACCACGGTGCCCAGGTATTTCTCGATCAATTCGGGGTGGGTGTGTACTGCGTGCGAGAACGAGCAAAAAATCACACCAACATCGGCCAATTGCTTGCGAAAAGTCGTGCCCACCGAGACCGAGTCGAACACGGCATCCACCGCCACACCGGCCAGCTTGGCGCGTTCGTGCAGCGGCACGCCCAGTTTTTCGTAGGTTTCCAGCAGCTTGGGATCGACTTCATCCAGGCTCTTGGGCCGGTCTTTGAGCGACTTGGGGGCCGAGTAATACGACAGCGCTTGCAAATCAATCGGGCTGATTTGTAAGCGCGCCCATTCGGGCAGTTCCATGCTTTGCCAGCGTTTTAATGCGGCCAAGCGCCAATTGAGCAAAAACTCAGGCTCTTTTTTGATGCGGGAGATGGCGCGAATCGTGTCCTCGTTCAAGCCAGGGGGCAGACTCTCGGACTCGACATCGGTCACAAAACCATGTTGGTAGGGACGCTGCAAGGCCTGGTTCAAAGCCTCTTCCTGGGGCTTGTCCGGGCTGATGGGGGAAGTCATGTCTGGAGAAGATGCCATGGAGTTGTACTTTATAAAATAAACATGAATATCATATGTATCTTTGCAATCCTCTGTGCAAAGTTACCGGGAGCCCGCAATTTTTTTATGGGGATTGCACAGGGCTGCACAAAAGGATTGGCCCCATGGTTTAAAAAATGAGCTAAAGCAGCCCATTTTAAAGAGGATGGGGGCATAGATTTTTTATCTAGACGAGGTCCGCACAAAGCACTTGCCTGTGCGCAAGTTGTATGGGCAAGGTTCTGATGATTTTCCACCGCAAAATGCAGTCTGTGATTAGTGCTGAGCGATAACCGCATCATGTATGAGACCTTTCCCGGTCAGCGCCTGAATATCCGCCAGTCCGGCTATCGCAATACGCATGGGGTGGTCGCTGCAGAAACGGGATGTTTTTGGCCCTGGAAAAACAAAAAGGGCGCATAAATCAAGTCAAGCGGTTTGATTTTGCGCTGATGGCACATCGATTTGTTCTATGCTGGTGCCATGCATAGATTTCATTTAGGAGGTGCGTATGTTTAAACACATTTTGGTTCCGGTCGATGGTTCGGCCACTTCAATGCAGGCCGTTGGCAAGGCAGCCGGCTTGGCCAAGGCATTTGGCAGCGAGGTGACGGCGGTGTATGTGCTCGATCCTTATCCATTCACCGGCGTGGGGGCAGACTTTGCGTATGGCCAGGCTCAGTACCTGAGTGCTGCTACGGCCGAGGCCAACAAAGCCCTTGAAGACGTGAAAAAGCTTTTGGATGAAGCTGGCGTGTCCACTAAGACCTTGGTGGGTGAAGGCCATGCCATTCACGAAGGCGTGGTGCGCGTGGCAGAAAACGTTGGGGCTGACCTGATTGTGATGGGTTCGCACGGCCGCCGAGGGCTGGAAAAACTGGTGTTGGGCAGTGTTGCGCAACGCGTTTTGCAAGCTGCGCACATTCCGGTGCTGGTTGTGCGCTCGTAAGCGATCTGCGTGTTCCAGAAAAAACGGCCTGCACTGCAGGCCGTTTTGTTTTTTGGCACCAGTGCCTGGCGGCGGGCCAAGGTGTGGGCTGGGGCCACTCCATTTAATGGAGCACGACGCGCTGGCCGCCCATGCGAATGGCTTGGCGCAGTGCTTGGGCAGCGCGTTGCAGGGTTTGTTGCGGTGTCTCTTGGGGCAGTTTTTGTACTACGCCAGCGCTCAGTGCCATGGCCAGGCAATCATCGGCGTAGAGCAGGGGGGTTTGTGCCAGTTCCTGCTGCAGCCGTGCCAGGGCTTGGCTGGCTTCGGGGGCGGCGCTGTCGGGGAAAATCAGCACCAGATTTTGTTCGCTAGAGCGGCCAATCGCATCTTGGGGGCGCAGTGTGCTGCGCGCAATTTGTACCAGGTGCCGTAGCGCCATTTCATGCGTTGCGTGCAGGCCATCGCCAACAGAGGGCCGGGGGCTGGTGGTTGCTTGTTCCGCAGGGGTTTGCACTTGCAGCACGGCAATGCTCAGGGGGCTGTTCAGGCGGGTGCTGCGGGCGGCTTCAGCCAAAAAGGTTTCTTGCAGGCCTTGGGTGTTGAGGGCTTCGGTGCTGGGATCGTGGCGGCTGGCATCTTGCATGCGTTGCAAGTTGTGGCTGAGTTGGAAGATTTGTTGCTCTTGCGCCAAGGCTTGCTCTTGCAAATCACGCATGGTGACAACGGCCTGCTTGCTTTCGCGGGCCAAGCGACTGCCTGAGGCGACGACGGCTTCCAGCAGCGGGGTGAGGGCGGGCAAATCAGGGGCTTGCTCGATTTTTTCGGCGTAATGGCTCAGCTGCTCCTGGTGCTGCTGGCTGTTGCCGCTCAGGGCTGCCATGTGCTGCGCGTATTGGGCCAGCAGCTCTTTAAAGCGGTTGTGGGCTTCTTCATGGCTGCTGTGCAGCTCAAAGTGGCGAAACAGCAGGCTTTTCAATTGAATTTGAATTTGTTGCAGCTGGGGCGCTGTCCAAGGGCTGGCAATGCCTTCTTTCAGTTTTTCGGCCAGCCTCTGCAGCAACGGGTCTTGCGTGCTGATGGCGCGTAAATGCTCCACCGTCATGCCCACCATCTGGGCGATTTGGTGCGCCCGCTGGGCCTGTTCTTGGCTGAGGAAGGACAGGCGAAAGCTGTAGTTTTGCAGCATTTGCTCCAGTGCCTGGGGCCGTGGTGGTGCTTGGCGCAAAAAATCGACCAGCTGCAGCGAAATCTCTTGCGTGCGCTGGTCCTCTGGGCCCAGAGCCCCCACCGTGTTTTCAATCAAGCGGGCCAGCTGCTCGGCCAAGCTGGCGGGCAGCACCTCGATCGGGGTGCTGGGGCAGGACAGCACCGTAGCTTGGGCGCTGCCGGTCAGCTCCAGCTGGGCGTACTCGACCACGGCCGTTTGCAGTTGGAGCCAGTCTTTGGCTTCCACGGCTTGTAAAAAGGCCTGAGTGAGCTGTTTTTGCCGGGGGGTTTGGGAGGGCAGCAGCGTGCCAATGTGGCGCAAGCGCCGTTGGGGGAAAGCCTCTTGCGGGAGCAGGCCGGCCACCTCTTCATACACCGCTTGGTAATTCTCGGGGGTGGGCGGCAGACGGCGTTGGGCCAAAATTTGCAAGCTTTGGCGGGCAATTTCAGCAGGGGAGCGGGAGCGCATAACAGGTTGCAGCGAGGGCGTAGGGTAAAAGCACGGGGACAGGGGCAGCGGCAACCTACAATCGGCAGCCGGTATCTCTTTAGCCAGACATGAAAATACTTATTTCTAACGACGATGGATTTCAAGCCCCTGGTATTGTGGCCCTGCACCAGGCCATTGCCCAAATTGAGGGGGTGCAAGTGGAGGTCGTGGCCCCTGAGCACAATAACAGTGCCAAATCCAATGCCTTGACTTTGAATGCACCTTTGTACGTGCACCGTGCAGCCAATGGATTTCGGTATGTGAATGGTACGCCGGCCGATTGTGTGCACATTGCTTTGACGGGGCTGCTGGGCTATCGGCCTGATTTGGTGCTGTCCGGCATTAACAATGGCGCAAATATGGGCGATGACACGATTTATTCCGGCACCGTGGGTGCGGCCATGGAAGGTTTTTTGTTCGGCATTCCCGCAATTGCCTTTTCGCAAGTGGAAAGCGGCTGGGCCCACTTAGAGGCGGCGGCTGACAAAGCACGCGCCATGGTCGCGCAACTGCGCCAGCAGCAATTGGTGGGCAGTGCGCCGTGGTTGCTGAATGTCAATATTCCCAACCGCTCGAGCGATGCGCTGGGCGCTTTAAAGCTGTGCCGACTGGGCCGCCGCCATGCAGCAGAGCCAGTGATTACCCAAATCAGCCCTCGGGGGGAGACGATGTACTGGATTGGCAGCGCAGGGGCCGCCAAGGATGAAGCCGAAGGCACCGATTTTCACGCTACGGCCCATGGCCATATCGCAGTCACCCCGCTGAAGGTCGATTTAACTGATTATCAAAATCTGGGCTATTGGGGGCAAACCGCCGCCCGATTGCAAACCGCGATGGAGAGCGTATGAGCGCTGCCCCTCCGCCGCCGCGCCGCCCGGGTTTTCCGGCCCGCTTGCCTTCATTGGGCCATGCCCCATCCTCCCCCTCGGTGCGTGCGGCGGCCCCGTCTGCGGCCACGGCCTCTGGCTGGGGGTTGGATTCAGCCGCCGTGCGCCAGCGCATGGTGCAACGCCTGGCTGCCGGGGGGATTCAATCGCCCTTGGTTCTGCAGGCCATGGGGCAGGTGCCGCGCCATGGGTTTGTCGATAGCGCCTTGGTGGCCCAAGCGTATGAGGACACCAGCTTGCCCATTGGCTGGCAGCAAACCATCTCCAAACCCAGCGTGGTGGCCCGCATGATTGAGTTGCTGTTGGGTGCCCCGCTGGCCCAGCAGCACGGCTTGGGGCGGGTGCTGGAGATTGGCACCGGCTGCGGCTACCAGGCAGCGGTGCTGTCCCAAGTGGCGCGAGAGGTGTACTCGATTGAGCGGCTGCGCAATTTGCATGAAAAATCTCGTAGCAATCTGCGCCCGCTGCGCTTGGCAAACGTCCATTTATTACTCGGAGACGGCATGCTTGGCTATGCCCAAGGCGGCCCGTATGCGGGAATCATTTCTGCTGCGGGGGGACAAAGCCTGCCCCAGGCGTGGCGCGATCAGCTGGCGGTGGGAGGGCGCTTGGTGGCCCCTGTTGCGCAAGAAAATGGCCAACAAATGCTGCTGGTGCTTGAGCGCAGCGAACAGGGTTTTACAGAATCGGTATTAGAAGCAGTGCATTTTGTCCCCTTAAAATCCGGGGTTGCCTGAAACAGGGAAAGGTTTATGAGCAAGCAAAAGAATTTGAAATTAGGTTGGAGCGCTTTGCTCGTGGGCGTTTTATTGGTCGGTTGTGCCCAGACCAACCAGGCCCCCGTCGAAACACGCACCGGGTTTGGGCGCACGACCACCGTCGATCCGGCCACCTTGCCGGGTGCTGAAAATGCCGGAAAACCGGGGTATTACACCGTCAAGCCGGGGGACACCTTGATTCGCATTGGTTTAGAGCACGGCCAAAGCTGGAAGGACATTGCCCGCTGGAGCAATTTGGAAAATCCCAACGCCATTGAAGTCGGCCAAGTTGTGCGCGTGGTGCCGCCTGGGGCCGCGCCGGGTGAAGGCCGCCCCAGCACACCCCCCACAACGACTACCGCCAGCAGCAGCCCTGTGCAGGGCACCGCTTTGCCGCCCGCCGGTGCTACCAGCACCCCAGCACCGCCACCTGTGCCCGCTGCGGCCCCATCTGCCGATGCGGCTGGTTTGGGGCTGATTTGGCCCGCCAGCGGCACAGTGATTGGCACCTTTAATGAAACCACCAATAAAGGCGTTGATATTGCAGGCAAAGCCGGCGATCCTGTGGTTGCCGCTGCCGCCGGCAAAGTGATTTATGTGGGCGAGGTGCGCGGTTATGGCCAGCTGATCATCATTCAGCACTCCAAGGATTATTTGACTGCTTATGGACATAACCAAAAGCTGCTGGTCAAAGACGATCAAAACGTGAAAAAAGGCCAAAACATCGCTGAAATGGGCAGCACCGATACCGACCGCGTCAAACTGCATTTTGAATTGCGCCGCCAGGGCAAGCCGATTGACCCCCTTCGTTATTTGCCCAAGCGCTAACACCACTTTGCACCTACTTTTGCCCGGCGCTGCCGGGCTTTTATTTTTAAGGGCCGGTTTATGGCATTGACCGCATTGAATCCAGCGCTTGCATCCCTCGACCCCGATGCATTGCCCGATGAGGGGGCAGACCCAGGCGACGAAGAAGCCCACGCCGTTGAAGTGCGCCAGCTGCAGGTGCCCATGGATTTGCACACCAGCCGGCTTGACAAAGCCCTGGCCGAGCTGGTGCCCGAATTTTCCCGCAGCTACTTGCAGCAACTGCTGGGCCAGGGCGCGGTGCAGCTCAATGGCCAGGCTGTGCAAAAGCCCGCAGCCAAAGTCAAACTGGGCGACCAGCTCACCGTGGCCATGCGCCCCACGGCGCAAAGCCAAGCCTTCAAACCCGAGGCCATGGCCTTCAACGTGGTGTTTGAAGATGAGCATTTGCTGGTGGTGAATAAACCCGCCGGTCTGGTCGTACACCCCGCGCCGGGCAACTGGAGCGGCACCTTGCTCAACGGCCTGCTGGCCCACCACGCTGGGGCTGTGCAAGTGCCCCGCGCGGGCATCGTGCACCGCTTGGACAAAGACACCAGCGGCCTCATGGTGGTGGCCAAAACCCGTGCCGTGATGGATGCCCTGGTGGCGCTGATTGCCCAGCGCGATGTGAGCCGGCGCTACCTTGCACTGGGACAGGGGGGATGGCAGGGCGCACCGATGCAAACCGTGGATGCCGCCATTGGCCGCGACCCGCGCAACCGCTTGCGCATGGCGGTGGTTGATTTGCAGCACAGCCCTGGCAAAACGGCCCGCACCGACATCACCTGTTTAAGCACCACCACGGCGCATTGCCTGGTGCATTGCAAACTGCACACTGGGCGCACCCACCAAATCCGTGTGCACATGCAGCACCTGCACCACCCTTTGGTGGCCGATGCGGTGTATGGCGGCGCTGCCGAGGGCGGATTGCAGCGCCAGGCCCTGCATGCGTTTGCCCTGCAATTTGTTCACCCCATCACGGGACAAGACCTGGCCTTGCGCGCGCCGCCCCCGGACGATTTTTTAACGGCAGCGGAAAAACTGGGCCTTCAGTACAATTGCCCGCCTTAGAACATGTTCATGATCTCGAATGAAGGTGTGGGGGATGCGGTTCGGGATGGGTTGCGAGGCGCAAACCACAGCAATAGCTTGGCTATTGCGAGGATTTGCAACGACGCAGACCGCCCAAAGCCGCGCCCGCACACCCATGAGGAGATCGTGAACACGTTCTTAGAACGTGAACACGTTCTGAAAACAGCGGTTTGAGTGCTGTTCATGGCCCTGCTGTGATTGCCCGCCCGGGAGGGTCGGATTGTTAAATTTTCCCAAGGATGGATGTATGGATGCCAAAAAGGTGCTGGAAGCTGCCCTTTTATGTGCCGCCCGAGCGCTGCCCGAGCGCGAACTGCGCAGCCTGTTTGACGGGGCCCTCGATACCCCGCAACTGCGCAACTTGCTACAACAATTAAAGCTTGATTGGCAAGACCGGGGCCTAGAGTTGGTACAAATCGCCTCAGGATGGCGATTTCAAAGCCGCCCCGAGCTGCATATTTTTCTAGAACGCCTCAACCCCGACAAACCCCCGCGTTACAGCCGGGCGGTATTGGAGACGCTGGCCATCATCGCCTACCGCCAACCCGTCACGCGTGGCGATATTGAAGACATTCGCGGCGTGGCGGTTGGCAGCCAAATCATCAAACAGTTGGAAGACCGGGGCTGGATTGAAGAAATCGGCTACCGCGAAACCGTGGGTCGCCCTGCCTTGCTGGCCACCACGCGCCAGTTTTTAGATGATTTGGGCCTGCAGTCCCTGGCCGACCTGCCCTTGTTGCAAGGCGAGGACGGTGATGACAGCGCCGCCGCCCAAACCCATTTGTTTGCCGCCCTGGAGCAAGCCGCTGGCGCGGCCCAGGCCGAACCCTTCACCCCTGACTTTTTTGCCGACCAAGGCATGGCCCTGGTGAATGCCCCCGCCGCCCGCCTTGCCGCTGATATCTCTGATATTTCTGCCACACCTTCTATTCCTAGCCCGCCCCCTGAGCCGGGGCAGTGAGAACCACCATGCACAAAACACCCCACACCCCCAGCGCGACCCCCACCACTGCGCTGGCCCCTGTCGATGCCAACACCAACACCTTGAGCGGTGGCTATGACTTTGCCGACATCGTCGGCGGTGCCCTCGATGCCCCTGAGCTGCAGGCCGACACTGCGGCCCAAGAGCAGCCGGCCCAGCCCTACAAACGCGTGCTGCAGCCCCTGGCCGACGCGCCCAAGCTGCACAAAGTGCTGGCCCAGGCGGGGCTGGGCTCGCGCCTGGAGATGGAGCGCAACATCGCCGCTGGCCGCTTGACGGTGAACAACGAGGTGGCCCACGTTGGCCAACGCGTGCAGCCGGGCGACCAGATCAAGCTCGATGGCAAGCCCGTGCGCATCCGCATTGAAGCGCCCACCGTGCGCGTGCTGGCCTACCACAAGCCGGCAGGCGAAGTCGTCACCCACGACGACCCGCAAAACCGCCCCACCGTCTTTCGCCGCCTGCCCTACCTGGGGCAAGGCAAATGGCAATCCGTGGGCCGCCTGGACTTGAACACCGAAGGCCTGCTGTTGATGACCAACTCGGGCGACCTGGCCAACCGCCTGATGCACCCCAGCTTTGGCCTGGAGCGCGAATACGCCGTGCGCGTGCTGGGCGCACTGACCCCGGAAGAAAAGCAGCAACTGCTCGATGGCGTGATGCTGGACGATGGCCCGGCCGCCTTTGGCAGCATTGACGAAGGCGGCGGCGAAGGGGCCAACGTCTGGTACCGCGTCACCATCAGCGAAGGGCGCAACCGCGAAGTGCGCCGCATTTTTGAAAGCCTGGGCCGCGCCGTCAGCCGTCTGATTCGCATCCGCTACGGTGCCATGCAACTGCCGCGCGGCCTGCGCCGGGGCGCGTGGACGGAGCTTGATGAGCGCGATATCCAGGCCCTGGCCCTGGCCAGTGGGGCTGGCAAAGCCTTGCTGCGCAAAAAACCCCAGGCGCAACCGAATGTGCGCCGCGAATCCGACCGCGCCGGATCACGCAAAAAAACCCGGGTGAACGAGGCCGAAGAAGCCCGCCAACTGCGTGCCCGCAGCGCCGGCAAACCGCGCCGCCCCAGCACCCCGAGCACGCCAGAAGCCGCCCCCGAACGCATTGGTCAAGACAGTTTGCTGCGCGCCCGCTTGGCACAAAAGCGCAAATCGGGCGCGGCCAAGCGCGGGCGCTGAGTGTTTGAGCCCCCCTTGGCTGGCTGCACGGCCAGCGGGGGCGGCACTCAGATGGCCACGGTTTTCAGGTATTGGCGGAAGGCTTCGCCCACCTGGGGATGCTGCAAGGCCAGCTCCACCGTGGCTTGCAAGAAGCCTTCTTTGCTCCCGCAATCGTAGCGCTTACCGCTGTACTGGTAAGCGTAAACAGCCTCATGCGCCATGAGGCGGGCAATGGCATCGGTGAGTTGGATTTCGCCACCCACACCGCGCGGTTGGTTGCGGATTTCTTCAAAAATGCGTGGGGTGAGCACGTAGCGCCCGGCCACGCCCATGCGCGAGGGGGCGACCTCGGGGGCGGGCTTTTCAACGATTTCATCAATGCGCAGCAGGGGCCCGCCGGCGCTTTCGCCCCGGACAATGCCGTAGCGCTGGGTGTGCTCTTGCGGCACTTCCTGCACGGCCAGCAGCGAGCGGCCTTGCTTTTCAAAGGCGGCCGTCATTTGCGCCATGACACCGGGGCCGCCCTGCTGGCCCACCATCAAATCGTCGGCCAGCAGCACGGCGAAGGCTTCATTGCCCACCAGCGGCTCGGCACACAGCACGGCGTGGCCCAGGCCCAGGCTGCGCGGCTGGCGCACGAACAGGCAGTTCATGTCCTGCGGGGCGATGCTGCGCACCAGTTCCAGCAGGGCGGTTTTGCCGGCAGCGGTCAGTTCGCTTTCCAGTTCGTAGGCGGTGTCAAAGTGGTCTTCAATAGCGCGTTTGCTGCGGCCCGTGACAAAGATCATGTCGCGGATGCCGGCCTCGTAGGCTTCTTCGACGGCGTATTGGATGAGCGGTTTATCGACCACGGGCAGCATCTCTTTGGGCGATGCCTTGGTGGCAGGCAAAAAGCGGGTGCCCAGGCCAGCGACGGGGAATACGGCTTTGCGCACGCGGGTGGTGTTCATGGAGGATGTCTCTTTCTTGTGAAAAAAGAGCTATTGCCGCTTTGAATAAAAGGATTTCAGATGGTTTTGATACTGAAATCCAATGTATTCAAGCGGTAATAGCTCATGTTTTTATGCGTTTAACAATCAAGCCAAGCGGGCCAGTTGTTCCTGGATGCGCTCCAGGGTGGCGCTGAAATCGGCCACGCGCTTTTTCTCTTGCTCCAGCACTGCGGCGGGGGCTTTGGCGCAGAAGGCTTCGTTGGAGAGTTTGCCGTTGGCCTTGGCGATTTCGCCCTGCAGGCGGGCGGCTTCTTTGCCCAGGCGGGCTTTTTCGGCGGCCACGTCGATTTCGACGAACAGCGCCAGCCGTAGGCTGCCCACCACGCTGACCGGGGCGGTCTGGGCGGCCTGCGCCCAGGCGGCGGCATCGTCAAACACTTGCACGTCGCTGAGTTTGGCCAGGTTTTTCAGCACCGCCGCGTTGGTGCGCAGAAATTGCGCATCGTCTGGCGTATCGGCCACGGCCAGCAGGGGCAGGCGCTGGGCGGGCGAAACCCCCATTTCGCCGCGCAGGGTGCGGCAGGCATCGACCATGGCCTGGATGCGGGCCACGTAGCTTTCTGCGGCTTCGTCGATTTTTTCTGCTTGGGCCTGCGGGTAGGCGGCAATGGCAATCGACGCACCGGGCAGCCCGGCCACGGGGGCGACGACTTGCCACAGCGCTTCGGTGACGAAGGGGATGATGGGGTGGGCCAGGCGCAAGATGGCCTCCAGCACACGAATCAGCGTGCGCCGCGTGGCGCGTTGCTGGGCCTGGGTGCCGGTTTGGATTTGCACTTTGGCAATTTCCAGGTACCAGTCGCAGAACTCGTTCCAGACAAAGTCATAGACCGTGTTGGCCACGTTGTCCAGGCGGTAGTCGGCAAAGCCTTTGGCCACGTCGGCCTCGACTTTTTGCAGGCGCGAGACGATCCAGCGGTCGGGCTGGCTGAAGTGCAAATAGCCCTCGTGGCAGCCCTGGGTGGTGTCCAGGCCGCAGTCCTGGCCCTCGCAATTCATCAGCACAAAGCGGCTGGCGTTCCACAGCTTGTTGCAGAAGTTGCGGTAGCCCTCGCAGCGCTTGCTGTCAAAGTTGATGCTGCGGCCCAGGCTGGCCAGCGCGGCAAAGGTAAAGCGCAGCGCGTCGGCACCGTAGGCGGGGATGCCGTCGGGGAATTCTTTTTCGGTGGCTTTGCGCACTTTGGGGGCCGTTTCGGGGCGGCGCAGGCCCTGGGTGCGTTTTTCCAGCAGGGGCTCCAGGGCGATGCCGTCGATCAAATCGACCGGGTCAAGCACGTTGCCCTCGGATTTACTCATCTTCTTGCCCTGGGCATCGAGCACCAGGCCGTGGATGTACACGTGCTTGAACGGTACGCGCCCGGTGAAGTGCACGCTGGCACCAATCATGCGGGCCACCCAGAAGAAGATGATGTCGTAGCCCGTCACCAGCACGCTGCTGGGCAGGTAGAGGTTGTAGTCGTCGGTGGGCGCATCCGTTTGCTCAGGCCAGCCCATGGTGGAAAACGGCACCATGGCGCTGGAGTACCAGGTGTCGAGCACGTCTTCGTCGCGGCGCAAGGTTTTGCCGGGGGCCTGGGCCTGGGCTTCGGCTTCACTCTTGGCCACATACACGTTGCCGTCTTCGTCGTACCAGGCGGGGATTTGGTGGCCCCACCACAGTTGGCGGGAGATGCACCAGTCTTGGATGTTGTTCATCCACTGGTTAAAGGTATTGACCCAGTTTTCAGGCACAAACTTCACTTGGCCGCTGGCCACGGCATCAATGGTTTTTTGCGCGATGGATTTGCCCGTGGCATCGCCCGTGCCGGGTTTGGCCACTTTGTCCATGGCGATGAACCACTGGTCGGTCAGCATGGGCTCGATCACCTGACCGGTGCGGGTGCAGATGGGCACCATGAGCTTGTGCTTTTTGGTTTCAACCAGCAGGCCCTGGGCCTCCAGATCGGCCACCACGGCCTTGCGGGCGGCGAAGCGATCGAGGCCCCGGTATTTTTCTGGCGCGTTGTCGTTGATGGTGGCCGTCAGCGTCAGCACGCAAATCATCGGCAGGCTGTGGCGCTGGCCCACGGCGTAGTCGTTCTGGTCGTGTGCGGGGGTGACTTTGACCACGCCGGTGCCAAAGGTGCGATCCACGTACTCGTCGGCAATGATTGGAATCTGGCGGCCCACCAAAGGCAGGGTCACGGTCTGGCCGATCAGGTGCTTATAACGCTCGTCTTCGGGGTGGACCATCACGGCCACGTCGCCCAGCATGGTTTCAGGCCGCGTGGTGGCCACCACCAATTGCCCCGAGCCATCGGCCAGCGGGTAGGCGATGTGCCACAGCGAGCCGTCTTTTTCTTCGTTTTCCACTTCCAGGTCGGATACGGCCGATTGCAGCACCGGGTCCCAGTTCACCAGGCGCTTGCCACGGTAGATCAGCCCTTGCTCGTACAGTTTGACAAAGGTTTCGGTGACCACTTTGGAGCGCTTGTCGTCCATGGTGAAGTATTCGCGGCTCCAGTCCACTGTGTCGCCCAGGCGGCGCATTTGGGTGGTGATGGTGTTGCCGGATTTTTCTTTCCACTCCCAGACTTTTTTCACGAAGTCGGGGCGGCCCAGGTCGTGGCGGCTGATGCCTTGCTCTTGCAATTGGCGCTCCACCACAATTTGCGTGGCGATGCCCGCGTGGTCGGTGCCGGGAATCCAGGCGGTGTTGAAGCCCTGCATGCGGTGGTAGCGCGTCAGGCTGTCCATGATGGTTTGGTTAAACGCATGGCCCATGTGCAGCGTGCCGGTGACGTTGGGCGGGGGCAGCTGGATGGCAAAGGATGGGGCGTTGGCATCGGGCTGGCCGGTGCCGCGCACGCCCGCATGGCCGTAGTTGCGCCGCTCCCATTCGGGGCCCCAGTGGGCTTCCAGGGCGGCGGGTTCAAAGGATTTGGAGAGGCTGTCTAAGCCAGGTTGGGCAGGGGTATCGCTCATGGGGATGGGGTATGAATCGGGTTAATCAGAGGAATATATGCAAACGGCATCCCGCAGGATGCCGCCGAAGGGTGGGTAAATAGGGGGGACGGATGGCGGGATTTTAACGACGATGCCCGGCGCGAATTTATTCGCCGCCGCCCTGCGTGGCCCGCAGGGTTTCCAGGTGGATGTTCGTCTCGGTATGGCGGATGCCCTTGATGAGCCGGATGCGCTCCAGCACGCGGGACAGGCCCGCCGGGCTGTCGGCCTGCAATTCGGCCAGCAAATCCCACTGGCCGTTGGTGGCGTGCAACGCCTGCACGCCCGGCTCGCCGAGCAGGCTGGCGGCGACGCGCCCGGCCTCGTTGCCCTCGATGGTGATGCTCATCCACGCTTGCAGGGCGGTGCTGGCCACCGCAGGGCGCAGGCGCACGGTGTAGCCGACGATGACGCCGTTGTCTTCGAGCTTGCGCAGCCGGTTGGTGACGGTGCCGCGCGAGACGCCCAGCCGCGCCGCCAGGGTGGCCACGCTTTCGCGGGCGTTGTGGCGCAGCATGGCGATCAGGCGCTGGTCGATGGCATCCAGATTGCTCATTGTGTCAATTTATCTTGTGCAAATCGTCAGAAAGGTCTGCATTATGGTGCAATGTTGCCGATTTGAATTGGCATGGGTCTGTGGGAGACTTTTGTAGTCGATACACAACAGGAGACTTCCCGTGACCATTCAAGCCAGTCCAACCCCAGCCGTCCAGACCGATTTCCTCAGCGCCAGCGATGCAGCGCGTCTCGTTGCCCGCGTGGGTGTGGTGGGCGTGCTGCGCATGATCGCCACGGCCATCGAGGACGATTACCTGCGCTGGCAGGACTTTGACAAATCGGCCCGCACCGCCGCGCATTCAGCCAATGGCGTGATCGAACTCATGCCCGTGGCCGATGCGCGCGATTACGCCTTTAAATACGTCAATGGCCACCCCATCAACACCCGCTACGGCCTGCCCACGGTGATGGCCTTTGGGGCGCTGGCCGATGTGGCCACGGGCATGCCGCGCTTTGTCAGCGAGCTGACGCTGACCACCGCGCTGCGCACCGCTGCCACGTCGGTAATGGTGGCCAAGCGCCTGGCCCGCCCGGACAGCCGCAGCATGGCACTGATTGGCAACGGCTCACAAAGCGAGTTTCAGGCGCTGGCTTTTATAGCGCTGCTGGGCGTGCGCGAGTTGCGCCTGTTTGATATTGACCCGGCCACCTCGCAAAAGCTGCTGCGCAATCTAGAGCCTTTTTTGCACGAGTTTGGCGCGACCGCACATATCTTGCCCAGCGTGCAGGAGGCCGTGCGCGGCGCGGACATCGTCACCACCGTGACGGCCGACAAAGCCTACGCCACCATCTTGCACGCCAGCATGGTCGAACCCGGTATGCACATCAATGCCGTGGGCGGTGACTGCCCCGGCAAGACCGAGCTGGAGGCCGCCGTGCTGCAGCGCGCCCAGGTGTTTGTCGAATACGAGCCGCAAACCCGCATCGAGGGCGAGTTGCAGCAAATGCCGGCCGACTTTGCCGTCACCGAGTTCTGGCGCGTGCTGCAAGGGCAGGCCGCAGGGCGCACGGCAGCGCAGCAAATTACGGTGTTTGATTCGGTGGGGTTTGCGCTGGAGGATTATTCGGCCCTGCGCTGCATGCACGCCCTGGCCCGCAGCGCCGGGTTGCTGGCGCAGATCGAGCTGATTCCTACGCTGGACGACCCCAAGGACTTGTTCGCCATGGTGCGCCAGGCCCAGGCGGCCCACACGGCGCTGCATGCGGACCGCAAGGCGGCGTGAATCATTTTTTGTTTATTGGAGTTCGCCATGCACCAAGCACAAGCACAACCGCACGTCACCCTCATTGGCGTGCCCACCGATGTCGGCGCATCGCGCCTGGGCGCGGCCATGGGGCCCGATGCCCTGCGTGTGGCCCAGCTGGGCCCGGCCCTGGCCCAACTGGGCGTACAGGTCCACGACATAGGCAACCTGGCCGGCCCGCCCAACCCGCGCGGCGCGCGCGATGCGGCAGGCATGCGCAACCTGGCCGAGTGCATCGCCTGGAACCAGCTCACGCACGATGCCGTCTGGCAGGCGCTGCAGCAAGGGCGGCTGCCCATCATGCTGGGCGGCGACCACGTGCTGGCCACCGGCTCCATCAGCGCCGTGGCCCGCCATTGCCGCGCCAAAGGCCAGCGCCTGCGCGTGCTGTGGCTGGATGCGCATTCGGACTGCAACACGCCCGACAACTCTCCCAGCGGCAACATGCACGGCATGCCGGTGGCCAGCCTGTGCGGGCTGGGGCCGCGTGCGCTGGCCGAAATGTCCGGGGCCGTGCCCGCGCTGCCCGCCTCGGCGTTTTGCCAGATTGGTCTGCGCAGCGTGGATATGTATGAAAAGCACATGATTCGCGAGTTGGGCCTGCACGTCTTTGACATGCGCGCCATCGACGAGCTGGGCATGCGCGAAGTCATGCGCCGCGCCCTGGCCGATCTGGGGCCAAACGACCACCTGCACGTGAGCTTTGACGTGGATTTTCTTGACCCCGACATCGCCCCCGGCACCGGCACCCCCGTGCGTGGCGGCCCCAATTACCGCGAGGCCCAGCTGTGCATGGAAATGGTGGCCGACACCGGCCGCCTGGGCTCGCTGGACATCGTGGAGCTGAACCCGGCCCTGGACCTGCGCAACCAAACGGCCGAGTTGGTGGTGGATTTGGTGCAAAGCCTGTTTGGCCAGAGCACGCTGGCGCGAGAATAGAGCGGCCCTAGCTTAAAAATCTCTCAATCCCGTGCCAGTGCCGCCGCGCGCCAGGCCGTGGTGGCGGCTGCGGGGTCATTGCGCTGCTCGGCCAAGATGGCCAGCGCCCGCCAGCAACTGGCCTGCAGGGCAGTGTCCTGCAGGCGGGGCAGGCTTTGGCGCAGCAACTGCTCGGCCTTGCCCCACAGTTGGCGCTGCAGGCAGGCCATGCCGCCCAAGTATTGCAGCAGGGCTTCTTTTGGGTAGTGCGTTTGGGCTTGCTCGATGCGCTTGAGCCAGGCACCGTCCAAATTTTCCAGGCTGTGTTGCAAGGCCAGGAACAGGCGCTGGGCTTGGTAAGTGGGCAATTGGCCTTGGATATAGGCTTCCCAAAGAGGCAATAGCCATTGGCGGGCCTGGGTGGCATCGCCCGCCAGGTCGATCCACTGGCGCACGGCGGGCAGGGCAATATCCGGGTGGTGCTGCTCGGCGGTGGGCAGGCTGCGCCAGAGTTTTTCCAACTGCTGGGTGTCGTGGCAGGCGCGGATTTCTTCGCCCACCAGGCTGGCAATCAGGCTGCTGGCACTGGCGGGGGTGAAGCCGCCGTGCTTGGCCAGCAGGCGGGTGGTTTCCAGGGCGGTGGCGTTGTCTTGCGCCAAACGGGCGGCCTTGAGCTTGATGCGCAGCGCCAGCGTGCGCCGGGCGGCCCCTTGGGGCAGCTGGGCCAGGCGTTGCAGGCTTTCTTGCGGGTTGCGATCGTCCAGCGCCCAGCGGGCGGCGCGCATTTGGGCCCCTTCGCGCACTTCCTGGGCCAAGGGGCTGGGTTGTTGGCTGGTGTCTTCCAGAAGCTGGGCGTAGTGCTGGTCGCGCACGCTGGGGTCTTGCAGGGCGTGGGCGCTGTCAGCGGCCAGCAGGTGGGCGATGGAGCGCAGGCTGCTATCGAGCGGCACGGCGGCATTGCTGTGCCGCAGGCTGTTGCTGTGTTCCAGCAGCTCGCGCGCTGATTTGCTGGCGCGCACAAAGCGGCCAGCTTGCAAGTGGGCCAGGCTGCGGATGAGGGCAGCGTACAGCTTGCGCTCCTTTTGCTGCTGGCGCCAGCGCCGCGTTTGCTCGGGCAACTGGCCAAGCACGGCAACGCCGCGCAGGCTGGCGTAGCACAGCACAAACAAGCCCAGCAGTGCCAGCAAGGCCATGTTCAATGAAATATCGACCCGGTACGGCGGCCAAAACAGGCTGACCATGCCCTGGTTGTTGCCTGCAAACAAGGCCAGGGCCACGGCCAGCGCAAACAGTCCGACAAACCACAGTGCAGCACGCATCATGGGGGGTGACTCTCTTTCTATTCCTGGATGGCAGTGGCATTGGCCAGCGCCGTCAGGGTGTCGTCCAGGCTGGGCTGTTGGCTGGTGCGCAGCTGTTCTTGCAATTGAATCAAGGTGGTTTGGGCCCCTTGGGTGCGACGCGCCTTGGTGACAAAGTATTTGCCCAGGCTGGCTTGCACCGCTGCCAAATCGGTGATGGCCGCTGAATACTGCCGCCCCAAAATGGCCAAGCGGGCATTGAGCAATTGCAGCTTGAGGTTTTCACGCAGAAAAACCCCTTCTTCCGGGGAGAGCAGGGCAGCCTCAGGCCCGGAAATGGTGCTCACGCGCAGCAAGCTGCCGGCTTCTTCGCGCAGGCCCTGCCACAGGGCGGCGCTGCGTGTTTGCCACCATTGCCAGCCTGTGGCGGGCTCGCTCTGGGCGCTTGGTGCGGTGGTATGCCGTGCAGGGGCGATGTCTTCAGGCGCGGTGGGCAGGCCATTTTGCAGGGGCAAATCGTCGATCAGGCGCAGCACCTCATCCAGCCGGGTGAGTAGGCTGGTGGTATCGACGATGGGGGCTTGGCGCAGGCGCTCCAAGTCGCGTTCCATGGCCCGTTGCACCAAGGCCAAGCTGGGCTGGGCTGCACCTTCAATGCGTTTGCTGGCGCTTTTGAGGCTGGCAATCAGCGGTGCGGTGCTGCCGGTCAGCTGTGCTTGTTGCACTGCCAGCCGCATGGCCGCCTCTAAATCCAGGGCCAGGGTGTCTTCGCGGGTGCGCGAGAGTTTGTGAACCAGCTCCTCCAGCTGGCCGCGCTGCAGGCTCACTTCGGCCAGCCGTGCCTCGGCCACGGTCAGGCGGGCGTTGGCCGCCAGCACCTGGTCTTGGGCTTCTTTGGCCACAGTTTGGGCCTGCTGGGCTTGGGCATTGGCCTGGGCGGTTTGCTGGGCCAGCACTTCTTGCATGGACTGCACTTTGTTCCAGGCCAATACGCCACTGGCCAAACCGGCAGCCGCCAACAGCAGCGATAGCCAAGTCCAGCCCGGTGCCGCTGGGGCGGGG
>NZ_JAFNME010000010.1 GCF_017368815.1 Comamonas denitrificans | reverse complement strand
CATATTCACATGAGTATTTAATGGCAAACTTCTATCCACCACCAAATACCCACGCTTATCGGCTGTATCTTGTTAAAGATCTCAAACAGAAGTTTTGCAACTTCTAAGCACCGCTGCAATCAGCGAAACTTTATTGTACCACACATTTTGTGAAAGTTTTGAAAATTTTTACAATTGGCGGAAACGAATGAATCCGCCAAGCCGTAACTATAACACGGTTTTAGAGCTTGCAGCGTTTAGCGTACTCAGCAGGCTTCGTGACACGATAGACCGCGCGCTTAATAGCAGAGACAGAGACACCATATTTAAGGGCAAGACCCGCGTAAGTGCAGTCACCGCTAAGGTACTCAGCTACAGCTTTTGATTCAAAATCACCCAAAGACCGCACACGACCAGGAACACGCCCCCGCTCACGTGCCGACAACTGGCCAGCAATAGACCGCTCCCTGATCATTGACCGTTCGAGCTGGGCCACGGCCCCCAGTATCTGCACCATGAAGACACCCATAGGGTTTGTAGTGTCGAGAGGCTCAGTAACGCTTTTGATTGCAGCGCCAACCCTCTCAAGGTGATGCAGGATATCCAACAGGTCAAAAAGACTTCGCGCAATACGATCAATCTTGTAAACGCAGAGCGTATCGCCCTTGCGCAGAGATGCAAGACATAGAGCAAGCTCTTTTCGCCCCTTTCGAGTAGCCCCGCTACCTTTCTCTTCAAAGACAACCGAACAGCCCAGCCGGGCCAGCGCGTCAAGCTGCAGCGCGTTATCCTGATCTTGCGTACTGACCCGCGCGTAACCAATCAACATAAAAACTCCTGTAAGTTAAAGAACAGGAGCGCCGACCATGACTAACCAGGCCGTGCCCGTTTTGCTTCAGCATGGAGCACAAACCAATCACGCCAGCGGCTCAGATGCGACAACACGATAGTTTGCCCGTCACCGACAAGGGCATAGCAAGCTTCAATCGCAGCCAGGGCCGTAGGAAAGTGGCCCAGGGATACCGGAGCAGGCATATCAAACTTGCCAAAGCACGTATAGCGATTTGTGAAGGCTTGCCCTTCTTTGAATGCCTTGACGATGTATTTGGAGATGTACGTTGCAATGCGAGCTGGGCTTCGCTGGCTATGCGCCTTGCGCCGGGACAGATCGACGTTGCCCCCACGTTCACCCACCACAGAGCGCCAGACGGCGCGTAGCGCGTCAAAACTCTTGACATGGTAGGTAGACCCATCAGCAGCTTTCTTTTCAAAGCGCGTGGGCATCCCAGCAGTTGCTATGTGCCAGTGCAGAGCACCGCGCTTTTGGTACTCATACACAGCCACGCAGGAGAACCCAGGCAGCAGCCGACGCAAACGGCGCACAAACTCTTTCAGATCCTTTTTGCTACGCTGCAGGTCAGCTTCACAGTGCTGATAGGTCAGCGTCAGCAGCGTATCGGCAGCAATGAGCTTGCAGAGCTTGCGCACTTTTGTCTTAGCCCGGTTTGCAGCAATGGTCAGCGACCGTTCACGACGCTCTTCGGCCTCCTCTTCCTCCCGAGCTATCGCGTTTTCAAGATAAGTCTCAATGACGACGCGGTTCCAGCCATCGCGCTCTACCCAAACCGTAGGAGAGGATGCAGACAGCTCCAAATGACCGTTTCCAAGGTCATGGGCCTTGACATTGAGCCCCTCCCCCCGCAGCCCCTCAAAAACCGTCAGAGTGGCCCCAGCGTAGATTTGCGCCAACAACTCTTGCGAAGTGAAGATGACACCGGGAAAAGCTTCGTTCATAATTCTAATCATAGTGACCTGTACGAGAGGTTGCTATCAACGCCCTGGGCTCGATGCGAACGAGCGCCGGGGCACTTTTTTTTTCTAGGACTTCATGGGCAAGCGCCCGAAGAAACGTAGTGATGTCCCAAAGTGTTTATGGGATAAATCTAGGCCGGCTTCGCCGGCCTTGCCCACTGGCTGCAGCCAGGGGCAGCACATGGCCGCTACGCGGCCGCAACATCCCCCCCATACCGGATACGCCGCGCCCCAGGCAGCCGGGGCAAACGACCATGCTTTATCCGAGCTATGGACAAAAGGGGGGTCAGGCTGGAGATATGGATAACTTGCGAGCAAGTTACCCACATCCCCAACCTTCTCACCCCTCTTGCCCACAGCAGCCAGCTACGATTTAAACGACAGCCCACCTAACTTCCCTTTTTAAAAAATCCCCTTGAAACAGCCAAACAGCCAGGCCAACAATGGCCGATGGCCAGGGGCCGGGCCGATGGCCACGAGCTGGGCCGGTGGCCAGGGGCTGGGCCGGTGGCCAGGAGCTGGGCCGGTGGCCAGGAGCTGGGCCGGTGGCCAGGGGCTGGGCCGGTGGCCACGAGCTGGGCCGGTGGCCACGAGCTGGGCCGGTGGCCACGAGCTGGGCCGGTGGCCACGAGCTGGGCCGGTGGCCACGAGCTGGGCCGGTGGCCAGGAGCTGGGCCGGTGGCCACGAGCTGGGCCGGTGGCGAAGGAGAGAATTTAAAGTGAAAATATTTTTACCCACAGGCGTAAGAAAAAATGAAAAATAAACCGTATTTAAAAGAAATTAGATATATTTAAGCGGTATTATGGAAAACAAAAAGAAAATTGTACTTAGTAAAAGTAAACACTTTTAAAGTGAAAAACTTTTTACCCACAGTGAAAATGAAGTTATTCATTTTGAAGAGCCAGAAGCTGGGCAAAATCACGAAGAAGAGCCTAACAGCGGAGAAGGTGAAACAGGCCCAGAGGCAGTACCAGGAGAAGACTGCCAATCTATGAAAACGCCGGTTTGAGCAATATCACGACAAGTTTCAAAGGGGACGGTCAAAGGGGTTGCATCTTGCGACCAGCACGCGCAATCCTTAGGTTTTTCAAGGCGCAAAAGGCAAGCAGCCGGAAAAGGCGCCTTCACTGGCTGAGTGATTTCGTCATAGCGCGGAGCAGTCCAAGGAAGAGCAGAAATTCTAGGCTTCAAAGAATCAATATATTCCTGCTGAGTCATAACGCGGCCCTCTTGAGCAGAACCGAGAGTAGGCGAGGAAATAGCACCTATATTTCTAGCAGAAGCAATAAGACCAGGGCCAGCATCAGCATCAGAAGAGGAAGAAGAACCCAAGCCCCTGAAAAAATGCACTGCATACCAAAGAACGAGGGGCACCAAGACGATAGCAGCAAAAACGAGATACAGCTGTTTTGGAATGCGATATTTAGCAGTATGAATACTGGCAGATTCATACCAATCAAAAACCTCTTTTGGATAACGAATGTCAGTAACAGTAGCAGTCTTACCAGCGGTATTAGATTCGCACTTATCAAAGACATTAGGCCATTGAAGCTGAGCAACTGTATTAGACCCATTACGACGCTTTAAATGACGATGATACCCAGGGTCAGCAATTAAGCGACGAACAAAAGCGTCAATATTTTTAGCATGCTGAGTAATAAGAAAGAAATCAAAGCCACGATGACGATGACGAGCAAGCGCCTGAATATGGTCAGGGGGACTACCGCGATTTAAACCGCGAGAAGGAAGCAGCTCGTGGCACTCATCGAGAATAAAAATAGTACCATCATCTTGATTTTCCCAAGTGACAAAATCTATTTCTTTCCAGCCGAACTCTAATGCTTCACCCTTAAGCTTCAAAACGGTTTCACCACGACCATCGAGACAATAGCAGACAGGCCGACCAGTTTCGAGTTGCAACTCACGAACCCATTTAAGCGTAAAAAGAGTCTTGCCAGTACCGACCCCACCGGTAACAAGATAAAACATTAGCGATACCTCATACGTTTAATAGTGCCATTAGAAAGACCATATTGATACATCATCTTTATGGAAACAGTAGAAGAATACATAGTGAAAACTTCACCAATACGCAAAAGACCAAGAATTTGTTTAAACTCAGGAGGAAGCCCAACTAATGAATCACGCCCCACAGAAGTGATCTGATCCAGAACAGACCCAAAGCCAATATAGGAAACAACGCCAAGCCCAATAGCTAGAAAGACACGACCAACAAGAGTCCCGACAATATTTAACAGACCACCCCAGATAATACCGGCAATAACTGGCATAAATTACCCACTCCCCAATATACGAAGACAACCAACAGACGCACCCAAAACTATAAGCATACCCATGGCATCGAAATAGCGACAAAACTTAGATAATTCAAAAGGTATAACCTGATTGAAAACGGTAACTTCAATATCAGCAGGACAAGCACCAGAGCCAATAACAGAATCAACGCTTACATGAGATGCAAGATCAACGGTGGAAGATTCAACACCATCTGAATTAGACGCCTCTGCATCCTTAAACGCCTGAAAATAAGTATTTGACTCGTCAAACAACTTACAAGCGGTTTTGTGCTGTTCTAGCGCAATAGCGCATTGAACAGGATCGCCCTCACAATTAAAACTTGAGCTGCAAGAGCCGGAAAAAGAACTTTTTTCCCCATCTTCGCCCTCCCCCTCCTCTTTACCAAGACCAGGGGATTTGCAAACGGATGAGCCGGGATTTTGAGCACAAAAATCAGATTGGGAAACTTGAGTTTCTTTAGTTGATTCCCCAGTAGTTGCACCGGAGGAGTCTTTATCTGCCGTAGTTTCTGAAATAGTGCATTTACCGTTTTCACATTTAACTGTAGTATTTATGTTGGTGGTTGTATTGTCATTATTATTAATTGTTTCTTCTTTAATAATTGTTTCCTGAGATTTAGCAGGAAGACAAACTTTTGTGCCGTTTACAGTGCTTTGATACTCTCCAGGTTTACAGGGCTTCTCTGGCGGTTCACTGGGGGGAAGCGGATTATCCTCTTCTTTTGGCGGCTCTACACTCCCTTCAGACGTAGGGAAACAAGTCTCAGAAGAGATAGTCCCTTCCCCCTCGAAATAATAATCACCGGATTGATCTTTATAAAAAACACCATTACCGGAGGAATTGATAACGCAGCCTTTATTGCAGCCAGGCACAAGACCAGCAGGTGTGCAAGTTTTAAAAGGCTTATAACCTACATCTCTACGAAGGCCGGTAATCCATTTCTTAGAGCCGTTCAAAGTTTCGCATTTTTCTGCTAGTGATTCGCAGGAATCATCTAAAGGTGGACAAGTTTTAGTTTCAAGGTTAAAAATTTTGCCACCAGGGCAAGAAGGTACAGGGGAGCAAAGAACACCATCCCAATATCCAGAATTACAAATAAGTGCAGCAGTTAAAGGATGGTAACTAGCAGCGGCAGGGTGATTAGTATATTTCCATTCAACAATCTTAAAACCATATGAATTTTTTAGATTTTGAACACAGTTTTCATATTGCTGAGTTCCGGTAGGATCTCTGGAATACCAGCCACAAGAGCCAACGGAAGAAGGCGGAGATCCATTATTAGCGGCAAAAGCAGAGCAAGAAAATGCAGCAAAGAAAAAAAATATTAGTCGGAAACGATAAGCCATAACGCCCCCATGTAAACCAGCAGAACAAGTAAACCCATTTCATGACCCTCCCTTTTTTTAGTGCTGGCCGCGCTAAAGCTTTCCGGCCAGCACTAAAAAAAGGGCACGCAAATAAGCGCACCCTGTCGCCCGTAAATGTGAGCGAATTAAACGGAACGCATGATTTTCCAACCCTTGATAGCGATACCGACGATCAAGAAGGCAGCACCCAAGAGGCCAATGGGAACCAGAAGGCTTTCAATAAAGGCAACGCCATCCGCAACATCAGGAGCCGTAGGAGGAGCAGCAAAAGCCTTACCGCCGTAAACCATCAGACCAGTGCCAACAGAAAGGCCGAGGGTTTTGGTATTTTGTGCTGCAGTGATAACAGCGTTTTTGACAGAATCAAACATCATCATTTCCTTTTTCCGGGGAGTTAACAACACGCAGCAAGGCCCGGATTCCCCAAGCTACGCAAAAAACCAAAGTAATAGGGCCAATAAGTAATCCAGCATCCTCAAGACTCAAATTAAGCAAGGGCGAATGAAAGGAATGCACAACCGTAACAGTGCATTGAGAAGGACACTGGATTACTTGCTCAGTCATTTGGTAGAAGAAGGAGCGACGCGCTGACGATTTTCAACGCGATTCAAATCAATGATAGAGGGACCGATTTTGCGAGTCTGAAAGTCAACGCGCATACCGTAAACAGGGGAATAAACGCCCTCAGTGACCATACCGATCAACTTATTGGGGACAGGCAAAACACCAACTTGCAATGCTTCACCGTTCTCATCGAGAGCAACGCAATCAACTTCCTGAAACTTATAAGGCTTGCCAGTTTTACCAACCCCCTCTTTTGGGGGTTGAACAACAAGGACACGAATAAAAGCAGGCAAACGAGCAGTAACAGCAGCAGCAGCAGCAGTAGCAGTAGCAGTAGCAGTAGCTTCAGACATAGAAAACCCTTTGAACCCCAGGGGGAGGGGTGAACAAGAAAACCCCCTGAATTGCCCCGCACGCGAGGCAATGCGAGGAGCTATCAAGACTCGCAACCAACGCCGATACAGAGCTGCGCATGAAGAATCAAATGATCAGCTGACTGAACTCGAGTCGAATTGGATACAAAAGGGCTACTGATATTTGCAAGAGAAAGCAGAACGTAAGCACCCCGCGAGACATAGCCATGGGACTCAAAAAGATCAAAGAAATCTTTGTCGTAGTCTTGATAAGAGGGGACGATGCCCGCCCCACTGCTGGGCACTGCAGCGTGAGCTACCACAGCAGCAGAACCGGGGTCAGCAGGGGACGGACAAGGGGAGATGCGAGAAGAAGATGCGGTCATGTGTAGCTCCATGCGAAAATTACCGCCGTTCTCATACTCAAATGAGAACGACAGATGGAGCATACTCAAATGAGCACACTTGAAGAATTGAATTTACTAATAGAGAAGGCAACCGCGATAGCAGGAAGCCAAAACAAATTAGCAAAGATGATGGAGATGAATCCCTCAAACCTTGTGGAGATGAAACAAGGAAAAAGGCGTGCGAACTGGCGAGTATTAGGAAAGCTTCGCGCAATCCTAGGAGAGGAACCCGCACGGGCATTTATGGAAGAAATGGCACTAGAGCTAGAGCAATCAGAAAGCACAGACGAAAAAAAAGCCGCCGAGGGCTTTTGGGCCATCTTGGCAGCTTTTCCAGAAGCGGAAAAAGAAAAAGCCCTGATTGAGAACAATCAAGGCTTTAATTCTTGGCGGAAACGAAGGGATTCGAACCCTTGATGGAGCTATAAACCCCATACTCCCTTAGCAGGGGAGCACCTTCGGCCACTCGGTCACGTTTCCGCAGAACCGCTATTGTAAGCACAATTTTTAGCGGTTTTGACAAATTTGAAAAATTATTCCGTTTTATCCAGACCGAAGGCTGTGTGCAAGGCACGAACCGCCAGCTCTAGGTACTTTTCGTCGATGACAACCGAAGTTTTGATCTCGGAGGTAGAGATCATTTGAATGTTCACCCCCTCTTGCGCCAGGGCACGGAACATGGTGGAAGCAACACCCACGTGGCTGCGCATGCCGATACCGACGATGCTGACTTTGGCAATATTGGGGTTACCAACCACTTCAGCAGCACCCAGGCTGGGGCTGACTTTTTCACGCAACAGATCCAGCGTTCTCTGGAAGTCTGTCTGATTAACGGTGAAGCTGAAATCGGTTTTGCCATCTTTAGAGATGTTTTGGATGATCACATCGATATCGATGTTGGCATCGGCCACAGGCCCCAGGATGGCCGCAGCGATGCCGGGGGTGTCAGGCACACCGAGCACCGAGACCTTGGCTTCGCCACGATTGAATGCGATGCCAGAAACAACGGCTTTTTCCATTTTTTCGTCTTCCTCAAAAGTAATCAGAGTGCCAGAACTGGCTTCTTCTGCCAGATCAATGTCCCAGGGCGTGAAGCTAGAGAGCACACGCATGGGAACCTTGTATTTACCGGCAAATTCCACCGAGCGAATTTGCAGCACTTTGGAGCCCAGGCTGGCCATTTCCAGCATTTCTTCAAAGCTTACCGTGCCCAGGCGTTTGGCGGCAGGCACGACGCGGGGATCGGTCGTATAGACACCATCGACATCGGTGTAAATCAAGCACTCATCGGCCTTGATGGCGGCAGCGATGGCCACTGCAGAAGTGTCCGAGCCGCCTCGCCCCAAGGTGGTGATATTGCCGCCGGGGTCAATCCCCTGAAAGCCGGTAATGATGACCACACGCCCGGCATCCAAGTCGGCACGTACACGGGCATCATCAATCGATTCAATGCGGGCTTTGGTGTAGCTGCTGTCAGTGCGCACTGGCACTTGCCAGCCGGCGTAGCTGACGGCGGGCATGCCCTCGGCTTGCAAAGCGATCGCCAACAGGGCCGAAGATGCCTGCTCGCCAGTGGCGGCCAGCATGTCTTGTTCGCGGTAGTAAGCCGTATCGGGGTGATCAGGAGTGAGTTCACTGGCCAGGGCCAGCAGGCGGTTGGTTTCACCACTCATGGCGCTGGGCACGACCACGACTTGGTGTCCGGCGCGGGCCCACTTGGCCACACGCTTGGCGACGTTGCGGATGCGCTCGGTAGAGCCCATCGATGTGCCGCCGTATTTATGAACGAACAGTGCCATTGGTTAAAGGTGTGACGAAACTACTGGTCACGGCGCTGTTGTGAAGGGGCTGTGTTTTGGAGCGCCGCCGGTTTTCGCACTCAGGGTTTTTGGACCAAAACCTGGGGATTGTACCAATACAAATTTGCACCTTTTCTACAAACAAACCCTGAGCCCATCTTGATCTGGATATGGTGGCCTCGCGTCCTGCATGCAGCGATTTGCACCAATAGCGCCTGGATTTGGGCCGTACTGGGGGTGGTGCCATGGTGATGCAGCAGCCAGTAGCGCAGCAGATTCGTTTGGCGCTCGGTCGGTAGCTTTTGCAAAGCGGCAATCAGCGGGGGCAGTCCGGTGGTTGCGGCATCTTGCTGGGCCAAGGTTTCCAGCAAGCCTTTGGCCTGAGCGGCGTGGGCACAGCTGCGGGCAAAGGTGGTGCGAAATTGCGGAAAAACGGCTTCCAGCACGGGCAGCAACTTGTGTCGGATGCGGTTGCGGGTGAACCGCTCGTCGGCATTGCTAGGGTCCTCCACCCAAGGCGCTTGCATCTGCTCTAGCCAGCGGCGCAAATCCTGTCCGGGGACGGCGAGCAAAGGGCGATGCCAGTGCAGCCCCTCCGCTTGCCAGTGTGCGGGCATGGCGGCCAGACCTGCCACCCCAGCCCCCCGCGACAGGGCCAGCAGCAAGGTCTCCACCTGGTCATCGGCATGCTGGGCCAAGGCAATGCTGGCCGCTGGCTGGGCGAAGTGGCTGCGGGCCAAATCGCACAAGGCTGCGTAGCGGTGCTGGCGGGCGGCCTCTTCTGGGCTTTGGCCGGGGCAGTGGCGGGCATCGACCCGGGCCACCGCCAAGGGAATGGCCAACTGCGCACACACCGATTGGCAGTGCTGCAAAAAATCATCCCCTGCTGCTTGCAGACCATGGTGCACATGCACCGCCAGCACCTGCCCGGGCCAGCGCTGGGCGCAAGCGCGTAGCAAGGCGCTGGAATCGGCCCCGCCGCTGTAGGCCACTGCCAGCGGCAGTTGCGGTGAGAAGGCGGCCAGCGCTTGGGCGAATGCAGGGGTCATGCGAATGAAGATGATTAAATTTAATAGCTGTTTGCGCTTTATTTATAAAGATTTCACAATGAAAAATACATAAAAATGCTGTTTATAAAGCGCAAACAGCTAGCAAAAACAATGGCCCCGCAGGGCCATCAAGAAACAACCAAGCCGCAACCACTGCGCCGTGGTTAGCGTAATTAGCGTGCTTTGGTATCGGTGAAGCGGCCGTAGCTTTGCAGGCGGTCGTAACGGCGTTGCTGCAGGTCGTCGGTGCTTAAATCGACCAATTGCCGCCAAGCATCGCCCAAAGCGCGTTTGAGCAGGCTGGCCATGTGCTTGGGGTCGCGATGGGCTCCACCGACGGGCTCATTGACAATTTTGTCCACCAAACCCAGGGCTTTGAGGCGGTGGGCCGTGATGCCCATGGCCTCGGCGGCCTCAGAGGCTTTTTCGCCGGTTTTCCACAAAATCGAGGCACAGCCTTCGGGGCTGATGACCGAATACACCGCGTATTGCAGCATCAGCACCTGGTCCGCCACCGAAATGGCCAAGGCACCGCCCGAGCCGCCTTCGCCAATGATGGTGGTGATGATGGGGGTTTTGAGCTGCGCCATCTCAAAGATGTTGCGGCCAATGGCCTCAGACTGGCCACGCTCCTCGGCATCGATACCGGGGAAAGCACCGGGCGTATCGACAAAGGTGAACACGGGCAGTTTGAATTTTTCTGCGGTTTTCATCAGGCGCAAGGCTTTGCGGTAGCCCTCTGGGCGGGTCATGCCGAAGTTGCGCAGGGTGCGCTCTTTGGTGTCGCGCCCTTTTTGGTGGCCAATCACCATGCAGGCTTGGCCATTGAAGCGGGCCAGGCCGCCGATGATGGATTTATCGTCGGCAAAGTGGCGATCACCGTGCATTTCCACGAAATCAGTAAAAATTTCGCGCACATAGTCCAAGGTGTAAGGACGATCGGCATGCCGGGCAATTTTGGTAATTTGCCAAGGCGTCAGGTTGCTGTAGATATCTTTGGTCAGTTGGTTGCTTTTTTTGCTCAACTGATCGATTTCATCCGAAATATCGACGGCGCTTTCACTTTGTACGTAGCGCAGCTCGTCAATTTTGGTTTCCAACTCTGCAATGGGTTGCTCAAAGTCGAGGAAAGTTTTTTTAGCCAAGATTTTTCTCCTTGTCCCAGTGCCGTGGCCTTGGAACATTTGCTTTGTCTGCGTCCTTCAGGACTCAATAGGCCACGGGCTGGGGATCCAGCGAGCGCCAAATATACCAAGTTGCTACTGTGGCCCAGGGTTTCCACGCCTCGGCCACCTCACGGGCATCGCTGCGGCTGACCGGGTCGCCCGAGAAATAGCATTCGCTGATGCCCTTGATCAGCCCCACATCATCCAGCGGCAGCACGTTGGGCCGCTGCAGATAGAACATCAAGCACATCTGCGCTGTCCAGCGGCCAACGCCGCGAATGGCGGTTAATTCGGTGATGATGGCCTCATCGTCCATCTCGGGCCAGCGATCGGGGCGCAAGCGCCCTTCGATAAAGTGGGTGGATAAATCCAGCAAATAGTCCACTTTGCGGGCCGATAAGCCCGCGCCGCGCATCTCTTCAACGCTCAGGCGCTGCAGATGCTGGGGCTCCATCGCCGGTGGCAGGGCTTCCAAGCGCTTCCAGATGCTGGCGGCGGCCTTCACCGACACCTGCTGCCCAACAATGGAACGCGCGAGGGTGATAAACGGATCGCCGCGCGAAGTTAAGGCGGCGCTGCCCATTTGGGGGATTAAACGGCGCATCACCCGGTCTTTTTTCACCAGGTGCTGACACGCTTGCGCCCAATATGCGGGCGCATCGGCGGGCACAGCCGGAAGCTGTACTTTGGGAGAAGGTGCCATACCACGTGGCCCAGGCTTACTGGGCCGCCTCCCAGGTGGTGCCGCTGGCCGAGTCTTTCAGCACAATGCCTTGGGCCAGCAAGGCATTGCGGATGCGGTCGGCCTCCGCCCAGTCTTTGGCTGCTTTGGCGGCTGCGCGGGCAGCAATTTGTGCCTCAATCGCCGTGGCATCGGCATGGGCAGCGCCCGCTTGCAAAAAAGTTTGTGGATCGGCCTGCAATAAACCCAAGCAGCCCCCCAAGGCCTGTAGCAAGCCAGCCAGATGCGCCGATTGGCTGCGATTGACTTCCGAGGCCAGCTCAAACAACACGGCAACGGCCTCTGGGGTGCCAAAGTCCTCGTCCATGGCCGCTTTGAAGCGGGCGGCATAGGGATTCGTCCAGTCGATGGCCGCTGCGCTGTGCGGCACCACCACGCTCAGGGCGGTGTACAAGCGCTTGAGTGCGCTGCGGGCATCGTCCAAATGCACGTTGGAGTAATTCAGCGGGCTGCGGTAATGGCTGCGCACGACGAAAAAGCGCACGACTTCGGGCTCGTACGCTTGCAGCACATCGCGAATGGTGAAGAAGTTGCCCAGGGATTTGGACATCTTCTCGTTATCGACGTTGATAAAGCCGTTGTGCATCCAGGTATGGGCAAACGGCTGACCGGTTGCGCCTTCGCTTTGGGCGATTTCGTTTTCATGGTGCGGAAACGCCAAATCCGCGCCACCGCCGTGGATGTCAAAACTCTCGCCCAGCAGGGTGCAGCCCATGGCAGAACACTCAATGTGCCAACCGGGGCGGCCTGTGCCAAAGGGGCTGGGCCATTTCACCTCGTCCGGCTCTTGGGGCTTGGCCGATTTCCACAGCACAAAATCCAGCGGGTCACGTTTGCCGTCTTGCACCGCCACGCGCTCGCCAGCGTTGAGCTCATCAAGCGTTTTGCCAGACAGCTTGCCGTAGTCGGCAAACTGGCGCACGGCAAACAGCACGTCGCCACCGGGCGCTTGGTAGGCCAGGCCTTTGTTGCGCAGGGTGCCGATCATCGAGAGCATTTGTGGCACGTAATCGGTGGCACGCGGCTCATGCGTGGGGCGCTCAATGCCCAGGGCATCGGCATCCTGGTGCAGCGCGGCGATCATGCGATCGGTCAGGCTGCGCACGGTTTCATTGTTTTTAACGGCTCGTTGAATGATTTTGTCGTCAATATCCGTGATATTGCGCACATAAGTCACTTCATAACCGCTCACGCGCAGCCAGCGCTGCACCACATCAAACGCCACCATCGAACGCGCATGGCCCAGGTGGCACAGGTCGTACACGGTCATGCCGCATACATACATGCGGACATGGCCGGGTTGTAGAGGCTGAAAAACCTCCAATGCACGGCGAAGCGTGTTGTAGATGCGCAAACTCATGGGGGGGGGCAGCTTTAAAACAAAAGGGGCAAAAGCAAATTCCGCCCCCAAAAATCAACAACGGCCGCCCAAAGTGCAGCCGCTACAATCGCCGCGAAGTATAAACCGACGCCCTCGGCATTCCTTTTTTGAGAGTTTTTATGTCCCGCCTTGCCCTTTTGCGCCTGCTTCTTCCGGCCGCCTTGCTCACCTTTACCGCCAGCGCCCAGGCCGATGCGCATAGCGATGTGGCCGCACTCATCCAGCAGGGCAAAACCACCGAAGCCATCGCCCAAGCGCAAAACTATTTGGCCCAAAACGCCCGCGATCCGCAGATGCGCTTCTTGCAGGGCTCGGCCCAATCGGCCGCCGGTGACACCCAGGCGGCCATCACCACATTCACCCTGCTGACCCAGGAATACCCAGAGCTGCCCGAGCCCTACAACAACCTGGCCGTGCTCTACGCTGGCCAAGGCCAGCTGGAACAAGCCCGGGGGGCCTTGCTGCAAGCGGTGCGCAACAACCCCAGCTACCCCGTGGCTTATGAAAACCTGGGCGATATTTATCTGCGCCTGGCACACGAAGCCTTTAGCCAAGCCACCAAACTGCAAGGTGCCCAGCCGGACGTGCAGCGCAAGCTCAGCGGCCTGCGCCCCTTGCTGCAGCCTTAATCCAACCCACTTCAACCGACCTGATGAGCTAATGAGGAGTTTTTTCATGCCCCTGCACCGCCGCACCCTGATGCTGGCCTTGGCCGCTTGCTGCACCACTGGCAGCGTTCTGGCGCAAACGCCCTCCACCCAACCCCAGGTGAAACTGCACACCAGCCTGGGCGACATCGTGGTGCAACTGGAGCCAGAAAAAGCCCCTGCCACCGTGGCAAACTTTCTGCAATATGTGCAAGACAAGCACTACGACGGCACCATCTTTCACCGCGTGATTGATGGCTTCATGATCCAAGGCGGCGGCATGACGGCCAACTTGCAAGAAAAAGCCACCCGCACCCCGATTCCACTTGAGGCCAACAACGGCCTGAAAAACGTGCGCTACAGCATTGCCATGGCCCGCAGGCCCGACCCCAATTCGGCCACCGCGCAGTTTTTTATCAACGTCAAAGACAACACCATGCTCGATGCGCCCAAGCCCGATGGCCATGGCTACGCCGTTTTTGGCCAGGTGATTGCTGGCCAAGAGGTGGTGGACAAAATCCGCCAGGTGCCCACGGGACGGCAAGGCATGTACAGCGATGTGCCCCTGCGCCCCGTGACCATCATTGCCGCCACCCAGCTTTAACGCACCTTTTGAACGCGCTTTTGAACGCGTTTTTTCCCCACCGCGCCACCAGCGCCCCCTTCTCTTTAATTTACGAAAGATTTTTATGAGCAATCCTCAAGTTGAACTGCACATCACCATCAACGTGGCCGACGAAGCCACCCAGGGCGTGATCACCCTGGAGCTGGATGCCGAAAAAGCCCCGAAAACCACGGAAAACTTCCTCGCCTACGTGAACGACGGCTTCTACAACGGCACCATCTTTCACCGCGTGATTAAAAACTTCATGGTCCAAGGCGGTGGCTTTACCCCCGACATGCAGCAAAAAGACACCCAGGCCCCCATCGAAAACGAGGCCAAGAACGGCCTGAAAAACGATGCTTACACCATCGCCATGGCCCGCACCGGCGACCCGCACAGCGCCACAGCCCAGTTCTTTATCAACACCGTGAACAACGACTTTTTGAACCACACCTCGCCCACCGCACAAGGCTGGGGCTATGCCGTGTTTGGCAAAGTGGTCAAAGGCCAAGAAGTGGTCGATGCCATGAAAAAAGTACGCACCACGCGCAAGGGCTACCACGATGACGTGCCGTTTGATGCCGTGGTGATCGACAAGGCTGTGGCCCTGTAAATCCAACCCCTTGCAGCATGCCCACCACCGCCCTGCCCGCCCAAACGCTGCACGCGCCAACGCACTGGAGCGCGGTGGAATGCATTGCCGACTTGCACCTGCAAGCCAGCGAACCCGCCACCTTGGCCGCTTGGCAACGCTATTTAAAAAGCAGCCCGGCCAGCGCCATCGTGATCCTGGGCGATTTGTTTGAATCCTGGGTGGGCGACGATGCCCTGCAAGAGGCGGGCAGCTTTGAAGCCCAATGCGCCGCCACGCTGCACGCGGCCAGCCAGCAGCGGCCCATCTATTTCATGGTGGGCAACCGCGACTTTCTGGCCGACGCAGCGTTTTTGCGGGCCAGCGGCATGCAAGGCTTGGCCGACCCCACCCTGCTGGTCTGGGGGCCGCAGCGCATCTTGCTTTCGCACGGCGATGCGCTGTGCCTGGACGATACTGAATACCAACAATTTCGCGCCATCAGCCGCCAGCCCGCCTGGCAACAGCAGCTGCTGGCCCGCCCCCTGGTCGAGCGCCGCGCCCTGGCCCAGCATTTGCGCAGCGAAAGCGAGCAGCGCAAGCAATCGGGCATGGAGTACGCCGATGCCGATCCGGCGCTTACCGATCAATGGCTTGCGCACACCCAGGCGCACACGCTGATTCACGGCCACACCCACCGCCCAGCCGACCACACCCTGCCAGCGGGGCGCACCCGCGTCGTGCTCTCTGACTGGCATTGCGATGGCCCAGCCCCACGCGCCGAGGTGCTGCGCATCACGCCCAATGGGCAATGGCAGCGCCTGCCTTTGGCGGATGCTTTTTAGTCTATTTTCAATAGCTGGTTGCGCTTATATTTAAACGATTCTTATATAAAAACACTTTGAAATCGTTTCACATCCAGCGGAACCAGGTATTTTTATAAAAGCATTGGCAGGACTGCCTCTGCAAACACCCCCGGCTGCTCGTACTGCACCCAATGCCCGGCCCCTGCAATCAACTGCAGCCGCCCGCCAAAGCACGCCGCCACTTGCGGCCACAGCCCTCGGTAGAGCACGTCCTCCTGCCCATACACCGCCTGCACCGGGCAGGTGATGCGCGGCAGGGTTTGGCGCAGGATGTCGGTGCTGGCCAGGCGGCGACGCGGCAAGCGGTCGCGCTGCACATTGGCCGTGTGCAGGGCCAAGGTGGCGCGGTCAATCTGGCGGGCATCGGCCAGCATCAGCGCGGCCAAGTTGTACTGGTGGCACAGCAATTGCTCCACCGGGTCGGCCAGATGGCGCCAACCTTTGAGGCGGTACAAAGGCTTGTCCCGCAGCCCCAGCCCCGGCGGCCCCACCAGCACCAGCTGGCGCACCAGGGCCGGATAGGCTGCGGCCAGCAGCGCCGCCGTCATCCCACCCAGCGAAAAACCCATGATCTGCAGCGCCTGCCCCGGCAGCCAATGCTGCAAACTGGCAGCCAGCAGGGGCAACATATCGTCGGCATCTTGCTGATGGGGCAAGGGATCAGAGGCACCAAAGCCCGGCAAATCCAGCGCCCACACGGCATGCCCGGCTTGCGTCAGCGGCCCCAGCATGCGCAGCCAATGCGTCCAACTGCCGCTGCCGCCGTGCAGCACAACCACCGGGGCCTTGTGCAGATGACCGGGTGCCGGTGCGGCCGACCAGTGGTGGGCGGTAAGTACCCCGCCCGCATGGGCAAAAGTTACGCGCTGCGCCTGGGCCTGCCACTGCGCCACTTCTGGCGGGGTCACTTGGCCCGCCGCCACCGCAGCGTAATCCTGCGCCGAGCCATCCCAGGGCAGAACTGTCCAATCCTGCACCTCTACCACTGCGCCACGGCCTCCACCGCCAGGGCATAGCCCTGCACCCCCAAGCCGCAAACCACCGCCCGCGCCACGGGCGAGAGGTAGGAGTGGTGGCGAAATGCCTCGCGGGCAAACACGTTGCTAATGTGCAGCTCCAGCAGCGCCACGCCTGTGCCCTTGATGGCATCCATCAGCGCAATGCTGGTGTGCGTATAGGCACCGGCGTTCAAAATCACCCCGGCCAGTGCGCCCTGGGCGTGCAGGCGACCAGCTTCGTGAATCCAGTCCAGCAACTGCCCCTCATGGTTGCTTTGGTGAAAGCGCAACGCCAAGCCGTGGCGCGTGCAGGCCACTTGGCACAGCTGCTCCACATCGGCCAAGGTGTGCGCCCCATAGACCTGCGGCTCACGCGTGCCCAGCAGGTTGAGATTGGGGCCATTGAGCACAAAAACCGTCTTGCGCATCGTCGTCATCGTTGCTTCTTTCTGGTGGCAAAAGCTGCTGATTATCCAGCCTCTATCCCGGGGGTGTGCCCGGTGCCACCTGCAGCCGCCCTACAATCGGCCGCCATATGAGCACCAATACCTCCAACCCCTCTTCTGCTTCGGACGTGGCGGCCAAGCCGACCAACTTCCTGCGCCAAATCATCGAAAACCACTTGACCGAAGGCACCCACGCGGGTCGCCACTGGGGCGGCGGCCCTGGCGATGCCGCCCACCATGCCGCTGGCCCCGTGGATGCGGCCAAAATCCGCACGCGCTTTCCGCCCGAGCCCAACGGCTACCTGCACGTGGGCCACGCCAAAAGCATTTGCCTGAACTTTGGTCTGGCCCGCGATTACAACGGCATTTGCCACCTGCGCTTTGACGACACCAACCCCGAAAAAGAAGAACAGGAATACGTCGAAAGCATCAAAGATGCCGTGCGCTGGCTCGGCTTTGACTGGCAAGACGCGCAGGGCCACAGCCACCTGTACTACGCCAGCAACTACTTTGACTTCATGCACCGCGCAGCCGTGTACCTGATTGAGCAGGGCCTGGCCTATGTCGATGAGCAATCGGCCGAAGACATGCGCGCCAACCGGGGCGACTTCACCACCCCCGGCAAAGACAGCCCCTACCGCAACCGCAGCGTGGCCGAGAACCTGCAGCGCTTTGCCGATATGAAAAACGGCCTGCTGGCCGACGGTGCCGCCGTGCTGCGCGCCAAGATCGACATGGCCGCGCCCAACATCAACCTGCGCGACCCGGCCATCTACCGCATCCGCCGCGCCACGCACCACACCACGGGCGATGCCTGGTGCATCTACCCCATGTACACCTTCGCCCACCCCATTGAGGACGCGCTGGAGCACATCACCCACAGCATCTGCACGCTGGAGTTCGAAGACCAGCGCCCCTTCTACGACTGGCTGCTCGATCACCTGCGCGCCGGTGGCCTGATTGCCACGCCCCAGCCGCGCCAGTACGAGTTCTCGCGCCTGAACCTAACCTACGTCGTCACCAGCAAGCGCAAGCTAAAGCACCTGGTCGATAGCGGCACCGTCAGCGGCTGGGACGACCCGCGCATGCCCACCATCGTCGGCCTGCGCCGCCGGGGGTACACGCCCGCGGCCATCCGCGATTTTTGCGAACGCATTGGCGTGACCAAAGACTACGCCTGGATCGACTACAGCCTGCTGGAGCTGTGCCTGCGCGAAGACCTGGAGCACCAGGCCCACCGCGCCATGGTGGTGCTCGACCCCCTGGCCCTAGAGCTAACCAACTGGGCCGAGGTGTTTGGCAGCAGCGCGCACACCGAAGCCTGCCAACTGCCCGCCCTGCCCCACGGCAAGGACGATGCCGACGTGCCCCAGCGCCACTTTGGCCTGGGCCGCCACGTCTGGATTGAGCGCGAAGACTTTGAAGAAACCCCGCCCAAAGGCTACAAGCGCCTGTTCCCCGGCAACAAGGTGCGCTTAAAAGGCGGCTACGTCATCGAATGCACCGGCTGCGAAAAAGACGCTGACGGCAAGGTCACCAAAGTGCTGGCCACCGTGGTGCCCGACACCAAAAGCGGCACCCCTGGGGCCGACAGCGTCAAAGTCAAAGCCGCCATCACCTGGGTGGCCCAGCACGATGCCGTGCCGGCCGAAGTGCGCCTGTACGACCGCCTGTTCACCGATGCCCAGCCCGACGCGGGCGGCAAGGACTACCTGGCGCTGCTCAACCCAAGCAGCCTCAAAGTGGTGACCGCCTACGTCGAGCCCTCCCTGGCCAGCGCCCAGCCGGACGACAAATTCCAGTTCGAGCGCTTTGGCTACTTCGTCGCTGACCGCCAAGAGCACCGCGCCGATCGGCCCGTATTTAATAAAATTACCGGACTCAAAGACAGCTGGGGCAAGTAACCACTTGGCCCTCTGCCCAGTACCAAAGGCTGCACACTGGCAGCCTTTGGTCTATCTTGGCGAAGGAGTTTTCATGCGCAAACATTCCGGTACCCCCTGGTTTCCCCAACCCGCCGCCAGCGCGATTACCCCGCAACACATCTTTGCCGAACGCCGCCGCCTGCTGCAGCTGCTGGCAGCCACCAGCGCCACCGCCAGCCTCAGCCCCTGGGCAGCGCGCGAAGCCATGGCCGCACCCGCAGCCATGGACAAACTCGCCGCCCTGCCCGGCAAAGCCTCCACCGTGCCCGGCACGCAGCTGGCCGCCAAGCCCACCCCCTGGGACGATGCCACCAGCTACAACAACTTTTATGAATTTGGCTACGACAAGGCCGACCCCGCCCGCTACGCCCCCGCGATGCCAACCCGCCCCTGGAGCGTACGCGTTGAGGGCCTGGTGCAAAAACCGGGCACCTGGGCGCTGGAAGACCTGCTGCGCCTGCAGCCCATGGAAGAGCGCATCTACCGCCTGCGCTGCGTCGAAGGCTGGAGCATGGTCATCCCCTGGGTAGGCTACTCGCTGGCCGCATTGCTCAAACAAGTGCAACCCCTGGGCAGCGCAAAATTTGTCGAATTTGTCACCCAAGCCGACCCCGAGCACATGCCCGGCCTGCGCCGTGGCGGCCTGGACTGGCCCTACACCGAAGGCTTGCGCCTGGACGAAGCCCTGCACCCCCTGACCCTGCTGGCCTTTGGCATGTATGGCCGCGTCCTGCCCAACCAAAACGGTGCCCCGGTGCGCTTGGTGGTGCCATGGAAATATGGTTTCAAAAACGCCAAAAGCCTGGTCGCCATCCGCCTGGTCGAGCACATGCCGGCCACCGCGTGGGTTAAAGCAGCGCCCCACGAATACGGCTTTTATGCCAACGTAAACCCCGGCGTACCCCACCGCCGCTGGAGCCAGGCCAGCGAACGCGTCATTGGCCAAGGTGGCCTGCTGGCCCCCAAACGCGCCACGGAGCTATTCAACGGCTACGCCGAGCAAGTCGGCTCGCTCTATACCGGCATGGATTTGAAGCGCTACTACTAAGAACGTGTTCACGATCTAAGCCACCCAGGTATCGCATGGCCCATCCCATCCCGACCCGCCCCCCAAGCTTCCTGCACCCCCTGGTACACCCCCTGCTGCTGCACCGCGCTGCCAAACCCGTGGTGTGGTGCCTGTGCCTGGCCCCACTGGCCTGGCTGGTGGTGGCCCTGTTCACCCAGCAACTAGGGGCCAACCCCGCCGAAGCTTTGCTGCGCAGCACCGGCGACTGGGCCTTGCGCGGCCTGTGCCTGGCCTTGGCCATCACACCGTTGCGCCAAGCGCTGGGCCTGCCCGCCCTGGCACGCATGCGCCGCCTGATCGGCCTGTTTGCGTTTTTCTATGCAGCCATCCATGCCCTGTGCTACCTGTGGCTGGACATGGGCTGGCAATGGGCGCTGGCCCTGGATGATGTGCTGCAACGCCCCTTCATCCTGGTGGGTGCGCTGGCCGTGCTGCTGCTGCTGGCGCTGGCCTTGACCTCCCCAAAGCGTGCTTTGCAACTGCTGGGGGCACAACAATGGCAACGCTTGCACCACAGCATCCACGCCGCAGCGTGGCTGGCACTGCTGCACTTTTACTGGATGCGCCTGGGCAAAAACCAATGGGCCGAGGTGGCGGTGTACGCCGCCATCGTGGCTGCGCTGCAGGGGTGGCGCATCCGGTCGCGGCGCACGCGGGGCAGGGCGTAAAGACAGGGCTTGGCATAAGCCCGGTGCGGTGTGCTGTGGCTTAGAACGTGTTCATGATTTCCGCGCCCGCACACCCATGAGGAGATCGTGAACACGTTCTTAGGCCACTTGCTGCACCAGCGCCTCCGCCAGGCGCGCCTGCACTGCCTCGCGCTCGGCCAGGCGCTGGCGCAGCTCAAAGCACAGGCTGCGCAATTGCGTGACGCGGGTAACGATGCGGGATTGTTCGGCGAGGGGGGGCAACCCAACTGGAATTTGACCGAGAGTTCCCTGGCTCAGGGCTGGCACAGACGTACCAGCTTGATAAACCGTGAAATCGATTGAAGACAAAAGCAGGAACAAATAGCTAGTGCTCATCGCCGCCGACGGTGTGATACCCAAACAGTTGTTATCGATGGCTGTGGGTCGAACTAGGATGCGTCGCTTATTTGTAGCAATAGCGCCGCCAATTTTGGGGAATATGACTGTGCCTGACTGGTGGACGTTGATACGCAGTCTTTCTACCGTTTTGTCATCAATCGTGTGATTGGTTCTGACAATCTCCAGCTCATTCCCAGGCAAGTTCATGTCGCTTACTTTGGCGAATAAGATCGGCAGCCCTTCACGTCCTTGAGCCTCGTGAGGGAACCCTGAACCGATTGCCCAGGTACCAATCTCTGCCAACGATTGCCACTCCCACCCCACCGGCAACGCAAACGGTTTTTCCTCGTCCGCAATCGCCGCCAGCGGCTTGTCTTTTTTAATCTTGCCCTCGGCAATCAGCCGGTCTTTCTGCGCCCGAATCTTTTGCAGCAGCACGCTGGCGGGTTCATCGGCTGGGTCTTGCGGCACCAGCAGGCCGCGCACTGCGAGTTGCAGCAGGGTTTGCTCCAGCGCGTCGATGGCCTGGGGGCGGTCCAGCAGCAGGTCAAAGTGCTGGGCCACGCGCTGCCAGTTATCGGCCAGTTCTTCGGGCGTGGCGCTGGCAGTCAGCGTGCCCAGCAGGGTGCTGAGCAGTTGGGCGTGCTGCGTGGCCTCCAGCTGGCCCTTGGCCTCCAGTGCATCGCACAGGCGCATGAGTTCTTCGACGCGGGTGACGATGCGGGATTGTTCGGCGAGGGGGCAGGTCAGGCTCGCTGAACCCGCCTTGGCGGCAGAAATCCCTGACTGGCAGGCCTGACTCGGCCTGCTTCAAGAACCCAATGATCTGCTGCTCCGTGAATCGACTCTTCTTCATATCCGTCATTCTCCAGGTTGACGGACCTCACTTCCATTCGGCTGGTACGGCTGTGAGGGGGCAGGTCACTACAAGATGCTGCACAACCGGATGTACCTGGGCGAGATCGTCCACAAAGGGCAAAGCTTCCCTGGCCAGCACCAGGCCATCATCAGCCAGGCGCAGTGGGACGCCGCGCACGCATTGATCGCCACCGATGGCATCGAACGGCGGCGCGAAACCAACGACCGCCAGAGCGAACCGGTGCTGCTGCGAGGCCTGCTGTTCACGTCTGATGGCGAACGGCTGGTACCCAGCTACACCAAGAAGAAAGGTAAGACCTACCGCTACTACAGCCCGATCAAACACCGGCGCTTTGGCGCATGGGCCAGTCAGCACGGGCCGTTGCCTGCGGTGCCAGTTGAAGAACTGGTGACCGAGCAAATCGTGGCGGTGCTGTCGACCACGCACATCGTGCAATCGGTGTGGGACCGAATGCAGCACATCCGGCCTGACCTCACCGAACCGCAGATCGTGTTGCCGATGCGGAATCTTGCCAGTCTGTGGCAGGAGCTGTTTCCAGCGGAGCAGTGCCGACTGGCGCAATTGCTGATCGATCGCGTGGTGATTGCCGACAGCGGGTTGGAAATCATCTGGCGCGATCAGGGCTGGCAGGAACTGGCTGGAGAGTTGCTGCCCGGCACCATCGGTGCGGAATTGCAGGAGATGGAGGAAACCGTATGAAACCCAAAGTGCAGCCACTGGGCGCAGCCATCGCCCGCGAACGCCGGGATGGCGGGCAGGTGAAACTGTCCACCTTCATCCCGCTGAAGATCAGGAAGCGAGGCGGCAGCAAGGTGGTGGTGCGGCCGGACGGCCAGCTCGACGCGCCGGGCAAAGTGGTCACCCAAATCGACCAGCCCCTGCTGGTGGCACTGACGCGGGCTTTCTACTGGCAGCAACTGCTCGACGACGGCGTGGTGGGCAGTGGCAGCGACATCGCCCAGCGCGAAGGCCTGCACCACTAGACGGTCAACGAACTGCTGCGGCTGACACTGCTTCAGCCTGCCATCATCCAGGCCATCTTGGCTGGCCAACAGCCCCGGTGCATGAGCCTGCTGTGGTTCCAGCGCAATCCGCTGCCGACCGACTGGGTGGCACAGCGGGCGGTGGTGGCGGGGTTTGATGCCTGACCGGGTTACGAACCCTCGATCACCCGTGCCACATCACCGTGGCATTCGGCGCACTTGCCCACCAGCAGCAAGTCGCCACCCTTGATGGTGCCGCTGAAATTGGTGATCGTGGTTTCGTGACGGCACTGGCCACACCAGACGTTGGACAGCAGTCGCTGGCGGATGTCGGCAGGGATGGACTCCCAGCGCTGGCGGGCTGGCTTGGTGAAAGTGGGCAGTGATTCGATGGTCATAGTTCAGCGGACCCAGCGACGGGCGTCCTTCAAGAGCAGTAGCAATTGCTGATCGCGCAGCGGTGACGCGATGAACCCGAACCGGGTGTAGAACCTCGCCGCTTCTTCATCGAGGGGATGGGTCAGCATGGCGCGGATGCCGGCCTGCTCGGCAATCAGCATCGTGCGGCGAATCGCATCCTGCAGCAAACCGAAGCCGATGCCTCGCCCCTGATCCGCTACCGAGACAGCGAGCCGCGCCAGAATCACAACTGGCAATGGGTACTGCCCCATCCCCTTGCGGATGCGCTCTGGCGCTTCCAGCGTGTCGACTTGTCCCACGGTCAGACTGAAGTAGCCCGCCACGCGGCCATCGTCCTCGGCAACGACAAAGGTCTTGGCCGAGCCGCTGCCCTGCGCCTGGCGGGCGTGGCGCAACAGCCAGTCATTCAACGCGGGCTTGCCGCAATCAAAACCTTCCAGCCGATGCTGCGCGGCCAGCGGCTCCGGTGCGCGCAACGTCACTTCGTGTCCCAGGGCGCCTTACGGGCAAATAGGTCGCGCAAACCCTCGTTGGCCTGTTCGGGGCGATCCAGCAGATCCATCAGGGCCTGGTACTGGCTACCCGAGACCATGAACAATCGTTGGTCCAGCAGGGTTTGCTCGGCGGCCAGGCACGCGCTGTCGAGGATGAAGTCGGTCAGCGACTTGTGGGCCACCTCGGCGGCACGGCGCAGCACCACCTCCTGTTCGGGGGTGGCGCGCAGCCCAAGTCGGGCCGAGCGGGCGGAAGGCGACGATGCGACGGCAGTCATGGCAGCACCTCTTTTGTTAGATCAATTGCCGCAATGTTAGTACAAATGACGCACACTGTCTAGTTGCACTGGTGACCGGTCGCCTTGGTTGACGATGAATCACCGCGCGTAAGTTGTTGATTTTGTAATAGAAAGAACTGCGCCTACCTGCAGGCCAAACGGAGAATAGAGACGGGTCTGGTGGAGAAAGTGGCCGATTTCGGGCGTTTCGGCTGATGGCCACCCGCAGCACGGATGGCCGGGACCCCGCATGGCGCGGGGATTTCAGGCAAGAAAAAGGGCCCGGAGATTATCCGAGCCCTTCAATTTGGTGGAGCTGGCGGGAATTGAACCCGCGTCCGCAAGCCTTCGTCGGCCAGATCTACATGTTTAGTGTTCTGATTTGAGTCTCACCTTGCAAGCCGCGCAGACACACGCTGCAGGCAAGGCCAGCACCCTTAAATCTTGCTCAATACCAAGGTGCCCGGTACCAAGCCAGCTGATGTGAATTCCCTTGCAGCCTGGAGGTATTGCTACCCCCTTGCCCAGCCCATCAGCGTGCTGTTGCAAGGCTCACCGGATTTAAGCGGCGAGTGCGAAACGTTCGTCGTTTGCAGTTACTTTTGTGAATGGAGATTTACGAGCGTCACTCAAGCTCGACATGCACCGTACCGATCCCGAACCCACGTCGAAACCAGGGCAGCCCCTTAGACGGCTATTCTAATGGAAATCCAGTAAATTGAGTAGCCCTTGAGGTGAATCAATGATCGCATCAGGCTGCCAGCAACGGACATCATGCGCATCGCCCAAATAACCATAGCTTGCAGCGATGGCCCTCATTCCAGCCGCTTTTGCTGCTTGGATATCGCGCTCATCATCACCTACATAAATGCAAGCGCCAGGATCAACTCGCAAAGTGCTGGCCGCCGCCAACAATGGGGCTGGGTGTGGCTTGCTAAAAGCCGTGGTATCGCCACACACTAGAACTTGGTTTTTAGACAGTAATTCATCTGCTTGCACGATAGGCTTGGTAAAACGTTCTATCTTGTTGGTGACAATTCCCCAAGATTGGCAGTTTTTCTCCACGCCTTGCAACACTTCTGGCACCCCAGGAAAAATTCTGGAATGTGCGCCCATGCAAGCTTCATACGCTTGAAAAAATGCTTCCTTTAAATCACAAAACTCAGGATCGGTTTCCTGGATACCCAAGGCTAAGCGAAGCATGCCACGTGCCCCGGTGCCTACAAAGGGCCGGTAGTGAGCCAAGGGAAGTGGGAGCAGCTGTCGCTGAATGCGCAACGCATTTGCTGCCGCTGCTAAGTCTGGGGCACTATCGAGCAAGGTACCGTCCAAATCGAACAGGACGGCTTGAATATTTCTCCAACGACTCATACGACGGGGCGCTGTGCTGCCAATAAATAATTAACGCTGCAGTCTTGGCTTAACCAATAACGACCTGTCAAAGGGTTGTACTGCAAGCCAGAGCTGGCTTTAACGTCCAAACCAGCCTCTCGACAAAATCGCGTCAGTTCGCTAGGTCGTAAAAATTTCTGATATTCATGGGTGCCTGTAGGAAGCATTTTTAAAATATATTCTGCGGCCACAATGGCTAAGCCAAATGATTTCAAATTTCTATTTAATGTTGAGAAAAATACCCAGCCTCCCGGCTTGACCAAATTGGCGCAGGCATGAACCACGGATGCTGGATCAGGTACGTGCTCCAACATTTCCATGCAGGTCACAATGTCAAAAGCGGCAGGTTGCTCGGCAGCCAAAGCCTCTGCAGAAATCTCGCGATACGCAATGTGCGGGGTACCTGCTTCTAGTGCATGCAGTTGTGCTACTTGCAAGGATTTTTTGGCCAGATCAACGCCCAGCACTTCTGCTGCACCGCTACGTGCCATGGCATCGGCCAAAATACCGCCGCCGCAGCCAATATCCACTATTTTTTTATCCTTCAGCCCTGCAATTTGATCAATCCACCCTAAGCGCAAAGGATTCATTTGGTGCAGTGGTTTAAATTCACTTTCTGGATCCCACCAGTGATGGGCTAAGGCAGAAAATTTCTCTAATTCAGCGGGATCAACATTCATAGGTGCAGTCATGGCAGGACTAAAAAAACAGCTTAAAGATGATAAAAAAAAGCCCCGTTACCGGGGCTTTTTTAGCGAATCATAGGGGTTATTACTTGGCAGTGCCAACCACTTCGATTTCTACGCGACGATTTTTTGCACGACCTTCTTTGGTCTTGTTGTCGGCCACAGGCTGGGATTCTCCCTTGCCTTCGGTGTACACGCGTGCTTTATCAACGCCTTTGTTCACCAAGTAGGCTTTCACAGCTTCAGCGCGACGCACAGACAGTTTTTGGTTGTAAGCATCCGAGCCAACCGAGTCAGTGTGCCCCACAGCAATGATCACTTCCAGGTTGATGCCACCAATTTTGTTGGCCACTTCGTCCAGCTTGGCTTTGCCTGCGGGCTTGAGAACAGCCTTGTCAAAGTCAAAGAACGCATCAGCAGCAAAAGTCACTTTGGAAGCAGCAGCGACAGGCGCAGCGGCAGCAGCAGGTGCAGCTGCTGGGGCAGCGGCAACTTGCAGTGCACCATCGCAGCCAGGAGCGGCTGTAGCAGGTGTCCAGTTGGCATCGCGCCAGCACAATTCATTGGTACCGTTTTTCCAGACCAGTTCGTTGGTGCCGTTTTTCCAGTTATCGATGGACTGAGCGCCAGCGGCCGTAGCCAGGGCTGCACCAGCAAACAAAATCGCCACTTTGTTGAGTTTCTTCATGATTCTCCTCTTTGGGATAAAGCCGCTATTCGCGAAATTCGTAAACGTCGCCAATGACCACCACTAGCGAGCGCTGTTTGGAATTGTGCCACACGATGCCTAAAAATACAGATGCCAGCTGGCGGTAAATGCCCAGCGCTTAAACATTCTTAAAAATGTGTGGCCCTCCAGCAACAGTCTATTCCCTCTAGAATTAACTGTTTCGCTGCCTCAGCATAACTAGAAGCCGTCCATGACCCAGTTTGCCAAAGAAACCCTACCGATCAGCCTTGAAGAGGAGATGCGCCGCAGCTACCTCGACTACGCCATGAGTGTGATTGTGGGGCGGGCCCTGCCCGATGCACGCGACGGCTTAAAACCGGTGCATCGGCGGGTGCTGTTTGCCATGCACGAGCTGAACAACGATTGGAATCGCCCGTACAAAAAATCGGCACGTATCGTCGGTGACGTGATTGGTAAATACCACCCGCACGGCGACACAGCGGTGTACGACACCATCGTGCGCATGGCGCAGGATTTTTCGCTGCGCCACATGCTGGTCGATGGCCAGGGCAACTTCGGCTCGGTCGATGGTGATAACGCGGCAGCGATGCGTTACACGGAAATTCGCCTGTCGAAAATTGCCCACGAAATGCTGGCCGACATCGACAAACAGACCGTGGACTTTGGCCCCAACTACGACGGCAGCGAAAACGAGCCCCTGGTGTTGCCCGCCCGCTTGCCCAGCCTGCTGGTCAATGGCAGCTCGGGTATTGCGGTGGGGATGGCCACCAACATTCCGCCGCACAACTTGAATGAAGTGGTCGATGCTTGCCTGCACCTACTGCACACGCCAGAGGCATCGATTGACGAGCTGATGGAAATCATTCCCGCCCCAGACTTCCCTACCGCCGGGATCATTTACGGTATTCAGGGTGTCAAGGACGGCTACCGCACCGGCCGTGGCCGCGTGGTGATGCGGGCCAAGGTGCACTTCGAGGACATTGACCGGGGCCAGCGCCAGGCCATCATCGTCGATGAGCTGCCCTACCAGGTGAATAAAAAAACGCTGCAAGAGCGCATGGCCGAGCTGGTGCACGAGAAAAAGCTCGAAGGCATCAGCCACATCCAGGACGAATCGGACAAATCCGGTATGCGCCTGGTGATTGAGCTCAAGCGCGGCGAAGTGCCCGAAGTGGTGCTGAACAATCTGTACAAACAAACGCAGCTGCAAGACACCTTCGGCATGAACATGGTGGCCCTGATCGACGGCCAGCCGCGCCTGTGCAATTTGAAGGACTTGATCTCCGTTTTCCTGCAGCATCGCCGCGAAGTGGTCACCCGCCGCACCGTATTTGAGCTGCGCAAAGCCCGCGAGCGTGGCCATGTGCTGGAAGGCTTGGCGGTGGCGCTGGCCAATATTGACGACTTCATCGCCATCATCCGCAATGCCCCCACGCCCCCTGTGGCCAAAGCCGAGCTGATGAACCGGCGTTGGGACAGCCAGCTGGTGCGCGAGATGCTGACCCGCACCAACACGGATGGCGGCGTGGTCAATGCTGACGATTACCGCCCGGAAGGCTTGGAAGCAGAATTGGGCATGCAAGACGATGGTCTGTACCGCCTGTCCGACACCCAAGCGCAAGAGATTTTGCAAATGCGCCTGCAGCGCCTGACTGGCCTGGAGCAGGACAAAATCGTCGCCGAATACAAAGACATCATGGCGGTCATTGAAGACTTGCTGGACATCTTGGCCAAGCCTGGGCGTGTCTCCACCATCATCGGCGATGAGCTGACTGCGCTGAAAACCGAGTTTGGCCAAACCAAGCTGGGCGCGCGCCGCTCCACCATCGAGCACAGTGCGCAAGACCTCTCGACCGAAGACCTGATCACGCCCACCGACATGGTGGTCACCCTTAGCCACACCGGCTACATCAAGAGCCAGCCGTTGAGCGAATACCGCGCGCAAAAGCGTGGCGGGCGCGGCAAGCAGGCCACGGCAACCAAAGAGGATGACTGGATCGACCAGCTCTTTATCGCCAACACGCACGACTGGATTTTGTGCTTCTCCAACCGGGGGCGGCTGTACTGGCTCAAGGTGTGGGAAGTGCCCGCCGGTTCGCGCAACTCGCGCGGGCGGCCCATCGTGAACATGTTCCCGCTGCAGGAAGGCGAAAAAATCAACGTGGTGCTGCCGCTGACCGGCGAGATGCGCAACTTCCCGGAAGACCACTACATCTTCATGGCCACCAGCATGGGCACGGTGAAGAAAACGGCGCTGTCCGAATTTTCCAACCCGCGCAAGGTGGGCATCATCGCCGTCGGCTTGGACGAAGGCGACTACCTGATTGGCGCGGCGCTGACCGACGGCAAGCACGATGTGATGCTGTTCAGCGACGGTGGCAAGGCCGTGCGCTTTGACGAAAACGATGTGCGCCCCATGGGCCGCAATGCCCGGGGCGTGCGCGGCATGAATATTGACGAAGGCCAAAGCGTCATCGCCCTGCTGGTGGCCGATGCCAGCGAAGAAGTGCCGGCCACGCCAGACACCCTCGACGCTACCTCGCCCGACAGCAACGCCCAAAGCGTGCTGACCGCCACCGAAAACGGCTACGGCAAGCGCACCCACATCCGCGAATACACGCGCCACGGCCGGGGCACCAAGGGGATGATTGCCATCCAGCAGTCCGAGCGCAACGGCAAAGTGGTCGCCGCCACCTTGGTCGCCCCCGAGGATGAAATCATGCTGATTACCGACACCGGCGTGCTGGTGCGCACCCGCGTGGCCGAAATCCGTGAAATGGGCCGCGCCACCCAGGGCGTGACGCTGATGAATTTGGACGCAGGGGCCAAGCTCTCCGGTTTGCAGCGCATTGCGGAAAATGATGCCGTGAACGATGCCGAAAACGATGTTGAAAGCGATGCAGGCAGCGATGCCCAGGCAGATGCTGACACCACCCAAAGCAACAGTGCGGCAGGCAGCCCCGAGACTACGGCTGAAGAATAAATAAGAGCACTTTGCGCTTGCACCACCTAGGTTTTAACCACTTTTGATCTGATAAAAATGAACCGCCCCTTTAACTTTTCTGCTGGCCCCGCCGCCATCCCTGAAGAAGTCTTGCAGCAAGCGGCTGCAGAAATGCTCGATTGGCATGGCTGCGGCATGGGTGTGATGGAGATGAGCCACCGGGGCAAAGAGTTCATCAGCATCTACGAAACCGCTGAAGCCGATGTGCGCGAACTGTTGGCCATTCCGGCCCACTTCAAAATCCTGTTCATGCAAGGCGGCGGCATTGCCGAAAACGCCATCGTGCCCATGAACCTCTCGCGCGCTGGCGTGGTGGACTTTGTCGTGACCGGTAGCTGGAGCCAAAAATCCTTCAAAGAGGCGGCCAAATACGCGCAGCCACACTTGGCCGCCAGCGGCAAGGACAGCGGCTTTACCCGCCCCGTGGCCCCAAAGGACTGGCAGCTGTCCAGCAACCCGGCCTACGTTCACATTTGCAGCAATGAAACCATTGACGGCGTGGAATTTCACGAACTGCCCGACCTGCGAGCCCTGGGCTGCGATGCGCCGCTGGTGATTGATTTTTCCTCGCACGTCGCCTCGCGCCCGGTGGATTGGAGCCGCGTTGGCCTGGCCTTTGGCGGGGCGCAGAAAAACATCGGCCCCGCAGGGCTGACCATCGTGGTCGTGCGCGAAGACCTGCTGGGCCACGCCCTGCCGATTACGCCCAGCGCGTTTGACTTTAAAACCGTGGCCGACAACCACTCCATGTTCAACACCCCGCCAACCTGGGGCATCTACATGGCGGGTCTGACCTTTCAGTGGCTCAAGCGCCAGCGCGAGGGCGAGCTGACCGGCATCGCCGCCATGGAGCAGCGCAACATCGCCAAGGCCCAGCGCTTTTATGACTATGTGGACGGCTCGCAGCTGTACGTCAATGCCATCGACCCGGCCTGGCGCTCGCGCATGAACATCCCCTTCCAGCTGCGCGATGCCAGCCGCAACGAAGCCTTTCTGGCCGGTGCCAAAGCCGCCGGGCTGCTGCAGCTCAAAGGCCACAAATCGGTGGGCGGCATGCGCGCCAGCCTCTACAACGCCATGCCCATGGCAGGCGTGCAGGCCCTGATTGCCTTTATGCAAGAGTTCGAGCGCACCAGCGCTTAAAACCTTCATTACAGAAGCTATTTGCGCTGATAAATAGCTGCTTTCACAGTCAATCAGCCCATAAAACGCCTATTTATCAGCGCTAACAGCTATAACAAAAGAGACACCATGAGCATCACCCCCCAAGCCAGCCCCGAATTGGCCCAGTTGCGCGACCAAATTGACAGCCTCGATCACCAGCTGCTGCACCTGCTCAACCAGCGTGCCCGTGTGGCCGAGCAGGTGGGCGAGGTGAAGAAGCGCGAAGGCTCCACCTTCTTTCGCCCCGACCGCGTGGCCCAGGTGATTGAGAAGATCAAAACTGCCAACCCCGGGCCGCTCAAAGGCACGCATGTGGCCGCCATCTGGCGCGAAATCATGTCCGCCTGCCTGGCCCTGGAGTCGCCCCAGCGCGTGGCGGTGCTCGGGCCGGAGGGCACTTTTTGCGAGCAGGCGGCCATCGAATACTTTGGCGGCGCGGCCAACTTCATGTACTGCAACAGCTTTGAAGAGGTGTTTCATGCCACCGCCGCCGGCAGTGCCCAGTACGGCGTGGTGGGCATTGAAAACTCCACCGAGGGCGTGGTCACCCGCTCGCTCGACATGCTGCTGCACACCCCTTGCCACATCGTGGGCGAGGTCAGCCTGCTGGTGCGCCACAACCTGATGCGCTCGACCAACAGCCTGCAAGACATCGAGGTCGTCGTCGCCCACCCCCAAGCGCTGGCGCAATGCCAAGCTTGGCTGTCCAAGCACCTGCCCGATGCCGAGCGCCGCCCGGTCGAGAGCAATGCAGAAGGGGCCCGCCTGGCCGCCTTGCACCCTGGCTGGGCCGCCATTGCCGGTGAGCGCGCAGCGCAGCAGTTTGGCCTGCACATCGTCAGCCACGCCATCCAGGACCAGGCTTACAACCGCACGCGCTTTGCCATCATTTGCCTGCCGCACACCCTGCCCACGCCTGCGCCGTCGGCCAAAGACTGCACCAGCCTGATCATCTCGGTGCCCAATCGCCCCGGTGCCGTCCATGATTTATTGGTGCCACTGAAAAAGCACGGCGTTTCGATGACGCGTTTTGAATCGCGCCCGGCGCGCACCGGCCAGTGGGAGTATTACTTTTACATCGACATCGAAGGCCACCCTGCCCACCCCCATGTCGCCCAGGCACTGCAAGAGCTGCAGCACCTGAGCGCCTTCTACAAACAACTGGGCACCTACCCGGTGGCGGCCTGAACGGCGCAATGCGTAAAGGAAGACACCAATGTTTGAACAACTGGGTTTGATTGGCTGCGGCTTGATGGGCGGCTCGTTTGCGCTGGCCTTGAAGCAAGCCGGCTTGGTCAAGCGCGTGGTCGGCTACAGCAAATCACCCTCCACCACCGAACGCGCCCGCAAAATGGGCGTGATCGATGTTGAAGCGCCCTCGGCCCTGCTGGCCGTGGCCGGGGCCGACATCGTTTTGCTGGCCGTACCGGTTGCGGCCACCGAGCGCACCCTCAAATCCATCAAGCACTTGATCACCCCGCAAATGCTGGTCATGGATGTCGGCTCCACCAAAGCCGATGTCGTCAGCGCCGCGCGCAGCGCCCTGGGGTCACGCTTGGGCAGCTTTATTCCCGCCCACCCCATTACCGGCAAAGAGTTGGCCGGGGTTGAGCACGCCGATGCCAATCTGTACCGGGGGGCCAAAGTGGTCATCACGCCCACTGAGCGCACCTTGACCGCCCAACTGCACAAAGCCCAGCTGCTGTGGTTGGCCCTGGGCTGCGAGGTCAGCACCATGAGCCCGCAGGCGCACGATGCGGCCTTTGCCGCCGTCAGCCACCTGCCCCACCTGTTGGCCTTTGCCATGATGCACAGCATCACCGGGCAACTGCATGGCGAGGATTACCTGCAGCTGGCCGGCCCCGGGTTCAAAGATTTCACCCGCATTGCCGCTGCCGATGCCAAAGTGTGGCGCGACATTCTGCACGCCAACCAGGAAGAAGTGCTCAGCCAGCTGCAGCACTACCGCCACGCCTTGCAGGCTTTTGAAGCCGCCTTGCAAGCCAACGACACCGCCGCCCTCGAAAGCATGATCGAGCACGCCAGCGCCGCCCGCAGCCAATGCTTTGCGGCCCCGAAAAAAGACTAACGGCATGTTTACCACCGCATTTCTTGACCTGCCCCACCTGGCCAGCGCCCACGGCTGCGTGCAGCTGCCCGGCTCCAAAAGCATCTCCAACCGCGTCCTTTTGCTGGCCGCACTCAGCCACGGCACCACCGTGCTGCACGACCTGCTCGACTCGGACGACACGCGGGTCATGCTTGATGCCCTGCACGCCCTGGGCTGCACCATCACCCCCGGCCAAGTCACACCGGGCCAGCCATTGCACATCACCGGACTGGGCGGTGCGTTGCCGGCCGATGCCGCAGCCACGCTGTTTTTAGGCAACGCCGGCACCGCCATGCGCCCCTTGACGGCCGCCTTGGCGGTGCTGGGCGGTCAGTTTGAAATGACCGGCATCGCGCGCATGTATGAGCGCCCCATTGGCGATCTGGTCGATGCCCTGCGCCAATTGGGCTGCCAGATTGACTACCTGGGCACCCCAGGCTACCCGCCGCTGAAAATCGGCCACCCCGACTTTGCCGCCCATTTGGCTGCACCCATCCGCGTGCGCGGCGATGTCTCCAGCCAGTTTTTGACCTCGCTGCTCATGGCACTGCCCCTGCTGGCACGCACGCAAGCCATCACCATCGACGTGCAAGGAGAGCTGATTTCCAAGCCCTACATCCACATCACCCTGGAATTGCTGGCGCGTTTTGGCATCCGCGTGGAAAACCACGGCTGGCAGCGCTTTGTCATCCCAGCGGGCAGCCACTACCAATCGCCCGGAGCCATTCATGTCGAGGCAGATGCCTCATCGGCCAGCTATTTCATAGCATTAGGCGCAATAGCCACGGGCGATAATGGCCAAAAAAGCATCAAAATCGAAGGCGTTGGGCTGGACTCGATCCAGGGCGACATCCGCTTCGCTGAAGCCGCCCAAGCCATGGGCGCGGTGGTCACCGGCGGCCCCAATTGGCTGCAAGTGCAGCGGGGCGCGTGGCCACTCAAAGCCATTGATCTCGATTGCAACCACATCCCCGACGCGGCCATGACCCTGGCCGCCATGGCCTTGTACGCCGATGGCACCACCACCTTGCGCAACATCGCCAGCTGGCGCGTCAAAGAGACCGACCGCATCGCCGCCATGGCCTGCGAACTGCGCAAATTGGGTGCTACGGTGGAAGAAGGGGCCGACTTCATCCGCATCACCCCCCCGGCGTCGGTGCAAGACTGGCAAGCCGCCAGCATCCACACCTACGACGACCACCGCGTGGCCATGTGCTTTTCGCTTGCGGCCTTTAATCCGGCGGGCCTGCCCGTGCGCATTGAAGACCCCCAATGCGTGGCCAAAACCTTCCCCGATTATTTTGAGGCCCTGTTCACCCTGGTGCAGCCCAGCGTCCCGGCCCCGGTCATCTGCATTGATGGCCCCACCGCCTCGGGCAAAGGCACGGTGGCCAGTTTGGTGGCCCAGCGTCTGGGGTTTGCCTTGCTCGACTCGGGGGCGCTCTACCGCATTGCCGGCTTGGCCGCCACCCGGGCCGGCATTCCTTTGGAAGCGGCGCACGCCCAGCAAATTGCCGATCTGGTCGCCACACTGCACATTGTTTTTACCCCGGACCAGCGCGTACTCCTCGGGGCCGAAGACATCAGCCTGGCCATTCGCACCGAAGCCGCTGGTATGAATGCTTCACGCGTTTCAGCCTTTCCTGCTGTGCGCCAAGCGCTACTACAATTGCAGCGCGATTTTCGCCGCTTGCCTGGCCTGGTGGCCGACGGGCGCGACATGGGCACGGTCATCTTCCCCGATGCAGCGCTGAAGGTGTACTTGAGCGCCAGCGCTCAATGCCGTGCAGAAAGGCGCTTTAAACAGTTGATAGATAAAGGTCTTTCTGCTAATATTGCCGACCTTTTGGCAGACCTTCAGGCGCGCGATGCCCGCGATATGCAGCGCAGCGCAGCGCCCTTAAAGCCCGCCGAGGATGCTTTGCACTGGGACAACCACGCCGAACGCACGATTGAACAAGCCGTGCAGCAGGTGCTGGCCTGGTGGGAGCAACGCCAGCCTTTTGCAGCCGCCCAGCGCCCATAACGCCCAGCGCTGCTGCTCAAGACCACGCCCGCACGGGGTTGGCCAACGCTGTCACACAGCGGCCAACCCGTTGCGGTTTTTCACTTTTAACCCGCAGATCTTTTTCTGCACCCCGATCGCGGGCAGCCTTAAAAACGCGCAGCAATAGTGCTGCCGGAAACCTGCCCTTGCGACCAAGGAAACACATGTCCGAATCTTTTGCCGCCCTGTTTGAAGAATCCCTGCAACGCACCGAAATGCGTCCTGGCGAAGTAATCACTGCCGAAGTGGTTGCCGTCGATCAAAACTTTGTGATCGTGGACGCTGGCCTCAAATCCGAAGCCTATGTGCCAATTGAAGAGTTCAAAAACGACCAGGGCGAAATCGAAGTCCAAGTGGGTGACTTCGTCTCGGTGGCCGTTGGTGTCATCGAAAACGGCTACGGCGACACCGTGCTGTCGCGCGACACCGCCAAGCGCCTGGCCTCGTGGCTGTCGCTGGAGCAAGCGCTGGAATCTGGCGAATTCGTCACCGGCACCACCAGCGGCCGCGTCAAGGGTGGCCTGACCGTGTTGGTCAATGGCATCCGCGCTTTCCTGCCCGGCTCGCTGATCGACACCCGTCCGGTCAAAGACCTGACCCCCTACGAAAACAAAACCCTCGAATTCAAGGTCATCAAGCTGGACCGCAAGCGCAACAACGTGGTACTGAGCCGCCGCGCTGTGGTGGAAGCCTCGATGGGTGAAGAGCGTGCCAAGCTGATGGAGAACCTGAAAGAAGGCGCCATCGTGCAAGGTGTGGTGAAAAACATCACCGAATACGGCGCATTTGTGGACCTGGGCGGCATCGACGGCCTGCTGCACATCACCGACATGGCCTGGCGCCGCGTGCGTCACCCCTCTGAAGTGGTGACCGCTGGCCAGGAAATCATGGCCAAGATCCTCAAGTTCGATACCGACAAAAACCGCGTCTCGCTGGGCCTGAAGCAAATGGGCGACGACCCCTGGATGGGCGTAGGCCGCCGCTACCCAGCCAGCACCCGCCTGTTCGGCAAAGTCACCAATATCGCTGACTACGGTGCCTTCGTGGAACTGGAACCCGGCATCGAAGGCTTGGTGCACGTTTCCGAAATGGACTGGACCAACAAAAACGTGGCCCCCAACAAGCTGGTGTCCCTGGGCGACGAAGTCGAAGTCATGGTCCTGGAGATCGACGAAGACAAGCGCCGCATCAGCCTGGGCATGAAGCAGTGCCGCGCCAACCCTTGGCAAGAATTTGCCCAGAACACCAAGCGCGGCGACCGCGTCAAGGGCCCGATCAAGTCGATCACCGACTTTGGCGTGTTCGTGGGCTTGGCCGCTGGCATCGACGGCCTGGTGCACTTGTCTGACCTGTCGTGGAACGAAACCGGCGAAGCCGCTGTGCGCAACTACAAAAAAGGCCAAGAAGTCGAAGCCATCGTGCTGGCCGTGGATGTGGAGCGCGAGCGCATCAGCCTGGGCATCAAACAACTGGACCAAGATCCCTTCACCACCTTTGTCACCGTGAATGACAAAGGCTCGATCGTGACCGGCAAGGTCAAGACCGTGGATGCCAAGGGCGCTGAAATCGAACTGGGCGAAGACATCCTGGGCTACCTGCGCGTTTCTGAAATCTCGCAAGACCGCGTGGAAGATGCCCGCAGCGTCCTGAAAGAAGGCGACGAAGTAACCGCCGTGGTGACCAACGTGGACCGCAAGACCCGCAACATCCAGTTGTCGATCAAGCAAAAAGACCACGTCGAGCAGCAAGAAGCCATGGCCAGCCTGTCGGCCCAATCCTCGAAAGAGAACGCCGGCACCACCAGCCTGGGCGCACTGCTGCGCGCCAAGCTGGACGCTGACAAGTAATCCAACCACGCACAAGGCAAACTGAAGTTTTTAGTTTTGCCTTCTCACAACGGGCGCTGCCATCAGCGCCCGTTGGCTATTAAGGGGAAGGTGCTTGCACGCAAAGCACCTTCCCCCCTGTTTGACATTGATTGTTTTCCGCCATGACCCGCTCTGACCTTGTTGAAGAACTCGCTGCTCTGCTTCCATTTTTAATGCAACGCGATGCCGAGCAAGCTGTCAAAGCCTTGCAAGATGCCATCGTCGATGCCTTGGTGCAGGGCCAGCGCATCGAAATTCGTGGGTTTGGCAGCTTCTCCATCCACCACCGCCCGGAGCGCACGGGCCGCAATCCGCGCAGCGGCGAATCGGTGCTGGTACCCGCCAAGCGTCTGCCCCACTTCAAACCAGGCAAGGCCTTGCGTGAAGCCGTTGACTTTGCGCCCACCGCCTAGAATGCAACCTTCTTCGGAAGGGCTTGCGATGAAATACCTCGTATGGCTGCTCAAGGCAGCCATTTTTTTTACCTTGTTTGCATTTGCACTGAATAACCAGCACAGCACCACCGTGCACTGGTTCTTTGGCCAGTATTGGAGCGGGCCACTGGTGCTGATCGTCTTGGCGGCATTTTGCTTGGGGCTGCTCACTGGCATCTTGGTCATGCTGCCGCGCTGGTGGCAAGCCCGCCAACAGGCCAATGCCGCAGCCTCGCCCGCCCCTGCCCTGGCAGAATCCTCCGCCGCTGCCGCCCACCCGACCACACTCCATGAACTTTGATTTAAGCTGGATTTTGCTGGGCCTGCCCTTGGCCTTTGTGCTGGGCTGGCTGGCCTCGCGCATGGATTGGCGCCAAATGCGCCTGGAAAGCCAACGCGCCCCCAAGGCCTACTTCAAAGGGCTGAACTACCTGCTCAACGAGCAGCAAGACCAGGCCATTGATGCCTTTATTGAGGCCATGCAAAACGACCCGGACACGGCCGAGCTGCACTTTGCCCTGGGCAATTTGTTTCGCCGCCGGGGCGAATACCTGCGGGCCGTGCGTGTGCATGAGCACTTGCTGCACCGTGCTGATTTAAGCGATGCCGATCGCCAGCGTGCCCAAAACGGCTTGGCGCAAGACTATTTGAAAGCCGGACTCTTAGACCGCGCCGAAGAAGCACTGCACCGCCTGGAAGCGACCGCTTACGAAACCGATGCCCGTTTAGCGCTGCTGAGCATTTATGAGCGTGCCCGCGACTGGCCCCAAGCCGCCGCCATCGTGCGCAAGCTGCAAGCCAGTGGCCAAGGCGACTTTAGCCAGCGCCTCTCGCACTATCAATGCGAGCAGGCCGCCGCCTTGGCCAACCAAGGCGAACTCGAACCCGCCCTGGCCTTGCTCACCCAGGCCACCCAGACGGCCCCCACGGCACCGCGCCCCTGGCTGGATTTGGCCCGCTTGCAGCACCACCAAGGGGCCACCGATGCCGCATGGAACAGTCTGCTCGCCCTGGCCGAGCAAGCCCCGCAGGCCCTGCCCCTGGCCCTGCCACTGCTGCAAGACATTGCCCAAGCCAGTGGCCAAGAAGCGCCAGCCATTGCCCTGCTGCGCCAGCGTTATGCCCAAACCCCATCGCTGGACCTGGTGCTGGCCTTGGTGCAATTGCAGGCAGACCCCCAAGGCCAAGCCGGGCAGCGCTGCCAGCAGCAAGACGGCACCTGCAGCCAAGGCTGGCTGCTGCGCCACTTGGAGCAAGAACCCTCTTTAGCGATTGCCCACCAATGGCTGGCCACGCAAGGGGAGCACGCCATACCGCCCACAGTGCTGCAAGCGTTGGAGCATGCCAGCCGCCCCCTGATGCGCTACCGCTGCGCGGCCTGCGGCTTTGAGGCGCGCCAGCATTTTTGGCATTGTCCCGGCTGCCAAAGCTGGGACAGCTACCCGGCGCGGCGGGTGGAAGAGCTGTAAGCCAAAAGCTGCACACTCAAACCTGGTATAGAAAAACGTTAAAACCCTTACTGGGTAAGCGCAAACAGCTATTATTTTTTAAGTAATTGGTAGAAAGGGGCGGCACATGCGAAAATCAGCGCCGCAATTTTCAATTCACAAGGGCTGCCAACATGCGATGGGGCAGCCCTTGTTTTCTTTATTAAAAACAGGACACGATCATGGAAGCAGAACGCATCAACCAAATTGGCAACACCCTTGAAGACCTGAGTGAGCGCACCCAGGACTTACGGAGGTATCTTTGACTACGATGCCAAGTTTGAACGCCTGCGCACCGTCAATGCCTCGCTAGAAGACCCCAGCATCTGGAACGACCCGAAAAAAGCCCAAGAGCTGGGCAAAGAAAAAAAATCGCTCGATGCCGTGGTCCTCACCCTGGAAAAGCTCACTACCGAGCTGGCGGACAACAGCGAACTGTTCGAAATGAGCCGCGAAGAAGGCGACGAGGCCGGGCTGCTGACCATCGAAGCGGAAACCGCCAAACTCCAGCCCCTGATTGAAGAGCTGGAGTTTCGCCGCATGTTCAGCCACGAGGCCGATCCGCTGAACTGCTACATCGACATCCAGGCCGGCGCGGGCGGCACCGAGGCCTGCGACTGGGCCAGCATCTTGCTGCGCCAGTACCTAAAGTACGCCGAGCGCAAAGGCTTCAAGGCCACCGTCGATGACGAAACCCCCGGTGACGTGGCTGGCATCAAGGGCGCGACCATTCACATTGAGGGCGAATACGCCTACGGCCTGCTGCGCACCGAAACCGGCGTGCACCGCCTGGTGCGCAAATCGCCTTTTGACAGCTCGGGCGGGCGGCACACCTCGTTTGCCTCGCTGTTCGTCTATCCAGAGATTGATGACTCCATCGAAATCCACATCAACCCCGCTGACGTGCGCACCGACACCTACCGCGCCTCGGGCGCGGGCGGCCAGCACATCAACAAAACCGACTCGGCCGTGCGCCTGACGCACATCCCCACCGGCATCGTCGTGCAGTGCCAAGATGGCCGCAGCCAGCACAGCAACCGCGATGTAGCGTGGCAGCGCCTGCGCTCGCGCTTGTACGACTTTGAAATGCGCAAACGCCAAGAAGAGCAGCAAAAGCTGGAAGACAGCAAAACCGATGTAGGCTGGGGCCACCAAATCCGCAGCTATGTGCTGGACAACAGCCGCATCAAGGACTTGCGCACCAACGTCGAAGTCTCGGCCACGCAAAAAGTGCTGGACGGCGACCTGGATGTATTTATTGAAGCCTCGCTCAAGCAAGGCGTTTAAACGAACAACCATGAAAACAGAGCAAACCCCCACCGTGGTGCAGCGCCTGGACTACACCGCCCCGGCCTTCTGGATCGAGACGGTGGAGCTGGCCTTCGACCTGGACCCGGCCAAAACCCGCGTCCTGAACAAAATGCAGGTGCGCCGCAATCCAGAGGTGCCCGCCCAGCCCCTGCGCCTGGATGGCGAAGACTTGAACCTGGCGCGCGTGCTGGTCAATGGCAGTGGCACCAGCTTCAAACTGGACGGTGGCCAGCTCGTGCTGGAAAACCTGCCCGAAGGGCCCGAGCCCTTTGCGCTGGAGATTTTCACCACCTGCGCCCCGCTGAAAAACACCCAGCTATCGGGTCTGTACGTCAGCCAAGAGACCTTTTTCACCCAGTGCGAAGCCCAAGGCTTTCGGCGCATCACCTACTTCCTGGATCGCCCCGATGTGATGGCCAGCTACAGCGTGTTGCTGCGGGCCGACAAGGCGCACTACCCGGTGCTGCTGTCCAACGGCAACCTGGTGGAAAGCGGCGATCTGGACGATGGCCGCCACTTTGCCCGCTGGCACGACCCGCACAAAAAGCCCAGCTATTTGTTCGCCCTGGTGGCGGGCAAACTGGTCGCGCGCGAGCAAAAAATCACCAGCCGCACCGGCAAAGAGCACCTGCTGCAAGTCTGGGTGCGCCCCGGCGACCTGGAAAAGACCGAGCACGCCATGCGCTCGCTCATGCACGCCATCGCCTGGGACGAAGCCCGCTTTGGCCTGCCGCTGGACCTGGAGCGCTTCATGATCGTCGCCACCAGCGACTTCAACATGGGCGCGATGGAAAACAAGGGCCTGAACATCTTCAACACCAAGTACGTGCTAGCCAACCAAGCCACCGCCACCGACGCTGACTTTGCCAACATCGAAAGCGTGGTCGGGCACGAATACTTCCACAACTGGACGGGCAACCGCATCACCTGCCGCGACTGGTTCCAGCTCTCGCTCAAAGAGGGGCTGACCGTGTTCCGCGACCAAGAATTTTCCATGGACATGGCCGGCAGCGCCTCAGCGCGCGCCGTCAAGCGCATCGAAGACGTGCGCGTGCTGCGCACCGTGCAGTTTGCCGAAGACGCTGGCCCCATGGCCCACCCCGTGCGCCCGGACAGCTACGTCGAAATCAACAACTTCTACACCGTCACCATCTACGAAAAAGGCGCCGAAGTGGTGCGCATGCAGCACAACCTGGTCGGCAAAGACGGTTTTGCCCAAGGCATGAAGCTGTATTTCGAGCGCTTTGATGGCCAAGCAGTGACCTGCGACGACTTTGTTCAGGCCATGGCCGATGCCAACCCCGCCAGCCCCCTGGCCCAACACCTGGATGCATTCAAGCGCTGGTACAGCCAAGCTGGCACCCCCACCGTGCATGCCAGCGGCGTGTTCGATGCACAGGCACAAACCTACACCCTCACCCTGCGCCAAAGCTGCCCGGCCACCCCCGGCCAAAGTGCAAGCGCAAAACAGCCCTTCGTCATCCCCGTCACCCTGGGGCTGCTCGATGGCCAAGGCAAGGCACTGCCCTTGCAGCTGCAGGGCCTCAACGTCGGCACAGAGCACACCTTGGTGCTGCACCAAGAAGAGCAAGCGTGGACCTTCACCGGCATCACCAGCCAGCCCACCCCCTCGCTGCTGCGCAGCCTGAGCGCCCCTGTCCTGCTGGACTACCCGTTCACCGAGGCCGAACTGCTCACCCTGCTGGCCCACGACAGCGATGCCTTCAACCGCTGGGAAGCCGCACAGCGCCTGAGCTTACGCATTGCTACCAATGCCATAGCTGCTACCGCTGAAACAGCAACAGAAAAAGAGCAAAACCCTGCCAATCTCCTGCCGCAGAGCGTGGTGGATGCTCTGCGTCTGGTGCTAGAGCACCCGCAACTCGATGCCGCCTTCAAAGAGCTGGTGCTGACCCTGCCCTCCGAAAGCTACATCGCCGAGCAGCTGGACAGCGTCGATCCCCAGCGCATCCACAGCGTGCGCGAAGCCATGCGCCGGCAACTGGCCCTGGCCCTGCAACCGCAGTGGCAAGCCGCCTACGAAGCCCACGCCCACACCGGCGCTTACCAGCCCGAACCCATCGCCGCAGGCCGCCGCGCCCTGGCCGGATTGGCGCTGAACATGCTTTGCTTGGCCGCCCAGGGCGACGGTGTGTGGGCCGGCAAAGCCTACCAGCGCGTCAAAGACGCGGGCAACATGACCGACAAGGCCAACGCCCTGCAAGCCCTGGTCCAAAGCGCCAGCCCCCTGGCAAGCAACGCGCTGGATTATTTTTACCGCCAACTGCGCCACGAGCCCCTGGTGCTGGACAAATGGTTTGCCCTGCAAGCGGCCGCCCCCGATGTGCAAGGCAGCGTGCTGCCCGCCGTCAAAGCCCTGCTCAAGCACCCAGACTTTGTGCTGAAAAACCCCAACCGCGCCCGCAGCCTGGTCTTTACCTACTGCAATGCCAACCCTGGGGGCTTTCACCGCCTGGATGCGGCCGGCTACATCTTCTGGGCCGACCACGTGCTGGCGCTGGATGCCATCAACCCCCAAATGGCCGCCCGCTTGGCCCGCGCCCTGGACCGCTGGCAAAAGCTCGCCCCACCCTACCGGGAAGCCGCCCGCGAAGCCATTGCCCGCGTCGCCGCCAAGGCCGACCTGTCCAACGACGTGCGCGAAGTCGTGGCACGGGCCTTGGGTGAGTGAAGCAACATTCTAAAAAACATAGCTTCTACCGCTTATTCAGCAAAGAATTTATCAATAAAAAGCGTCAATCCCTTGCCAAACAAGCGGTAGACGCTTCTTTTTAAGGAGTTTTCATGCCACGCCGCGATAGCTTTACCCGTTACCTGGTGGAAAAACAACGGGTCGATGGCCGCATCCCCCCGCAACTGCGCCTGCTGCTAGAAGTGGTTGCCCGCGCCTGCAAGCGCATCAGCTTTGCCGTGAACAAAGGCGAGCTGGGCGAAGTCATGGGCACCGCCGGCAGCGAAAACGTACAAGGCGAAGTGCAGAAAAAGCTGGACATCATCGCCAACGAAACCCTGATTGAAGCCAACGAATGGGGCGGCCACTTGGCGGCCATGGCCAGCGAAGAGATGGAAGGCATCTACGTCGTGCCCAACCGCTACCCCCAGGGCGAATACCTGCTGATGTTTGACCCGCTGGACGGCTCCAGCAACATCGACATCAACATGTCCATTGGCACCATCTTCAGCGTGCTAAAAAAACCCGAAGGCCACCCTGGCGTACACGACAGCGACTTCTTCCAGCCGGGCACCAAGCAAGTGGCGGCCGGTTATTGCATCTACGGCCCGCAAACCACCCTGGTGCTGACGGTAGGCGACGGTGTCTCGATGTTCACCCTGGACCGCGAGCAAGGCTCGTTCATCCTCACGCAAGAGAACGTACGCATCCCCGAAGACACCAAAGAATTTGCTATCAACATGTCCAACATGCGCCACTGGGATGCCCCCGTGAAGCGCTATATCGATGAAGTGCTGGCCGGCAAAGATGGCCCACGCGGCAAGGACTTCAACATGCGCTGGGTCGCCGCCATGGTGGCCGACGTGCACCGCATCCTGTGCCGGGGCGGCATCTTCATGTACCCCTGGGACAAGCGCGAACCGAACAAACCGGGCAAGCTGCGCCTGATGTACGAGGCCAACCCCATGGCCTGGCTGGTGGAACAAGCTGGCGGCCTGGCCACCGATGGCCGCCAACGCATCATGGACGTGCAGCCCACCCAGCTGCACCAGCGTGTCAGCGTCGTCCTCGGCTCCAAAAACGAAGTCGAGCGCGTCACCCAGTACCACCTGGAAGCAGATAAAAACTCGTTATAATTGCGGTCTTTCGCCGGTGTAGCTCAGTTGGTAGAGCAGCTCATTCGTAATGAGAAGGTCGAGGGTTCGATTCCTTTCTCCGGCACCAAAACAACCAATAAACCCTGCTACTTTGCGCAAGTACCAGGGTTTATTTTTTAAATCATCCGCCTGTAGCTCATCCGGATAGAGCAATTGCCTTCTAAGCAATAGGTAACAGGTTCGAGCCCTGTCAGGCGGGCCAAAATTCCCCAAGAAATTCAACGATTTACAAGACTTTCGGTTTCTTTCGATTACTTTGGATTTCTTTCGTTTGTCACCCCGTCGGGTGACAGTGGGGTGACAAGTCAGAGGGGAAAAGGCCAAAACTTTTGTCACCCAAAAGTTTTCTTTATGTGTATGATCGGGACATGCAACCGAAGGACAAAGACGCACTCCCCGCCAAGGGCCCCAAGGCTCAGGGCAAGGCCGTGCGTTTTTTGACTCGCACCGACTACGAGTACCACTTCTTTGCAGCACTTGGGCTAACCGCCCGCCGTCGCTGGACACGGGAGCTGCGTCGCATGGTCGAGATCAATAAAGAATTGTTTCTTTCCGAGGAAGAGCTCCTGCAACGCGCACACGGTTTTAGGAATCGTGCGGCCTCCCACCCGAATGGCGAATTTTTTAAACAGCAGCAAGACCAGACAGGCGACAGCATCGCCGTGCTGTCCTCTTTGATCGCCGCCGCTTTTGATCGCGTGGCTTCGTTGCTGCTAATGCAGCCACCACCCCCCCCTGGGCTGCCCAGGGCTACCCCTGGCATCTGCCTAACCCCTCGCCTCCTCGCTCAAGTCCCCGCCGCCACGCTGGTGGGCAGGTGAGCTACTGAGGCCGCGCCGCCTCTCCCCGCCAGCATTAGCCAAGCGGCCTCGACTTCTTCGGAGTCGAGGAAATGGAATTTCAAAACTTTGATGCTGTCACCGGCAGCTACTTGCCGCCCGTCCTGGGCGTTACCGAACTCTCTGTGCTTTTGCATAAAAGCCCTGGAGTCATTCTTGCAGACCGCGTCCGCGCACCGCACCGCCTGCCCCCATGTTGCACGCCACCGGGCACGCGCCAGCCGCTTTGGATACTGCAAGATGTTCTTGACTGGCTTCGTCAGTTTCAAAAACAGCCCGCACCTGCGCCGGTCAAAAAGCGCCAAGGCCGCCCCACCAAGCGAGAACAGCTTGAGCGCCAGCAGGCCAAGGAGGCCGCAGCAGCCCAGCAGGCCCAAGGCAAAGGGGGTGCAGCATGACCACCGCCCCCAGCATTTTCACGCGCAAAACCGATAGCTTTGAGTCGCAAGAGCTCCAGCAAACGGCAGCACTCATTTTCTATGAGGCGCTAGCAAAAGGGGAGCAACTGACCCTTGCGGATGCTCTAAAAAAAGCACGTTCAAACGTGCGCAACTTTATGCGCAATTGCAGCCGCCTTAGCGAGGAGGCCCAGGCCTTCGACCTCGTTGCAGATGACGAATCAGCCAGGCCACAGCCCATCGTGGGCAAACGCCAGCGCCAGCGAGAACTTACAGAAAGTGTAGCGAAAGCGCTGGGCAAATCAACGCGCCACGCGCGGCGCGTGATCGCCGCGCAAAAGAAAAAAGCCACCGGCCAGGGTGACTTTTTCGGGGGGGAAGCGGCATGAGCGAAGCAAATATTGAGATTAAAAATTATGCCAGCAGCAGTCATTTTACCATCATCAAAAACGCATTGCTGCGTAATAAAAATTTGAGCTGGAAAGCAACAGGCCTACTTTGTTACATGCTGAGTATGGCGGACGGCTGGAGTTTCAATTTAAAACATTTATCACATCAGAAAACAGATGGTGAAAGAAGCACTCGCGCAGGTCTTCAGGAACTTGAAAATTCAGGCTATTTATATATTGAAAAAGAGAGAGGCGACCACGGAGAATTTGTTAAAACAATATGGCATATAACAGATGATCCGGAAAATGCTTCATGGGCAAAGGCAAAGGCAAAGTCAAAAATTGTAGCGCCAGCGCCAACAAAAACAAGGCCTGCAGCAGATACAAAAAAACCCATCCCGCCTGATTTTAAACCAGGGGATTCCGCAATAAATCTCGCTAAAGATTATGGCTTAAATATAAATCAAGAAATTACAAAATTTATTGATTATTACACAGGAGTAGGCAGCCAATATAAAGATTGGCAATCAATTTTTAAATCATGGCTGCATAAAGCAAATGATTTTAAAGCCAAAACGCAAAGAGTAACTAAGGCATCAAGTTTTAACAAAAACAACGGCGCTGCAAAAGCAATTTTCGGAGACATAGACTTATGAAAATGCACAACATTTCAAATTTCACAGCTCAAGAAATCAAGGCCACCGCACAGCAAAAACTTGAGGTTTCAGCCAGGACAAGAAAATTATTTATGATTTTTCATGCAAGTTACGGCTCTTTATTTACAAGTAAATTCAGCACAGGCGAATTAAATTCCGAGGGAAGCGATAAAGGGATGCGTGCAGCATTATTGGTTTGGGATCGCAGCTTAAATAATTATGAGGATGATGTTATAGAAAAAGCAACCAAGAAAATTCAGCTTGAAAATTTAAATTATCCGCCAAATTTAGGCCATTTTATAAAAAAATGTGAAGAATTAAAAATTCAAAAAGCAAATGATGATAAAGCAATTAAAAATCCGCAGATCATTAAAATGATCGCCTGCGCCGCACCAAAAATAACAAGTCGCGGTGATGGCTTGGACAATTGGCGAATAAAACTCGCACGGTTCTATTTAGGCCACAAAACAAGAGCTGACGACATCCGGTGCGCTATAAAAATGATAGGAGAAAAAGAGGCTTCGGCCATAAAAAAACAGTTCTCCGCCGCACAGGCATAACCAGCACCAACACCAGCACCAACACCAGCACCAACACCAGCACCAGCACCAAAGCCAGCACCACGCTGGCTTTTTTTTCGCGCCAAAAAACGCTACTCAAACAATAGCATCATTGCTAATACCTGCAATACTTTGGAGTCAATTCACCACAATGCTGTTTTGCAGTCCTGGATTTTGCAGACCTGGAAAACAGCAGCCTAAGAAATAACAAAGAAAAGAAATAACAAAACATCTCTTCGCAAGGGTTACGCGCACGCGCCCACGAGAGAAAGATCACGAAAGCCACCAAAACAGCCGCCACGCGGTTTTAAGAGCCACGCCCAGGGGTAGCCATCCCCCCAGCCCTTAAAACGCGCTGGGGGGCGGTTTTAACGCCCAGCCCGGCACCGCTGCGCCCGATGGCCCGCTACGACCATGGACAACCTGCCAGCACCCAGGGCAAGCCTGGGCACTGCCGCGCAAGCGCGGTACGCAGGTCTGCCCACCGCCTTCGCTGCAAAACATCCCAGGCTCGTCCGTGGACAACGCTGCGCGTTGCCCACCGCCAGCGCCTGCTACCAATTTTTAAAAAATTCCTCTTTGGGACAGCCAAACAGCCGCCGTACCCGCCGCGCCTAGGGCGCTCCCGGACTGCGGGGGCTGCGCCCCCCAGACCCCCAGGGCTGCGCCCCCTGTGGCCTCCCGGCCACGGGCCCCGGCTGTTATGCCAACTAGCAGAAGGCAAGGCGAAGCCGTCAGAACGCCACCATCACCACCATCACCATCACCACCATCACCACCACCACCACCATCACCACCACCATCACCACCACCATCACCACCATCACCACCATCACCACCGCCGCCGCCTGGTGCCCTCCCCTTCAATGTCCAGCCGCATGCAGGGGCCCACGCGCCGAAGGTGCGCAGGGGGCGCAGCCCAGAGGGGGGCCGGGGGGCGGCACGCCCCGCCGTCGAGGAGCGCCCTAGGCGCGGCCTGTAAGGCTTTGCACTAATACATATCCGATAGCGCTATTGCATATCCGATAGCGCTATTGCATATCCGATTCGGATATCTACAACCGACTCCCATGCCCACGGCATCGCCACCCCCACGCCCAGCACACCGCTGGGTTTTTTTATGTCCGCGAAACGCAGAAGGAGGGGGAGCGGCATTTTTCGCCGTGAGAAAGGAAACCAAAGTGGCAAAGCAAGAAGCACGCGAAATTGGCTGGATTTTGAAATGGGCCTTAATTCTCGGTTTCATGGGCGCGATCATCGGCCCCATTATCTTTATTCAAAATCACCTGCATTGGAAAATCGCCGGTTTTGATTATTACATATTCTTTTTTAAAGAGCTATTTGCAAACCCAGAATACGCAGAAGGCCTTAAAAGCTTTTATTTAAGCTCAATTTTCGGTTTTTTGGTTGGCAGTTTTGGCCCATTTGTTTTGATTTTCAAGAAATAAGGAGTATTCAAAATGATTAATTTCTTTTTATTTGCAATTTCTGCAATTATTTGTGCTGGTGCGTGGTTCATTTCCCGAGGCCGTTTTGGCCGTTTTGGCGTGTACCTTGGCCGGTTTTTTATCGCGGGTGCCTTAGTGGGCGCGAGTTCTGCATTTACGGGAAAAGAAGAATTTGTAATTAATACATTTATTGGCAATTCATTATTAGGTTTTATTTTTATTAATATCGGCACGATTATTTATCATCGGTTTTCAACCATTTTAGAAGGCGTATTTAGTTTTTTCAGTAATGGTGAATCAGAAAACGATAACGGTCATTTACGCGGGGCGCGTTTGGTAACTGGTAAACAATTACAAAAAATTCTCAAAAAAGAAGAAGGTGATTTGACAATAGGCAGTCAAAAAATCCCCGAGCGTTTAGAAGCCCTGCATTTTCTAATTGCTGGCTCCACAGGGGTAGGCAAATCGGTGGCGATTTGCGAGGTTTTAGACGGCATTGCAGCGCGTGGTGATCGTGTTTTTCTTTCCGATGCTGGAGGCAACTTCTTAAAAGCCTACTACAACGAAGAGCGCCACGATTTAATCTTGAATCCCTTGGATTCTCGCGCTATTAATTGGTCACCTTTGGCCGAAATTAAATCGGTTTGGGACGTTGATCAAATCGCTAAATCTATTATCCCGGACGCGGAGGGGTCGAGCGCAGAATGGAACGGATATGCACAAACAATTGTTTCTGCGATTTTAAAACACTGCTGGCAAAACAATTTGACCAATGCCGATATTTTCAAATTGGCAACCGTTGCAGATATTAAGGAGTTACGCGAGATTTTCGCGGGCACTCCTGCGCAGCCGTTTGCCGAAGAGGGTAACGAGCGGATGTTTGGCAGTGTTCGCGCCATCGTCGGGCGTTATATCAGCCCCTTCCAATACCTGGAGGCAGCCGCAGGGGTAGAGAATGGTTTCTCTCTAAAAGATATTGTTTCGTCTGACAAAGCCAAGGGCTGGCTATTTTTCAACTTTCGCGACGATCAATTAGAAACATTAAAGCCAATTATCGCGGCCATGGCCGACATTATCAGCAAAACCATTTTGTCAATGGAAGAATCAAAAACTCGCAAATTCTGGATGATCATTGACGAATTCGCCAGCCTGGGCCGTATTGGCTCAATTCTCGATTTTCTAACGAAAGCCCGTAAAAACGGGGGCCGTGCAATTCTTGGCCTTCAAACCGTTTCCCAATTAGAAATTCCTTATACACGCGCAGAAGCCCACACCATTTTGGCTAACTGCTCCAGCCAGGTCGTTTTCCGCGTCCCAGATCCGGAAACTTCGGACGTTATGAGCCGATTACTCGGGGAGGCGCAGATTAGCCGCATCGTCGCAAGTGGCGGGGAAAGCGAAAACAAATCCTTTCAGCAAGTTTTCGGCTCAAAATCCAAAAACGAGAATTGGCAGCAGCAGATTACCAATGATCGCATTGTCTTGCCAGGTGAACTACAGAATCTGGAAACCTTACATGGCTTTCTGAATTTCGCCGGTTCTATTCCTGCTGCCCCGATTTTGCTGGAGCCAGTGAACCGCCCCCAAACCGCCACCACTTTTGAGCAAGCCACCCGGGAGGCAATCAAAATCAAACCAGCTATTCAAGTGATGGCAGAAACAAAACAGGCCGAGGTTAATAACATTTCTGATAGCGATTTGCCACCGGGTATGGAAGGAGATTTCTAAATGTTCGACCCCTGGGAATATATTCTTTCCTGGGGTTGTATTTTAAAAACAGTTTCCTCAGCAAAAAGCCCGCACCCTACCCACCAGGGGTGAGGGGTGCATAACCGCCGCGCCCAATAGCCATGCGGGTTTCCGGGTGGCACAGGCGGGCCACGGCCAGACCACAAAAACGGCCTAAAACGGCCAAAACCCAACAGCCATGCGGGTTTCCGCGTGACACGGAAGGAATCAAAAAAATGATTAAAACCGAATATCTAAAATTTCGCGCAACCCAAGAAGAAGCCCGCGAAATCGACCGCATCTGTAAAACCCTGGGGCTATCGCGTAGCGATTATTTACGCGCTGTAGCGTTCGGAGCGCCTGCCCCTGTGGGTACCCCTAGCCCAACCGCTGAAACCGCGCCAGCGCCCGATTTATCCATTCTCCAGGCTGATATTGCAGCGCTGAAAACCCAGCAAGAAGAAATGAATGCCGCCCAGGCCCAGGCCGCAGAATCTTTTAACGCGCTGGTTCAGAACCTGGGCGAGTTTCTGCGCGTCCCCTCCTTTCGAGAATATCGAGCCCGGGATGCGGTCGAGGGCAGTATTCAGAAACCAGGGGAAACCGAATTAAATTTCTTAATTCGCTTGGCAAACCGTTATTATTTAATTTATAAGGTTTGGCCTGACCCAACGAATATAAATATTTTTGGAAAAATTTCCGACGAAACAAAAGCCAATTTTCCTAAAGCTCCCAGGATTTAAATTATGAACAAAATTATTTCCTTCGACGATTTAAATGCAGTTGCCCGAAAACGCGATGATTTGATATATCAGGCCCATTTATTAGATATAGAAATCCAGAGATATAAAATCAAAATGAAAGCCGAGAAAGAAGGCCGGGCAGAAAAAGTTTTAAATATCTTGCAAAAACACAAATTAACCATTGACGATTTAGAACCTATTATTAAAAAGGTTTTAAAAGAGAAAGTAAAGGATTAAATATGCTGTCTTTTAAAAGTATTAATGCCGAAGGCGGGGTTTCCAAAATCGCCGCATATTATGAAGGCTATCAGCTGGGCAAAGAAAATCCAAATGAAAAAGAAACCACTCGCCAGCATGATGAGCCAATGGGTAAATGGATTGGAAGCTATGCAGAAAAACGCGGTTTTGCTAATGAATTAGTTCATCGAGGGGAAATGCAGCGTGGCCTAAGAGGGTTTGACCCAAAAACAGGTCAGGCACTTTCTAATAACGCCGGGGACGAACGACATAAACCGGGCTATGATTTAACTTTTAGCGCTCCAAAATCGGTTTCTATCGCATGGGCCAGCGCACCGCCGGAATTGCAAAAACAGATTAGCGCCGCCCACCAAAAGGCCATTGAATCAGCTCTTAAATATGCCGAGCAATCCGGCGCATTTGTTCAGCGGGAAGGCCACGCAGGAGAATTTAAAGTCGCCCACGGAGAAATTGCTGCAGCCACTTTTGAGCACAGTTCTAATAGGGCAGGTGAACCGCATTTGCACACCCATGCAGTTGTTTTAAATGTCTCAGATAATGGCAAACGGGTAGATTTCCGGGCCGCCCACACCCACGCAATTGGAACAGCTTATCGCGTGGAAATGGCGCGAGAGCTGGAGAAAATGGGGTTTTCAATTGAGCAAGACGGGAAATCTTTCCGCATCGAGGGTTTTTCAAAAGATTTAGAAAAAGAGTTATCCACTCGTTCAGCCCAAATTGCCGAACGCGAAGCAAAAACCGGGATGAAATCGGAAAAAGCCCGAGATATTCACCAAGTCGAAACCCGCGATAAAAAAACAGAAAAACCACGCGAAGAGGCTTTTAATTTGGCTAAGGAAACGGCTACAAAACACAATTTCAAAACCGAAGACCTTTTGAACCGCCAGCCTGCAGAAAAAGAAATCCAGCCCTTAACCGCCACCGCCTTTGACCAGGCCAGCACGCTAACTCAAACACAGCTACACCGCGCAGCGTTTGAACGTGCGCAAATCACCGGGCAGGATATTGGCAGCGCTTTGCAAGAGCTGCGCGAGCTGGAGAACTCGGGCGAGCTGGTCAAACTCTACGACCAGGAGGGAGGAGAACGCTGGACTTCGCGCGAAATGCTGGAAATCGAAAAAGACTTGCACAGCTACGCTTTTAAAGAATCCAGGGGGCCAAGCCAGGCCCACGCCGCCGACGTGGAATCAATTATTGAGAAAAAAGAATTATCAACCCAGCAGGCAAATTGTTTAAAAACGATTACCGACAGCAAAAACAATTTTGCCGTGGTTGAAGGTGTAGCCGGGGCTGGCAAGTCCTACATGCTAGGCGCAGCCCGCGAGGCCTGGGAGGCTGGCGGTAGTCAAGTTTTTGGCTGCGCTCCCTCGGGCAAAGCCGCCGCCGGGCTTGCCGAGGGCAGCGGCATTGCCAGCGACACCATTCACAGCACCATTAACAAAATCGACAAAGGCGAGCTGCAATTAAATGAAAAGTCCGTTTTGGTCGTGGACGAGGCGGGCATGACAGGCAGCCGCCTGATGGCCAAGCTAACCGATCGAGCCCAGGCCGCCGGGGCCAAGGTGGTACTGGTGGGCGATACCCGGCAGCTCCAGCCTATTGACGCAGGTGGCGCGATGCGATCAATGGGGGCAGCCAGCGCCGCCACCGCCAAAATCGACGAAATCCGGCGGCAGCACGCCGCCCCCGACCGTGAGATGGTTCACGCCCTCAAGGATGGCCAGGCAGGCCGGGCAATCGAAATAATGGAAAAGCAAGGGTATTTAAGGGAACACGCCGACCCCGAGAAGCTGCGCCAGGCCATGGCGGGCGAGGTGGTCAAAGATTTGGCCGAGGGCAAAACAAGTATTGCCCTTGCTGGCCGACGGGCAGATGTTGCGGCTATCAATAACGCCGCGCGGGAGATGGCGCGAGAAAAGGGGCTTTTGAAGGGGGAAGACCACACATTCAAAACAAAAACCAGCAAAGAGGCCACAGAAAAAACTAAAAATTTCGCCGTGGGTGATCGGGTAATTACCCTAAAAAATGATCGTTCTCTCGATTTGAAAAACGGCCAAACGTGGCAGGTCACAGCCGCCGCCGAAGGCCGCCTGACCCTTCGCCAGGACGAAACCGGGCGGGAGGTCAAGATTACCGAAAAGCAGTACCAGGCGATCGACCACGCCTATGGCGCGACCGTCCACAAAAGCCAGGGCGTAACTGTTGATCGTGCTCACATAGCGCACGATTCCGCAATGACCGACCGCAGCTTGGCCTACGTGGGGGCATCGCGCCACCGCGAAAGCATGAGCTACCACCACACCCAGGCCCAGCGCGACGAGCTGAAATCCGAAATGAGTCGCAACCGGGACAAGGACAGCTCAACAGACTATCAGCAGGCTGATGCAGGGCCAGGCAACGACCGGGAGAGCCGGGACAGCGCCGAGCAGATCGAGCGTGACGCAAAGAGCGCCGCCGAGGAGCTGAAGGCCGCAAAGGCCGAGTACGACCACGCCCAGCGCTTTGGCGATGAGGGCCAAATCGACCGCGCCAGCGAGAGGCTGGAGGCCGCGCACCTGGTAGCCGAAGCCGTGGAAAACCGCCGCGACCGGCTTGCAGACCAGCAACAGGGCAAACCCGCTACCCAAGAACTCCAAAAAGAGCCAGCCCCCGCCACCGCTCAAGAGAGCTGGGAGAGGTTCGCGGAACGCCAAGAAGCCCAGGCCAAGGCCTACGGCCAGGAGCAGCGCCGGGCACTTGAGGCCCGCCACCCCGACCCGCTGAAGGCCTTGGGCCAGGGCATCCGCGAACAGCTTGGGCCACGTTTCCAGGATCGCGCACAAGAGCAAAAACCAGACCGCCGCAGCCACACAGAACGCACGAAAGACGCACAGCTTGCCAGGTCAGCCCTCGACACCAAGGGCAAAATGCCCACGCCCGCCAAGATTGCCAAGGACATCGAAAAAGGCAAGGCCAGCTACAAATTCGATAGCCAGGGGGAGCGCTACTTGCAATACAAGGACGGGCGCACCTATCACCAGGGCTTACACGGCGCAGGCCCCCGCCAGGTGCAGCTACGCCAGGCCAAAACCCTGGGCATGACGACCAAAACCGCGACCCTGGTGCAACGTGATGTAAAGGTTTTGGGGTTCAAAGTTGGCCAAAAAACCGAGGTGCTCATCAGCCGCGAAACCACCGGCCAGCGCATGGCGGGCCGGGATCGGGACGAGCTGCGCCAGCGCATGAACAGCAAGGAAACCGGCAGCGCCGCCAAGGCCTGGGCCAAGGCCCAGGACAACATTTATAAAAGCTTCAACGCCGAAGGCTTCCGCAAGGCCACCACGCAGGAGGCGATCAGGGCGAAGCTGGGAGCCGCCCATGAGGCCGCCCAGCTTCGAGAGGCCACACGTGCAGCCCTTGAGGGCAAGGCCAGTCAAGGGGCCACAGCAGCCCCCACGCCAACGCCGACCCCCACGCCCGCACCAGCACCAGCACCAACCCCCAGCAAGGGCAGAGAAATGGAAATGTGACATCGTAAAATAATACTTGCACATTTCATAAAACTGCATTAGTAAATCACAAGATAGCACCAAAACACGCTTAACAGCCTGTTTTAGTGCTATATTTTTTTGTGTTTATCACAAACTCATAAATAAATCCATTCTTATTTAACGATGATTAAGACCGCACCATGTCCGCGAAATGCTGAAGGAGGTCAGCGGCACTTTTCGCCGTTCAGTAACTTTTTTAAAGGGTCATCATGGAAAAACTTATGAGCGCATTGGCAAAAGTCACTTTAGGCGGGGCATTAACTTTTTTCTTTTTTTATTCAGTGGTCATTACTTTGGCGTTAATTGTGTTTATTAGCCGATCAAATGACACGCCCGAGCAGGTGGAGCATGTGCAGCAAATTAATAAATTAATTGATTCGCAGGGGGTTAAATGAAGATTCTCGGGCGATGCCTTCGGCCCGGGCTCTGGCCCTGCGGGTCGAACCCCCTGCGGGGTTTCGAGCGGCGAAGCCGCCTAACGATCCCTATCGCAAACAGCCGCCAGACTCTTCGAGACTGGCAAACATCCAGGGCCAGCCCCCAAGGGGGCACGCCCTCGGACAGCCAAACAGCCAATTTTTCAACCGCTTAGGAACAAAAAATATCATGAATCTCGTTAATAAAAAACTTGAAGAATCTCTAATTGGCGTGGGTTTTTATTTTTGGAAAACTGATAACGATTGGTATTATTTTTCATTTCACGATTTCCCAGACGAAGTATTATTTCCCAGCCGCGATCACGCCATTGAAGCCGCCGCCGCCCAAGCCGGGAAATTACTAGAGGATGCGGGAATTTATGAAATTTATAAATGGAACTCTCTTAATTTAAAAGATAAAACAACAATGCTGCGCCTTCACGCCCACCAATTCACCAGCAACTAAAAAAGGAGTAATAAAAATGGGACTTTTTGGAAAAATAGCAACTCTCGCCTCTATTGGCCTTCCTGCCAAAGCCGCCAAAAACGCAATTGCTGGCCGTGCCGCCAGCGCAGCCAGTAAGACCACTGGGGCCCCCAGCGGGGGCACCCCTCCCCCTCCCCCTCCTCCTGGTGCTGCTGGTGCTGGTGGGAGCGCCGCCAGCAGAGCGAAGACCATGACGACGGGGGGCACCGGCGGTTTTCAATCACCACCACCACCGCCACCACCAAAAGCAGGTCAAAACGTTTACGCAGTGGGCCGCGACTCTAAAAAAACCAAACCCGAGCCCGTGCGCAACGCTTGGAGAGAGGGCGGTAAGAAGTGATGCCTGTCGCCTTTGAGCTTTTGCCCGGCGTGACCGCCGTTGAGCTGGCCCGCCGCCGGTTCCTTGGGCGGGTGCTGCTGGCCCGGCGCACCCCGGCCAGCGTCAGCGGGTTCGAATGCTGTGGGGTCGATATGGCCGTTTTGCACGGCTGGCCCCTCTGGCTACCAGGCCTGAGCTGGCAGGCCATCGCCCAGGGGCTCCAACCGCGCGATCTTGATGTACCAGACCCTGGGGGCGATGGCGTATGCCAAACGCGGCAGATCGTCAAGACCGGGGCTGCGTACCGCCTGCAGCGCTGGATCACGTATTGCCATCTGCTCCACCCCCTCGGCCAGGTTCTGGAGGTGCCCCAGCCAGGCCAGCGGCTGGTTTTTGATGCGTCGTTTTGCCGCGTGGTAGCGGGCGAGGTCGAGATTACCAGGGGCCCCGACAAGTTGTCCGGCAGACATTGCCCGCACCTGTGGCTGCACTAGTTGGGCCCTACTCGGTAAAAACTTCGGGTATTCGGATTTAGCGGTTGATTCTGGCCGCCCGGAAGGCTGACAGAACAATCGCTTTCTTCGGATTCCCTGGTTGATGAAAAATATTTAGTTTTATACACACAAAATGCTTGACACCTAGTTTTGTGTGTATATAATTAAGTCCATGGATAGCACATCGCTACCAACCGCGCCTCGGGGATAACAGGGGCTGGAGAAGAAAATGAGCAAGTCCTACGAAATCGGCTTCAACCATGGAAACAACTACGGCAGCACAAATAACTACAAGCCAGCCAATCGCAAGGCTGGTGGTCAGAGCCGTCGAGATTACGACGAAGGGTTCAGCGCCGGAATGGCTACTCACCATGAATCGACTAGACTGGAGCGCGAACAGCTTGCGTGGCTGAATAAGCCGAAAGCTACGCGTGGCCCGCGCCCTGAATAACAAATCGCCCCCGAAAGGGGCTTTTTTTTTATCGAGGATTACATGGCAAATCACCCTAATCGTGGCTGGCGTTCTCGCTGGTCCATCGACATTGAATCCGCAACAGCTACTCACTGTGATGGCTGGGTATTCAAGTTCTCTCCCGTTGATGGCGAGCCGGGCGCATTCGATGGCGAGTGTATCGAGCAGCCATCTCCACTGTTGCCGGTGCACATATTGCAAGCGGCGCGTGTCGCCCGTGAAGCCGGCGACATCTATATCGAGGCTCGCAATGCCAGACACTAAACAGCCCCCGGAGAAGCGCCCCGTTGGCCGCCCGGCCGATGTCGGCGGCAAGCGCGTTCAGGTCTATCTGGATGCCGAAAGTCTTGCCATCGCGGCAAAGCTGGGCAACGGCAACGTCAGTGACGGCATCCGAAAGGCACTAAAACAAGCCGCCGAACGATGACGCCCAGCACGTTGCTGCATCCATTGGCCTAGCCCAGCTTCTGCGCCAGATCCGCCGCCCTCAAGTGGGTGTAGCGCTTGAGCATCTGCAGCGTTTTGTGCCCGGTGATTGCGGCCACTTCCACGCCCTCGAAAACCCCTTTTTCAAATAGGCGCGAGGTTGCCTCATGGCGTAGGTCATGGAATCGCAAATCCTCGATTTCCGCTTTTTTACAAAGCCGCGCCCATGGCTTGTTAAAGCTATCGGAACCGGCCCACCAATAAAAAACGCGCCCGTCAATGCTCAGGGGTAGCGCCTGCAGCTCCTGCAGGACGACCAGGGCAGCGCTGGAGAGGGGAACAGCCCTCACATCGTCCCCGTTCTTCGTCCCACGCCCACCAACGCCACGCAGCAGGGCCACGCGCCGGGCGCTGTCCACATCGCGCCACTCCAGGGCCAGCAGCTCACCCAGCCGCGCCGCAGTTTCAAGCGCCAAGCGGATGAGCAACTCGACAGGCTTGGGCGCAGCCGCCAGCAGCTTCTCCAGCTCTCCATTCTCTAGCCGCCTGGTGCGGCTGTTTTTTTCTTTTGGCCTGGACACATTCAAAACCGGGTTCTCAAGCCCGGCAATGCCCCATTCCTGGCCGGCCAGTTTATAAATAACGGAGAGCTTGGCCAACTCCTTTTTAACCGTGCTGGGGCTGCGCCCAGCACGCAACCGCGCATCACGATGTGCGGCGACCTTGGCGGGGGTGATATGTGCCAGCGCGAGTTTTCCGAAGGCTTCCGCGAGCCGCGCCAGGATGTATTCATGGCCCACGCCCCGCAGACCCGGCAGCACATCTTTTTTGTAGCGCTCTATGCACTCAGCAAGAGTTATTTTTTCCGCGTCTCGCCTCGAAATGTAAGCCCCGCGCAGCATCTCAGCTTCAGTAATTTTTGCCCAGGCCTCGGCATCTTTTTTTGTGGTGAAGGTCTTGGAGGCAAAGCCGATCCCTTGTCTTTTCACGATTGCTTGCCACTGCAAATCGCCTCTTTTTCTGACCGTTGGCATTTTTTAGAATCCTCATTCTCGGGTGACAACGGGGTGACAATAACACATTTTTTTAAAAAAACAGCTCTATTTCAATAGGTTGCACGCTCATTCCATGGCCTTCTAAGCAATAGGTAGCTGGTTCGAGTCCAGCCAGGCGGGCCAGCCATGCAAAAGTCGGCACAGTAAAGCTTGGAAAAATTACGGGCTTTGCTCCGACTAAAAAAGCACTCAGGCACAATCGGCAGCCATGTCTGCCTGCCTGCCCTCCTCCCCCCTGCCGCCTGCTGTCCAGCCCACCTTGCTGCGCGATACCCGGGGCCGTGCGCTGCGCGATTTACGCATTAGCGTGACTGATCGCTGCAATTTTCGCTGCACTTATTGCATGCCCAAAGAGGTGTTTGGCAAAGACCACGTTTATTTGCCCCGCAGTGCTTTGCTGGACTTTGAAGAGATCACCCGACTGGCCCGGCTTTTTATTGCCCATGGCGTGGGCAAAATTCGCCTGACGGGGGGCGAGCCTTTGCTGCGCAAGGATTTAGGGCAGCTGATTGGCCAATTGGCCGCGCTGACCACTTTGGAGGGGCAGCCCTTAGAGGTCACACTCACCACCAATGGCTCGCTGCTGCAGCGCCAGGCCCGCAGCTTGAAAAATGCGGGTTTAAGCCGCCTTTCCATCAGCCTGGACAGCCTGGACGATGCCACCTTTCGGCGCATGAATGATGTGGATTTCCCGGTGGCCAAAGTGCTCGATGGCATTGCCGCTGCGCAAGCGGCCGGGTTTGAGCGCATCAAGGTGAATATGGTCGTCAAGCGCAGCACCAATGCGCACGACATCCTGCCCATGGCAGCGCATTTTCGCGGCACCGGGGTGACGCTGCGCTTTATTGAATACATGGACGTGGGGGCCACCAATGGCTGGTGCATGGACGAGGTGGTGCCCTCTGCCGAAATCATCACCCGGCTGCAAGCGCAATTCCCACTGGTACCGCTAGAGCCCTCGGCCCCAGGCGAGACCGCCCAGCGCTGGGGCTACGCCAATGCCCAGGGGCAGCACGACCCGGCCCTGGGCGAGGTGGGGGTTATCAGCAGCGTGACGCAGGCTTTTTGTGGCGGTTGCAACCGTGCCCGCCTCTCGACCGAGGGGCAGCTTTACCTGTGCTTGTTTGCCCACCAGGGCTGGGATTTGCGCAGCCTGCTGCGCAATGGCAGCAGCGATGCCGACATCAGCGCCCGCATTGCCCAGATTTGGGGCCAGCGCACCGACCGCTATTCCGAACTGCGCACCCAAGGCCTGGCTCCCGAAAACCAAGGCAATGCACCCAGCCAGCCGACCACCACGGTACAGCGCAAACGCATTGAAATGAGCTACATCGGCGGCTAATGGCGTGCCTAGCGCAATGCAAACCCCATGGACAACGCCCACCCGTGACCACACCACCGGCCTGGTTTTGGCCGGCGGCCAGGGCTCACGCATGGGGGGGCGCGACAAAGGCCTGCAACTTTTTGCGGGGCAGCCTTTGGCCTACCACGCACTGCAGCGGCTGCAGCCACAAGTGAGCCGCTGCCTGGTCAGCGCCAATCGCCATTTTGACCACTACACCGGCTGGGGGGTGCCGGTGCTGCCCGACCAGTTGCCCGATCACCTGCCCCCGTACCCGGGGCCTTTGGCCGGATTTTTGACCGGGCTGACCCACTGCAGCACGCCATGGCTGCTGACGGTGCCGTGCGACAGCCCTTTCTTCCCCCACGATTTGGCCCAGCGGCTGACCGCCTGTGCGCACACCCATCACGCCAGATTGGTACTGGCCGCGGCCCCGGATGCCACCGGCCAGCTGCGCCCCCAGCCCACCTTTGCCTTGCTGCATCGCAGCCTGGCCCCCAGCCTGGCCGATTTTTTGCAGCAAGGGGGCCACAAAATTGGCCAGTGGGCCCAGGAGCAAGGCCGCATCCTGTGCCCTTTTGACCGAGCCACCGACCACCCTTTGCGCAGCTTTGTCAATATCAACACCTTGGCCGAGCTGCAAACCTTGGAATAAACCGCATGCACCCCGACCTTCCCGTCCCCCAGGCCCAAGCCCTGCTGGCACAAATGATCACGCCACTGACCGTGTGTGCTGGCGCGACAGAGCACCTGCCCCTGCCCCAAGCCGGGGGGCGCATTCTGGCGCAAGACCTCATCAGCCCCGTCGATGTGCCACCGCACAACAACAGCGCGATGGATGGCTATGCGTTTGCGGGCTGCGCCCTGGGCACTGTGCCAGCCGGGCAAACGCTGGCGCTGACCATCGTCGGCACCGCCTTGGCGGGCCAACCTTGGGACGGTACGCTGCAGGCGGGGCAAGCCGTGCGCATCATGACCGGGGCGGTGATCCCCACCGGGGCCGATACCGTGGTAGCGCAAGAGCAGGTGACCGTGACCGGCACCACCGTCACCCTGCCTGCCAACGGCCTGCCGCCTGGGGCCAATGTCCGCCTGCGCGGTGAAGACTTGGCCCAGGGGCACATCGCCCTGCCCCAAGGCCAGCCCTTACACGCCGCCGCCTTGGGCTTGGCCGCCAGCTTGGGGCTGGCCACGCTGCCCGTGGTACGGCGTTTGCGTGTCGCGTATTTTTCGACGGGCGATGAAATTCTGACCCTGGGCGATGCCCCCCGCCCAGGGGCGGTGTTTGACAGCAATCGCTATACGATCACAAGCATGTTGCGCAATATGGGCGTAGAAATTATTGATCTTGGAGCTATTTCTGATAATCCACAAGCGCTAAGTGCTAGCTTTTTACAAGCATCTGAAGTGGCCGATGCCATCATCACCAGCGGTGGTGTCAGCATGGGCACCGCCGACCACACCCAAGCTTTGATGCAAGAACTGGGCGAAGTGGCGTTTTGGCGCTTGGCGCTGCGCCCAGGGCGGCCTTTTGCTGTTGGCAAAATTCATAAAAAAATTACGAACAAAAACAGCGATTTCGCAATACCAGAAAGCGCTAACAGCTCTCAAAATAGCGAATCGACTTGGCTTTTTGGCCTGCCTGGCAACCCTGTGGCGGCCATGGTCAGCTTTTTGGCTTTGGTGCGTCCGGCGCTGCAGCGCTTGATGGGGGCCACCCCCACGGCCCCTTTGCTGGTTCCGGCCCGGTGCAGCCACAGCATTCGCAAACAGCCTGGGCGCACCGAATACCTGCGGGCCCAGGTCAGCACGGGGGCTGATGGGCAGTTGGCCGTGCGCACCACCGGGGCGCAAGGCTCGGGCCTGCTGCACTCCATGGTGCAGGCCAACTGCCTCATCGTGCTGGCGCACGACCAAGGCAGCGTGACCGCCGGTGACAGCGTGCCGGTGTGGCTGCTCGATGGCTTGCTGTAGAGGGTAGAGGGCGGCACACCCGCGAGGAGATCGTGAATACGTTCTTACGCCAGCACCTGCTCCACGCCCAGGTTAGCCAAGGCATCGGCCCGCTCATTGCCTGGGTCGCCCGCATGGCCCTTGACCCAATGCCAGGTAATGCGGTGGCCCGAGTTTTGCACCAAGGCATCCAAAGCCTGCCATAAATCGGCATTTTTCACGGGTTGCTTGGCCGCCGTGCGCCACCCTTTGGCTTTCCAGCCGTGAATCCACTCGGTAATGCCCTGGCGCACGTACTGGCTATCCAGGTAAAGCTGCACATCACAAGGGCGTTTGAGTGCCTGCAGCGCCTCGATCACAGCGGTCAGCTCCATGCGGTTATTGGTGGTTTGGCGCTCGCCGCCATACAACTCTTTGACATGGGGCCCCGCTTGCAGCAAAACCCCCCAACCACCGGGGCCGGGATTGCCTTTGCAAGCCCCGTCGGTGTAAATCACAACTTCATTCAATTTGTTTTCCTACATTTTTTTGCGCAGCAGCGGCAGCAGCGGCACCTGCCAGCGTTTGCCGCCGCCAAGCGGGTCCCAGTAGGCGCATGCCGGGGACTTTTTTCACCGCCAGCACGCAGTATGCCCCGCCCAGCACCGGCCAAGCGCGTTGCCCCAGCGCATCCAGCCACGCCCAGCGCTGCTGCCACAGGGCCGTTTCCAAAGCCGGAGCATGGCAGCCAAAATCAACCGCCAGCACCTCTAAATCAAGCAATTGCAACCAATCGCGCAGCCGCCAATAACTCAAACCCCGGGCGGCATTGAGTTGCGCTGGGCGCTCCAGCCCATGCTGCGCACCCCACACACTCCAGCGATTGAGGCCAAAAATCAGCACCCGCCCCTCAGGCACCAACACCCGCGCCACTTCGCGCACGGCAGCGTGGGGTGATTGGCAGCGCTCCAAGGTGTGCGGTAGCACCAGCAAGTCGATGCTGGCCTCGGCAAAGGGCAGGGCTTCGGGGTGGCAGACCAGTTGGGCCTGCGCTGGCGCTTGGCAAGATTGGTTTTCGCAGGTCAAATCCGCCTCTTGTGCCGCCAGCCAGCGCCGGGGCATGCGGTTGCAGCGCAAAGCCTGCAAAGCGGGCCACCCCACTTGCACTGCGTAGTAGCCAAAAATATCGGCCACGGCCTCATCGCAGCGCTGCTGCTGCCAGTCGAGCAAATACTGCTGCCAGGCCCTGGCCTGTGGCGTGACATCGTGCAATCTTTACTCCTCTTTTGGACCTTGTTTATTTCATCCTGCTTATGTTGATTCAGCCCCTGCCCGCTTTTAACGACAACTACCTTTGGCTGGCCCACGACGGAAAAAACGCCGTGGTCGTCGATCCGGGCGATGCCCAACCGGTGCTGGCCGCATTGCAAGCCCAGCAATTGACCCTGCAGGCGATTGTATTGACCCACCACCATGGCGACCATACCGGCGGTGTGGCTGCGCTGCGCCAAGCCACCCAGTGCCGCGTGCTGGGGCCAGCCCAAGAAAAACTGCCCGAGCCCGTCGAGCGCGTACACGCCGGGCAACGCATCGCATTGCTGGGCACCGACTGGCAGGTGTTGGCCGTGCCCGGCCACACCGCAGGGCATATTGCCTGGTACGCCCCCGACCTGGTCGCAGGTGGTGCGCTATTTTGTGGCGACACCCTGTTTTCTGGCGGCTGTGGCCGCTTGTTTGAGGGCACGGCCGCGCAAATGCACGCCTCGCTGCAGCAATTGGCGGCCTTGCCAGCGAGCACCCAGGTTTTCTGTGCGCACGAATACACACTGAGCAACTTGCGCTTTGCCTTGACTGTAGAGCCTGATAATGCCGTGCTGCAGCAGTACCAGCACTGGTGCCAGCAGCAACGGGACCGTGGCCTGCCCACCCTGCCCTCCACCATGGCGCAGGAGTTGGCCATTAACCCGTTTTTGCGCTGCAACGTGCCGACGGTGCAGCGCAGTGCTGTCACTTTCGACCCCACCACGGCCCCCACACCTGAAGCCACCTTGGCCACGCTGCGGGCTTGGAAAAACGTTTTTGCATAACTTGCCTGATGCGCCCCCCTTGCATGCCCACCTTGCGCCTTTTTCTTGTCCTGTTTTCGCTGTGGCTGGCCGGTTGTGCCGCCACCACGCCCTCCGGCCCGCAGGCCAGCGGGCCACTGAAACCCTTATCGCAATCGAGCCTCGCCTCGGGCAAGGTCGCCTCGCTGGAGCCGCCCCAAGACCTGTGGGAACGCATCCGCAGCGGCTTTGCCATGCCCGACCTGGAAAGCGACAAAGTCACCGATCGCGAGCAGTGGTACAGCAGCCGCCCGGACTACATCCTGCGCATGACCGAGCGCTCCAAAAAATACCTGTTCCACATTGTCGAAGAGCTGGAAAAGCGCAACATGCCCACCGAGCTGGCGCTGCTGCCCTACATCGAAAGCGCGTTTAACCCGCAGGCCGTCTCCAGCGCCAAGGCCGCTGGCATGTGGCAATTCATGCCGGCCACCGGCACCTACTTTGACCTGCAGCAAAACATGCTGCGTGACGATCGGCGCGATGTGCTGGCCTCCACCCGCGCGGCGCTGGATTACCTGGAAAAACTGCACGCTATGTTTGGCGACTGGCACCTGGCCCTGGCCGCCTACAACTGGGGCGAAGGCAGTGTCAGCCGCGCCATTAAGCGCAATGAAAAAGCCCAGCTGGGTACGAGCTACACCGATCTGACCATGCCGGCAGAAACCCAGTTTTACGTGCCCAAGCTGCAAGCGGTGAAAAACATCATCGCCAACCCCGAAGCCTTTGACACGGAGCTACCCGTCATCGAGAACCACCCCTTCTTTGATGTGGTCGAAATCCAGCACGACATGGATGCCCAAGTTGCCGCCGAGCTGGCCGATGTGTCCATGGACGATTTCAAAGCGCTCAACCCCTCGCTGAAAAAACCGGTGATCTTTGCCGCCGCCACGCAAAAAATCCTGCTGCCCTGGGACAACGCCAAAGTCTTCAAGCAAAACCTGCAAGAGCTTAAATCCGGCAAAAACCCCAAATTGGCCAGCTGGACGGTGTGGAAAGCCCCCAAAACCATGCGCCTGGCCGATGTCATGGCGCAAACCGGGGCCAGCGAAGCGCAGCTGCGCGAGGTCAATGACATCCCGCCGCGCATGATGATCAAAGCTGGCTCGGCCCTGATCGTGCCCCGGCTGGAGCCGCACACGCAGGATGTCCCCCAGCAGCTGGCCAACAACGCCCGCCTAGAGTTCACCCCCGAATACAGCCTGGTCACCAAACGCAAAGCCATCCGCGTGCAGCGTGGCGACACCCTGTCCAGCCTGGCCAAACGCCACAACGTCAGCGCCCACCAATTGACCAGCTGGAACAAACTGCCGGCCAACGCGGGCCTGCGCATCGGCCAAACACTGAGCATTTACACCGAGGTGCAACAAGCCATTCGCAGCCAAGCCAGCGGCAAACGCACAACGGCCAACAACAAAAAAGCCGCCCCCGCCAAGCGCGTTGCCCAAGCTGCACCGCAAAAACGCGGCGGAACGCCTGCCAAGCGCAAGCGCTGAACACGGCTGAATACCGCTAAACACCGCTGAAAAAACCGAGCGCGCTGGCCCTGGCTGGCGCCACCGGCGGTTGCGCTGCGCGGGTTGTGGCGCCGCCCTAAAATTGCCCCAGCCGCTGCCTGCGGCTGTTGTTGTTGCTTTTCCGCCTTGATCTGCCTGCCATGCACTTGCCCAAACTCACCCTCGGACAACGCTTTACCCACCCTTTACCCGCTGCCAGCGCCGATGCGCTGTTACTGGCCCAGCTGGCGCGGCAAGAGAAAGCGGCCGGGCGGGTCACGGCCATTATTTGTGCCGATGCCAGCGATGCCCGCCGCCTGCAGGACGAGATCGCCTTCTTTCTGCCCGGCTTGCGCTGCGCTTTGTTTCCGGACTGGGAGACGCTGCCCTACGACCAGTTCTCGCCCCACCAAGACTTGATCAGCGAGCGCCTGGCCACGCTGTGGGCCATTCGCCAGGGCGAGGTCGATGTGGTGCTGCTGCCCGCCAGCACGGCGCTGTACCGGCTGGCACCACCGTCGTTTTTGGCCGCCTACACCTTCTCGTTCACCCAGGGCCAGCAGCTCGATGAAGCCAAACTCAAAGCACAACTGAGTTTGGCCGGCTACCAGCACGTCAGCCAAGTGGTCAGCCCGGGTGAATACGCCGTGCGCGGCAGCCTGATTGACCTGTTCCCCATGGGCAGCAGCAGCCCCTACCGGGTGGATTTGTTTGACGACGAGATCGACAGCATCCGCACCTTTGACCCCGACACCCAGCGCAGCCAGCACGAGGTAAAAACCGTGCGCCTGCTGCCGGGGCGCGAATTTCCGATGGACGAGGCCGCCCGCGCCCAGTTTCGCACCCGCTGGCGCGAGCTGCTGGAGGGCGACCCCACCAAAAGCCGCATCTACAAAGACATGGGCGCGGGCCTGGCCACCGCCGGCATCGAATACTACCTACCGCTGTTTTTTGACGACACCGCCACCGTGTTTGACTACCTGGGCGCGCAAGCCACCCTGGTACTGCACGGCGACCTGCAAGTGCCGCTGCAACGCTTCTGGCACGACACGCAAGAGCGCTGGCGCATGGTGCAAGGCGACCCCGACCACCCCGCCCTGGCGCCGCAAGCGCTGTTTTTAACGGCCGAGCAGTTCTACACCCTGGCCAAGCCTTACGCCCAGCTGGCCCTGCGCCCTGGGGCCGATGGCACCGCCGCCGTGGCAGGCAGCCCGGCCCACCCGCAGGCGCTGGACGGTATCGCCCCCCTGCCCCCGCTGACGGCCGAGCGCAGCCACGCAGAGCCCCTGCAGCGCCTGCAAGACCACCTGCGCAGCAGCGGGCGGCGCACGCTCATCTTGGCTGAAAGCGCTGGGCGCAGCGAAAGCCTGCAGGACTTTTTGCGCGCCAGCGGCATCACCCCCACGGCCTTTGCCAGCCTGCAAGCCTTTCAGCAAGGGCAAGCGGCGCTGGGCATGGCCGTCGGCCCCCTGGTGCGCGGCTTTGCCTGGCTAGAAGCCGGGCTGGACTTGGTGACCGAAACCGAGCTGTTTGCCACCAGCGGCGGCGTGCGCCGACGCAGCAAAAAGCAAGAGCAGGTCAGCGATGTGGACATGCTGATTCGCGACCTGTCGGAGCTAAAAATCGGTGACCCCGTCGTCCACAGCCAGCACGGCATTGGCCGCTACCTGGGCCTGATCCACATGGACATGGGCCAAACCGACCCCGACGGCAACCCCGCCCTGCAAGAATTTTTGCACCTCGAATACGCCGACAAGGCTGCGCTGTACGTGCCGGTAAGCCAGCTACAGCAAATTGGCCGCTACACCGGGGTCACGCCCGAATCGGCCCCGCTGCACAAGCTGGGCGGCAGCCAGTGGGAAAAAGCCAAACGCAAAGCCGCCGAGCAGGTGCGCGATGCGGCGGCCGAGCTGCTCAACATCTACGCCCGCCGCGCCGCGCGCCAAGGCCACGCTTTTCGCCTGAACGCGCACGATTACGAGCAGTTTGCCGAGGATTTTGGCTTTGAAGAAACCGCCGACCAGCAAGCGGCCATCAACGCCGTCGTTCACGACCTGATCAGCCCCCAGCCCATGGACCGCCTAGTCTGCGGCGACGTGGGCTTTGGCAAGACCGAGGTGGCCCTGCGCGCCGCTTTTGTGGCCGCCATGGGCGGCAAGCAAGTGGCCTTTTTGGCCCCCACCACCTTGCTGGCCGAGCAGCATTACCAAACCCTGGTCGATCGCTTTGCCAAATGGCCGGTGCGCATTGCCGAGATGAGCCGCTTTCGCACCACCAAAGAGATCAACGCCGCCCTCAAGGGCCTGGCCGAAGGCAGCATCGACATTGTGGTGGGCACGCACAAGCTGCTCAGCGCCAACACCAAGTTCAAGGATTTGGGCCTGCTCATCATCGACGAAGAGCACCGCTTTGGCGTGCGCCACAAAGAGGCCATGAAGCAGCTGCGCGCCGAGGTGGACGTGCTCACGCTGACCGCCACGCCCATTCCCCGTACCATGGGCATGGCCCTGGAAGGATTGCGGGATTTATCGGTGATTGCCACCGCCCCGCAACGGCGGCTAGCTATCAAAACCTTTGTGCGCTCTGAGAGCCAGGGCGTGATCCGCGAAGCCGTGCTGCGTGAATTCAAACGCGGCGGGCAGGTGTACTTTTTGCACAACGAGGTGGACACCATTGAAAACCGCCGCCAAGCGCTGCAAGAAATCCTGCCCGAGGCCCGCATCGCCATCGCCCACGGCCAAATGCCCGAGCGCGAACTCGAGCGCGTGATGCGCGACTTTGTCGCCCAGCGTTTTAACTTGCTACTGTGCTCGACCATCATCGAAACCGGCATCGACGTGCCCACCGCCAACACCATCATCATGGCGCGGGCCGACAAATTTGGCCTGGCCCAGCTGCACCAGCTGCGCGGGCGCGTAGGCCGCAGCCACCACCAAGCCTATGCCTACCTGATGGTGCCGGACGTGCAAAGCCTGACCAAACAAGCCCAGCAGCGCCTGGAAGCCATTCAAGAGATGGAAGAGCTGGGCAGCGGCTTCTACCTGGCCATGCACGACCTGGAAATTCGCGGCGCGGGCGAGGTGCTGGGCGACAACCAAAGCGGCAACATGACCGAAATCGGCTTTCAGCTCTACAACGAAATGCTGGCCGAAGCCGTGCGCAGCTTGAAAGCCGGGCACGAGCCCGATTTGCTCTCGCCCCTGCAGGCGGCCACCGACATCAACCTGCACGCCCCCGCCCTGCTGCCCAGCGACTACTGCGGCGATGTGCAACTGCGCCTGTCGCTGTACAAAAAACTGGCCTCGGCCAAAACCAGCGGCCAAATCGATGCGCTGCTGGAAGAAATCGTCGATCGCTTTGGCAAGCTGCCGCACCAAACGCAAACCCTCATCGACACCCACCGCCTGCGCGTGCTGGCCGAACCCTACGGCGTGCTCAAGGTCGATGCCGCGCCGGGGGTGATCAACATCACCTTCAAGCCCAACCCGCCAATCGACCCGCTGCACATCATCCAGCTCATCCAAAAAAACAAACACATCAAACTGGCCGGCAACGACAAACTGCGCATCGAACGCGCCCTGCCCGACCCCGCCGCCCGCGCCCACCTGGTGCGCGATATTTTGAAAAACCTGGGCACCCCTACTACCCCGGCACCCGCGCCAGCGCCCCAGCCACGCGAGGCAGTGCATGCTTGAAAGCGCCCTGGCCCTCATCGCCCTCATCCTGGCCCTGCTGCTGCGCCCCTGGCGGCAGCTGCTCAACCGCCGCCCGCTGGTGACGCAAAGCAGCGGCGATGCCAGTGGGCTGTGGACACCGCTTTTGGCCACCTTGGTGGTGCTGCCCTGGATGTGGGCGCTGCCCACGCTGCACCAGATGCCGCTGCAGCTGCAGTGGTCGGGGGCTTGCCTGGTGCTGCTGATGCTGGGCTGGCCCCTGGCGGTGCTGACACTGCTGGCCGTGGGCGTTATCACCTGGCTGCTCTCGCCCAGCCTGAGCGTGCCGGCCACGCTGGCGCTGACCGTTTGGCACGGCCTGGTGCCCGCCACGTTGGCGATGGGCTGGGGGGCACTGCTGCGGCGCTTTCTGGGCACCAAGGTGTTTGTCTATCTCTTTGGCCGGGGCTTTTTCGGCACGGTTGTGTGCCTGTTCATCGCCGGGCTGTTGGCCCAGGCCGCCGGCGAGCAACTGCCCGGTGTGCAGCAAGAGCTGGGCAAGATTGCCCGCTGGCTGATGGCCTGGGGCGATGCGGTGGTGACGGGGATGCTGACCGCCGTCTTTGTGGCCTACCGTCCGCAGTGGTTGGCCACCTGGTCGGACGATTTGTACCTGTACCAGCAGCAGAAGAAGAAATAAAATTTAATAGCTCTTTGCGCTTAAAAATAAACATATTTATGCATCAATAGCATTGAATCTGTTTATTTATCAGCGGAAACAGCTATTTTTACAATAGCTCTTCCACTGGCATGGGCTTGCCAAACAGGTAGCCTTGGTAGATCAGGCAGCCGTTGGCGCTCAGGGCTTGCTGCTGCTCGGCGGTTTCCACGCCTTCGGCAATCACGTCCAGCCCCAGGTTGTTCGCCATGGTGACGATGGTGCGCACAATGGCCGTGGCTTTGGCATCGTGCACCATGGCTTGGACAAAGCTGCGGTCAATTTTGAGCTGGCTCAGCGGCAAGTCGCGCAAGTAGGCCAGCGAGGAGTACCCGGTGCCAAAGTCATCCAGCGAAAAACGCACGCCGTGGCGTTGCAAGGCGGCCATTTTTTCAATCACTTGATCGGGGTTTTCCAGCAAGATGGTTTCGGTCAGCTCCAGCTTCAGCTGCGCCGGGGGGGCCCCGGTTGTTTCTAGAATTTGCAGCACGTGGGCAACAAAATCTTCTTGGCCCACCTGCTGTCCGCTGACATTCACCGCAATCGTCCAGTGGCTGCGCGCGGGCAGGCCCTGCGGGGCACCGGCGGCTGCGGGCTGCGCCCATTGCGCCAGCTGCTTGCACGCGGCCTGCAGCACCCACTGCCCCAGGGGGAGGATGAGGCCGGTCTCTTCCGCCAAAGGAATAAATTCGCCAGGGGACACCAGCCCGCGCTGGGGGTGGTGCCAGCGCACCAAGGCTTCCACACCCACAATCTGCCCGGTGCTGCCCACTTGGGGTTGGTAGCACAGGGTCAGCTGGCTTTGTTCAATGGCTTGGCGCAGGGCTTGTTCCAGGGCCAAGCGCTCCAGCACCTCAGCCTGCATTTGCGGGTTAAAAAAGCGCATGGTGTTGCGCCCTTCGGCTTTGGCGCGGTACATGGCCAAATCGGCGTGCTGCATTAAATCGGACACGGGCACGGCCAAACCACTGAACAGCACCACCCCCATGCTGCCGGTGGTGTGGACCTCTTGCCCTTTGAGTACCACCGGGGTGGCCAGCATGCCCAAGATTTCTTGCGCCAGCGCTTCGACCTGCCGGGCGGCCTTGAAGGCACGGGTGTCCAAGCCTTCAATGAGCAGCACAAACTCATCGCCGCCCAGGCGGGCAATGGTGTCGCTTTCGCGCACGGCCGCACGCAGACGCTTGCCGATCTCTATGAGCAGCACATCGCCTTGCTCATGGCCCAGGATGTCATTGACGCGCTTGAAATTGTCCAAATCCATGAACACCAAGGCCCCGTGGTGGCCGGTTTGGGCACTGGTTTTGACGGCATGCTCCAGGCGATCGAGCAGCAGACGGCGATTGGGCAGCTGGGTCAGCGAGTCGTAAAACGCCAGGTGGCGAATTTCTTCCTCGGCAGCTTTGCGGCTGGTAATGTCAAACAGCGAACCGACGTAATGGGTGGTGGTTTGGGTCTCGTCTTTGACGGCGGTAATGGTCAGCCACTCGGGGTAGATTTCACCGTTTTTGCGGCGATTCCAGACCTCTCCCGCCCAGGTGCCGTGGCTGAGCAATTGCTGGCGCATGGCAGCATAAAACGCCGCACCATGCCGCCCCGATTTCAGGATGCTGGGAGTTTTGCCCACCACATCTGCGGCGCTGTAGCCGGTGATATCGGTAAAGGCCTGGTTGAATTGCAGGATGCGGCTTTTGGCATCGGTGACGATCATGCCCTCTTGCGATTCAAAGGCAATGGCGGCGATGCGCAGCTTTTCCTGGGTGGCTTCGCGCTCTTGGTGGTAGCGGGCAAACAAGCCCCCCGACCAGCGCGAAAACACCCACGAGCCCAGCCCGCCCAGCAGCAAAGAGGCCAGCACGACCAACACCAGCTCCAGCTGCTGGCGCACTTTGTGCTCGTTTTGCTGCTGGACTTCAGCCTGCCAGGGCGCTTCCAGCTCGTTGTTGAACATGGTGGTGGTCAGCACCCAGCCCCAAGGGGCATAGGTGGTGACCAGGGCGGTTTTGCGCCCCAAGGGGGCATCGGGTGCCGCTCCAGGACGGGGCCAGTCGTATTCGACAAAGCCGCCACCGCCCTGGGCCGTCTCGCGCAGCTTTTCTAAGGCTTGGCGCTGCACGGGCAGCATTTGCTCAGGCAACAGCCCCTCCAGCGAGGCATCGCTGGGACTGAGCAGCGAGCGCCCGTCATGGTCGATCAGCCCAATGGTGCCCGTACTGCCAAAGCGCAAGCCCCGCAGACGCCGCATGGCTTCTTTTTTCTGCAGCTCTTCCCACTCCAGGACATAGTCGCCGGTGCCGATCAGCCAGTCAAAAGGAGCGAAGTGGCGCACGTAGGCGATTTTTCGCGCCATGGTTTGCGGGTTTTTCGGGTGGTACCACCGGTATTCAAAAAAGCCGTTGCCATCCGGGGTCAGGGCCGCATTGATCAAGCCCCGCATGATGTAGGAGCCGGTGTCGTCTTGGTTGTTGATGCCCGATTGCCCCTCGTACTCTGGTGCCGTTGGCAGCAGGACAAAGTCGCCTTGCATGCTGTCAATAAACACGTAGCCCCGGCCTTCAAAAAAACGCAGCGGACGCAGGGCTTCAACAATCAGCTGCTGCACTTGCTGCGCTGGGCGGTGCGGGGCTTCGCGCTTATAAATTGCCTGCGCCACCACGAATGCGGCATCGGTTTGCTCGACCATGTTCTGGCGCATGACCGATTCGGTGCGCTTGCGCAAAAACTCAAGATAGCCTATGGCCGATTGCAGCTCAGAAGAAAGGCGCTGGCGCTGTTGCTCAGCCATGGTCTGCATGATTCGCTCACGAAACGCCTGCTGCTGCTCTTTGCTGCGCCAAGAATAAAAGCTGGCCAACGCCAGGGTTACTACCAGCATCAGCACCAGGGTGCCCAGCAAATGCAGCCGGGGCAAGGCCGTTGCATTGGCTGTTAAAGATGTTTTTTTCTCACTCAACGGGAATTTCCTTGCCACCAACCACAGGTATTTGCACCATGAAAAAACCCACGGCTTTGCAGGCTGTGGGGTTCAGAATATGTTTACTTTGCAATAAAAGGTAAATTTTACGATTTTGTATTGTTTGCAAAAACAAAATCACACCACTATCGGCTCCGGCTCCAGCCGAATGCCAAAGCGCTCGTACACGCTGGTTTGAATCGCAGCCGCCAGGGTCATAACCTCTCCACCCGTCACACTGTTGTCGCAACTGCCAAGCGTGCCACGATTGACCAACACCAGCGCTTGGTGCTCATACACTCCGGCGCGGCCCAGGGTTTTGCCTTTCCAGCCACAGGCATCAATCAACCAGCCGGCGGCCAGCTTGATGCGGCCATCGGGCAGGGGGTAGTAGACAATTTTGGGCTCGCGGGCAATGGTGTCGCGGCATTGCTCTTGGGTGACGGTGGGGTTTTTAAAAAAACTGCCCGCATTGCCAATCTGCGCTGGATCGGGCAACTTGGCACGGCGAATGGCGCACACCCAATCACACACCTGCTGGGCACTGGGCTGAGCAATGCCCAAACTTTCTGCCTTGCGCTGCAGCTCCAGGTAGCCCAGCTCGGGCTGCCATTGCTTGGGCAGGGCCAAGCGCACCTGGGTTATCACCGCTTGGCCTGCCAAGCCAAAATCACCCGCCTGCGCCGGCACATGTTTAAACACCGAATCACGGTAGGCAAAAGCGCATTGGGCCGCATCCAGGGTAAAGACCTGCCCCGTGCGCAAATCCACCGCATCCAGACTGTGAAAGCGGTCTTGCAGCTCCACCCCGTAGGCCCCAATGTTTTGCACAGGGGCTGCGCCCACGGTGCCGGGGATCAACGCCAAATTCTCTAAACCGCCCCAGCCCTGCTGCAGTGTCCACTCCACCAAGTCATGCCAGCGCACCCCCGCCCCAGCCTGCACAATCCAATGCTTGGCCGTTTCTTCCACCAAGGCCATGCCGGGAATTTCCATTTTTAGCACCACGGCATGCACCACATCGCCACTCAAAACGATATTGCTGCCCCCACCCAGCACCAAGCTGGGGCGCAAGGCCCCTTGCGGGGTGCGCAAAATGGCACTGGAGGCGACCTCCTGCACCGCTTGGGTGCTGGTCAAGCGCACCAGCACATCGGCACTGGCGGCAATGCCAAAGGTATTCAAATTCTGTAATGAAGTATTTTTCTCGACTAACATCCCCCGATTGTCGCACTGCGCCTGAGTGGGTCTGGTGGGTGCGCCCTGTTTGAGAAGAGAGAAAGAGAACTGCTATGCCTTCATTTGATACCGTCTTGGAAGCTGATTTTGTCGAAGTCAAAAACGCCGTGGACAACTCTGCCAAAGAAATTGGCACCCGCTTTGACTTCAAAGGCAGCTCAGCGGGCCTGGAGCTCAAGGACAAAGAGATCACCCTGTTTGGCGATGCCGATTTTCAGCTCCAGCAGGTCGAGGACATCCTGCGCAACAAACTGACCAAGCGCAACGTGGATGTGCGCTTCATGGACGTGCAGCCATCGCAAAAAATCGGCGGCGATAAGGTCAAGCAGGTGGTAAAAATCAAAAACGGCATTGAATCAGAACTGGCCAAAAAAATTCAAAAACTCATTAAAGAGAGCAAGATGAAGGTGCAAGCGGCCATCCAGGGCGATGCCGTGCGCATCACTGGTGCCAAGCGCGATGACCTGCAAGCGGCGATGGCGCTGATCCGCAAAGAGCTGCCTGACCACCCGCTGTCGTTCAACAACTTCCGCGATTAACACCTGCAACCGCCCCAGCACCTGCCTGCCCTTCTTGATTGCGCCGCACTTGCGCCGATACGCTGCCATGGACTACGACACCTACGAAGACCTGCAAGGCTTGTGGGCCGATTTAGAGGCGGCCTTGGCTTTGGTGCTGACGCATCCGGCGCAGGTGGGTAATTTTGAAGCCAAAGTTCTGCAACTTGATGCGTGGCTGCAAGAGCTCTTGGCGCATGACCGCGATGCGGGCTTGTACCTGATGTACCAGCTGGCCTCCAGCTCGCACACGGGCTACAGCGCGGCCCATGCACTGGTATGCGCAACACTGAGCCACATTTTGGCCGACACCTACCATTTGCCACCGCAAGAGCGCGATGCCTTGGTCCGCGCCGCCCTGACCATGAACATCGGCATGACCCAGCTGCAAGACCAGCTGGCCTTGCAGCGCGAGCGCCCCAGCGCTGCCCAGCAAGAAGCCATTCGCATGCATCCGGTGGAAGGGCGGCGCTTGCTGGAGCGCATGCAAATCACCAATGGATTGTGGCTGGACGTGGTGACGCTGCACCATATCAACATCCCGCCACAGCTGCCATTGCTGCAGCAGCAAGCGGCTGAACGTTTGGCCCGCCTGCTGGCCACGGTGGATCGCTATGCCGCCATGATCAGCCCCCGCCGCAGCCGGGCCGGCCGCAGCGTGGCCGAATCGGTGCATGTGATCACCGGCCCCTCCTCGCAGCTCTATCAAAAAGCCGGGGATGCCTTGCTGCACAGCGTGGGCATGTACCCGCCCGGGGTGTTCATTGCGCTCAACGATGAAACCACCGCCGTGGTGCTGCGCAGAACCCAGCAGCCGCACCAGCCGCAAATTGCCAAGCTGCTGGATGCGCGCAAACTGCCGTTTGCCCAGCCGCAAATTCTGTTGCTCACCCAAGAGCCGCAGCTGCGCATTACGCACAGCCTGTCCTCCTCAGAAGTGCGCCCCTTTTTGGACACCCAAAGCTTGTTGCACTTGGGGGCCTTGATGACCAACAGCACGCCCACCTTCCAGCAAATTACGCAAACGCCTGGGCAAGCCTAAGCGGGTTGCTAGGGTTTTTTCCAGTAGCTGACCACTATCGCCACCACCAAACCCACCGGCACGCCAAACACGGCGGCCGACACCGGCTGGATGTCCCACCACATCCCATTGGCCAGCCAGGCTTTCGGGAACAGCGCCTGCGCCAGTGCCGTATGGGAGAGCATGTAGTACAGCGTCACCCCCAGCCCACTGAGCATGCCGGCCACCGCACCCATGCGGTTGGTGCCACGCCAAAAAATGCCCAGCACCATCACCGGCACAAAGGCGGAAGCAGCTATCGAAAATGAAGCTGCAACCATAGGCAAAATATCAGAAGAGCGACGACTTGCCACAAAAGCGGCCGCCAACGCTACGGCCATAAGTACAAACTTTGAGACAATCACCCGCTGCTCGGTACTGGCCTGGTGCGGGCGGGCTTGAAAGTACAAATCGCGCACCAAGGCATTGCTGATCGTCAGCAGCAAACCATCGGCCGTGGACAGCGCCGCCGCCAGACCACCGGCCGCCACCAACCCCGACATCACGTAGGGCAGCCCGGCAATTTCTGGGGTGGCCAGCATGATGAGGTCCGCCCCCAGGCGAATTTCGCCCCACTGCAAGCGGCCATCGCCATTCACATCTTCGACGGCCAGCAACGAGCTATCCACCCGTGACCATTGGGCAATCCAGGTGGGCAGCTCATCAAAGCGCACACCGACCAATTTGTGCATCACCTCGTACTTCACCAAGGCGGCCAAGGCCGGCGCACTGAGGTACAACAGCGCAATAAAAAACAGCGACCACGCTACCGAGGAGCGCGCCCCGGCCACCGAGGGCGCGGTGTAGTAGCGCGTCAGCAGGTGGGGCAGCCCTGCCGTGCCCAGCATCAGGCAAAACATTAAAGCCAAAAAGTTGCGCCGGGATTTATCAAACAGGGCTTGCTCCTGCGGCGAGCCTTCAGGATCACCGGCAAAGGGCAGGGTATGGCGGGGCACCCCATTCAAGGGCTGGGAGCGCTGGCGGTATTCGTGCATTTGCTCCTGCCACAGGATTTTGGCCTCTTCGGGGGTGCGCGGCAGGTTCACCAGCTCGCGATTGGCCTGCACAATCGATGCCATATCGCTGTGAATAGAGCGCAGATACCGCACCCGCTCTTGCAGCAGCTGGCGCTCTTGCTCCAAGTTTTGCGCCACATTGCTCAATTTGTATTCCAGCACCTGGGCGCGGCGCTCAAACTCCTGGCGCACTTGCAGCTCTTCAGGGGCCGCCAGCAGCCGCGTTTCCATATCGGCAATGGCTTGCAAATGGCTGTCGTAGGCCACAGCGGCCACCGGGTTGCCCAATTGCTTGTACGCCAGCCACGACATCGGTGCCAGAAAAGCCAGCAACACCACAATGTATTGCGACACCTGGGTCCAGGTGATGGCCTTCATCCCCCCCAGGAAGGAGCACACCAGCACGCCGCCCAAACCCAGCATGATGCCAATTTCAAACTGCACCCCGGTCAAGCGCGAAGCAATCAGCCCTACCCCATAAATTTGCGCCACCACATAGGTGAATGAGCACAGCACCGCAGACAAGGCCGCAATGATGCGCGGCCAGCTGCCCCCAAAGCGCTGCTGAAAAAAGTCTGGCAAGGTGTACAGGCGCATGGCCCGCAAATGCGGCGCAACCAGCAAGGCCACCAGCACAAAGCCCCCCGTCCAGCCCAGCACATAGGCCAGCCCCCCCGGGTTTTCAGGTGTGCCGCCATACCCTTGCAGGTACAAGGCCCCAGCCAAGCTGATAAAGGAAGCCGCACTCATCCAGTCGGCTGCCGCGGCCATACCGTTGTAAATGGGGGGAATGCGCCGCCCAGCGACGTAGTATTCCTCGGGACTGCCCGTGCGCCCCGAAATACCGATCAGCGCATACACCATCACCGTGACGAACAAAAAGATCGGGCCAATCCACAACCGCGACAGGCCCAGGTGCTCCGCCCAGCCCATACAGCCCAAAAACACCAGCACGCCGACAACGTACAGCCCCACAAAACGGTGCCAGCGCGAAGAATACGCGCGGGCATGCAGGGCATGGATACCGGGGCGATCAGAGGGCTGTGTCATCAGCCCCATCTTCCAAAGGGGGTGGGCCAGGATCGGTCGCTTGGGCATCACGCCGCTCAAACCGTGCCATGGCCCACGAGTAGAACACCACAATGGCCAAAAAGACCAACACCGAGCCTTGGGCTGCCATCCAATAGCCCCATTGCCCCCCTCCTTTTTGCAGGACACGGGCAAAATACGCCCCCCCAAACGTGACCACCACCCAGACTGTCAGCAACGATGCTTTGAGCCAAAGGTGGTGGGTGTCGTGCAAGTCGGGGGGGAAAACCTCGACTGCCACAGCGGCCGCCTCGTCATGCTGGGCAGAAACTTGCTCGGGCATGGCGGGCTGCGCAGTCGGCCTTACTTGGCCAGGTTTTGCCAGGTTTCGATCACGGTATCGGGGTTCAGCGAGATCGAGACAATGCCCTTGTCGGCCAACCATTTGGCAAAGTCGGGATGGTCAGAAGGGCCTTGACCGCAAATACCCACGTATTTGCCCTTGGCCAAGCAGGCATCGATGGCGCGTTCGAGCATTTTCTTAACGGCCGGATCGCGCTCGTCAAAGTCTTTGGCCAGCAGCTCCAAGCCTGAGTCACGGTCCAAGCCCAGGGTCAGCTGGGTCAAATCGTTGGAGCCAATCGAGAAGCCATCAAAGAACTCTAGGAACTCTTCGGCCAGGATGGCGTTGGAGGGCACTTCGCACATCATGATCAGCTTCAGTCCGTTTTCGCCGCGCTTCAAACCGTTGTCGGCCAGCAGCTCGGTCACGCGCTCGGCCTGCTTCAAGGTGCGCACGAAGGGGATCATGATCTCAACGTTGGTCAGACCCATGTCTTCGCGCACGCGGCGCAGGGCTTCGCATTCCATCTTGAAGGCTTCGCCGAAGTCTTCCGAGATGTAACGCGCTGCACCACGGAAGCCGAGCATCGGGTTTTCTTCTTCCGGCTCGTAGCGGCTGCCGCCGATCAGCTTGCGGTATTCGTTGGACTTGAAGTCCGACATGCGCACGATGACGGGCTTGGGCCAGAACGCTGCGGCAATAGTGGCCACGCCTTCCGCCACTTTATCGACGTAGAAGGCACGCGGCGAAGCATGGCCACGGGCCACGGATTCCACAGCTTTCTTCAGGTCAGCATCTACGGCGGGGTAGTCCAGGATGGCCTTGGGGTGCACGCCGATGTTGTTGTTGATGATGAATTCCAAACGCGCCAGCCCCACACCGCCATTGGGCAGTTGGGCAAAGTCAAAAGCCAGCTGGGGGTTGCCCACGTTCATCATGATCTTGGTGGCAATCTCGGGCATGGCACCGCGCTGCACTTCGGTCACTTCGGTTTCGATCAGGCCGTCGTAGATCTTGCCGGTATCGCCCTCGGCGCAAGACACGGTCACCAAGGTGCCGTCTTTCAAGCGTGCCGTGGCATCGCCGCAACCCACCACGGCCGGAATGCCCAATTCACGCGCGATGATGGCGGCGTGGCAGGTACGGCCACCACGGTTGGTGACAATCGCTGCGGCTTTTTTCATCACCGGCTCCCAATTGGGGTCGGTCATGTCGGTGACCAGTACGTCGCCGGCTTGCACCTGGTCCATTTGCGAAATGTCGGACACCAGGCGCACAGTGCCGGTACCGATCTTCTGGCCAATGGCGCGGCCTTCGACCAGCACATTGCCGGTGCCTTTGAGCTTGTAGCGCAGCTCGGCCTGGCCTTTGGACTGGCTTTTCACGGTTTCGGGACGCGCTTGCAGGATGTAGAGCTGGCCGTCGGTGCCGTCCTTGCCCCACTCGATGTCCATCGGGCGGCCATAGTGCTGCTCGATCACCAGGGCGTACTGGGCCAGTTGCTGCACGTCGGCGTCGGAGAGCGAATAGCGATTGCGCAGCTCAGGAGCCACATCGCAAGTTTTCACCAGCTTGCCGCTGGCAGCTTTTTCTTCAGGGCTGGCAAACACCATCTGGATCAGTTTGCTGCCCAGGTTGCGGCGAATCAGCGCCTGTTTGCCGGCCTTGAGCATGGGCTTGTGGACGTAGAACTCGTCCGGGTTCACAGCGCCTTGCACCACGGTTTCGCCCAGGCCGTAGCTGGAGGTGATGAACACCACGTCTTCAAAGCCCGATTCGGTGTCGATGGTGAACATCACACCGGCGGCGCCCAGGTCAGAGCGCACCATGCGCTGCACACCAGCGGACAGGGCCACCACGTCGTGCTCAAAGCCTTTGTGGACGCGGTAAGAGATGGCACGGTCGTTGTAGAGCGAAGCGAACACTTCTTTCATTTTGTGCAGCACATCTTCGATGCCCACCACGTTCAAGAAGGTTTCTTGCTGACCGGCAAACGAAGCGTCGGGCAGGTCTTCGGCCGTGGCCGAAGAGCGCACCGCAAACGAAGCGGCGCTGTTGCCGCCTTGCAGGGTGTCAAAAGCCTCGCGAATGGCTTTTTCCAGATCGGCGGGGAAGGGCTGGGCTTCGACCATGGCGCGGATTTCGGCACCCACTTGCGCCAAAGCGCGCACATCGTCCACGTCCAAGGCTTTTAATTTGGCGGAGATTTTCTCGGCCAGACCTTCAAACGCCAGAAATTGGCGAAAAGCGTGGGCCGTGGTGGCAAAGCCGGTGGGCACGCGCACGCCCTGGGGCAGCTGCGAGATCATCTCGCCCAGCGAGGCGTTTTTACCGCCAACAACCTCCACATCCTCCATGCGCAGTTGCTCAAAGGGCACGACCAGAGCATTCGCAGCAAAGCGTTCAGACATAACAAACTCCAAAGTTAAAAAATCGGCAGCGTCTGCGCGGTGCAAGTCACTTTGCTTGGTTTTCGTTGTGGGACTTCATCGGGCAGAGGCAGGAATCTGACAAATAATCGGCGATTGTAGGGCCGGGCAGCCAAAACAATGGCCAAATCCGGCAGTTTCTGACCCCACTGGAGAGGCAAGTGTATGCATACACGCACGGTTTTTGTGATTTCGGACGGCACGGGCATCACCGCCGAGACCTTTGGCACCGCGTTGATGGCGCAATTTGATATCACCCCCCGCATCGTGCGCATTCCCTTTGTCGATACCGTCGATAAAGCCCACCAAGCGGTGCGCCAAATCAATCACAGTGGTGAAGTGGAGGGAAAAAACCCCATCGTTTTCAGCACCCTGGTCAATCCAGACGTGGTGGCCGTGATCACCCAGCACTGCAAGGGTTTGCTCATGGACATGTTTGGCACCTTTGTGCAGCCGCTGGAAGATGAGCTGGGCCTGAAAAGCCAGCACCGCGTCGGGCGCTTTAGCGATATCAGCCAGAGCAAGGAATACCTCAACCGCATGGAGGCCATCAACTACACCCTGGCGCACGACGATGGGCAGACACACGCCGACCTGTCGGGTGCCGATGTGGTGCTGATTGGCGTGAGCCGCTCGGGCAAGACCCCCACCAGCCTGTACCTGGCGATGCAATTTGGCCTAAAAGTGGCCAACTACCCGCTGATTCCTGAAGATTTTGATCGCAAGCAGCTGCCCCCGGCGCTGGAGCCGATCCGTAAAAAGCTGTTTGGCCTAACGATTGACCCCCAGCGCCTGTCCGATATTCGCAACGAGCGCCGCCCCAATTCGCGCTACGCCAGCTTGCAAAATTGCCGCCACGAGGTGGCCGAGGCCGAGGCCATGATGCGCCGCGCCGGGGTGCAGTGGCTCTCGAGCACGCACAAATCGATTGAAGAGATCTCCACCACCGTGCTGCAGCAAGTGCTGCCCCAGCGCCTGGGGGTGAATTTGCACGGTTAAACTTGCGCCCCTCTTCGCACGGGCCCATCGGGGGCCGGTGCCATGGGTTCCCTCACCCCCATGCTTGCTTTGCCCAAAAAGGACTTTTATGTTTGAGCTCCCGGCAACGGCCCAGCGCAACGCGCTCGTGGCCCTGATCGCCTTTCACATCACCCTCATCATTGCCAGCAACTACCTGGTGCAACTGCCCATTACCCTATGGGGCTGGCATACCACGTGGGGCGCATTCAGCTTTCCGTTTATCTTTTTGGCCACCGATTTAACGGTGCGCCTGATTGGCAAACCGGCCGCCAGAATCGTCATTGCCCGGGTCATGCTGCCCGCACTGGTCGCCTCCTACATCGTCTCGGTGCTGTTTCACGATGGCGCGTTTGCCGGCTGGGAGAGCTTGGCCACCTTCAACGCCTTTGTGTTCCGCATTTCCTTGGCCAGCTTTATGGCTTATGTGCTGGGGCAGCTGCTCGATATTCAGGTGTTTGACCGCCTGCGCCAATGGCCCCAGTGGTGGATTGCGCCGGCCGCCTCGGGCATTGTTGGTCAGGCGGCCGATACGCTGATGTTTTTCAGCGTGGCGTTCTGGCGCAGCTCCAACCCGTTTATGGCGGCCAACTGGATGGAGATTGCCCTGGTCGATTACGTGATCAAGCTGCTGGTGAGCCTGGCGGTGTTTGTGCCGCTGTACGGTGCCTTGCTCAAAACCTTGCTCAAACTGCTGCCGCGCCAGCGGTTGGTGGCTGCGGCCCGCTAAAGCGGCTGCACACCACCTCATAAAAACAATAGCTGTTTGCGCTGATTTAATAAGCGATTCAAAGCAAAATTGCCTTGAAAACGTTTTAAATTAAGCGCAAACAGCTTTTATTTTTAAATCAGGCATTCACCCGCTTTTTGCGGCTGGGCCTGCAAAGCCTGCACGCGCAAACGGGCTGCGGCTATATCAAACGCGCTGCCATCGGGCTGGTGGCGGCCATCCAGGCAATCGGGGATGACAAGCAATGCCGTCAGCGGTTGCACCGCCTCCACCCGAATGCGCAGCAGTGCAACGCCCTCGCCACCGCCAACACTGTGCGCCATGGGCACGGGGCCATGCTGCTGCAATTGCCCCAGGGTGTAGCGGCGGGCATCCATGGTGGGGTCGTTGGGGTCATCCGGGTTGGGCTGGCCGTAGCGCTGGCCCGCAATTTCAAAGCAATACGGCTGGGGCTGGTGCCAGCCCAAAACGGTTTGCACGATGCGGTGCAGTTGCGCCAAAGAAGTGCGCTCTGCCACGACCAAGCGCCGCCAGACGGCAGGGGTTGTGCCTTGCAACTGCACATGCAACTGGTAAGCACAACGGGACACAGACGGCGGCATGAAAACACTCCTTCAAGGTCAAAAAAACCGCCATTTAAGAGCAGCCACGCCCACGCTGCTGGGGCGTGGGCAAGAAAGTCCGCCTCCCGGGTGGGTATGGCGGCGGCCAATTACGCTGAATCGGCAGCGCTGGTAAAGGCATCGGCAAAAAATGCTTCGGCAGGCAGATTGCGGGTCGCGATAAAGCTGTGTCGCGCCGCCTCGACCATCGCCGGGGCACCGCAGGCGTACACCTCGAAAGGGGCCAGATCCGCAAAATCATCCAGCACGGCTTGGTGTACCCACCCTGTGCGGCCCTGCCAATCGTCCTCAGGCAACGCATCCGAAACCACGGGCACAAAGTTCAAGCCCCCCGGCAGGCGATGCGCCTGAATCCAGTCGGCCCGGTAAATATCGTGCGGGCGTCGTCCCCCCCAATACAGCATCACCGGGCGGCGGCTGCCCAGGTATTCCAAGTGCTGCAAGATGGCTTGAATGGGGGCAAAACCGGTGCCAGAGGCGATAAAAATCAAGGGCTTTTGGCTGTTAGGCTGCAAGAAAAAGCTGCCAAACGGGCCTTCGACGCGCAGGATGTCCTTTTCCTTCATCCCGCCAAACACCTGGTCGGTGAACACGCCACCGGGCATGTGGCGAATGTGCAGCTCCATGCCGGGGTTGTCGGCCTGGGTGTGCGGTGCGTTGGCCATGGAATACGCCCGGCGGGTGCCGTCGCGCAATAAAAACTCAATGTATTGCCCGGCAAAGTACACAAATTTTTCGGTGGCCGGCAGCTGCAGCTGCACTTGCATGACATCGGGGCTCAAACGCGCAAGGCTGCGCACCCGCACGGGCATTTTCTTGATGGGCGGCAAGCCTTCCAAGCTCACTTGGCGCGACTCCAGCACCACATCGCTGTGGGCGGTGGCACGACAGGTCAAGATCACATCGTGGCGCGCCTCTTCCTCGCTCAAGGCATGGGCCGAATGGCTGCCATGCGTGGTGCTGCCGCTCAATTTTTGGCACTTGCACGAGCCGCAGGCCCCGTCCTTGCAGCCATAGGGCAGGCCCACCCCGGCCTCGATGGCAGCGGCCAAAATGGTTTGGCCTTCGCGCACCATAAAACTGCGGCCACTGGGCTGGATGGTGACTTGGCAAGCGTTGTCTGCGCTCATATCTTGGCTATCCTTCCTTATTTTCAGCACTGGCCCCGCGCCAGGAAAGGCCGGATTGTGCCCACAAACGCAAAACCATACCCCCGCCCGCCACGCATCCGCCCCCAGCCGCTGGCCCCATTTCGCCGCCTGCGCGTCTTCATTGTCGGGTGTGGCGATGTGGGCCAGCGCTGCGCCCGCATGCTGCTCGATCGCGGGGTGCGGGTGCTGGCGCTAACTTCCAACCCACAGAGCCAGGCCGTGCTGCAAGCCCAGGGCATCACCCCCTTGTTGGGCAACTTGGATGCCCCGGCCAGCCTGCGCCGCCTGGCCGGTTTGGCCCCTTATGTGCTGCACCTGGCCCCGCCACCGGGCCACGGCCCGCACGACACCCGCACCCGCGCCCTGCTGCAGACGCTGAGCCAAACTTCAGCGCCCCAGGCGCTGGCCTATGTCTCGACCACCGGGGTGTATGGCGATTGCGCCGGCGCTTGGGTGGATGAAACCCGCCCCGTGGCCCCCAGCACCGCCCGCGCCCAGCGGCGTGTGGATGCGGAAACGCAATTGCAGCGCTGGGCGAAACACCGGCGCGTGCGCCTGAGCGTTTTGCGGGCCCCCGGCATTTATGCGCCCAATCGTCCCCATGGCACGCCCCAAGAGCGGTTGCGCAACAACCTGCCCATCTTGGCCGCGGCCGACGATGTGTTTACCAACCATATTCATGCCGACGATTTGGCCCTGGCCTGCCTGCTGGCCCTGTTTCGCGCTCGGCCCTTGCGGGCCATGAACGTGTGCGACGACCGCCAGCTGCGCATGGGCGATTATTTTGAGCAGGCGGCCGATGTGTACGGCCTGCCGCGCCCACCGCGCATCTCGCGCAGCCAGGCGCAAGAGCAGCTCTCGCCCCTGAGCTTGAGCTTTATGAGCGAATCGCGCCGCCTCTCCAATCGCCGTTTAAAAACAGAACTCAGAATGCGTTTGCGCTGGCCCGATGTGTTGCAAGGCTTGGCGGCAGGCCTTGGGCCGACCGCCGATCAAGGCCGGGGCCGCACATTGCCCTTGCCGTCGTAGCACCGAAACACATTGCACTGCCAGCGCACTTCGGGCTCGGGCGGCGGGGGCCTGCCATGCGGTGGCCGCGGGCGGTGGTGGGGGGGATAAGCCCCCACCGAACCGGGGTACACCGGATAAGGCACCACCACAGGTGCAACAGGATTGGCGGGCGGCTGAATGATTTGCACCGGGGGCTGCCGCGCCGCTGCGGCGGCGGCTTGGGCTGCGGCTTTTTCCGCCTCTAATCGGCGCTGGGCCTGGGTGCGGGCCTGCTCCACCTGCCAGCGGGCTTGGGCCTCTTCGTATTGGCGCTCTTGCGCGGCTTTTTCCTGCGGTGAAAGGGCCGGCACCACCTCCTGGCTGCGCTGGTCAGCGCTGCAACTGCCGTCGGTGTACGTCACCTTGCCCGTGCGGGCATCGGTGCAGCGCTGCACCTGGGCCTGCGCCGGCAGCAAGGCCGTAACAACCGTGAACAACAACAGGGGTAGAAAAATTTTGCAGCGCATAGTGCCCAGAACTGTGCCCAGTTCAAGCGGCACTGACAAGAGAATAATAAATAGCATCTACCGCTTTATTTTTGCTATTTTTTGGTGTTTTTCAATAAAAAAAGGCGTACTCAGTACGCCTCTTGCTATGCAATTAAAGTCACTGACTTATTTCAGTGCCTTGTAGCGGAAACGCTTGGGCGCAGCGCCCTCTTCGCCCAGGCGGCGTTTCTTGTCGGCCTCGTACTCTTGGTAGTTGCCGTCAAAGAACACCCATTGCGAGTCGCCCTCGGCGGCCAGGATGTGGGTGGCGATGCGGTCCAAAAACCAGCGGTCATGGCTGATAACCAGCACCGTGCCGGCGTATTCGAGCAGGGCATCCTCCAGGGCACGCAGGGTTTCCACGTCCAAGTCGTTGGAGGGCTCGTCCAGCAGCAGCACGTTGCCGCCTTGAATCAAGGTTTTCGCCAAGTGCAGGCGACCACGCTCACCGCCGGAGAGGTTGCCAACTTTCTTTTGCTGGTCCTGACCGCTGAAGTTAAAGCGCCCGCAGTAAGCGCGGCTGGCCATTTGGAATTTGCCGATGTTCAAAATATCCAGGCCACCCGAGACATCTTCCCACACGGTTTTATCGTTCGAGAGACTGTCACGCGACTGGTCCACATAGGCCAGTTGCACGGTTTGACCGATTTCCACCGTGCCGCTATCGGGCTGCTCTTTGCCCGCAATCAGCTTGAACAGCGTGGATTTACCCGCGCCGTTGGGGCCGATGATGCCGACGATGGCCCCAGCGGGCACGTTCATCGACAGGTTGTCAATCAACAAACGGTCGCCAAAGGCTTTGGAGACGTTTTTAAATTCGATCACCTTGCTGCCCAAACGCTCGGCCACAGGAATAAAGATTTCCTGGGTTTCATTGCGTTTTTGGTATTCGTAATCGCTCAGCTCTTCAAAACGGGCAATGCGGGCTTTGGATTTTGTCTGGCGACCTTTGGCATTTTGGCGCACCCATTCCAGCTCTTTTTTCAAGGCTTTGGCGCGGGCCTCTTCCCCTTTTTGCTCTTGCTCCAGGCGGTTGCCTTTTTGCAGCAGCCAGTCGGAATAATTGCCCTTGTAGGGAATGCCATGGCCACGGTCCAGCTCCAAAATCCACTCAGCCGCGTTATCCAGGAAATAGCGATCGTGGGTAATGGCCACCACGGTGCCGGTAAAGCGGTGCAAGAACTGCTCCAGCCAATCGACCGATTCAGCGTCCAAGTGGTTGGTCGGCTCGTCCAGCAGCAGCATATCGGGCTTGGACAGCAGCAACTTGCACAGCGCCACGCGGCGCTTTTCACCGCCCGAGAGTTTGCCCACCACCGCATCCCAAGGGGGCAGGCGCAAGGCATCGGCGGCAATCTCTAATTGGTGCTCACTGTCTGTGCCTGCGGCAGCAATGATGGCCTCCAACTCGCCTTGCTCGGCCGCCAGGGCATCAAAGTCGGCATCTTCTTCGGCATACGCGGCATACACCTCTTCGAGGCGGGCCTTGGCCTTGTTCACCTCGGCCATGGCCTCTTCCACCGCTTCGCGCACCGTGTGCTCGGGGTTGAGCTGGGGCTCTTGGGGCAGGTAACCAATCGACAGCCCCGCCATGGGAATGGCTTCGCCCTCGAATTCCTTGTCCACGCCCGCCATGATCTTCAAGAGCGAAGATTTACCCGAACCATTCAGGCCCAGCACACCGATTTTGGCCCCGGGAAAGAACGACAAAGAGATATCTTTCAAGATCTGGCGCTTGGGCGGCACCGTCTTGGTCAAGTGATTCATCGAGAAAACGTATTGAGCCATGGGTCTTTCAAATAAGAAATTTTTGCAATTAATGTGCTGTCTTTTTGCAGCAACCAACCCGCAATTATCAACGCATGCGACAATATCGGCTACCCAGGGATCCAGTTACCCTGGACTTTGGCCTTTTTGCGAAGCCTTCCAGCGCCTACCCACGCACTGCGACCGTCTTTAAAACCAAGGTCAGCCCATTCACCTAGAGACTGGCCCGGCTGCCCGCAAGGGGCGGCCCTGCAAGGTGAGTAAATTTTGAAAACAAGCACCTAACCCCAACGCCCAGGATGGGCGTATTGCCACAACAATGACATTTGAAGAACTGAACTTGGCTCCGGCCATCGTCCAAGCCGTACACGAGCAGGGCTACACCACCCCCACCCCGATTCAAGAACAAGCCATCCCCGCCGTTTTGGCCGGTCACGACTTGCTCGCTGGTGCCCAAACCGGCACCGGGAAAACGGCGGCGTTTTCGCTGCCCATCCTGCACCGCCTAACCCAAGGCGGCACGCAAAAACCCGCTGGCGGCATCCGTGCGCTGATCTTGAGCCCCACGCGCGAATTGGCCGCGCAGATTGAGGACAACCTGCGCTCCTACGCCCAACATCTGCCCGTCAAATCGACCGTCATCTTCGGCGGCGTGGGCATGAAGCCACAAATCGACCGTATCCGCAAAGGCATCGACATCCTGGTCGCCACGCCGGGGCGCTTGCTCGATTTGCAGCAGCAAGGCCTGCTGGATTTGTCCCACGTGGAAGTGCTGGTGCTCGATGAGGCTGACCGCATGCTGGACATGGGTTTTATTCACGATGTGAAAAAAATCCTGGCCCTGGTGCCCAAAGACAAGCAAAGCCTGCTGTTTTCGGCCACCTTCAGCGACGACATCCGCGAGCTGGCGGGCACCTTGCTGAAAAACCCGCAAAGCATCCAAGTGACACCGCGCAACACCACCGTGCAGCGCATCACCCAGATCATCCACCCCGTTGGCCGCCGCAAGAAAAAAGAAGCCCTGCTGCACATCATCCAAGAACACAACTGGAGCCAAGTGCTGGTCTTTACCCGCACCAAATTTGGCGCCAACCATGTGGCTGAATACCTGACCAAGCACGGTGTCACCGCTATGGCTTTGCATGGCAACAAAAGCCAAAGCGCGCGCACTCAAGCGCTAGCAGGCTTTAAAACTGGCGAGCTACGTGCTTTGGTAGCTACTGATATTGCAGCACGCGGCATTGATATTGACGAGCTGCCGCACGTCGTGAACTACGAAATCCCGAACGTTCCAGAAGACTACGTACACCGCATTGGCCGCACGGGCCGTGCGGGGCGCGAAGGCCACGCCGTCAGCTTGGTGTGCCTGGACGAAGAAGGTTTCATGATGGAAATCGAGCGCTTCACCAAGCAAGAAATCCCCGTGCAGGTGCTGCCCGACTTTGGCCCTGAAGAGGGTGAAAAAGCCGAGCCCATCGCCATGGGCCGCCAAACCATTTGGGGCGGTGCTGGCAAGCCCCCCAGCCGGGAAGTCATGCAGGCAGCGGCCAAAGCCGCGCGCCAAGAGATGATGGAGCGCATCCGCAGCACTAAAACCGCCCAACCCAACCGAGGCGGTGGCCGTGGTGGCCGCAAACCGGTGGCCGAAGCCGCCGCCCAAGCCAGTGGCGAAGGCCACCCCGACCAGGGCAGCGCCACCCCAGGGGACACGGGCCCACGCCGTGGCGGCCAAGGCTACAACCGCTCGCGCCAGCGCCCAGGCCGCAGCAGCACACGCCCGGGCGAAGGCTTGGCACCGATGCGAGAAAGCCGCCCTCCCCGCACTAGCACCAGCAGCAGCCACAACCGCCCCCCCCGCAGCGAAGGGCCGGATTACGAAGGCGGCGCGAGCAGCCGGTTTGAATTCCAGCCCCCCACCGATGCCC
>NZ_JAFNME010000001.1 GCF_017368815.1 Comamonas denitrificans | reverse complement strand
CATTTGTACAGGCTGTGGGTGCTTACGCCCAGGCGGTTGGAGACATCGGCCACGCTGTGGCCGTGGTCAAGGATTTGTTTGACCGCCTCGGTCTTGAATTCTTCGGGGTAACGTTGACTGCTCATACTGGCTCCTATTGGACAGGAAATAGGAGGCTCTTGACTGTCTACAAAACCCTGGGCGATTCAGTAAGCCCTTTCCCGAATTGCATCCTCGCCGTCAGTCGCCCATACAAACGTGCTCTTCCATGCCCAAACCGTTCCATCGATCCGAAGAAATCGTAGGTCACCAGCTTTACCATCCACGGTTGCGACTTGACGCTCTCCTTCGAAATCCAAGGTGAACGTATGCGTTCCTGGCTTCAACTTGAAGCGCACCATCGTGTTGGGGAGAGTCTCGGCGGCCATTGCGTTATCCGCGCTGATCTTCACAAAGCGCCCGCCATCTCCCCAGTTGCGCCGTACGACGTAGACGGTGAGCGCATTCGGATCGGGAGTAAAGCGCTTCGCCTGAGCGTCGGCATTCAGGCTGGGGGCGGGCACCCGAGTGCACGCGACTACTCTGCCCTTACTGGTCTTGTAGCAGTATGGCGCTTCGGCGGAGGTATCGGCCCCAGTAGAGGTAGCACAACCCGCCAGCAGGCTAGCTGCCAGCACAGAGGTCAGGATCACGCAGAGGTGGCGGGTGCCTGAATATGCAGGTATTTTTGTCATGGATCTGTTCTTTTGCTGTGGAGGTTGTTGCGTATTGCCTGAAGCTTCATCAGCGACTCCGGTACCGTCACCCACGGTCTGCCGCCTTGGATTGCATATGGCGGTGTCGCGATTTCGGTGTTTTTCGGTGTTTCAAACGCATTGCCTGTCGATCCCTCAGTCTCTTGGCCAAGCGTCGGCTGTACTTGACTCTCACCGCCATTGGCGGGTGGCGTTTGAGCCAGATACGCCGCAGCCTCCAAAACACAAACACGGAGATCAACAAGCCGATCCAAATCCAGAACAGCTTGGCAAAGAGCGCGACCTGTGCAGCCTGCATTGACATGGATCGCTCCTTTTTGGCCTCCAGCACAGGCATGTTGCCGATGGGCGGTCCGACCTCGTCAGCTGCTTTGACGTGAACGGACTGCGGAAAGTGGGATCACTTCTGGAGGCGTTGCGAAGGCGATCCCCCCCAGCCGGCCTTCGTGTACTACTTCAGCGTGAAGCGAACGGAGGCAACCGACTTGCCGGCCTTCGAGACGGCGACGACGGCTTTGGTACCTGCGGGAACCTTGAAGCTGCCCGACGCTTCCAGCTTGCCGTCGCCGACCTGGAGCTGAACTTCCTGCTTCTCGCTGCCAGCCAACAGAGTGACCTTGGCGGTCATCCCCGTCACAGCAACGGGCTTCCCGTGGTCGCGCATATAGAGCTGCAGTTTGTCGGCGCTAGCAACGAATTCGTACTCGACCTCCTTGGCTTCTGCAACAGCACCACCGTGCATCGGCTTTAGGTCGTGACCGTGATTGTCCGCAGCGAAGGCTGCGCCCGAGATCGACACTGACAGGGCGAGAATGAGTTGGGAGAGTTTCATGACAGTTCCTTTGGGGTTGGAGAAAAGGGACGGTCCCACGATCAGCGAGCGGGACCGTTTCAACTACGCGGACGCGGACACGTCTGGGGGATGCGAGGGCTCAGCGGACACGTCCTCATCTTCCTCATCGGGCCGGTGGGCCAGACGGTAAAGAATCGGCAGCACGAGAAGCGTGAGCAGCGTGGACGAGAGAATTCCGCCGATCACCACGGTGGCCAGGGGACGCTGGACTTCAGCGCCAGTGCCTGTCGCAATGGCCATGGGAATGAAGCCCAGCGAGGCCACCAGGGCAGTCATCAGAACCGGCCGTAGCCGGGTGAGCGCGCCGTCACGGATTGCTTCGTCAAGACCAACGCCGCCTTCCCTCAAGCTGCGGATGTACGAAATCATCACCAGACCATTGAGCACGGCCACCCCAGAAAGCGCGATGAAGCCGACAGCCGCAGAGATAGACATCGGAATGTCGCGAAGCCAAAGCGCCAGGATGCCCCCCGTCAAAGCGAATGGGATGCCAGTGAAGACCAGCAGACCATCCTTGACGTTGCCGAACATAGCGAACAGCAGCACGAAAACCAGCAGCAGGGACACCGGCACGACGATCTGCAGGCGCTGCGTGGCCGACTGCAAGTTCTCGAAGGTTCCGCCCCAGCTCGTCCAATAGCCGGTAGGAATCTTGATCTGGGCCAGGCCTTGCTCAGCCTCTGCGACGAAAGAGCCCACATCGCGCCCGCGCACGTTGGTGCTCACGACGATGCGGCGCTTGCCGTTTTCTCGGCTCACCTGGTTGGGGCCAGGAGCAAGCTCGAATGTTGCTACCTCGCCCAGCGGGATGAAGTTCGTTTTGGCCTCTGTCCCATTGGCAGAACGCGGCAGCGGGATAGGAAGGCGCTTCATCCCTTCGAGATCGTTGCGCAGGGATTCAGGCAGACGAACCAGGATGTCGAATCTGCGGTCGCCCTCGAACATAGTGCCGGCCTCGCGTCCACCGATAGCGGTGGCCACGGTGTCTTGAATGTCGGCAACGTTCAGACCATAGCGAGCAGCCTTCTGGCGGTCGATGTTCACGGTGAGCATCGGAAGCCCCGTCGTCTGCTCAACCTTCACCTCAGAGGAGCCCTGAATCTTCTGCAGCATTGCGGAGACTTCTTCTGCGGACTTGTTCAGGACATCCATGTCGTCACCGAAGATCTTCACGGCTACGTCACTGCGCACCCCGGAGATCAGCTCGTTAAAGCGCAGCTGAATGGGCTGGGAGAACTCATAGTTGTTGCCCGGGATTTTCCCGATGACTTCCTGAATCGCCGCGAGTAATTCGTCGCGGGTTTTTCGAGGTTCGGGCCATTCGGCCATTGGCTTGAGCATGATGTACCCGTCCGAAATGTTCGGCGGCATGGGGTCCGAGGCAATCTCCGCAGTACCGGTTCTGGCGAAGATGCGCTCGATCTCGGGGAATTTCTCTTTCAAGGTCCTTTCAATCTGCTGCTGCATTTGGACTGACTGGGAAAGGCTGGTGCCTGGGATGCGCAGCGCCTGGATCGCAAAGTCGCCTTCATTGAGATTGGGTACAAACTCGCTGCCCATACGCGTGGCGATCAACCCGCACAAGATCACCGCAACTGCAGCTGCGGTCAGTACGACCGCCTTGGCGGCCATGACACGGTCGAGCAGTGGACCATACAAGCGCTTGGCATGGCCCAGCAGGAAGTTTTCCTTCTCGCTGACCCGATTGCCGATGAACAGGGCCACCGCTGCGGGGATGAATGTCACCGACAGAACCATGGCGCCCAGCAGTGCCGCGACCACCGTGAATGCCATGGGGTGGAACATCTTCCCTTCAACGCCTGTCAGCGCGAAGATGGGCAGGTACACCACCATGATGATGAGCTGTCCGAACAGCAATGGACGCCTTGACTCCTGGGATGCCAAAAACACCTCATGGAAGCGCTCAGCCCGCGTCAGTGGCCGACCGTGGTGCGCTTGTGCATGGGCAAGTCTCCGTACGCAGTTCTCAACGATCACCACCGCTCCGTCGATGATGATGCCGAAGTCCAACGCTCCCAGGCTCATCAGGTTGGCGCTCACCTTGTACTGAACCATACCCGTGAAGGTAAAAAGCATCGACAAGGGGATGACCATTGCCGTGATGACGGCGGCACGGATGTTGCCCAGAAAGAGGAACAGGATCACGATCACCAGAACCGCGCCTTCCAGCAGGTTCTTCTTCACCGTACTGATGGCTTTGTCAACAAGCACGGTACGGTCGTAGACAGTCACCGCGTGCACCCCCTCTGGGAGGCTCTTGTTGACTTCCAACATCTTCTTGTCCACCGCCTGCGAGACAGTCCGGCTGTTCTCGCCGATCAGCATGAACACCGTGCCGAGGACCACTTCGCGCCCGTTATCGGTTGCTGCACCGGTGCGCAGTTCCCGGCCAATGCCAACTTCTGCCACGTCGCGAACGCGCACAGGAACACCGTTGGCGCTGCTGAGGATCACGTTACCGATGTCTTCCAGCGACTTCACCTGACCAGGTGCACGAATCAGATACTGCTCGCCACGCTTTTCGATATAGCCCGCGCCCACATTGCCGTTGTTGCGGTCCAGCGCAGTGACCACATCCTGCAGTGTCACGCCCAGAGAAGCCAGGCGTTCAGGGATGGGCGCGATCTGGTATTCCTTGGCAAAGCCGCCAATGGAATTGATCTCGGTCACGCCAGGAACATTTCGCAGCTGTGGCTTGATGATCCAGTCCTGAATCTCGCGCAGGTCTGTCGCGGTATAGGGCGAGCCGTCGGGCTTCTTCGCCCCGTCCTTGGTTTCGACAGTCCAGAGATAGATTTCGCCCAGCCCGGTCGAGATGGGCCCCAGCGCTGGCGTGATGCCGGCAGGCAGCTTGTCGCGCGCCTCCTGGATACGCTCGTTGACGAGCTGCCGAGCAAAATAGATGTCGGTTCCGTCTTTAAAAATGACGGTCACCTGCGACAGACCGTACCGCGAAAGCGACCTGGTCTGCTCCAGGTTTGGCAGGCCAGCCATGACCGTCTCGATGGGGTATGTAACCCGCTGCTCAGTCTCCAAAGGCGAGTAGCCTGCGGCCTGGGTGTTGATCTGAACCTGGACGTTCGTGATGTCAGGGACCGCATCGATAGGCAGCTTTTGGTAGCTGAAGACGCCAAGCGCCGCCATGCCCAGGGCCGCTAGAAGCACCAACCATCGCTGTTCGATCGAGAATCGAATGAGTTTTTCAAACATGTATGCGCTCCGCGATCAGTGCGTGTGTTCGGCAGATCCCTTGCCGAGTTCAGACTTCACGACGAAGCTGCCGGTCGAGGCGTAGGGCATACCGGCTTTGAGACCCGAGAGGACTTCGACCCGCTTGCCATCGCTTCGGCCCAGCTTCACGGGTTGAGCGATAAAGCCTCCATCAACCTTGAGGAAGACCACCGGCTTTTCCCCGACGTTTTGGACGGCGTCGGCCGAGATGGTTACAGGCGCTGCCGTTTCTTCGGACACCACCTCAACATTGACGAACAGGCCGGGGCGCCAAGCGCCCTTGGGGTTGTCAAGAACCACGCGGGCTTTTGCCGTGCGGGTTTGCTCGCCAATGAGCGCTCCTACAAAAGCGACAGTGCCTGTGGCCGAGGCGTCAAAGGCTGTGGCCTTGATCGTGACCTTTTCGCCCACGCGCACCGATGGCAGATCCTTCGCCGGAACGTTGATCTCAGCCCAAACCTGAGAAAGGTCCGAGATGGTGAAAACCGCAGTATCTTCCTTCACGGCTTCGCCGAGACTGAGGTGCTTCTCGATGACAATGCCATCAAAGGGCGCTCGCAACTCGATACGGTTCAGTCCTGCTACCGACGAGGCGGACAGGCCCATCGCGCTCAGTTTCTGATTGGCGTTGGCTACTGCGACCTCTGCTTCGCTCAAGGCCTGCTTGGCCTGCAGGTAGTCCTGCTCGGCAGACACCTTCTGCTCCCACAGCTTTTTTTCTCGCTCGTAGGTGGTCTTTGCCAGCGTTAAGCGCTTTTGGGCCGTCTGCAGCTCGCTGCGTTGCTCGGAAGCAGTCGGGCTCGCGATCACCGCCAAAACTTGTCCTTTCTTGACCACTTGGCCCAAGCTGGCATTGACGCTTTCCACGACTCCCGCAAGCCGGGGAACAACGTGAGACGTGCGATCTTCGTTCAAGCGTATCTCCCCGGGAAGGAGCAACGCCGTCTTGATGTTGGCTTTGACCGCATTGTCCAGGCTGATGGATGCAGCCTTAATCTGGGCATCGGTCAGTTCGATCTTTCCTTCTTCCTTGCTCATCACGAACATGAAAGGCTCTGTGGCAGTCTGCGCAATGATCTCGATGTCGAACGAATGGGGTTCAGCAACGATCTCTCGGCTGACAAGACTGTCTTTTTCAGCGGCAAACGTCAGTTTCTGCTTTTCATCTGTCGGGCGGGTCACAGTTGCCGTGACCGTTGCAGCATTCAGGGGCAGCGGTTTATCTTTGTCGGACAGCCAGATTCGCAGTCGAGGCTCGCCACCGTCTTCAGACAACAATGCTTCCAAGCTGAAGTCGCCTTCCTTGAACACGGTACCGCCATGTGGTCCCTTGGCTTCGCTCTTTTCATGGTGTTCACCATCGGCATGCCCCTTGTCATCGTCGTGGCCCTTTTCGCTACCCTTGCCATGGTGCTCGCCGTCGCCGTGTCCCTTGGCCTCGGTATGGCCGCCGTGCCCGTGGCCATCGTCCTCGGTGGCTGCGGCTCTGGGCTTGCCGCCACCTTGCAAGATGAAGGTTCCCGCGCCGACCCCTATTGCGAGGACTACTGCAATGGCGATCAGGTGTTTTTTACTGATGGTGGATTTGCTGGAGTTCGTGTTCATGGTCATGCTCAGTGTTGCGTTGCGATCAGGCCGGGAACCATGCTGGCCCCGAGCAGGCGGTCGATATCAGCCGCTGCACGGTGTGCTTCGCCAAGGGCTTTAAGGTACTGGGATTTGGCTGTGAAGTAAGTGCGTTGGGCATCGAGCACTTCCAGGAAATTGAACTTACCGTTCTCGAAACCAATGGTGGCGGCGTCATAGGCCGACTTCGCACCGGGCAGAACGTCCTGCTGCAGTGACTGAACCTCTGCGGTGATCGTGGAAAGGCGCTCTTGTCCCTGCGCCACTTCGCTGTGCAGGCGCACGGAGGCTGCTTGCAGCTCATCGCGGGCCTTGTCCTCAAGTTTCAGCGCCTCCAGGAGGTTGCCTTGGTTGCGGTCGAAGATGGGAAGAGGCACAGAGACCCCGAAAAGAAGGACGTTGCGCTGCGTTTCGTTACTGCGCTGCATGCCGACGCTGACGGTGACATCGGGCACGCGCTTGCTTTGCTCCAGGGCGGTCAATGCCTTGCGCCGATCCACCTCGATTCGCGCAAGTACCACGCCTGGCGCAGAAGAAATCAAGGGCTGGAGATCGGCGAGGCTCGGGACCGAGGGCAGGTTCTCGGCCTTGCCGTCCAGCACGGTGTAAGGCGCATCGATCCGTCCCAACAGCGCGAACAGGCGGGACAGAGCATTGCGTTGTTCGCTCGCGGCCTGGGCGAGTTCGACGCGAACGCCGGCTTCTGCAACCCGGGCCTTGGACTCTTCCACAGGGGATACTTTGCCAGCGGCTACACGCTTTGAGACGGTATCCGTTGAGGATTTGGCCAGCGCTGCGCTGTCTCTGGCCAGTACCAATCGTTCCTGCGCAGTCAGAACATCAAAGTAAGCGGCAGCGACATTGGCCCGCACGGTGGCTTGCAGCTCGGCGAGTTGGGCTTGTGCTTGCTCGCGCGTTTTTTCGGCCGCCTTAGTGCGTGCCGCACGCTTTCCACCCAGTTCTACGGGAAGATTGAGTTGCCAGCTTTGCGTACGTGTTTTGGAGCGTGTGTCTTCCAGCGAGTACGCGAGCTCTGGATTGGGGCGCGAGCGTCCTTGAAGAACCTGTCCTTCGGTTGCCTCCCATTGGCGCTTTGCCGCAGCCACCTCCGGATTTCCCTCCAGGGCCAGTTCGATGGCCTTGGCCAGCGACAAAGGCTCAGCTGCGGCCGCTGCAGCAGACTGAGGTGCTCGTTCGCCAACGGCTGGCCCTGGTGGCAGGCCCTGGGAAAAGGCACCGCCCGAGGCGCTCAGCCATATAGCTGCGGCGCCTGCCGCGAGCTTGATCTTTCTACCGCCGCGCCATGCGTGCGGCATCTCTTGAAGGTAAGTACCCTTGAACATCCGATTCTCCAGTGATTTCAAAACACGAGGGAATCGGCGGGCTGGCAACCGTGCAGCTGCCTGGCAACTCGTCAGTCACTTCAGCTGCAACACACGCAACTGCTTCCGCCGCGATGGCGGACAAGACTGAAAAAGAAAAGTGAGATGCCCCCGCCGATCAGGCGAGGACGGACCACTGAGGGCGGTCAGGGGGCGTGGGCGTTACAGCCAGCAGGCGCTGGCCTGGGGAACACTCCACACGGCTGTCATGGGAAAAGGCTGGCTTTGCATCTGACCAGCTCAAGGCCCCGATACCCGCGCCATGGCAAACTGAACAGTCAACATCAAATGCATCGGCTCCCTGGCTGGACTTTTCGGCCTGACCATTCCCGCCTTTGGCTTCATGCTGGTGTTCGTGATGCCCCAAATGCTGCGACTGCGAGGTTGAGCTCTCATGCATGCAATAAGCAGCCACCGCAGACCAGCTGAACTGGAACGGAAGCAATACAAGCATAAGAACGGCGATCAAGCGGCGCATTTTTGAAGTCTAGCATGCGTCATGAAGGGCGCGCTCGGGCGTGGATGGCCGCTGAGGAGCGCTAAGTTTAGAAATCAGCGTGCGCACGCCGTTCAGGTCCTGAAGAGCCTTCTTTTCACTTGCCGACATGTTGAGAAATTCCTGTTGAACTTGCTCACGGGTCTTCGTTGCGCCCGTTGCTTTGACGGGCAACGCACCCCCGCGTGAAAGGGTCGCCAGCGTGCCATCCCGGCGCGCTACTTCGACAGCCTGAAGCACATCGCCACGGGACATTGTGCTCTGCATGTGGTCGGGATGGGTGGTCATGCCCACTTCGCCGTCGGCGGGATGGTACAGCGAGGATGCAGACGCCAAACCTGGAGCCCCGATGGCAAGGGCGATCAGGGAAAGCGCGAGGGGTTTGCGAACAATCATGGTTTTTTCTCTGGGTTCAGGTAAGCCCTTGGCGATTTGCCTAGGCGATGCCTTGCGACACGAGATGAACTTTAGAAAGCGAACCGCGACAAGACACCAACAGCCAGATGACAAATTCGTAATATTTGAATACCCCGCATGCTTCGAAAATGGCGTCATGAAAATTTTGCTCATTGAAGACGAAGTCAAGCTTGCCGAGTACCTGCGCAAGGGACTAGGAGAGGTCGGCTACGTGGTAGACATGGCCCACAACGGCGTGGATGGGCTACACATGGCCCTCGAAGGCGGGTACGACCTGCTGGTGCTGGACGCGATGCTCCCAGGGATCGACGGTTTCAGCCTCCTCACCGCTTTTCGCAAATCCAGGCAGACACCCGTTTTGATGTTGACAGCGAGGGTGAGCGTCGAGGACCGGGTGCTGGGACTGCAGACAGGTGCTGACGACTATCTGGTTAAGCCCTTCGCGTTTTCCGAACTGAACGCACGCATCCAGGTGCTCCTGAGGCGCACGCATGGCACACGGGATGCGGCAGAGCCCACGCAACTGCGCCTTGCCGATCTCGACGTGGACTTGGTGCGGCGCAAGGCGTTCCGCAGCGGTCAGAAGTTGGAGCTGACCGCCAAGGAGTTCCAGCTTCTGACGCTGTTCCTGCGAAGAAACGGCGAGGTACTGTCGCGCACCGAGATTGCCGAGCAGGTGTGGGACATGAATTTCGACAGCAACACCAACGTGGTGGAGGTCGCCATCCGGCGCTTGCGCAACAAGATCGACGCGCCCTTCGAGAAGGCACTGCTGCACACCGTTCGGGGTATGGGTTACATCATGGAAGAGCGCAACGAATGAATGCACTGATCCAACATCGCTCACTGCGCCAGAGGCTGTCGTGGTGGTTGGCGTTGCAAAGCTTTGCAGGCTTGGGCTTGGTCTGCCTGGCCGTGTATCTGGTGACCGAGTTCAACTTTCGTGATCGCCAAGAGGACACGTTGGCGCAAAAGGAAAACGTCATTCGGCATCTACTGGCGGATAGTAAAGAGCACAAGAATTCGGAAGATCTCGCTCACAAGCTCGACGATTTCCTGGTGGGACACGGAGATCTGTCGCTCGAATTAGCGCAGGCCGATGGGTTTGTCCTCTATGCCCATGCCCGCAACCAGAATGCGAAGACGGTGTGGCGTCAACGGCAGTTCGAGGTTGCACAGACTGCGGGCCAGCCCCCCTCCAAGGTTTTGCGCGTCCGGTTATCGTTGGACATCCAAACGGACAACCAGCTGCTGCACCGGCTTGCACTTACCTTGCTGGTGGCAGCCATCGGAGGGGCCATCGTGGTTTCGCTGGGTGGCTTCTCCCTGGTCAACCTGGGCCTGGCGCCCGTTCGAAGACTGGTCAGCCAGACGCGTGCGTTGTCGGCGGACAACCTGCACCACCGGCTCGACGGCGCAGAACAACCCCTTGAACTCGTGCCCCTAATCGACCAGTTCAATGCGCTCCTGGAACGCATCGAAAAGGCCTACTCACAGATGGAGGGCTTCAATGCCGACGTAGCGCACGAGTTGTGCACGCCACTGGCCACGCTCATTGCCAACAATGAGCTGGCGCTAAGGCGCCCTGAACAGGCGGACATGCGAGAGGTCCTAGCCTCCAACCTGGAGGAACTACATCGCCTGACCGGCATTGTCAACGACATGCTGTTCCTGTCCCAGGCGGATCGGGGCGTGGGCGCACGCCGCGTTCCCGTTGCGAGCCTTGCATCGATGGCTGCAGACGTGTTGGACTACCACGAGGCGGCGCTGGCCGAGGCCGACCTCACCGCCAAGGTGGTGGGCGATGCCCATGGCGCCTTTGACGTGCCGCTGTTGCGCCGAGCACTGTCCAACCTGCTGGGCAACGCCACCCGATACGCAAAAAATGGTTCGATCGTCCAAGTCACCTTCAAGCCCTCTGATGGAGGCCGCGTGTTGCTCAGCGTCACTAACTGCGGAGATACCATCGATCCAGAAATACTTCCGCACCTGTTTGATCGATTCTTCCGCGGCGATCCTGCTCGCAGCCATGGGCAAAGCAACCATGGCCTCGGCTTGGCCATCGTTGGCGCGATCGCTCGCATGCACCAGGGTGAGCCGGTTGCATGGTCAGAAAACGGGGTGACGATTGTCGGGATGAAAATCCGCGCTCTGTAAGGGGCTCTGTTGCCGGTGATCCTACTTACGCATCCATGATGCGTTCGTGTTTTCGGGTTGGATTTTCTGCAATTGACCGAAGCGACTCCATCGCACTTACTCCCATGCAGGATATTTTCCCATGTCTTCATGGTAGGACCTTGTCACCGCGATAAGGTCAAAAACAGCAAAAGATGACAGAAAAGTCATCGTGCTGTCCGCGTTCTGTTGGGTCAGGGTTTCTACGATGAACACATCTCATCATCGCCTAGCAAAGGCATGGGAGATGCAAGTTTTATTGACTTCTACAAGGACCTTAGCCATGACTCAACGTCGTCTCTCCCCTTCTTCCATGATTGCAGCAGTGGCCGCAGTGGTCACCCTGGGTCTACCGGGGATGGCTTCGGCAGCATACGAGCATCCTGCCAACAATGAAAAGGGCATCATCGTTCACCCGGAACACTGGAAGAGCGATAAGACGCGAGAGCAGGTTATCGCGGAAACCAAGGCTGCCATGCAGCAAGGACTCCTGTCTTATGGCGAGAGCAACTACCCAATGCCTGTGCCTAATGTGGGCCCAGGGAAAACTCGTCAGGAAGTGATCAACGAAATGCTGAACGAGTCACCTGCCGAACGCGACGCGCGTCAGCGTCTCTACTATCCGGGTTGATCGCCCCCAGTTGCGGTTCCAGCGGATTATGCTGAACCCAGCCTTTGAGATCTCTGGCGTCGGCCTGACTAACCTCGGGAAAGCCCAGGCCGCCGCCCAATTTCCCATGCCACCCCACTGCCGCGCACCGTCGCGGCAACCTGCTTTCCCAACTGCTGCTCGATTACCGGCTTCCACGGCACCAGGCAAAATCCCAGGCCGTCATTGAGCATGGCGTAGCGCCCGCTGGCGAGCATCACGCTTCGCCGGTAGATGCCCGCTACGCGCTCCCTATCGGGGAGGGGCCGATGCTCCAGCCCGGTTTCAGCGGCAATGTCTTCGCGGCATGCGACAGCTCGCGGTTGCGCAGCGTCGCCGGAAGATTGCGCGTCAGGATGATGCGCTGCCCGCGCCGCTCGGTCAGACCCTAGTCGGCCAGGAAGTCGGCGCGTTTCTGTAGTACTTCCTTGGCCGCGCTGCCAAACCCTAGTTAGCTCAGCTCTTTACCGGCGCCGATCAACTGCTGGTCCAGCCAGGCGGCCCCAATCACGCGCGCCTGCCGCTCAATGGGCAGGTGCGTCATCTCCACGGCCACCCACGTCGATCGACAAAGCCTTGAGTCGGTGCGCGCGTTCCCTGCGCCTCTTCCTTCTTGTGATCCGATGCTATTGAAAACCCTGTAGCGGGTGCAGAGTCAAGTTCACAGGTTTTACAGTGACCGAGACATGCGTATAGCCCGACGATGAGGCAGCCAGCTGCCCGCGAAGTTCAGCCCATTGGGTCTGCACAAACACGCACCTTGCGCGCTGCTGCAGATGACAAATTTGTCATCCAGATGATCGCTATCTGTTGGTTACGGATCGCTAGAGTCCTTCATGTCGCCCCAAGGCGTCACTGCGCCGACATCGGCGGCGCGGTCATCATTAAGAAGGAACTCTACATGCGTTCGACTCGCCTCATCCAGGTGGCCATTATTTTCGGCATGGCCTCTGCGTCTGCCATGGCAGCTGACACGTTTGCCAACGGTCAATCGTTCTACGGTCAACCCGCTCAGCAGGCCGCCAAAGCCCGAGTCGTGGATGTCTCAACCGCCCGGCACCTGAACGTTGCCTACGGTGATACGGTCACGTTCCGCAGCGAAGGCAAGGAGTTCTCGTGGACGTTCAACGGGCTCGATCGCCGGCCCGTGGACCTGGCAAAGATCGCGCCAGCCGGATTCACGGGCAAGTCGCTCAACGTGTATGTCGCGCAAAACCCGTTGACCCGGAACTAAGGGGTCACGCGCCGCGCCTGAGGGTTGCTGTCAAGCAGGGAGGGGCATCATTGGATATCTTTGGTCGCCACGTCGTACAGCAGCGGCACGAAAAAATCGGACTGTGCATCACCCTCGGGCGGCCGGCGCGCGTCAAGGTAGGGTTGGTAAGTCAGTGCTTGACGCCGCGCTGTTTGGTACCGGTACCGATTTCGCGATGCACTCCAGGCAGATGCGACTCGATGGGTGGGGTTGGTGGGATGTGGTTGTGTTGACGCGCGGCAATTACCAGACCGCCCAAGATGCCGCAGTCCCCGGCCAAATGACCAGATGAACACTGCCGCTGCAAACTGCGCAACTCTGCTTCCAGCGCCTGAAGTTCTCGAATACGGTCAACCACGTGCCCGATATGTGCCTGCAGCAGCGCGTCCACCGCGCCGCAGTTCTCACCGGGCGCGTCTTTGAAATGCAGCAGCACGCGGATCTCATCGAGTGTCATGTCCAGGCTGCGACAGTGCCGGATGAAGGCCAGACGCTCGACGTGGCTACCGTCGTACACCCTGTAGTTGCTTTCCGTGCGCTTTGCTGTCGGCAGCAGTTGCACCCGCTCGTAGTAGCGGATGGTTTCTGTCTGCGTGCCGGTGGCCTTGGCCAGTTCGCCAATTTTCATTGCTCCGCTTTCAAAAATGAGCTTGCTGTAGAACGCCGCACGATGCATTTCTGTGCTACCACTTGACTTTAAAGTCACTATAGGGTTTCCAATTAGGCCATGAAACCAGAAACCAGCACCTCCACAAGCGTTGACTCCTGCTGTTCCGCAGGTCGTTCAAGTCCTGCCACGCCTGGCAATGTCACCGCCAGCGTCTCTGGCCAGGCCAGGCTTTTCAAAATCGCGACCATGGACTGCAGCGCCGAGGAGGCGGAAATCCGCCGGGCGCTGGAGCCACTGGAAGGTATCCGCTCTTTGGGATTTCAGCTTGGTGCGCGCACGCTGAAGATCGATGCGCAAGAAAGTGCGTATCCCTTGGCCCTGGAGGCGATCCGCAAAGCGGGGTTCGATCCGCAGCCCGTGGCCACGGCATCAGCCCCCCAAATCAGCCAGGGCAAGCTTTTCAAAATCGCGACCATGGACTGCAGCGCCGAGGAGGCGGAAATCCGCCGGGCGCTGGAGCCACTGGAAGGTATCCGCTCTTTGGGATTTCAGCTTGGTGCGCGCACGCTGAAGATCGATGCGCAAGAAAGTGCGTATCCCTTGGCCCTGGAGGCGATCCGCAAAGCGGGCTTCGATCCGCAGCCCGTGGCTGCAGCTGCGCGATCCGAAGAAGGACAGGCAGCGGGACATGCCGAAGGCGATGACCATCAACACGGGTTTGCCGGTGGCATTTCCCGCCTGGTTGCCGCGCTTGTATTCGCCACGGGAGCGGAGGTGCTCTCCTTCTTCGCACCCGATCAAATGGCCTGGAAGGTGGCAGGCATGGCCATTGCCGCGCTGGCTATCTGGCTGGCAGGTATCGACACCTACAAGAAGGGCGTTGCAGCGCTGCTGCGCGGCAAGCTCAACATCAATGCCCTGATGTCGGTGGCCGTCACTGGCGCATTCCTCATTGGCCAGTGGCCAGAGGCCGCCATGGTGATGGCCCTGTACGCCATTGCCGAGCTGATCGAAGCCAAGGCTGTGGACCGGGCCCGAAACGCCATCAAGGGTTTGCTGGAACTGGCGCCGGAAGAAGCGCTGGTGCTCGGCCCTGACGGCGCATGGACCGTCACGCCGGTCGCCTCGGTGGCCATTGGCGCGACCGTGCGCATCAAACCAGGCGAACGTGTGCCGCTGGACGGTAAGGTGACCAAAGGCAACGGGGCCATAAACCAGGCCCCCGTCACGGGAGAGAGCATCCCCGTGGACAAGGCACCTGGCGACCAAGTGTTCGCCGGTACGATCAACGAGACCGGTGAACTGGAGTTCGAGGTTACGGCCTTGTCGAGCAATACCACCTTGGCCAGAATCATCCAAGCCGTCGAACAAGCGCAAGGAACGCGCGCTCCGACGCAGCGCTTTGTGGACCGGTTCGCAGCCATCTACACCCCGGCAGTCTTTGCCATTGCCGTGGCGGTGGCGGTGCTCACTCCTTTCCTGATGGACCTTACCTGGCTGGAGGCACTCTATAAGGCCCTGGTTCTGCTGGTTATCGCCTGCCCGTGCGCTCTGGTCATTTCCACGCCGGTCACGGTGGTCAGCGGATTGGCTGCAGGAGCGCGCCGCGGGATCCTGATCAAGGGCGGAACCTATTTGGAAGATGCCCGGCTTCTGAAGGCGGTGGCGCTGGACAAGACCGGCACCATCACCGAAGGCAAACCCAAGCTGGTGAAGTGGCAGGTGTGGGGTGCCGGTGAGGAGGCAGCAGTCCAGCAAATGGCTGCCAGCCTGGCGGCTCGCTCCGATCACCCGGTTTCAAAGGCGATCGTCCAGGGCTTGGACGTAAAGGGCCCAGAAGCGGAAAGCTTCAAGGCCTTGCCTGGGCGCGGTGTCGAAGGCATGGTCAATGGTGTGCGGTTGACGCTGGGCAATCACCGTCTGATCCATGAGCAAGGACTGTGCGGTCCGGAGTTGGAGGCGGAGCTGGCCATCCAAGAAAAACAAGGCCGCACGGTCACCCTCCTGGCGGACGAATCGCGCGTCCTGGCGCTGTTTGCGGTAGCGGACACCATTCGCGAGACGTCGAAACAGGCCATCGTCGACCTCAAGGCGCTGGGAGTGACGCCGGTGATGCTGACGGGTGACAACGCGGCCACCGCAAAGGCCATCGCTGCCCAGGCCGGCATTGATGACGCCCGTGGCGATCTGCTGCCCGAAGCCAAACTCGACGCCATCAAGGCAATGCAAGAGCGCTATGGCGCTACCGGAATGACCGGCGACGGCATCAACGATGCGCCGGCGCTGGCGCAGGCCGACATTGGCTTTGCCATGGGTGCAGCGGGAACCGACACGGCCATGGAAGCGGCCGATGTAGTCATCATGAACGATGACCTGCAGCGCGTCGCCGAGACAGTGCGTCTATCCAAGCGCACCCACGCCATTCTCTGGCAGAACATCACCCTGGCACTGGGCATCAAGAGCGTCTTCCTGGTGATGGCGGTCGTTGGCACGGCCACCATGTGGATGGCGGTCTTCGCGGACATGGGAGCGAGCTTGCTGGTGGTGGCCAACGGGCTGCGTCTGCTTCGCGGTACACGGGTGGAGCCAGCCGCCAAGCCAATCCGCTCAGAAACCAAGGAGCATGCGCATTCCCACTGAGCGTTCGTCAGTGCGCGCCAAGTCCACGGTGGGCTTGCGGAGCGCTTACTGAATGTCCCGCTTTCATTTCTTGGTTTTGGAGACCTCTTGCGCCACAAGGTCGGCCAGCTGTTTGTGGCCAAAGCTGGGTAGCGGGCGCCCGTTGACAAAGAAGGTCGGGGTCTTTTCGACCTTGAGGTCGGTCAGGTCTCGCACGTCCTGCAGCACCACGGCGTCCAATGCAGGGGCTGCGATGTCCGCCCGCGCCCGTTGAATGTCCAGCCCCGCCTGTTCGGGGTCGTCTCAGAATTCGGAAAATAAAGCACGGTAAGCGGTTTGCAGCGGCCGTGCATGTCCTCAACTGCCCGCTCAATCCTTGGCCAGCACGTCGATGATCGGACAAGTCGTATGGCCGTCCCTCACGTCGCACTGCTGTACCAGTTCCCCCAGCACCCGCTGCATGGCCGCGAGGTCAGCAATCTTCTGCTCGATCAGACCCAGCTTGCGTCCGGCCAGCGCCTGAGTCTCGCCGCAGGCGCGCGCCACATCCAAGGTCAGCAGTGCGGCCACCTCATCGAGCGTGAAGCCGAGCGCCTGTGCCCGCTTGATGAATCGCACACGCTTGGCCTGCTCAGGCGCATAGCGCCGATGCCCACCGAGTGGCTTGGGCGGCTCATCCAGCAGGCCGCGCCTCTGGTAGTAGCGAATCGTCTCGATATTCACACCGGCAGCGTCAGCCAGCTTGCCGATGGTCAGTACTGTTTCCATCACACTCCCCTTGACTCCGTACTTAAGTACGGGATTTATAGTAACAGTTGGGCAAACAGGTTCAAGGAAAACGACATGGCACGACTCACTGAAAAAAGCTCGTTGATCGCGAGCGTACTGGCCGCCATCGGCGCGTCGGTGTGCTGTGTCGGGCCGCTTGTCCTGCTGGCGCTTGGCATTGGTGGCTCATGGGTTGGCAGCCTGACCGCGATGGAGCCGTACCGGCCCTTTTTCATCGGCATGACGCTGCTGTTTCTCGGACTGGCCTTCCGCAAGCTCTATCTGGTGCCGCAGGTCTGCACGCCCGGCACGCCGTGCGCTGATCTGCGCACACGCCAGCGGCAGCGCCTGACGTTCTGGATCGTCACCGTGCTGCTGCTTGGCCTGTTGGCCGTGCCGTGGTTCGCCCCATTGTTCTACTGAAAGGAGACTCCCATGCGCAAACTGCTGATTGCTCTGCTGGCAGCCATACCGCTCACCGTGCTGGCCGCTACCCCGAAAACCGTCACGCTGGCCGTGCAGAACATGACCTGCGAGCTATGCCCGATCACAGTCAAGAAGTCGCTGGAGAAAGTGCCCGGAGTGAGCGCCGTCAAGGTCGATTTCGACAGGAAAACGGCCATCGTCACCTATGACGCCGACAAGGCCCAGCCGGAGGCGTTGACCAAGGCCACGACGAACGCAGGCTATCCGTCCACCGTGCAGAAGTGACGCCACGATGAGCACTGTCATCCTCGAATCCGTGCTGACCTGTCCGCACTGCGGCCACGCACAAAAGGAAACCATGCCCACGGACGCTTGCCAGTTCTACTACGAGTGCCCGGCCTGCCATACGCTGCTGCGTCCAAAGCCGGGCGATTGCTGCGTGTTCTGTTCGTTCGGATCGGTGCCATGCCCGCCGATCCAGCAGCAGCGTGGGTGCTGCGGTTAAGTCGGGGACAGCGGTCGCAATGGCCTGAATTTTCCCGCGCCGATCTTGGTGCTGCTGCGCCAGAGGTAATCGCCGGTCAGATTGATGTGTTCCCACCCCAGCGGTGACAGGTATTGAAACAGCGTCTCGTCTACCGGTTTGCCGTGCCCGTTCAAAGCATTGGTTGCCCGTTCCAGATAGGCCGTGTTCCAAAGCACGATGGCCGCCGTTACCAGATTGAGGCCGCTGGCCCGGTAGCGTTGTTGCTCAAAACTGCGGTCGCGGATTTCGCCCAGTCGGTTGAAGAACACCGCCCTGGCCAGCGCGTTGCGCGCCTCGCCTTTGTTGAGTCCGGCCTGCACGCGGCGGCGCAGCTCCACGCTTTGCAGCCAATCCAGTATGAACAGCGTGCGCTCAATGCGCCCCAGCTCGCGCAGTGCAACGGCCAGTCCGTTCTGACGCGGATAGGAGAGCTTGCCCTCAACGATATCGCTGACTCGCGCCAGGGCCCGATGATCGTCAGTGGAAATGCTCTCGAAAATATCGATTGGCGCACTTTTCCTGAGGAATCTAAGCACATTTCTGGCTCGTCTTGCGTAGTGAGCAAATGCGAGGGTCTCGTTCATCGCCTCTATATGAGGGCAAGCCAGGATACGGCCAGTTTTGACTCATAAGCCTTTCGGTTATTAAAGAATCATCATTTATTCCTTCTTGTATCGACGCGTCACCCTTGACTCGCCAGAGGCCTGCTCACTTGACCTCTGGTGCTTCACCACCACGCTTTTTACGAAAAGATTTCTGCGTCGGTCTGAACTGCTCCACCAGTTCACGCAAGGTGCCAGCTTCGGCCTTGTGCTGTGCAACTGCCTGAAGAGCTTGCTGTAGCTCGACCGATTGCGCCTGGTGCGCCCTGGTAATTTCGGCCAAGGAGGCGCGAGCACCGGCTGCTTCTGCCGCCAACCTTGAATCGCCCATGGTTTCCTAGACGCCTCGGAGCCTCAGGAAGTGACGCCGCTCAAACTCGGCAGGCGGCAGGCCGTCAGCACTTGAATGACGACGTTTGGGGTTATAGAACATTTCGATGTAGTTGAAGACATCGCTGCGGGCAGCTTGCCGGGTGGCATAGGTTTTACGGCGGATGCGCTCACGTTTGAGCAACTGGAAGAAACTCTCTGCGACAGCGTTGTCATGGCAGTTGCCCCGTCGGCTCATGCTGGGCTGCAGTTTGTGGCTCTTGAGGAAGTCCTGCCACTCTCGGCTAGTGAATTGGCAGCCCTGGTCGGAATGAACCAGCACCGTCTTGCTGGGCCTGCGCCGCCAGACGGCCATCAGCAAGGCGTCCAAGGCCAACTGGGTGTCGATGCGGTTGCCCATGGACCAACCCACCACCTGACGCGAGAACAGGTCAATAACCACCGACAGGTACAGCCAGCCTTCGTGAGTGCGGATGTAGGTAATGTCCGTCACCCACGCCTGGTTGGGCATTTCCACCGAGAACTGCTGCTCCAGCACATTGGGCGCGAGCGGCCGCAACTGGTCTGTTACCGGCCTTCGACTACGTGTCAATTTGACTCAGCGGTGCCTTCGTTCTTCAGTTCAGCAAACTTGGTGGCCATGGTCGGGTTGCCACGTGTCAGCTTCTTGACGGTGAGATCTTCGGCTTTGTCATTGGCTAGGCGCAGATTGTTGGCCGACTTGTAGAGCGCGTCTTTAGTCTTTTCCAGATCCTTGATGGCTTCATCGATGCGCTTGATGGCTTCCTCGAAACCGTCGGACGCAAGACGCCAGTTGCGGCCAAAAGAGGTTTTGAAGTCTTCCAGTTGGGTCTCAAAGCGCGTGATGTCCACGTTCTGTGCTTTCACCAAGGCCAGCTCGGATTTGTAGTGCAGCGAGTTCATGGCCGCATTGCGCAGCAATGTGATCATGGGGATGAAAAACTGCGGTCGTACCACGTACATCTTGGGGTAGCGGTGCGAGACATCGACGATACCGCTGTTGTAGAGCTCGTTGTCAGGTTCCAGTAGCGTGACTAACACCGCGTATTCACAGCCTTTTTCCGTGCGATCCTTGTCCAGTTCCTTGAAGAAGTCTTCGTTCTTTTTCTTGGTGGCCGTCTGGTCGTTCTCGTTTTTCATCTCGAACATGATGGAGACAATCTCGGTCTGCGCATCGTCGCTGTCACGGAAAATGAAGTCGCCCTTGCTACCGCTGCTGGCGTCGTTGTCCTTTTCAAAATAAGCACGCGGAAAAGCGCTGGCGCGAATGCGGTTGAACTCGATTTCGCAATGCTGCTCCAGCGTCTCGCCCACCATCTTGGTCGAGAGTTTGGCCTTCATGTCGCGCAGGCGCTCAATAGCCTCGTCGCGGTCCTTCAACTGGGTTTCGTACTTGTCCTTGAGCGATTTTTCGGCCAGCTCCTTCTCTAGCGCGGCGCGATCCAGGTGGTTTTTGAACGTGTCACGCTCTTGCTGCACCTTGCCCACGGCCTCGGTGATCGCCAATTGGTGGCTGACTGACGTCGCGTCCAGCTGAGATTTCAGAGTTTGCAATTCCAGCTCTTTGCTGGTCGCCGCCTTTTGCAGTTCGCTTTCCAGTCGGGCCTGCGCCAGATCGGCCTGGGCTTTTTTTTCAAGCAGGGTCTGGTGCAGCTGTTGCGCCAGCTCGTCGCGCTGTTTTTGTGCATCGCTGACGGCGGTGTTTACGGCCAACTGGCGCGCAACGGCTTCGCCGTCGAGCTGGGCCTTGAGTCTCTGGATTTCCGCATCCTTGGCTGCAGCGGTTTTCTCCAGTTCAGCCTGTAGCCGTGTGGCGGCCAATTGTTCGGCACTTTGCTGCTCGCTCTGCGCCTGGGTCAGTTGATTGAGCAGCCCATCACGCTCTTTTTCAAGCCCGCTAAGGGCCTGAGCCAACGCCAACCGGTTGGCCAACGCAGCGGCCTCTAACTGGTTTTTTAGATCCTGTATTTCGGCATCCTTGTTCGCAGCACTGCTCGTCAATTCACCGGCCATCCTGGCTTGCTCCAGCGCGACGGCGTTGCGCTTCTCTTGCTCCGCCAGTTGCAGCCGCTCGTGCAACTGCTTTTCCAGCTCTTCGCGCTGCTTGTCGAACTCACTGTCACGGACCTGTTTTTGAATATCTGCGTAGCCAGCTTCGTCGATCTTGAACGCTTTCTTGCAATGAGGGCAAATGATTTCGTGCATGGTTTTTCTGGCATTGAAGAGCGTTGAAGTGCCCTCTTTGATTCCTGAGTAAGTCAAAAGTAGAGGTAGGGGGAACAGTTGACACGATACACGACCGGGGGCCGGGGCATCCTGAGCAGCGGACGCACCGGGCGGGACAGGCGCGAACTACTTTTGAGCACCTGCTTCTGCAACAATGCCCTCGCATCCGCTGCCATGGCAGATACCTGCTGGGTGACGGTCAATGATGCTTGCTAATAGGTCAAGTTCTGACTGGGCTTTGTCGTAATTCATGACGCTAATTGTGTCGCAATATTTGATTTGCGACATATGTTTTGTCGCAATGGCAAGAAAAATTGCCTCAAACAGCTATACGCTTGTATGCCTCGCAGGACTCCAAAAGTCCAGCACACGGGCTGACTCACTGCTGGCTGCGATCTCGGCGCGCACGGCAGGTGTGGTGCGTGCATTCTTGTGCAGAGAGATTTGCATTACAGGCTCCTGGTTGATGGCAGGGACTCTATCAACTCCCGCAGCACGGATCGCGCCATAAACAGCGGATAGCGATTTTTATCTATGCAATCGTCCGGGATGCGACAGCTAATGAGCTAATGCCACTTTATGAGGCTCAAGTTGGCCGTGGCTACTACGATGAGATTTCCCATGAGGGGATCATGAATCGGGTACTCAAAGCGCATAAAGTGGGTGTGGAATAGATGATCTAGCGTACACATAAAAAGCTTCTTTGAAGGTCGAGGATGTCAAGCAGTCCTTGAAGAGAGAGTGGTTCAAAGGCTTGGAATCTTCCGGAAAAATGGCCTTAGCAACTGAGTGTGAGGGACATTGAATTTCACAAGCACCGACTGGCCTGCGGCTGAGAACGGTACGGTTCAGGGCGGACTTAATAGGTCATGAAGATGGGCCTTCTCGCCGCCACTGTCCATGAGTGACTACGCTGGCTGAATAAGGTCTTAAGATTTGACCGGAGAGCCGGGCCGCGCTCGAATGGCCGCTCTCGCTCTTCTTGGCAGCCGTCCATTCATGGGTGTACGAGCGGCCGGCAGCTCCCAACCTGAAGCTGTAGTTCGGAGGTGCACTACGGATGTCTGCTCATGGCCTTTTGCGACTGTCGCCAATCGACCCGATGTCGCCATTCAAGCATCGTCAATGAATGCGCGCCCTGTGCTGTGATTGCAGTCCTTAGCGTCTGAAGGTCGAGCTCACACTAGCTCGCACCAAGCAGTCATTGGATTTCGCAGCCAAGATTTATGTAAGGGGAATCACAGAACCATGAAATTCGCCCAGGTTGTATTCGAAGGTCTAGTGAACTATTACGGCCAGGGCAAGAGATGGTGCTCGACACTCATACTGTGCCCGGAACTGCAATCGTGCGTGGAAGCGAATCGCATGGGGCGCCCTGCTATTGAGAGACGATCTTGCTCAGCGGTCAGTCGTAGGGCAACAGTGCGCAGCTTCATCACCCGGCGTAGTCCTTGGCGCGCAGTGGCGTTATTGCCGTTCATGACATAGCCGATCATCGTCGCCATCGGAAGCCCTTTGGCGTATTGACCAGATACAAAACGCATCAGGCCGTCGTCAACGTACGGCCCGCAATAGTTGCGGACTCGGGTCCCATAGATCACATTCAGTCGCTTGCATTCGTAGGCCAAATAGACTTCTTCATCGTCCCCCACGGTTAATACGAAGTCAATGCTGCTTGGCGTCGTCACGTAGCCGTCGGCGTGCTCTTCTTGCAAGGAATACTGGTACTCAATGCGGCCTGGTACTTTCTTGGACCTTCTAAGAGCCTTTACGAGATGCACTGTGATGTGATCCTCATGCGTCATTGCGCCCTTCCTAGATTGCAAAGGCTTGATGCAGACCGGCCATGCATCCTCAATCGCTTCGGCCATCTGCTCGCCAAGGTCTCGGAAATGTGCGATCCAGACTCCAGGGCTACCCGCGAGCACGAAGCCCCCCTTCCTTTCCATGGCGGGCAGCAGCAGCCGCCAACTCCGCGGCGATTTGCTCTGCGTCCGCCAGTGCAGTGGATCGTAGCCAGTGCCGAACCGCGGTGGGCTTCACGAGATACATGTCGCGGCCATCCACAATTCGCAGATCAGGTATCAGTTGCACGTTGCCTGGCATTTCCATAGACAGCTTAGCGGTGATCGGTGGCAGGAATTCGTTGAACTCACTAGCGGTGTTCTCTGCGTACGGCGCAACCGCATCATCACCGATCATCAGCTTCAACACGGCAACATCTGTGGAGCGCGCCACCAACGATGCACTGACGGGCGCGCGGAAGTGTGGCGAGAGGGCTTCACACAGCATGGTCGCATAGGCCTCGCGCTGAACTGGCGAAGCTGCAGCCCAGATGGGTTGCAACCCGGCGCTGCGCCTGGGTTGCATGGCAGGGATGATGGCGTTAACCGTGTCCTCGACGATGGCCACGTCACTGACGTCGAGACCGTAGTAATCGAACACTAGGTGGTCAATCTTGCTCAAGACGTCATCTTGGGCGACAAGCAACTTCTGCGCGTTCGCCATCTCGCGCTTGATCAGTACGACGAGTTCCCGTTCCGCCTTCAGTGCCTTCTCCGGATCCGGCATGTTCTCGGGGACATCGAATGGAAGTTTGAGCAATTCACCCTGATGAACCTTCGCTCGATCGGCACCGAGGTTTGCGGTGGCATGGAAATAGAACCAAGCGGCTAGGCTGCTGTTCAGGACGGCTGTGAGCAGCATCCCTCTGTGCGCCTGTCTAGGTGGCACTGTCATCGCCTGAAGCGAATGCTGGAACACGAAGTCTTGATTGCTGAACGCTGCTCGCACACGCCCAACAGCGCGCTCTACCCCTTGTGGAATGATGATGTGAGGTCCGCGGAACCCGGCTTCGAAGCCGGCCCGACGCACGAGCGACTCACGCCTTGGCGCGCTCTCTACCTTCGGAAGTGCAACGGCCTGAAACTGGCTCGCGTCCAAGTACGGTAGACGGGTCACGATCTCTGCCGTAGTCGTCTGGTAGTCATCATCATCCAGGCGATCCTCCTGTGCTGGTTGGAAGCCCTGCCCAATCACCCAATGCTCGTCGCGGTTGAATTCCAACTTGGCGCGCTTGAACTCTTTGAACACATGAACAAATGATGACAAGGGAGGCATTGTCCGGAGATACTGCAGAAGCCGCTCTTCTGGAGCGCGCGTCCACAGCCGCCGCTTGAACACAGTTGGATCGCTTGCGACCAGGTCGGAGCGGAGCGTCAGGCGATCCGCCCGAGAGAGCGTCACCTGTCGTTTGAGTCGAAGGTTGAGGTCAGCCTTGGGCACCCAGTACTCAAATCGGTAGGGGGTCTTCTGTTGTTGCGGACCGTAAAGTACAAAGGCGGTGGGCCGCGCCGCTCCATCGAATAGCTGGAAGCACAGATCCGACAGATTGATGATCCGCCGAATTCTGGACTGCTCCAGCAACATCTTGCGTGCGCCTTGGCTGTCGGTGTTGTGCAGGGTTCCCATTGCGGGTAGCAGGAACGCTATGAGCCCAGAGGCCTTTACGCTTTCCAGTGCTTTCCACACAAACCCCCATGCGATGTCTTTGGCGGGTAGGAGATACCCGTTAGTCATGGTCCAGTTCTGCGCGGTCGTCGCCAATCCTGCGCGTCCCTTCCAAGGGGGATTTCCGATGATCACATCATACGTTGGCACCTCTTGGACGCTGAAGAAGTCCGCTCCGGGATGCAGCGTTTTGCCGTAAAGCGGTGGCAACAATTTCCCGGCTTTGATGAGTCTGGGCAGATCAGAAGGACTAGAGAGTTCAAGGAGCGCGATGTAGAGTGAAAAAGCTGCGACACGCACTGCCGACGAGTTAATGTCACCGCCGTGCAGTCGACTGGCGACGCCCTTGAGCTCTGCCCAGGTGGCATGTCGCTTGCCTTTGACTTGGCAGTGATGCGCTACCAAGCGCTGGAACAACCGCACCAGGAAAATGCCGGAACCGCATGCCGGATCGCAATAGATGCCATTGGCCTTCTGATCGTCGGTCAGCTCGCACCAGAGCTGGTTGACGACGATGTCGGCCAGGAACATCGGGGTGTAGAACGCTCCATCCGCGTTCTTCTTGGCTGCCTCTTCCTTCAGAAATCGGTCGTAGACCGCACTGATCAGGCCGATCGACATGTATCGGAAGTCATAGCCCCAAAACCGAAGCTGCTGAGTGGCCATGTCCTCGCGGCCATGACGAAACCGTGCGAGCACGCCCAAATGAGCGGGATTCAGCTTTGGCGGTAGTCCGTCCCCGGTTTCGAAGGCACACGGCGCCTTGAAAAGGTTACCGTTGAATGCTTCATGCAACCAAGCAAACAGTTTCTCAAAAGGTGCAGGCTTTCCGGCGTCGAGCAGTTCCTGGAAACTTCCATAGCGATCCTGTGACGCGACACGGAAGACGGCCTCTCCGATGATCTGCCGGTCTTCCAGGTAGGCTACGAACATCGTCTGCATCAACAGCGCCTGGGCCGGTTCTGCGCCCAGTTCGTCCTTGAGCCCTTGAAACGCTGCGAGCAAATTGACCAGCAGGACGTTGTCGACCCGGTTGTCTGGATTAAAGTAACCGTCGTTCTCGAACCAGAACCGTCCAGACTCCGTAGCATCGAGCAGTTCGCGCAGCGCAAGTGCGTCAGTTAACAGGTTGAGTGTTTTGACCAGCCGCGGATCCTTGCCACGCCCCTCGTCGCGGTACAACGGCCGCTGTACCAGTGAGTATGCCGTCAGCTCGTCATCGCGAATGACGAGCAGCAGGCTCATCAAGCCCTGGTTCCACAGGATTCGGTGGAGCTTATTCACATGTTCCACGGAAACGTTTGGATCGCTTAGAAATCCAATCGTTGGAACGCCGTTGATGCAACTGACAGCCGACAGCCCCAATTCGTCCAGCACAAAGTTGATCGCGTCGGCATGCGCACCTGCACCGACACTGCTGCCCGCAGCATAGAACTCGGGCACCCGACGCCGGTCGAGTGCCAGGGCGCTGACCCACCGGGAATCGATCTCTGCACTCATGAACCGTGCCATCCGGGTTGTGCCGAGGTCTTCGCGCGGTTCAGTGAGCGCTCGCTTGGAAGCTCATTCATTGACGAACCCCAGCGTGGTCTGCTTATCGCCTGCAAACCGCCCCTCCACTGCAGCACCACGTGCCCGTTTCTTGAGCGGTTGCACTCGTGCCATGACGGGTTCGTAATTAATCTGACGGGCGGACATTTCAGCGAGGAGAGTGGCGATCAGTGCGAGATGGACAGGGACCTCGCCCCTCTTCTTGTTGTTGGAAACCGAATTAGGCTGCATGCCGATTAAGTCAGCAAAACGCTTGACGCTGAGGCCAGCCTTGTTCAGCTCAACAAGAAAATCTTCGTAGGTCACGCTGTGGAGAAATAATGATTTAATGAGATTAAACCACATAAAAACATGAGTTCCCTGCCCAAACTAGAGTCGACATCGCATGCGGACTGGAGCCGAACGAATTTCACCACTCAGCCCCCAAGAGGCGTCTGGGGATACGCTGCAAGCGCATCACCGAGCACTCCATTTCAGACGGCATCGCGATATCGCGGGCAAGGCGGAGTAAGCAGCACCAAGAGCCACCTTGCACCAAGGAGCAGCTTATTGTCTGTGCAAAAGTGCAGCGCTCACGGCATCGACGCAGCTTTGCCTCAGCCCTCCAATTGGCTGGCATGGCCCAAGCGGTCGCTCAAGCCGCCGAACGCAAACGACTCAGATCAGCCTGAACCTACTGTGCGCGGCCTCGCTCCGGGCGGCCGCTGTTGGCCGAATGTGTGAGCTGGGCCGGGCGCCGGTCAGCAGCCATTCGAGTCCCGCCGCCTCAACGCCCGGATCGGGGCGGCGGGACTTCCGCCCCGTCAGATCTCCGTCTGTTCGGAGATCTCAAGGGCGTCATCGACCTCGATGCCGAGGTATCGCACGGTCGACTCTAGCTTGGAGTGCCCCAGGAGCAATTGCACGGCACGCAGGTTCTTGGTGCGCCTGTAGATCAGCGTCGCCTTGGTCCTACGCATCGAGTGCGTGCCGTAGTCGGCGCGCTCCAGCCCCAGTTCGTCGACCCAGTGCCCGAGGATCCGGGCGTATTGGCGAGTGCCCAGATGAGGTGAACCGTGAAGTCGGCTGGGGAAGAGGAAGTCCTCCTGCTTCAGCCCAGCCCGCTTGATCCACGCCTGCAACGCATCGCGAGTGGCCTGGGTGATCTCGAACTGTACCGGGCGCTGGGTCTTGTGCTGCATGACGATGGCGCGCGAGGCGACCTTATCACCATGAGACACGTCCCGCACCCTCAGGGCGACAAGATCGCAGCCACGCAGCTTGCTGTCGATGCCCAGGTTGAACAGGGCGAGTTCGCGCACTCGGCCCTCCATCTCGAGACGGACACGCAGCGCCCAGATGTCCTTGAGCTTGAACGGCGCCTTCTGTCCGACGATCTTGCCCTTGTTCCACGGCTCGCGATGAGTGGTGTTGTCTGCATTTTCCATGATGGTCTCCCATCGAGTTGAGGGACCTGCAGAATGCGCTCGCGAGCCCACCTGTTGCCAGATACCAGCCGGGCTTGCGTCCACATGTGCTGAAGGGGCTACCGGGCGTCGCCGCGAACTCGTAGTTCCGGCCAATTGCAGACATTGTGTCGATATGCAGTGTTGTCCCTACAGCAAGCGATCTGTTCAATTTTTCATACTGTTGGCGTCGCGTGGAATCCATAACAGCCGAACAAGCAACACAACGTAGTTCTGCGTCAAAAGTCAAGATTTATGCTAAAAATTAGCAAACTACCGTATAAAATTTCATGATGCTTGTAAATACAAATGAAGACAACTTGGACAACCTGGAGCTTATGCTGGGTTCGATGGAACAGTCCATCGCGGTACTCGCAACCGCTATCCCTGAGATGAAGAAGCGTTTGATGGTCACCCGACTTGCATGGACAAATGGGATGCAAACACACTCACAAATGATGACTCAAATGCAAGCGAATCATGTAGATCTTCTTCAGAAGCAGATCATCATCTTACGCAAAATTGCGATCCAGCTCGATATCCAAAATGGCATTGGTGGGCGCGATGTCGCCCTAAACTACAACGTGACTCAATCAAGAGTTAGCCAAGTTTGCAGCGCTCCTGTCAGCTGGCAACCAGTCGATCAATGATTAGCTTGCTTTAAAAATTAAATTAAGCGTGCTAACATTGCTTCTTCTTAACTACCTAGGAGAAGCAAATGTTTTTTGGTCCAGGAATCCAAGACTATTTCAATAGAGCCATGTTCAACAGTAAGCCCAGACATGATCAGAACCAGATCCTGCAAACGCTGTACGACCAAGGCTATAACGTACCAGCCATCGAGAAATTTTTAGGCATCCCAGCCTCAACAATCTATGCACGTATCAATGCGCATCGTGGTCGAGGGCCTGGGCCAGCCTTTGGAAATGCACATTGAGCTATGAGCCCCCAGTTGGGGGCCATTTTTTGCCTGCGATAACACGTTCGCGTTATCGGCAGCTGAATGACTGCAACGGGTCGAAACCGCCAGTCCAGGTGATAGGGAAGCGGTCGGTAGCGCGGTGCCAATAGGGTCGCGGAAGTCTTATGACTGCGGTACCTCGCACAGCCGCCACTCGGGCCAGCGCCAGTCGTCGTGCCCAACAACCGCTTCGGGGCAGTTAGCGTGAGTGCGTCTGACCGCCCCCACCGGCAGCAATCGCTGCACAGCGGACATACACTGGCCCGCTTGAGCGAGGGGGTGGGCTTGCCAAACCTGCGCCACTGACCTTCAAAACCAGCCAATTAAATTGATACAAACGTTCAAAATCGTTATAAGTATTGATTTCTTTATTTGAAAATGATATTATAAAAATGCTAGCGTTCGCTGCTCGGTGCACTCGCTAGTGCAAGTTAGGTTTCCCGCTCAGTGTCTTGAGCTATCCACCCTTGATTACCTGTTTCGCCTGAATAGATCAGGTGAGTCACCTGCGCTCGCTTGCAAAAGCCAGTGCGGCGTAGCTGTGCCCGTCATGTGGCGGTTCAGCATTCTGGGGTGACTGCAAGCATCCCTGAGCATTTCATTCCCATTCCCCCTTTTTTGGAGTTATCTATGACAGAGACAAGTCAGGCCGCCGCATGCCCAAACGATTCATCTTCTGCCTCTTCGCAAAAAGCAGGTGTTAGCTTGCCCCTGTTCCCTTTGGGGCAGGTGTTAGCTACGCCAGGCGCTTTGGAGCTGCTGCAAACCTATCAGCTGTCACCGTTGTCGTTCATTCAGCGCCACGTAGTAGGCGATTGGGGCGATATCTGTACCGAAGATCGCCAGGTGAACGCTGATGCCTTGCAGTATGGGTCACGGCTGATGTCGGTATATGCGATCACCCCCACTGAAACGTTGTGGATCATCACGGAAGCTGACCGCAGTTGCACCACGCTATTGCTCCCTCAGGAGTACTGATGCTGGGGCGGCGCTGCGTACTGCACTCACAACTGAGCTTTGGCAGATCAGGTGCGATTGCCCATCAAAACAAGCTGCTGCTGCGCCAGGGCGACAACGACATGGCCTGTGGCCACCACTGTGTGCTGATGGCTTTGATGTTGCTTGGCGTGATATCGCGTGGTGACTTACATGAAGTTGAGCTGCATGAACGCTTGCTGGAAACTTGCCTGAGAGGGCAGACGCGGTACTTTGCAGGGTGCTCAACAACGCACATTAAAGAGCAGATTGCTCCGTTTGACGATCAAGTTCAATGTCGTCATCTTCAGCGTGACGTGGCAGCTCGCACGGTCGAAGCCTTGGAATCAGACCATGTGTGCCTGATTCGGTTTAGCTCAGATAGCTACACACATTGGGTGCTGGCGGTAGGGCTGATGTATGCCGATGACAAGCCGCATTCCCTGCTGGTTCTTGATCCCTTGATGGAAGGCATACCCCTGACCCCATGGAATGCGCTGTTGGAGCATTGGGGCAGCAAAAAGCTGCGCAACACCAACGCCCGCTGGTCAGAAAAAGCCACTGTCGAGACGGTGGTGCAAGTCGGTTTGCGTAGCCGCCGTGGTACGGCAATTCAGCTGCCTTGAGCAGCAGGTTCCTTCTCTCTTTTCTTGTTTTCCCTCTTGTGCACGTTGTGTGCCTGGTGCTGGCTGTTGAAGCCGCATTCAGGTGCGGTTGCGGCGTGCCGATTTTTTTGAAAGGTCAGCCATGCATCCTTATCACTTGAGTAGTTTTCGCTACAGGCGTTTGTTGGCTGCGGTGATGACGTTGCCAGCTTTAGATAGCGCAACGCCAGCTCAGCATGCATGCAGTGGGCAGTGCTCATGCTGTTCCAACTCCCATGCAGGGGCCGGTCGCTATGTGCACACAGTAAGCCCATGCATACAGCTGCAATCGGCCATGGTGTTGGAACTGGTTGATGCAGCATTGCAGGTGGTTGAGGCCATCCCCGAACGTACTGCTGCATGGCAGGCATTCGCACGCAATGCAGTGCACCAGCAAGGGTTGGTGAGCTTTGCCAGGTTAGTGTCTCTACTGAGGCAATACGAGCCCTCTGAAGATGAAGAGTTGGCGATATTGCTATGGCAAGGTGAAGTTTCAGAGGCAGGAATGGCACGCAAAGCTGTTCGGATTTTGCGTGGGCTCACTGTGTTCCTGCAGGGCCAAGGCATTACCGATGCGGCCAGCTGGTTGCAATGGCGGGAAGCTGTGCAGGTTCAGTCGATTGCTCAAGAAGCCAGAGAGGAACCCGTCGAGACAGTTCGGGCTGTGCTGTGGCATCTAGATCATGGGCGCTGTGATGTGCCTTGGGTACTGAAGTTTGCAAGGCGAGTGCTGGGGCAAGCGCCTGCGCATGGGCACCTCATGTTGGCAGTGCAAGAAATGGCTGAAGCGATGGGGTTGAGTGCCAGGGCTTTGGCCAGGCGCATAGCGTGGCACGAACGACAGTTTCAAGCGCTGGATGACGCACCCACATTAAGGCTGTATTGGTGGCAGGGCGTAAAGCGCACGCTGAAAGCGCAATTGCACAATGCCACGACGGTAACGCTGCAGGTGGGCAGTGGAATAGACGCGTTGCCTTTGTCATTAGCGATGCACCTGCGCAAAGGCCAGCCAACGCTAACCGTCAAGCTACCCAGGGCCTTCGGTGCGGCACCTGCTTGGCCCAACTTGACCATCATTCAGCTACAGCAAGCAGGCTGGGGCATCGGTTTGGGGCTGGGCTTGGTTCTGCAAGGGGAGGGCGCACTGTCAGCGCAGTTGCAGCTAGAGATTGCCAGGCGCTGGAAAGCGGCACAGTTGCAGCCGCCTGTGTTTGAAAGGATCAGCGCCACCAAGTGGCAGGTTAGCTGTGGCTGGTGTGATGGGCTGTGGATGCCGTCAAGCCTTGAGCATGCTGAGGTGAGCAGCTGGGCGACTGATACAGCGCTGCAGGTGTTCGAATATGTGCTGGTGCTCAAAGGCATGCTGCGCACCACTGCTTCCAGCACAGGGACTAAGCCCCCTTTTCTTAAAACACGCTCACACAGCGGAAACTTAGCGACTGATACGATAGAAGGAAGTAAGCACCAAACTTTTTAAACATTTATTTTTTGGGTAGCTAGCTGGGTAGCTAGAGCTAGAAATTCAAAAAAATATCAATTAACTCATTGAAAATAAATGAGTTTTTATAAAAATGAAAATTGCCACCTGGAACATCAATTCCCTTACCGTGCGCCTGCCCCAGGTGCTCGAGTGGCTGGAGGCCAACCCGGTCGATGCCCTCGGCCTGCAAGAGCTCAAGCTCACCGACGATAAATTCCCCCACCTGGAGCTGGAGGCTGCGGGCTACCAATGCGTGAGCCACGGGCAAAAGACCTACAACGGCGTGGCCATCGTCTCGCGCCTGCCGATCAGTGAAGTGGTGCGCAACCTGCCCGATTTTGCCGATGAGCAGGCCCGCGTCATCACCGCCACCCTGGCCACGGCGCAGGGGCCCCTGCGCTTAATCAATGCTTATTTTGTGAATGGCCAAGCGCCGGGCACAGACAAGTTTGCCTACAAGCTGCGCTGGCTGGCCGCGCTGACCGAATGGGTGCGCAGCCAATTGGCGCACTACCCGCGTTTGGTGCTGATGGGGGACTTCAACGTTGCCCCGGACGACCGCGATACGTTTGACCCCATTGGCCTGGCCGGCACCATTCACCATACGCCCGAAGAGCGTGCCCATTTTCAGCAGCTGCTGGCCCTGGGGCTGCACGACAGTTTTCGCCTGTTTGAGCAGCCGGAAAAAAGTTTTTCTTGGTGGGATTACCGCATGCTGGGTTTCCAGAAAAACCGGGGCCTGCGCATCGACCACATCTTGATCAGCGATGCGCTCAAACCGCAGGCCAGCGCCTGCCACATTGACCGCGCACCCCGCAAGAACAAGCAGCCCAGCGACCACACGCCGGTGGTTTTGACCTTGGCCTCCTAAAAAACGCCCCCATACACTGCCCTCTTCGTATGCCCTCCGCCCCTCCTGCCGCGCTTGTCTGGCTGCGCCGCGATCTGCGCTGCGATGACCATAGCGCCCTCTACCACGCACTGCGCCGTTTTCCTCGGGTGTATTGCGCCTTTGTCTTTGATACCGACATCCTGGATGCCCTGCCCACGCGCTGTGACCGGCGGGTTGAGTTCATCCACGCCAGCGTGCTGGAGCTGCACCAGCGCTTGCAGCAGCTGGCCTGGGAGCATGGCGTGCCCGGCGGCGGGCTGATCGTGCGCCACGGCCCGGCCGTGCCGTGCATCGTGCAACTGGCACAAGAGCTGGGCGTGCAAGAAGTGCTGACCAACCGCGACTATGAGCCGGCCGCCATCGCCCGGGACCAGCAAGCCGCCCAGGCATTGCACGCGGCAGGCATCGCCTTCAGCGATTACAAAGACCAGGTGCTGCTAGAAAAAAACGAGGTGCTGACCCAGCAAGGCCAGCCTTACAGCGTGTTTACCCCCTACAAACGCGCCTGGCTGCAAAAGCTCGATGCGTTTCAACGCACGCCCTACCCCGTGCAACGCTATGCACAGCATTTGGCGGCGCTGCCCAGCCCCAGCACCCCCCTGCCCACGCTAGAAGCACTGGGCTTTACGCCCACCAACCTGCCCACCCTGGCACTGCCCACGGGCATGAGCGGGGCCCAGCAACTACTGCAAGACTTTCTGCCGCGCCTGCACGCTTACCACGAGGCCCGCGATTTTCCGGGGCGCAAAGGAGTCTCGTATTTGTCGGTGCATCTGCGCTTTGGCACCATTTCCATCCGCCAGCTGGCCGCACTGGCAGCCCAGCAGGCGGCGACCGGTTGCCAGGGGGCGCAAACCTGGCTGGCTGAATTGGCCTGGCGTGATTTTTATTTCATGATTTTGTACCACCACCCCCAGGTGGTCACCCACGCCTTCAAGCCCGAATACGACGACGTGCCATGGGACGAGGCCCCCGACCTGTGGCAAGCCTGGTGCGCAGCCCGCACGGGCTACCCCCTGGTGGATGCGGCCATGCGGCAGTTGCTGCAAACGGGCTATATGCACAACCGCCTGCGCATGGTGGTGGCCAGTTTTCTGACCAAGCACCTGGGGATTGACTGGCGCCGGGGCGAGCGCTTTTTTGCCCAGCACCTGAACGACTATGACCTGGCCGCCAACAACGGCGGCTGGCAATGGGCCGCCTCGACAGGGTGCGATGCACAGCCGTACTTTCGGATTTTCAACCCCATCCTCCAATCGCAAAAATTCGATCCCCAGGGGCGCTTCATTCGCCGCTACCTGCCCGAACTGGCCCGCGTACCGGACAAACACCTGCATTTTCCCGCCGCCATGAAACCAACCGAGCTGGCCGCCTGCGGGCTGCGCCTGGGGGTGGATTACCCCCAGCCCATCGTCGAGCACGCCCAGGCCCGCACGCGCACCCTGCTGCGGTTTCAGCGCCCATCGCCCAGCCCTGAATAATCAAAAATAAGAGCTTTAACCGATTTAAATACAACGTTTTTAGAGCTTTTTACTAATAAATGAAACATCCATCAAGCCCCAGCTGCTGCACTGGCTGCAGCCCCTCCACCCCACGGGCACACCCTGGCGGTGGCGACCACGGGCATAGCCATGGCGCTCTGCCCTCGTGGCCGCGCATCAGCGCCGCGCTGATTTTGGCCTTGGGGGCCGAAGCCGCCCACTGGGGGCACAGCCAGTGGCCCGCCCTGCACTACCTTGGCATGGCGCTGGCCGTGGTGGCCATTGCCTTAACCGGCCTGGGCATTTACCGCCAAGGCTTAACCGATCTGAAAAACCGGCACCTGGGCATCCATGCCCTGATGGCCGTGGCCGTGACCGGGGCCTTTTTGATTGGCCAATGGCCCGAGGCGGCCATGGTGATGGCCCTGTACGTTGCCGCCGAGCGCCTGGAAGACCAGGCCATGGACCGCGCCCGCCACGCCCTTGGGCAATTGCTGGCCAGCACCCCCAGCACCGCCCAAGTGCAACAGGCCGATGGCCGCTACGCCAGCACAGCACTGGAGGCCGTGCCGCTGCACGCCATTGTGCGCGTGCTGCCGGGCGAGCAAATTCCGCTGGATGGCACCATCACCGAGGGTTTCAGCAGCATCAACCAAGCGCCCATCACCGGCGAGAGCACCCCGGCGGACAAAGGCCCAGGCGATACCGTGTGGGCGGGCAGCATCAACCAGCACGGCCTGCTGCTCATCACCGTGGACAAGGCCAGCCACGACAGCCTGCTGAGCCGCATCGTGCAAGCGGTCGCCCAGGCCCAGGCCCGCAAGGCGCCCACCCAGCGCTTTGTGGATCAATTTGCCCGCATCTACACCCCCATCGTGCTGGTGCTGGCCATCGCCCTGGCCGCGCTGGCCCCGTGGCTGCTAGGCTGGAGCGCGACCGATGCCCTCTACCAAGCGCTGGCCTTGCTGGTCATTGCCTGCCCCTGCGCCCTGGTGCTGTCCACACCAATCACCATCGTCAGCAGCCTGACGGCGGCGGCACGGCAGGGCCTGCTGCTCAAAGGCGGCAGCGTGCTGGAAACGGCCCACCGCCTGCGCCACATCGCCCTGGACAAAACCGGCACCCTCACCACGGGCCGCCCCAGCTTGCAAGACTGGCAAGTTCTGGGCTGCGCAGACAACGCTGCCCAAGCCAGCGCTACCGCTGATGCGGCAGAGTGCGCACGCACCGCGTACGCCATCGCCAGCCAATCCGAGCACCCCGTCGCCCAAGCCATTGCCCAGGGGTTGCAAGCCAGCATCGTCCAGGCCAGCCTGCCCACAGTGCAGCACATTACCGCCCTGCCGGGGCGCGGCGTGCAGGCCCAGCGGGCCGATGGCCACCCCCTCTTTCTGGTCAATCTGCGCTGGGCCCAAGAGCAGGGCCTGGCCACCCCGGCGCTTGCCGCCATCGTGCAGGCCCAAGCCGCCCAGGGCCGCAGCATCAGCCTGCTGGCCACACCGCAGCAGGTACTGGCCTGGTTTGCCGTGGCCGACACCCTGCGCCCCGAAGCACCGGCCGCTATCGCCCAACTGCACGCCCTGGGGCTGCAAGTGCACCTGTTCAGCGGTGACCACCCCGCCACCGCCCACGCCGTGGCCACCCAAGCGGGCATTGCGCACGCCCAAGGCGGCCTGCTGCCCGAGGACAAACTGCGCCTGCTGGCCGATTTACAAACCAGCGGCCCCACTGCCATGGTGGGCGACGGCATGAACGATGCCCCGGCCCTGGCCCAGGCCGATGTTGGCTTTGCCATGGGCGGTGCCCACAGCACGGACATGGCAATAGAGACCGCCGATGTCGTCCTCATGCACGACGATCTGCGCCGCCTCCCCGACACCGTGCACCTGTCGCGCCGCACCCGCAATGTGCTGTGGCAAAACATCGCCCTGGCCCTGGGCATCAAACTCGTGTTCTTTGCCCTGGCCCTCACCGGCCACGCCAGCATGTGGCTGGCGGTGCTGGCCGATATGGGGGTGAGCCTGCTGGTGGTGGCCAATGGCTTGCGGCTGCGCCGGTGGAAAGGGCAGAAGGCTTAAACCCCTTTGCCGCAGGAAATCAGCGCAAATCTACAATCGCGCTGATTTTTCTTGAAACACCATGCCCCCCTCCTCTGCCCGCAGTGATGCTGCCACCCCGGCCATCCTCACCTCTGCCCCCGAAGCCCCTGCCCACACCTTGCTAGAAGATGGCGCTGCCATTGCCACCGGTGTTTTGCTGGTGGCCTTGGGGGTGGCGTTTTTTAAACAAGCGGGGCTGCTGACTGGGGGCATCACCGGGCTGGCCTTTGTGCTGCACTACAGCACCCACACCAGCTTGGGGCTGTGGTTGTTTGTGCTGAATTTGCCGTTTTACTGGCTGGCGGTGCGCAAGCTGGGCTGGGCCTTCACCCTGAAAACTTTTTGCGCCGTGGGGCTGCTGTCGCTCATGACCGAGCTGCAACCGCATTGGCTAGCCCTGCACAGCATCCACCCGGCGTACAGCGCCATTGCGGGCGGCACCTTGGTGGGGGTGGGCATGCTGATCATGTTTCGCCACCGCTGCAGCCTGGGCGGCATTGCCATTGCGGCCCTGTATTTGCAAGAGCGCTACGGCTGGCGCGTGGGCCATGTGCAAATGGTGCTCGATGGCCTCATCCTGATCAGCGCCTTTGCCCTGCTGGAGCTTGACCGGGCGCTGTGGTCGATTCTGGCCGGGGTGGTGCTCAACCAGGTGCTGTCCATGAACCACCGCCCAGGGCGCTACGTGGTGGTGTAGGCCGTACCGGATACCGGGTACCGGGTATCAGCCCCAGCGCAGCAGCGGGAACTTTCAAGGCCCCAGCCCCCCTCTATCACAGGTCTTTTCTTTTGAGGTTTTTTATGCCACAGCACCGCCCCTCGCGCCGCAGCGCCCTTTTGCACCTAACCGCCCTGGCCACCGTGGCCGCCACCAGCGGGGCCAGCTGGGCTGCGGCCCCCACCGCCCAGCCCATCCCGGTAGAGCTGTGGAAAGACCCCACCTGCGGCTGCTGCCACGACTGGATCACGCACATGCAGGACAACGGCTTTGCCGTCACCGCCCACGACACCGGCAACACCGCCGTACGCGCCAAGCTGGGCCTGCCGCCAGAACTGGGCTCGTGCCACACCGCCTTGATTGGGGGGTATGTGATTGAAGGCCACGTTCCCGCCAGCGATGTGCGCAAGCTGCTGGCACAAAAGCCCAAGGCCCTGGGCCTGACCGTGCCTGGCATGGTCATCGGCAGCCCCGGCATGGACACCCCCGCCTACAACGGCCGCCAAGACCCCTACGACGTGCTACTGGTCACCAAAAAAATGCTGGGCAGCGGGGTGAACACCAGCGTGTTTACCAGCTACCGCCACAAAACCGGCTAATTTTTACTATAAAAAGAGCTGTTTTCGCTTATCCTGCAAGCGGTAACAGCTCTTTTTATTGATGTTATGACAGACGACCTTTTGGCCCACAACGGCCACCTTGCCCAGGTGCTGGGCCTGCACGTGGGCCACTTCACCCACCCCGATCGCCCCACCGGCTGCAGCGTGGTGCTGTGCCCGCAAGGGGCCACCGCCGGGGTCGATGTGCGCGGCGCAGCGCCCGGCACGCGCGAGACCGATTTGCTCCACCCCAGCCACTTGGTGCAACACGTCCATGGCATCACCCTGGCCGGGGGCAGCGCCTGGGGGCTGGATGCCGCCAGTGGCACCGCCCGCTGGCTGGAAGAGCACGGCGCGGGGCTGGACATTGGCGTAGGCCGCCTCCCCTTGGTGCCGGCGGCCGTGCTGTTTGATCTGACGGTGGGCGATATGCGCATCCGCCCCGATGCTGCGGCCGGGTATGCCGCCTGCCAGGCCGCATGCGCGGCGGCCCCACACCAGCGTCCGGCCGAGGGCAGCGTCGGTGCCGGAGCGGGGGCCTTGGTGGGCAAAATTTTTGGTTTTGACCGCGCCATGCAAGGCGGCATTGGCACGGCCAGCTTCACCGTGCATGGGGTCACCGTGGGGGCCTTGATTGCCTGCAATGCCGTGGGCGATGTGTACCACCCGCGCAGCGGGCAATTGCTGGCCGGTTGCCGCAGCAGCGATGGCCGCCAGCTCTTGGGGGCCCGCGATGCCCTGCTGCAAGGCCATGCGCCCCAGTCCTTGCTGGCCGGTAGCAACACCACCATTGGCGTGGTCGCCACCGATATGGCACTGACCAAAGCCCAGGCCCAGCGCCTGGCCACCGTGGGCCACGATGGCCTGGCCCGCGCTATCAATCCCGTGCACACCATGAGCGATGGCGACACCTTGTTTGCCCTGGGCACCGGCCAAGCCCCCAAAGCGCTGGATTTAATGACTTTATTCACCCTGGCCGCCGAAGCCGTGGCCATTGCCACCGCCCGCGCCGTGCTGCTGGCCCGCGCCTTGCCCGTGGCGGGCCAAACCCCGGCCCCCAGTTGGGCCGATATGCCACCATGTCTGTAATAAAACCCGACTCCACCCCCAGCACCGGCGTGCGCCTGGACAAATGGCTCTGGGCGGCCCGCTTTTTTAAAACCCGCAGCCTGGCGGCCGAAGAAATCCACAAAGGCCGGGTCAGCATCAATGGCAGCACCGCCAAGGCCGCCCGCGAGGTGCGCGTGGGCGACACCATTGCCCTGCGCCAGGGCAATATGCCAAAAACCGTCATCGTGCGGGCACTATCGGCGATGCGCGGGCCTGCCACTGTGGCCCAACTGCTCTACTACGAAACCGAAGAAAGCCAGCAACAGCGCCTGCAATTGACTGTGCAGCGCCGCCTGGCCCCCGAACCGGCCGCCGCCATCAGCCAACAACGCCAAGGCCGCCCCACCAAACGCCAACGCCGCGATTTGGACACGGCCCGCAACAGCGGCAATTGGGGCGAGCGCTGGAGTGCGCACTGGCAGGAGTAGCGATAACGCCCCGCCACCCGAGGTGGTCTGCACAGCGCAAACCACCGCCCGCCTGCAGCGCTTAGAACGTGTTCATGATCTCGAATGAAGGTGTGGGGGATGCGGTTCGGGATGGGTTGCGAGGCGCAAACCACAGCAATAGCTTGGCTATTGCGAGGATTTGCAACGACGCAGACCGCCCGAAGCCGCGCCCGCACACCCATGAGGAGATCGTGAACACGTTCTAAGATCGTGCACACGTTCTTAAATCGCTGCCTCGTCCAGCTCGCCGGTGCGCACCCGGATCACACGCTCCACCGAGGTGACAAAAATTTTCCCGTCACCAATTTTGCCGGTGCGCGCCGCGCTGACGATGGCATCCAGGCAGCGATCCACGTCGGCATCGTTCACCACCACCTCGACCTTCACCTTGGGCAAAAAATCCACCACGTATTCCGCGCCCCGGTACAGCTCGGTGTGGCCTTTTTGGCGGCCAAAGCCTTTGACCTCAATCACCGTCAAGCCGACGGTGCCGCACTCGGCCAAAGCCTCGCGCACGTCTTCGAGCTTGAAGGGCTTGATGATGGCGGTGATCATTTTCATAACAACTCCAGAAAAATAACAATAGCTAGTAGCACAGAAAAATAAAGGGCTAACCGGTAAAACGATGTGTCATCGGAATCTGCCAGTCGCGGGTAAACGCCGTGGGCGACAGGCGCGGCCCGCCGGGGCCTTGGCGGCGTTTGTACTCACTCAGGCGCAGCAGGCGCAAAGTTTTTGCCACCACCTCGGGGGCATAGCCCGCCGCTTCCAGCTGGGCCGGGCTGGCGTTGTGCTCCAGGTACTGGCGCAGCAGCGCATCGAGCACCTCGTAGGGCGGCAGGCTGTCTTCGTCTTTTTGATCGGGGCGCAGCTCGGCGCTGGGCGGGCGGGTGATGATGCGCTCGGGGATCGGTGCCACCAACCCCGTATGCAACGGGTCGTGCGCATTGCGCCAGCGGGCCAGGGCAAACACCTCGGTTTTCCAGACATCGCACAGCACGGCAAAGCCGCCGGCCATATCGCCGTACAAGGTGCCGTAGCCCATGGCCACCTCGCTTTTGTTGCTGGTGGTCAGCACCACGTGGCCAAATTTGTTCGACAGCGCCATCAGCAGCGTGCCCCGGCAGCGGGCCTGCAGGTTTTCTTCGGTGGTGTCCATCTGGGTGCCCGCAAACAACGGGGCCAAAGCGGTTTCAAACGCTTGCACCTGGGGGGTAATTTCAATCACATCGTGGCGCACGCCCAGGCCATCGGCCATGGCTTGGGCATCTTTCCAGCTGATGTCGGCCGTGTAGGGCGAGGGCATCATCACCGTGCGCACGCGCTGCGGGCCCAGGGCATCGACGGCAATGGCCAGCACCAGGGCCGAATCAATGCCGCCGGACAGGCCCAGCAACACGCCGGGAAAGCGGTTTTTCTCCACGTAATCGCGCACCGCTTGCACCAGGGCTTGCCACAAAATACAGAGTGGCTCCCGCACTGGATATAAGGAATTGGCTGACAAATCGTCATTTTTTATTGTTATATCAGCGCAAGCAGCTACGAAATATTCTAGTCTTTGCACCACGTGCCCGTGCCGATTGCTGGCCACACTGCCCCCGGCAAACACCCAGTGGTCAAACCCGCCCGCCCACTGGCTGCTGACCACGGGCCGCTGCACTGCCTGGGCTTGCGCGGCCAGCGCGGCCTCCAGCGCCTGGGGTTGGCCGGCATAAAAGGCTTGCAGGGGCAAGGCCACAATCACCTGGGCGCAGGCCGCCGCCGCGTGGGCGCAGGCCGGGGTGAGTGCATCTTGGCCCAGCAGCACGGCCAGCCGGGTTGCGCCAATGCTGAACTGGCACGGTGCGGCCACCATGGGCTGGCAATGGCGCAGCAAGGCGGCATCGCCCTGCAGATGCTGCTGGCCGCCGTGGGCAATCTGCGCCCCATTGCGCACCACGCTGACGGCATGCACCAGTACGCCGTCTTGCACTGCGGGGTAGGACAGCACCAGCGCCACATCGGGCCAGGCGGTGCTGGCGCTGATGAGCTGGTGCAAGGCGGTTTGCACCGCTGCCAAAAAGCTGGGGCGCAGCACATAGTCGCCCGCCACGGGGCTGCCACACAGGGCCAGGGCCGGGGGCACCAGGCAGGCCACGCCATCGCGCTGGGCTTGCTCGGCCGCCGTGGTTAATTGCTGCACATTGGCCGCCCAATCGCCCAACACCCCATTGCTTTGCAGTACGCGTAGTTGCGTTTGCACGGCTGTTTGCTCCGCTGTGTGCACCGCTGCCCCTTTGTAAAACCAAAACCGGCGATTATCGGCGCTCAGGCCCCAACGCCAGCGCCGCCCACAAAAAAGGCAGTCCGCAGACTGCCTAGTGGTGGGCGTTGGTGGGCAGTGTTGGGCTTTAAGCCCGCAGCGCCAGCGGCTTAGCCTTGGTAGTTGGCCATGCCATCAACGATTTCTTTGTGCGCTGCGTCCACGCCTTTCCAGCCCAGCACTTTGACCCATTTGCCTTTTTCCAGGTCTTTGTAGTGCTCAAAGAAGTGGGCAATTTGCTGCAAGGTCAGCGTGTGCACATCGTCCAGGGTTTCGATTTTGTCGTAAGCGGGCAGGATTTTTTTGGTGGGCACGGCCAGCACTTTGCCGTCCACGCCGGACTCGTCTTCCATCTCCAGGATGCCGATGGCGCGGCAGGGCACGACCACGCCGCTGGGCAGGGGGAAGGGGGTCAGCACCAGCACGTCCACCGGATCGCCGTCACCGGCCAGGGTTTGGGGCACATACCCGTAGTTGCAGGGGTAGTGCATGGCGGTGCCCATGAAGCGATCGACAAACACGCAGCCGGTTTCTTTATCGACTTCGTACTTGACAGGGTCGGAATTGGCGGCAATTTCAATCACCACGTTAAAGGTTTCAGGGGCATTTTTGCCGGGGGTGACTTTTTCGAAAGACATGCTGATCACACAAGAGAAGTGAAAAATCACGGCTTCCGAAAGACTTGCTGCCTCTGGATGCCGCACGAAAACCGCGCATTTTAGGCCCAGCTGTCTTGCACAAGGCTTGCAATGCGGCGCTGATTGCATTAAAAATAATTAAATTCAATAGCTGTAAGCGCTTACAAATAAAAGGCAAAAGCGCTATTTCATCCCAAAAACGCCAATACCAGAGTGACTGCACACCATGGCCAAGGTTTGCACAATCGGCCGGTTTTTTTGCTGAATTTTCTTGCCATGCCTTTATCTGCCCCGACGATTGACCGCCAACCCCGCCACATCCGCAGCGTGCGCTACCAAAGCTTTGAGCGCAGCGATGGCCTGTGGGATGTAGAAGGGGAGCTGATCGACACCAAGGCCATGGATGTTCCCCGATTGGGCAGCGGCATCTTCCGTGCCGGTGAGCCCATTCACCACATGCACATCCGCGTGACCGTGGATACGCGCTTGGTCGTCCACGCCATTGAAGCGGCCATGGATGCCCACCCCATCCAAGGCTGCCCCGCTGCCCTGGATGCCATGCAGCGCATGGTCGGCTGCTGCATGGCCAAGGGCTGGCGCAAAGCGATTGAGGCCAATCTGGGAAAAGTGGCCGGTTGCACCCATATGCGCGAGCTGCTGATGAACATGGCCACCGCCGCATTTCAAAGCATTGGCGCGGCCTTTAGTACTGGGGGCGACACCCCCCCTTTGTTCTTAGGCGAATGCCAAGGCTGGAGATTCGATGGCCCAGCCGTGGCCGAGCACTTCCCGAAATTCATCGGCTACCTGCGCCCGGAGCCAGCGGGCAAGCCCCCTCACGGGGCATAGTTCACCCAGGCAGAACTTTTGCCCGAGCGCATCAGGTAGCCCCCCGCATCGGGCGCTCGCATCATCACCACATCGTCGTTTTCGGCGACAAACGCGGTGGTTGTCAGCGTTTGCAGGCGCTCGGCCCAGGGCGGGGCATCGGCCGCAAACGGGCTGCGCTCAATCAGATCAAACACCAGGCGATTGACATCGTAGTAGCTGACGGGGGCCTCCACGGTCAGCGGTGTGCTGGCTTGTCCATCGGATGCATCGGGTGCCTTGGGCGCATTCGCAGGTGGCAGGCCAATCAGCTTTAAAGCGGCGGGCACCAGGGTGATGCGCGGGTTCGGAATTTCGCGCATCCCCGAGATTTGGTATTTATCCCCGCGCAAGGCAGCGCCATGCTCGGGCATGAGCAGCACCGCCACAGGGCGGCCGGTGCGTTCCAATTCGGTCAGAAACTGGTCAAAGTCGGCCAGCAATTTGCTCAGGCGGGGTTTGTAAGTGTCCAGGCTGGAGCGCGAGGCCACCCCCTCGATGCGATTGCCGTCATGCAGGCTCACGGTGTTGTAGTACAGCGCCACCGGCTGCGGCCCTTGGGTTTGGCGTTGCTGCCACCACCGGCTGAGCAAGGCCCCGTCGGCATAAATCGGTGAGCCATCAAAATTGCGCATGGCAATGGGCACGCCCTGCGGGTTCTGCAGCCGCCCTGCCAGGCCACCGCGCGCTTGCAGTGTCTTGGCAAAGTCGTCAAACACCCCATCGTGGTTGAGCAGGCCCTGGGCGGTGTAGCCCAAGGCCTCTAGGCTGGGGAAGAGGTAACAGGCGGCATCCCCACCTTCGTACAGGTCATGGTGCGAAGTTTGACCGCACGCACCCCGCGTCAGCCGCAAGGCCGCCGGGCCGCTGTAGCTGGCCGCGCTGTTGAATTGGGTGAACACCACATCAAAACGCTGCAGCAAAGGGTGGTCTCGCAGGCCGACAAACTCCATGTCATCCCACGACAAGGAGCACACCTGCAGCACCACAATGTCAAAAGGCGGGGCGGCCTGGGGGGCCGGGGTGAGCTGGCGCTGGGCTTGGCTGGCATAAAAGGCTTGCAACTGCGCATCGGGGGTTTGCACCAGGGTTTGCCCATCGGCCTGCACCAAGGCAATGGTGGCAGGCGCAGGGGCAGCGCTCCACAGTGCGGCCACAGGCACGCTGAAAATCCCCAAAAAAACCACCGTGGCAAACCGAATGCGCCGCGCCAACAGCCCATACACCACCACCAGCGCCAAGGCCGCCACCAGCGTGCGCACCTCCACCGCCCGCTGCACCAGCTCGGCCAAATAATCCAGCCGAAACTGCGCCAAGGCGGTCACTTGCGACAGCACCCGGCCGATCGCCGGTAGGTAAGAGTCGTAATACAGCAAACTCAGCGCCAGGGGCCAGGCCACCCAGGCACGCACGGTGCGCACCCGTCCGGGGGCCAGCGGCCACAGCAAGCACAGGGCCAGCAGCAGGTTGGCTGGCCAATGAAAGTTCATGCGCCCGGCATAGAACAAGCCCAGCTTGGCCAAAAAATAAAAACTCCAGTGGTGCATGGTGGGGGTGGGTTGGGGTCAAGCCGGCGCAGAGGCGGGGCGATTTTTCACGAAGCGATCGCGCAGCTGGTTTTTCAGGGCCGTCCAAATGGTGTGGTAGCCCTGGGCACCCAGGTGGGTAATTTCCTGCAGCCCCAGCAGCGGGCGGTCTGGTTCCTGGTTGTCATTCCAGTGCGTCCAGGAGTCGGGGCGGGCAAAGGTGCACTGCACCAGGGCGATTTGCTGCTCTTTCGAGAGGTTTTCAAACTCCACGCCCAGCGTGCCCCGGCCCGGATCGAGCATGACCTTGGCGGAGAAGGCGTGTTCGCAATCGTCCCACCACAGGCCGACATGCACCTCGCTGCCCACGGGCAAGGCCTGCCACTGTGCCAGATCCAATTGCTCCAGCTGCAGCCCCAGGCCACTGAGGGAATAGTCGGTGCACGTGGCGTGCAGGACGCGGCCATCGGGCAGGTACAAGGTGGCGGGCAAGGTGGCAGCGACCCGGTGCATTTTGCGCACCTGGCGCGCTTCCGCGGCCACGCCAACGGCGGCCCCCAGCATGAACAGGCTGTAGGCGGTCCAAATCAAGTTCATCACCACCGTGGAAGTCTCGTCGGTGTTCCACCAAAACAGGCGCACCAGGCCCACGCCAAAGGCGGCGATGTTGAGCACCATCAAGATGGTGTAGGGCAAGGAGGTGGTCCAGTCAAAGTAGGAGCGCTCCACCAGCCCACCCTTGGCCGTGACGTTGAACTTGCCCAGCTTGGGGTTGATGATGGCCAAGGTGGTGGGCAGGGCCACGTACCAGGCCAGCACCGTCTCGTACACCTCGGCCCAGAAGGTGTGGCGGTATTTGCCTTGTACGTGGGCGTTGGCCACCCCGGCTTGCACGATGTAAGGCAGCACATACAGCGCCAGCAAAAACGCATGCGCGTGAATGATGTAGATGTGGAAAAACAAATACGCCATGGGGGCCGTCAAAAACACCAAGCGCGGCAGCCCAAAGAAAAAGTGCAGCATGGCATTGCTGTAGCAAATGCGCTGCCACAGCGTCAGTCCCTTGCCCAGCAGGGGGTTGTCGGTGCGGAAAATCTGTGCCATGCCCCGCGCCCAGCGAATGCGCTGGCCGACGTGGGCCGACAGGCTTTCTGTGGCCAGACCCGCCGCCTGGGCTTCGTTGATATAGGCCGTGGTGTAGCCCCGGCGGTGCAGCTTGAGGGCGGTGTGCGCATCTTCGGTCACGGTTTCAACGGCAATGCCGCCCACTTCCATCAATGGCTCGCGGCGAATCACGGCGCACGAGCCGCAGAAAAACGTGGCATTCCAAAAATCGTTGCCATCTTGAATCAGGCCATAAAACAAGGCCCCTTCATTGGGCACGCGCCGAAAGGTGCCCAGGTTGCGCTCAAACGGGTCGGGCGAGAAGAAATGGTGCGGCGTTTGCAGCATGGCGCATTTTGGATCGCGCTGAAACCAGCCGACGGCGGTTTTCAAGAACGAGCGCGTGGGCAGGTGGTCGCAGTCAAAAATGGCGACCAGCTCCCCATCGGTTTTCTGCAAGGCGTGGTTCAGGTTGCCCGCCTTGGCGTGGTGGTTGTCCGGGCGGATGATGTACTGCACCCCCACTTCGGCCGCAAACGCCCGAAATTCCTCGCGCCGACCATCGTCCAGGAGATAGACCTTGAAGCGATCGGCCGGCCAATCCAACGCCATGGCCGCCAGCACCGTCGGGCGCACGACGGACAGCGGCTCGTTGTAAGTGGGAATGAACACATCCACGGTGGGCCAGGACTGGGCTGCGCCTTGCAAAGGGGCCGGCGCACGCTTGAGCGGCCACGCCGTCTGAATAAAACCCAACACCACGATCAGCCAGGTGTAGGCCTCGGCCGCCAGCAAGCCATAGCCCAAAACGGCTTGCGCCAAGGTCTCAAACTCCAGCGTCGTCGTCACGCGCCACCAGGCATAGCGGCCGGTGGCCAGCAAACTGATGGCCGCCAGGGCCAGCGCGGGAAAGCGCCCCGGCAAACGCCGCACCACCAAGGACAAGGCCCAGGCAAAAATAAAAAACAACAGCTGGCCAAACCAGTTGAACGGTGTCGTCATCACAATCACCGCCGCCACCATGGCCAGGCCCAAAGACAGCCAGCGCAGGCTGGGATACCGCATCAGCAGCTGCACGGAGCGCTCGATCCGCGCCGTGGTTTTTGGCTTATTTATAAGAGCTGCTAGCGCATCCAATCCGCGCAAAGTCATGCGTAATGGCTCCAAAATCAAATTAAAAGCAACGGAAACAGCTCTTAATACTGTAGCAATATGCCGCCCCAGCCAGGCCAACAACGGCCACCCCTGGGGGCGCTGCTCTGGGGGCAGTACCAAGGCCCGCCACACCCACTGCCACCACGGGGCGGCCTGTGGCACCCCCAGCACCTGGCGCAGCCATGCAACGGCGTACCGTAAGCCCATCAAACACCTCCTTGGGGCCGCACCAGCGGCAGCTGGGCCAAGGTCTGCTCCAGCCAGTTGGCAATGCCTTGCAAGTCGTGGGCGGATTGGGCGTAGGGGGTCATCTGATGCACGCACAGGCCCTGCGCCTGGGCCTGGGGCAGGTGTTCGTCCTGGTGCAGGACGTAGGGCAACAGCTGCCCAGGCCACTGCAAGCGCAACTGGGCCAAGGCATCGCGGCGGCTGGGGCTGCGCGGGTCCACCCCGGTGACCACCATCCCCACGCGCTGGTGTGGTTGCAAACCGGCCAGCAAGGCCTGCAAAGACGCTTGCAAGCACACGGCACGCCAAGCCGCGTCCAGCACCACCAGCACCACATCGGCACAGGCCAGCGCTTGCTGCGCCAAGGGGGCGGGCAGGGGCGGGGTGTCCAGCAGAACCACCGTGGGGTCAGGCACATCCAACGCCTGCAATTGCTGCACCAGCCAAGGGGCGGCCAGGAGCAGCGGGGCAGCGCACGGGCCATGCGCAAGCAAGCGCACGCCATCGGCATTTTCCAGTGCCGCATCGCCCAACCAGCCACCGGCTTGCACGGCGCTGTGCCACCCCGTTGGGGGTTGCTCGCGCATGCCCAGGTACAGGCCCAGGGTGTTTTGCGCACTCAACTCCAGCGCCACCACGGGGTGCCCGCGCTCGGCCAACAACGCCGCACTGTGCGCCACCAAGGTGGTACACCCCACGCCCCCCAGGGCCGAAACAAAAGCCACAGTGCGCATGGCTTACTCCGGCTGCCCAGGCGCACGCTCGGCAGGCATGCGGTAGGGTTGCAAATACCGGGGCCTGCGGGACAAGGCCGACAAACCACCGTGGCGCCAGGCGATGGTGCCCAACGCGGCTCCCAGGGTTAGGCCCAGGGCCAAATACCAACCGCTCATACACTGGACTCCAAAATTTTTGTGCTGCGCCGCCCAATCGGGTGGGCACGCCAAGGCTGTGCGGCACGCTCTGTCTGGGGCGGCGGGGGGGCCATCGGCGGCAGCAGCGTCATTGCCGCCGGTGCTGCCGCCACCACAGGGGCTGCGGCAGGCTCAACAGCAAGATCGACCACCGCAGCGGCTGCCGCCTGCAAGGCCACCGTGTAATCCGGCAAGCGTGCGGCCTGGGTGCGCAATTGCTGCAAGGCATGGGCAATGCCGACCTCGGAGCTATCGACCGTTTGCGCCGCAAACAATTGCTCCAGCGGCAGGGCAAACATATTGTTCAGGGCGTAGGGCACATCCGAAGGCGTACAGGCGAATAAAAAGAGCTGCAACCCCTGGGCATCGGCGGTGACCAAGTCCCCATTGCGCAAAACGCGACAGGCTTGGAGTGCGTCCACATGGGCAATTCGGGGCAACAGCTGCAAATGCACCAGAGAATGGACCAACCCCACCGCCCGGCTGCGCTGCAGCATCTGGCGGGCCGCTTGTTCAAACGCCGCCGGGGCTTGGTAGCCGCGCACATGGGCGGGGGCAAAGGCCCCCAGCACCTGCTCCATCGTGCCTTGCACTGGTTGGGTGTGGACCAAGGTGCGTGCCGAGGCAATCATGCGCAGCAAGCGGGCAAAACCCAGCTCGCGGTAGGCCACCGCCGTGACCCCCAAGTGCAGCAAAGCCTGCTCGCTGTGCGCGCGCAATTTGCCCGAGGTCTCGCGCACAATGATTTTGACGCTGGGGGCCAAGCGGCTGCGCAGGCGGTACACCAGGGCGCACAAGGCATCAAAGGCCTGCGGATCGCCCACATCCAGCAGCACCGTGGCCCCCTTGGCCTGCTGGGCAGCGTGTTCTAAGGCGGCCCAGTCGGGCAGCACCACCCAGTGCGCGGGCACCTCAATGGGCGGGGGCACGCAGGCGGTGGTGGTGTACACCACCTCCAGATCGGGCGCTTGCACCAGCACCGGCACTTCGCCATGCGAGTAGCTGCCCGCATAGCACAACCGCCCGGCCTGCAGTTGCAGGTCATAGCGCATATGAAACACCATCCCCTGGGGGCCATCCCAACTGTGCAGGGCCAACACTGGATGGTCGCCGGTGTGCTCCAGCGTGGCCACATGGCCCAGGCCCAGGCTGGCCGAACGGGCCGCGCTGGCCAGCTGTTCCGCCTCGGCCAAAGAGGCCTGCAGGGCAGCGCCCCCCGCACTGGCTGGGGGGGCCAAGGGCAGCATCAGCACGATGGGCCAGGCGTGGCGTTTGGCAAAGCGGCGCAGCTGCCCGCCCAAACTGCGCAGTTGCGCTTGCGATGCGCCCGAGAGCATGGCCCGGGCATCCAAAACGCACAGACTCGCCCCAGCGGCTAAGCCCGCGCGGCGCACTTCGCTGGCCCAGGCCCCCAAATTTTCTTGGCGCAGCAAGGCTTGTTGCTTGGCCGGGAACAGCATCACTTGCAACTGACCCGCCGCATAGGCTTGGCGCAAAGGGGCGTGCTGCCACAGGGCATCGGCCTGCTGGGCGCTGCTCGCCAACACCAGCACCGGGCCAGCGGCCAGCAAACTTTGCAGCACCAAGGGCCCCCACACTTGGCTGCTGGCTTCATCGGCGGCCAACAGCACAGCGGGCGCGCCCGCAGGCAGCACCCCCACCCCAGCGGGCAGGCCATCCATGCCCACCGACACCGGCTGGGCCGGTTGGGCCGCAACCCGCCAAAAACGCTGCCACCACGAGCGCCTGTCTTTTCTTGCCGTCATAGTGTTTGCCATCTCAAAAATCCGAATAGGGCTGCACTGGGCGCGGTCGGTCCGCCAAGGGCGCGCGCACCGGGTCAATGAGCCAGCGCATGTACAGCAGGGCATTGGTGGGGGCGTAGTACGCCGAGCGGTCCAGCGACAGCTGCGCCCCCAGGGCCAGATTGCGGGTGACTTGGTACTCCACCACGCTGCGCAAGGAGCGCCCTAGCCCACTGCTGCGCCCCCCGTCAAAGAAAGGGGAAACGCCTTGCGCCTGGGCCTGCCCTTGCAGTGCGGCACTGCCGGGGTAGTAAGGGCTGGCCTGGCTGGAGCTGCTAGAGAACGACAGCGCCCCGCGCACCAGCCAGGTGAGTTTGTTGCGCCGCCCGCCCCACTCGATGGGCAGGCTCAGGGAAAGGTAGTTTTTCGGGCTGTAGTAGCCCCCATGGCCCCAGGTGTACTCCGACAGGTCTTTGCCATAGCTCCAGTACGACAGGGCCAGCCCGGCATTGACCGTGCTGTACTTTCCCTGCCACACATCGCGGTCTGCGGCCGCCCGCAATTGCAAGCGGGTGTTGTTTTGCACGTTTTTGCCTTGCAGCACGGCAAAACTGGCCGACAGCGAGGTGCTCACCGGCCCCATCGGCCGGCCCACCCGGCCACTGAGGCCAGTGGCGACCACCCCGCCCCAGGTGTTGCCGGTGATCGGGTCGTGCGCCCCGGCGTAGGACAGCAGGCTGCCAGTAATTGGGCGGCGCGATAGCTCAACGCGGTAGTTGAAATCCTCATTCCACTCCCCGTACGAGACACCGCCCACCAAGTTGGTCACCGGCATGCCCGCGCCAATCACGCCCACATCCCACTCCAGGCCCGTGCCCCGGTAGCCAAAACCCAGGTTCATCCCATGGCCGCGCGGCGTGCCGGGCGAGGTGGGGTAGGCGCTGCTGGGCCAGGCGGCCACTTGGCCATATTCCAAGGCATCGCTTTGGGCCAAGGGCAAGCCCCCGGCATTGAGCTGCACCCGGTCGGCATGCAAAAAGTAGTGCCCCGCATAGCCTTTGGGCCACCAGGCCACGGTGGGGATTTCGTGGCCGTGCAAAGAAGAGATGCCCTCGGTCGAAGATTTGCCCACCCGCACCACGCCGGTCTCGATCCAGGCTTGGCGACGCGCTTCAATGGCGGCAATGTTTTCGGCGATGTACGCACTGTCTTCCTGCGTTTGGCGCTCTTGTTTTTGCGCGGTCTGGAAGTGGCCCAGCGCCTGGGCGTAGCGGTCTTGCGCCCGCTCCAGGCGGGCGGCGTGCAGCAGCACGGGGATGTCTTGGGGCGCGGTGGCCAGCAGCTTTTGCGCCAGGGCGTTGGCCGCCTCCAGCGCAGGAATGCGCTGCAGCAGGCGCAGCAAAGCCAATTGGTCGGTGGTGGCGCTTTGGGGCAAATGCGCCTGCAGCCACTGGGCTTGCGCATACGCGGCCTGGCGCTGGCCTTGGCGGGCATAGGCATCGCCCAGGGCCAGGCGCACCTCGGGGTTGTCGGGCAAGGCGGCTTGGGCTTTGCGCAAGGCGTGCTCGGCCTGGGCCCAATCGTTGGCAGCCAGGTGCAGGCGGCCTTGGCCCAAGTCAGCCTGGCCAGGGGGCAGGTGCTGCAGCCCCCACAGGGGGGCGCTGGCCAGCGCACGCGCCTGGGGCAGTTGCCCTGCGGCGGCCAAGGCCTCCACGGCGCGTTCGCGGTGGGTCAGCGTCAGTTCGGCCAAGCGTTGGGCTTCGGGGGCCTCCCAGCCCGGCAGGGCGTGCAAGGCGGGCAACAGCGTGGCCAGGCGCTCATCCATCGCCGCCTGCCGCGCCCGTGCGAACAAGGCCGCATGGTCTAAGCGCACGGCGGGGGGCAGCTTGTCTGGGCCGCCCAGGCGCTGGGCCAGGCGGTCAAACACCGCCACCGCCTGGGCCGCTTCGCCCTGGTCAAACCAGGCATTGGCCACGGCCCAAAGCAGGCGGTCATCATCGCCAGCGGTGTTTTCAGCCTCGGCCAGCAGGGCTGCTGCATTGGCCCCTGCTTTGTTTATTGAAGCTATTTTCGCTTGCACTGTCGATGATTTAAGGAGTGATTGCATAGCATCTGTACGCTGTGCAAGCGGTACATGCTCTAAATCTTGAACCGCCCCGGCGTAATCATTGGCGGCATTGCGGATCAAGGCCCGGGCAAAGCGCATTTCAACCGAACGGTCATCGTGGGCCATGCCTTCGTCCATGACTTGCAGCGCCTCGTGCGGCTGGGCAAGTTCCAGGTAAATGCGGGCGATGCGGTGGCGCAGCCACGGGTCGGCGGGGGTGAAATCGGCGGCTTCTTCCAACAGGCGCAAAGCGGCCCCCGGTTGTGCTTTGGCCACCAACAGATCGGCCTGGGCACTGAGCACCGTTGCCCGCAGCCCGTTGCGCAAGGCACGGCTGTCCGCACTGGTGTTGGCGTATTGGCCATATTCGTCCAAAGCCGCCTGGGCCGCTTCCAAGCGCCCAGCACGAATCAACAAGCCGACCATACTGCGCAACGCACCGCTGTGCCCAGGCTCAAGCACCAGGGCTTGGCGAAATAACTGCCGTGCCACTTCGGCCTGGCCTTGCTCGGCGCGGATTTGGCCCAGGGTGACAAACGCCTCGGCATTGGTTGGCTGCAGGCGCAGCGCCTGGGTGGCCCAGGCCGCAGCCTGCTCCAACTGCCCGGTGGCCTGGGCGGTATCGGCTTGCTGCAACAGCCCCCAGAACCGGGCCGATGCCAACAGATCGCGCCATTTTTCTTCGTCGGAGTGCTGCGCTGCCAAGCCCAGCAATTGCTGCGCCTCGGCATAGCGCGATTGGCGAAAACGGATTTGCCCCAGCATTCCCAGGGCCTGCGGCGCTTGGGGGCGCTGCTTGAGCACGGTGTGCAGATAGGCTTCGGCCTGGGCCGTGTTGTCCGCCTCCAAGGCTTGCTCGGCCGCAGCCAAGCTCAGGTTGATGGGGTCTTGGGCTTGTTGGAGCAGCTCGGCCACGGCCGTATCGTCGGGGTAGCGCCGCAGGTAGGCTTTGAGCCGCTGCTGGGCGGCCACGCTGGCTGGCAGGCGCTCCAGAATGCGCCGCCATACATCGCGCAGCCGGTAGGGGTCGATTCCGGGCTGGCCCGCCAGTGGTTCCACGGCCTGCGCCAAGGGCAGCGCCGGTGCGCCTTGGGCTTGGTCAATCTCCAAGGCGATCAGGCGGTATTCCAGCTCCCCCGTCTGCTCGTACATGCTTTGCGCCGCCTGGCGCGTGGCGCTGCTGGCTTGGGGCCCCAGATCGGTGCGCGCAACGATGCGGTAGTACTCCGTGCCCAAGGTGCCCGTTTGCGGCGGGCCATCCGGGAACAAGGCGCGGGCAATTTCAGCCGCTTCTTTTTCCCGGCCGGCACGGGCCAGCAGGCGCATGCGGGCCAATTCCTCTTGCTCGGCCCCGTACACGCGCACCAGGGCGGCCAGGTCGTGGGTTGCCGGCGCTTGCGGGTGTTGCTGGCGCAGGCGATCGAGGATTTTTTGCGCTTCCTCGGGTTGCTGCTCCAGCAGTGCGATATTGCCCAGCTCGGCCCAACCGGCAGGCGATTGGGGGTTGGCCAAGAGGAGTTTTTCAATGTTCTGCCGGGCCAAATCCACACGCCCCTGAACCAACCAACGGCGGGCATTGCGCAATAAATCCTCCACGCCCGCAGCGGCACTGCCCCGGTTTTGCTCCAGCTCAGGCGACGGTGCCAAGCGCACCTGCTGCGCCACGGCCGCTGCGCGGCCCGGGCGCTTGGGGGCGGCGGCTTCGCCCAGCGCAAGGCTAAAGGCCAGACCCGAGGCCAAGCGCAGCGGCGGGGCCGGGCTGACTGCTGGCAGCGGGGGCTGGGCCTGGGCCTGTACCGCGCCCAGGCCCCAGGCCCCCAGGCACACGGCCAAGGGGGTCCAGCGCAAACGCTGCGGTTTCATGCGGGGTCTCCCCAGGGCACCAGCAGCTGGCCATCCGCAGCAAAGCGGTAGCGGCCCTGCATCCAGCCTTGGCCCCACAGCATGAGGCAGCCGCCGTAATAGGCATCGGGCTGGGGCGGGTGGTCTGCCACATACTGTTGCTGCGCCGCTAGCGCCTGCGTCGCTTGCGCGGCCTGCAGCAAGGGCAGCAAAGCAGCGGCAAAGCCCCCACCGCCAGCGCCTTGCACCACGCCGGTGACGCTATCGACCATCTCTGGCGGGTAGCCCAAGGCAGCGACCCGCTCGACCATGGGGGCCAAGGCTTGCAGCAGCGGCGCATGGGCCGGATCTTGCGGGGCCAGCATGCCGGCCCATAAATACACCCGGATGGCGTTGTACGCGCCCAGGGCTTGCTGCTCGCCTTGGTGGTCGGGCACAAAGCCCTGATCTGCGGCGTACAGCACCCAATCGGGTGCAAACCCTCGGGGGGCGGATTCGATAAGCACCCGCTGGCTGCTGTGCAGCAAGGATTGCCACTGCGCCGCCGTCTGCGCTGGGGCCACCGCGGCCAAGCGGCGCAGCGCCTGCAGCGGCAAGTAGCTGGGGTTGAGCCGCCAGCGTTGCCCGGCCTCCACCACAAAACCCACGGGGCCGGGTAACAGGGTGTGGCCCAGGCCGGGCAGGTCGGCGGTTTCTTCGGCCAAAATGCGCTGCGCCAAGCTGCGGCCCAGCGCGCGGTAGCGGCGCACATTCCACAGCCGCCCAGCCTCAATCAAGGCGTAAGCAATCCAGACATCGGCATCCGAGGCGGCATTGCTGTCCAGCACGCCCCACTGGCCATCGTCTTGTTGGCCCCAGAGCCAGGCAGGCAGGCGGGTGGTCACATCCCCGGCGCACAGGTTGTCTTCTGTCCAGCGCAGGATGCTTTTGAACCGGGGGCGGTCATTGGCAATCAGGGCAAACATCAAGGCGTAGCTTTGCGCCTCAGAGTGGGTTTGCCCTTGCGCATTGGCCAGCACCCGGCCATCGGGTTGCAAAAAGCGTTGGGCAAAGGTGTCCCAATCCGCCCAGGCCCCCGCCCGCTGTGCGGATGGCTTGGGGCTGGCCCCAGCCAGGGCGGGCCAGCCCAGCGCACTGAGCAATAGCGTGTGTTGCAACAGCACACGGCGCGATGGATGGCTGCGGGCCCCGGTCTTAAGCATCATCACGCTCCAGACGGCGACGGGCCATGGCCCGCAAGCTGCCGTAGGCTATCAAGGTGACGACCAAGCCGGCAAAAATACCCAGCGCCGCCAATAAGAAGGGGTGGCTGTGCAGATGGAACCACGCCCATTTGTACCAAGGCAAATCCCCCACGTAATACACCGGGTTGATGCGAAAGCTCTCGACCACATCGCCGCGCAGCAGGCTCAAATCACCGTGCAACTGCTCCAACCGGCCGCGCTCGGTCAGCCCTTTGCCGACCCAATCCATGGCCTGGGCATTCGTCGCGGTCAAGGCCACCACACTGCGCCCTTTGGTAAAGGGCGATTGCAGCCCAACCACCGCCGCCAATGGCCCATCGCCTTCCAGGGTGGTCATCCCAGCAGCCACTTTTGTGGGGGCTCCTTCCCCCAGGCGAAACAGCTCATTAAACCGGTTCAAGCCCCGCGCCAGGGGTTGCACCGAGCGCTGGCCCGCTGCCAGCAGCGCAGGCAGATCGGCCTGCCATTGCTGCAACACGCTGTCTTGCTCCCCATGGGTGATCAGCAAAATATCGCGGTCTTTGGCCTGGTCAATGCTGTCGCTGGAGAGCAAGGCAAAGCGCGTTCCCGCATAGCCCGTAGAAGCGGCCATGCGGGCCACGGCGGCCAAGTAGGTTTGCACATCGGCCACCGTGGGCTGGCTGGGCAGCACAATTGCGGTCTGGGCCAAATCGGCGTACTTGGTAAACGGAAAGCCGGTATTGGCAAACGCGGCCAAATTGGGCATGGCGATGTAGTGATCAAACCCGGTGAGGTCGATGGTCGATTGCGGATCCAGCGCCGCCCGCAATTCCACCGGCTGGGTGGCGCGGCAGCGCCCCAAGTCTGCTGGCGGGATGGCAAAGGTAAATTGCATTTGGTTGTCGCCACCCACCATGAAGGCCGGAATCTTCATATTCGAGCGGGTCTGGCCTGGGGAATCCTCCACCAAGGGCAGCAGGGCGCTGACCTTGCCCTGGCTGTCCCCACTGGCGTACAGGCGGTAAGAGCGCAAAAACTGGTCATTGAGTGCCACATTCAACGCTCCCCGATCCGACAGCGGGGTCGGCGTGTACCGGTACTGCAACTGCAGGGGCACGCCTTTGGCATTCCAGGTAAATAAGTCTGGGGCCATGCGGGCGTTAATGCGAATCGTGTCGTACAGGGTGGTGCCACGCAATTGCAACTCTTCAGGGCGCTCCACCAACTCCCCCAGCGGCACCACACGCTTTGAGGAAATCCAGCGCGGGGCATCGTAGGCTGCCCGCAGCGCAGGAAATTCAAATTGCGTCACCTGCAAACTGCGCCCGGACAAAGCGGCTTTGCCCAGCGCCAACACCTGGGCCGCTTGCTCCACCTGCGCCTCATCCTTGCCCAAGACCAGCAGCAGTTGCGTCCCCGGCACCAGGGGGTGATCCACCATGCTCAAGGTAGGCTGCTCTACAGGCGGGAGGTCGTGCAAAAAGTCAGGGCGGTGGGCATTGGTGGCAATCACAATCGCCGAGCGCAGGGGCAACTCATTTTCCAGCACCGACAGCTCGGTGCCCCGGTACGCAGCCAACGCCCCCAACCAGCCCGCCACGGTGCCAGCGGCTTTGAGCTCGCCCTGGTTGGGGCGGGCCGCGTACACAATTGGCACCTGCACCGGGCGGCTATCACGGGGATCAAAAAACGGTGCTGGCAGCAAGGCCAAGTCCGTTTTCAAGGGCAGGCGGCGCAGCGTCAGATCCAGCCGACTTTGGCCACTGATTTCGGCCCACAGGCTGGAATGCTCCTGATCCTCACATTCCAGGGTGTAGTGCCCGATGAACTGAAACTGCAAACGGTTGTAATCGGCAAAGTAGGCCGGGGGAATGTCCAGCTCCACCTGGTGCATCAGGCCCAAGCGCTCTTTGGGCAACACAATGGTCTGGATCAGCTGGTCGTTGAACGACACCTTCAGGTGCGACAAATCGGCCAGCAGCGCCGGGGAGAGGGTAAATTGCAAACGCAAACGGGCCAGCTCCACCTGCTCATCGCGGCGAATACCCAGGCCCACGCTGACCTCGCTTTGCGTACCGCGCAAGCGCACCACACCGCCCAGCCCCAAATCCTGCAACCGTGGCCGCCAGTGCGAGACGGGCAGCGGCGGCTGCCCCTGCGCCGCCTGTTGAACCCGCGCAGCGCCAATATCGGACACCGGCACGGCCTCTTGCGACACTGTCTGTAGCGATAACGCGCCAAGCACAGCCCCCACACCTAAGCGCAGCCCCCACAAACTATCTCTTTGTTTCATAGCCATTTTTGCTTTATATGCATTGTTCTGTACCGCTGAAAGGGCACACCACCAAGCCCACTTCATTGCATTTCAGCAAGTAACAAAACTCTAACATTGGCAAGCGTCAATAGATTGTTAATTTTTTTTAAAAATGGAAGCCTATTAAATATTAACTATGATGAATTTACCGTGGCCACGCATGCTGCTGCCTTCAACAAACCCGCTTAGAACGTGTTCATGATCTTACACATGCCCCCAGTAGAGCAGCGCCTCCCGCCCCTGAACCGACAGCGACACCGTGGCCCCGACCGGCAGCAGCACCTTGGTGGGCACATGGCCAAACGGCAGGCCAGTCAGCACCGGGCAGGCCACTTGTCCGCGCAGCCGGTCCACCACGGTTTGCAGCTTGAAACCGGCATCGTGGCGGCTCAGGCTGTAGTCGGTGAACTGGCCCAACACAATCGCCTTTTGCCGCGCCAGCACCCCGGCATGCAGCAGCTGGGTGAGCATGCGCTCGATGCGGTAGGGGTGTTCGCCCACGTCTTCTAAGAACAAAATCCCGCCGTCAATCTGCGGAAAGTAAGGCGTGCCCAGCAAGGACACCAGCACCGCCAAATTGCTGCCCCACAAAATCGCCGCACCAGGAATGTCCACCCCCTCGGGCTGCGCCGTGGCCGCGCCGCGCTCTTTGGGCAGCCGCCAGCCTGCGCCCTCGCCCTGGCCGCACAGCAGGTCTTCAAAAAAGGCCTGGCAGATCTCATCCACCCCATCTTTGGCACCAAAGTCGGCGCACAACAGCGGCCCGGCCCAACTCACCGCCCCGGTCTGTGCCAACAAGGCGTTTTGCAAGGCGGTGAAATCACTCATGCCCACAAACTGCGTGCCTTGGCTGACGGCCTTGGCCACGGCGGCGTAATCAATGGCGGGCAACAAGCGCGTCAGGCCATAACCGCCCCGGGCCATCAGCGCCACGTCGGCCCCACTGGCGGCGGCACGGTGCAGGGCGGCCAGGCGCGTGGCATCGTCACCGGCAAAGCGTTGGTCACGGGCCAGGGCATCGGCATCCACCTCAACGCAATGGCCCATGGCCTCCAGGCGGCGCACCCCGCGCCGAAACGCGGCCTTGTCACGAATCACCCCAGACGGTGCGTACACATAAATATGCCGTGTGCCCGTGGGGTGGTGGTGGGGGCAGTCACACGCTTGGGGGTGGTGGTGGGAATGCGCATGGTCATGGCCATGCTGGGAATCGTGGGCAGGATGGTGAGAAGACACGGTAGAGGGCAGGCCCAAAGGCCATTGAAAAACTAAGTGCCGAAGTATTCCATAGCCGCCCTGACCTGCACCTGCGCAGTGGCGGCATCGTGCGGCACCGTGCCATGCCAACGCGCCACCGTGGCCTGCACCGGCCACTGCGCCCAGGCCCGGGGGCCAGCGCGGTGCCCAGCATCAGGAAACGGGGCCTGCGCTGCCGCACCCAGCGGGGCCGGGCCTTGCAGGCACCAATCCCACGCTGGGCCGGCAAGGGCGGGCAAGACGGCGGCGGCCCCCTCCTGCACCACCCAGCGGGGCTGATCAATTTTTAAAAACAAGAGCAGCTCACGCACTATCTGCGTATGTTTTTGCGGTAAATGCCATTGCGTTTTTTTGGGCTTGTCACTGCGCCCAAAGCCGGGCAAATCCACCGCCACCACCCGTTGCCCCGCTTGCAACAGCGCGGCCACCAGATAGCGCAGGCCATAGCTGCTGCCCACCCCATCGTGCAGCAGCACCCAGGCGGGGGCCGTGGGGGGGCCTTCGTCCACATAGTGCAGCCGCAATCCGGCCAGGCCGGGCAGATCGGCCACATACCGCGCCGCCCAGGGCCACTCCGGATCGGGGGCAAAACAGCGCTCGGGCGTGCGCACAGCATCCGGGCGCAGCGGCTGGGCCTGCTGGCGCTGCTGCTGGCGGCGTTGCTGAAAAAATTCAGCCAGCACCGCCGCACACTCCTCGGCCAAAACGCCGCCCTCCATGGTGGTGTGGGCATTGAGCTGCGGCAGCGCAAACACATCCAGCACCGACCCGGCCGCCCCGGTTTTAGGCTCCCGCGCCCCATACACCACCCGGGCGATGCGGGCGTTGAGCAGCGCCCCGCTGCACATGGTGCACGGCTCCAACGTGACATACAGAGTGCAGCCGTCCAGCCGGTAGTTGCCCAGCCGCTGGGCCGCCTGGCGCAGCGCCTGCACCTCGGCATGGGCGGTGGGGTCGTGCTGGCCAATGGGGGCGTTAAAACCCTCGCCCAGTACCTGCCCGCCTTTGACCACCACGGCCCCCACGGGCACCTCACCGGCCGCCGCCGCTTGCCGGGCCAAGCGCAGGGCGTGGCGCATCCAGTGCTGGTCGGTTTCAGCGCCATCAGACACTGCGGCAGGATCGGGAAAAAAGGGCTCGGACATAGGCGGCGCATTATCCGCCGCCACTGGCCAAGCCCCTGCCACAAGCCCCCGCCCTGCACGCCTGATCGCGCCCGCAGGGATAATTCGCGCCCTATGTCTCTCCTGCCCCACCAGCTTGAACTGCTTGCCCCCGCCCGCAACGCCGATATCGGTATTGAGGCCATCAACCACGGTGCCGATGCCGTCTATATCGGCGGCCCCGCCTTTGGGGCCCGCGCCACAGCGGGCAATGCCCTGGCCGATTTAGAGCGCCTGATCGCCCACGCGCACCGCTTTCACAGCCGCATCTTCATCACCCTGAACACCATCCTGCGCGACGATGAGCTGGAAGATGCCAGGCGCATGGCCTGGCAGGTGTACGAGGCCGGGGCCGATGCCCTGATCGTGCAGGACATGGGCCTGCTGCAGCTGGATTTGCCCCCCATCCAGCTGCACGCCAGCACACAAACCGACATCCGCACGCCCGAAAAAGCCCGGTTTTTGCAAGACGTGGGCTTCTCGCAAATCGTCCCGGCGCGCGAGCTGGACTTGGCGCAGATTGCCGCCATCCGCGATGCACTCCAGCCCAGCACGACGATCGAGTTTTTCGTGCATGGGGCGCTGTGCGTGGCCTACTCGGGCCAGTGCTTCATCAGCCACGCGCACACCGGGCGCAGCGCCAACCGGGGCGACTGCAACCAGGCCTGCCGCCTGCCCTACGAAGTGCTCGATGCCCAGGGCCGCATCCTTGCGCACGAAAAGCACGTGCTGTCGATGAAAGACAACAACCAAAGCAACAACCTGCGCGCATTAATCAGTGCGGGCGTGCGCAGCTTCAAAATCGAAGGGCGCTACAAAGACATGGGCTATGTGAAAAACATCACCGCCCATTACCGCAAGCTGCTGGACGAAATCGTCGAAGAAGGCGAATTCACCCGCGCCGCCTCGGGGCGCACCACCTTCAGCTTCACGCCCGACCCGGACCAAAACTTCAACCGCGAATTTACCGACTACTTCGTGCAGGGCCGCCAGATCGACATCGGTGCCTTTGACACGCCCAAAACCCCAGGCCGCGCCATCGGCTGGGTGACGCAGATCGGGCCCGCAGGCGACAAGTGGTTTGAGCTGGAAGTCAGCGACAAAACCACCCAATTGCACAACGGCGACGGCCTGTGCTACTACGACCTGCAAAAAGAACTGGTGGGCATCCACGTCAATCGCGCCGAATGCGTCCATGCCAAAAAAGGCATCTGGCGCATCTTCCCCAAAGATGCGCTGACCAGCTTCAAAGACTTGCGCAAGGGCCTGGAAATCAACCGCAACCGCGACATGGCCTGGAACCGCACCCTCGAGAAAAAATCCAGCGACCGGCGCATCGGCCTGTGGGCCAGCTTCAGCGAAACCCCGGACGGCTTCGCGCTGACGCTGACCGACGAGGACGGCTTTACCGGCCACGCCCACATCGCCCAGCCCCACCAAGCCGCCACCGACGCCGCCCAGGCCGAGGCCACGCTGCGCGAGCAACTGGGCCGCTTTGGCGCGACTATTTTTGCAGCGCACGACATCGCCCTGCAACTGAGCCAGCCCTGGTTTGTGCCCGCCTCGGCCCTCAACCAGCTGCGCCGCGATGCCGTGGCGGCCCTGGAGAGCGCCCGCGCCCAGGGGCTGGCCCGCCTGCCCCGCGCCACGCCCGTGCAGCCGCCCGTGCCCTTCCCCGAAGACACGCTGACCTACCTGGCCAACGTCTTCAACCACCAGGCGCACGATTTTTACGTCAAGCACGGCGTCAAAGTGATCGACGCGGCCTACGAAAGCAAAGAGGAAGAAGGCGAAGTCAGCCTGATGATCACCAAGCACTGCGTGCGCTTTTCCATGAGCCTGTGCCCCAAACAGGCCAAGGGCGTGGTCGGCGTGAAAGGCACCATCAAGGCCGAGCCGCTGCAGCTGATCAACGGCAAGGAAAAGCTCAAACTCGTCTTCGACTGCAAACCCTGCGAAATGCACGTCGTGGGCAAGATGAAAAAATCCGTCCTGCACCAGCACGAGCGCCAAATGCACGAGCAGCCCCTGCAGTTCTACCGCACCCGGCCTGCTAAAAATAAAGTAGCATCATCCGCTGATATCTAAATAGAAAAAAGGCCAAAAGCCCAATAAGTCCAATAAATAAAAGCGCTAGAAGCTATCGAATCAAAGAAACCCATGCCGCGCCGCACTGCCCCCAGCAAGGCCGACAGCGCCCTGCTCCCGCCCTGGACCCCCCTGCCAGACAGCGCCATCCAGGTGCCGGCCACGGCCGCAGAATGGGCGCAAGCCCGCGCCGCCTTGCTCGCCGCCAGCGCCCTGGGCTTTGATACCGAGAGCAAGCCCATCTTCCGCGCCGACCAGCACGACGATGGCCCCCACATCGTGCAACTGGCCACACCCCGCGCGGCCTGGGTGCTGCAACTGCGCCACCCCCAGGCCCTGGCGCTGGCCCGCGAGGTACTGGCCGCGCCCCACATCACCAAAGTCGGCTTCGGCCTGGACAACGATTTGCGCACCCTGCCCCAGCGCCTGGGCGTACAACCGGCCAACGTGCTGGACCTGGACAAAGTCTTTCGCCACCACGGCTTTGGCCACAACACCGGCGTGCGCGCCGCCATGGCCATCGTATTGCAGCGCAGCTTTAGCAAATCCAAACGCACCAGCACCAGCAACTGGGCCGCGCCAACACTCAGCCCGGCGCAAGTGCGCTACGCCGCCAACGATGCCCACGCCCCCGCGCTCATCCACGCCGCCTTGCCCGCCTGGCAGGCGCAGCAGCCCCCGCTGCCCCCCAGCAAACCGCCGCGCCCAAAAAAAACAGTGCGCTTACCGCAAGCCCCACAACAATCTGTACCGGCTAGCACCAACCACCCTAGCTCCATCATGCGGTGGGTGCTACGTTTTTTTGCACTGCTGTGCCTGGGCCTGGGCATTGTCGGTGTCTTTCTGCCGGGCCTGCCCACCACCGTCTTTATCTTGATGGCCAGTTGGGCCGCCGCCCGCAGCAGCCCACGCATCCATGCCTGGCTGCACCGCCACAAACTGTTTGGCCCCATGCTGCGCAACTGGGAGGCCGGCGGCTACGTCAGCCGCCGCGCCAAATACAGCGCGGCCATCACCATGGCGTTGAGCGCCGCCATCTTGTGGTGGCTGGCCCAGCCCTGGTGGGCCCCCATGCTGGCCAGCAGCTGCATGGCCGGCGTGCTGCTGTGGCTGTGGCGCAGACCCGAGCCACCCACAGCAACCGCAAAAAATTAAAAAATTTCCCCACTTTGTTGCGAAAGCCAAAATTCCATGCCTATAATCGCGGCTCTTCCCTGATAGCTCAGTCGGTAGAGCGACGGACTGTTAATCCGCAGGTCCCTGGTTCGAGCCCAGGTCGGGGAGCCAAAATTTAAATAGATAGTTACCGAATATTCCCTGATAGCTCAGTCGGTAGAGCGACGGACTGTTAATCCGCAGGTCCCTGGTTCGAGCCCAGGTCGGGGAGCCAAAATAAAGCCAGACAGATGCCAATTTGTCTGGCTTTTTTTATTATTCCCGCCGTGACGACCGCACCTCCCCCCCTGCCCTGGCTCACCCCACACGACCCCTTCCCCCCGGTCAGCACCGCTTGGGGCCAGGACAGCCCCTTGCCCGGCCTGCTGGCGGCAGGTGCTGTGGTGGACGCACCCCATCTGCAAGCGGCTTACCAACAAGGTATTTTTCCCTGGTTCAGCCCGGGCCAGCCACCGCTGTGGTGGTCGCCCGACCCGCGCATGGTGCTGCAGGTAGAACGCTTTCGCCTGCACCGCTCACTGCGCCAGACGCTGAAAAATTTTCAGCGCAACCCACGCTGCAGCATTCGCATCGATCACAGCTTTCGCCAAGTCATGCAGCACTGCGCCGCCACCCCACGCCCAGGGCAAGACGGCACCTGGATCGTGCCCAGCATCATCGATGCCTATTGCGACTTGCACGCCCAAGGCTTGGCGCACAGCGTGGAAACCTGGATTGGCGGGGAACTGGTCGGCGGTTTGTACTGCGTCGCCCTGGGCCGGGCGGTGTATGGCGAATCCATGTTCGCCCACCAGCGCGATGCCTCCAAAATCGCCCTGGCAGCCCTGGTGGCCCTGTGCCGCAGTGCAGGCGTGGTGCAAATCGACTGCCAGCAAGCCACCCGGCATCTGGCCTCGCTCGGTGCAGCAGAAATGCCCCGGGATGATTTTTTGCAAGTGGCCCAAGCCCAGCAAACCTATCCCGCGATGCATTGGCAGTTTTCGCCCCATTTATGGGCTACGCTTGGCCTGCCCACCTATGACTGAGCCTGTTCACCCCATCTTGCAGCTGTACACCACCGCCGAATACCCTTGCAGCTACCTGCCCACGCAGCAGGCCCGGTCGCTGGTCGTTGCCCCCAATCACCTGATTACCACCCCGGTCTATTCCAGCCTGATGGAGCAGGGCTTTCGCCGCAGCGGAAATTTCACCTACCGCCCGCACTGCGCCCAGTGCCAAGCATGCGAATCACTGCGCGTTGTGGTGGCGCACTTTCAGCCCAGCCGCAGCCAGCGCCGCACTTGGCAGCGCCACGGGCACCTGGAGGCCAGCATCCAGCGGCTGCACTACAACCCTGCGCATTACGCCCTGTACCAGCGCTATGAAAAAACCCGCCACCCCGGCGGCGGCATGGACAACGACAGCGTTGCGCAATACCGTCAGTTTCTGCTGGATAGCCATATTGAAACCCGCCTGGTCGAGTTTCGCGACCCCCGGGCCGAGAATGCTTTGGTGATGGTCTCCATCATTGACCTGCTCACCCAGGGCCTCTCTGCCGTTTATACCTTCTACGAAACCGACCACCCTGAGGCCAGCTACGGCACCTACGGCATCTTGTGGCAAATCGAGCTGGCCCGCAGCCTGAACCTGCCGTATGTGTACCTGGGCTACTGGATAGAAAAAAGCCCCAAGATGCGCTACAAGCAAGACTTTCATCCGCATGAAATTTTGCGCCACGGACAATGGCAAGCACACCAGCCGCAATGAAAGCAAGGCAAAGGCAAGCACGGGGCTAGAATGCGGCCCATTTGCCTCTCTATTTCACATGAAGAAAAACGACAACGAAACGCCCAACAAACCCAGCGTCCAAGTATTGGAGCGCATGTTCACCCTCATCGACGTGCTGGCCGCCAAGGAAGAACCCGTTGCCCTGAAGGAAATCAGTGAAAAAACCGGCCTGCACCCCTCCACCGCCCACCGCATCCTGAACGACCTGACCACCGGCGGCTTTGTCGATCGCCCCGAGGCAGGCACCTACCGCCTAGGGATGCGCCTGCTGGAGCTGGGCAACCTGGTCAAAGCGCGCCTGAGCGTGCGCGAGGCCGCACTGCCACACATGCGCCTGCTGCACAAACAAATCCAGCAACCGGTCAATTTAAGCATCCGCCAGGGCGACGAGATCGTCTATGTGGAACGCGCCTACAGCGAGCGCTCCGGCATGCAGGTGGTCCGAGCCATTGGTGGACACGCACCGCTGCACCTGACCTCCAACGGCAAGCTGTTTTTGGCCGCTGACGATCCGCAAAACGTGCGCAGCTACGCCATGCGCACCGGCCTGTCAGGCAATACCCACAACAGCCTCACACAGCTACCCCAGTTAGAGCGCGAACTGGCCAAAGCACGGCAAACCGGCATCGCTTACGACAATGAAGAGTTGGAACTGGGCGTGCGCTGCATGGCCGCCGGGATTTACGATGACCAAGGCAAACTGGTGGCCGCCCTATCGATTTCTGCCCCGGCAGACCGTCTAGATGACAGCTGGCTGCCCAAGCTCAAAAGCTGCGCCCACCACATATCGGCTGCCTTAGGGTTTCAAGGCGCGATGTAAGCGCCTGACTTGTTTTCTGGACTGCGGCTTCAGTGCAAGTGCCGGGGCCGACGGCCACCACCGCGAGGGCCACCACGCGGTGGCTGGCGGCCAAGGTCCAGGGAATTGACCAAGTTATCAAAGCGCTGGGCAAATAACTTGTCAATCTCGCCCACCACACCGGCCAATTCGGAGGCATCAAAGTGACGCTCCATCAGATGAATCACGTCTTGCACCAGCATGTCACGCTGCACACTCATGATGGCCGCCGGGGTAGGTCCAACAAAAAGCATGACAAAGTCATCGCGCGACTCTTCGCCTTCGCCCGCCTCTTCTTCGTCAAACTCGGCATCGTAGAAGGTCACTTCAATGGCTGCCCCCTCTTGCGCCAGCTCATTCAAGCCCATGCAAAAATCATCCAGGGCATAGCGAAAATCTTCAGCCCCAGAAACCGTCCAGCACATTTGCAGCATGTGGGCAGCGCTATCAAAAACGATGCCCGGCTCCTCTTCATAAGCACTTACCGCCCCGTCTTGCAAAGAGCGCGCGCCCGCGTAGGACCACAGGGGTTTCAAGGCTTCTTGTAACTGGGAAGGCGTGACATCCGGGCGCAAAGCCACTTGACCGTGCACATGAATTTCAAAAGGGGTGTTGTAGCGATTCATTTTTGTGGCCTATGTGGTGCCTCGGGCCGGGATCGAACCGGCACGCCGCTTTCGCGGCACGGGATTTTAAGTCCCGGGTGTCTACCAATTTCACCACCGAGGCCACATTCACCTAAAGCTGTGCAGGAAAGCGATCTAGCTTACCTGATTTTCATCAACTCGCTTGTCTCTACAAGCCAGGAGAACATGAAAAAGGGAAGCGATTGCTTCCCTTTTATTTGGAGCGGGAAAACGGTCTCGAACCGTCGACCTCAACCTTGGCAAGGTTGCGCTCTACCAACTGAGCTATTCCCGCGTTTTCTGGAGGCGCGACCCGGAGTCGAACCGGGCTAGACGGATTTGCAATCCGTTGCATAACCGCTTTGCTATCGCGCCAAAATTTGGAGCGGGAAAACGGTCTCGAACCGTCGACCTCAACCTTGGCAAGGTTGCGCTCTACCAACTGAGCTATTCCCGCAAACAACCAGCAGCTACTAATGAAGTACTGGTTTTGGTTTTTCACAACTACAAAATTGCGAAGACCGCAACTATAACATTTTTTTCAATTTAAAAAAGAAATTTGCCAAAATTTTGCAACAGTTCAAGCAAGTCTTCCCAAGACCCACACACACCTATGGGGCGCTGCCTGCGCACTAGAAAGGCTCTGTTTTTTGCCGCTGTTTGCGCAAATGTTGCACATGGGCGCGATGCGTCGCCCAGGTGGGTGGCAAGCGGTGCTTTTCAATCGCCTGGGCAATGGCCTGCACTTGCTGCTTGGGCAAAACTTTTTGCGTGAAGGAATCGATGTAAGCGTTCAGATCCGCCTTGGTGCAGACGTTGTCTGGAAAATCTGACTTCAGCTCGCAGTCCCCGGCAAACACAATGACCGAATGAAACACCGGGCTGGGCAAGCCCAGTAGGCGCTCCAGTGCCTGGGTATGGCGGTAGTTTTGCCGCAGCGGATTTTGAAATTCATACTGCCGACGGTAGTGCGTTTGCCTCCAATGGCTGTCGGCGACTCTTCCCGTAATCCAACCGCTGTAATTTTTGACTTCCAGCACAAAAATTCCGTATTCGGAGATAAGAATACTGTCAATCTGTGTGCTGCCGCGCTCATCTTGGACGGTGACGTTGTGCAGCGAGACCTCACTGGGTGCATGGAGACGTTTTTTGAGCAAATGGCGCACCAACCTTTCGCCGATCCAGCCTTTGAAGGCGACTGTTTTCAAGGCTGCTGCAACAACAAATAGCGGCAACAACCAAAGCAGAGGCTGTAACACACCCAGCGCCGCAACCACCGTGTTGCCCAAAGGTGCTCCGCGCTGTGGCGAATTTCCAGCCTTGGGCGGCGCGACTGGCACGGGCGCAGCAGTGGCTGCATTGTTGGGCTTTGGCAAGGCATCGCCCCATCCAATCGCCAAGGAGCGCTGGGATTGCCCAGTCAAGTTTTCGTATGAAATTTCTCGCTGCACACTCGCGCTGCGGCGTTGGGTGCCGGACATGTGATCGACACCACGGGTGGGCGTGACATCGACGGTGACGGCATCGGGGCAAGGGGTATCGGAATACTCAATCCGCCCCTCTAGCTGGCATTTAAACACCGTATTTTTTGCTGTGGGCGGCAATGTGGTTTGCGCTTTGGCCAAGCCCATGCACAAGCATAAAAAATAGGCAAAAACAACGAAAAACCTATACCACATAAGCGCTATAAGCTCTCTTTTTTAATCCAATCCACTCCCTGCAAACACTCAATAGCCTGGTCGGCCACCGCCATCAATTGCGCTGCCGTCACCACTTCGGGTGCCAACTCAGCCAACGGCCGCAGCACAAAGGCCCGCTCCCGCATGCGCGGGTGGGGTACGGTCAAGCTGGGGGTGTTCAGCTGTGCCTGGCCCCACAGCAGGATGTCCAAATCCAAAGTACGCGGTGCGTTGCGGTAGGGGCGCTGGCGGCCTGCGGCCTGCTCCAGGTGCTGCAGTTGCTGCAAAAACGCTTCGGGGCCGAAGTCGGTGGTCAAAACCGCCACGGCATTGAGGTAGTCAGGCCCCGTGGCCTCAATGGGGGCGCTGCTGTAGAGCGATGACACCGCCTGCAGCTGCGTCCCCGGCAACGCCGCCATGGCATGGACTGCCGCCTGCAAGGCTTGCCCCCGGTCACCGAGGTTGGCCCCCAAGCCAACATATACCGTTGTTGTTGGCATGGCTTGGGGCCTTATTCCTGCGCGGGGCTGGTGGTTTCACCCACGGATTTTTTACGGCGGCGGCGGCGTTTTTTGGCGGGGGCATCGCCCTCCTCCCCGGCCTGCACGCCAGCGGCCTCCAGGGGGCTGGCGCTACCGTCATCGTCTGCCTTGGGTTTGCGTGCTGCTTTGGGTTTTTGCGTTTTCTGGCGCTGGCGCTGCTCGTCGCGGGCCTGGGCGATCAGGTCTTCGCGCTGGGCTTCATCGGCGTACTGGAACAACTGCCACCAATTGGCCAGGGCTTCATCGGCATCGCCCACATCGGCGCGCAGACGCAAAAAGTCAAAGCCCGCACGAAAGCGCCCCTGGGCCACGAGACTGAAGGGCGTGGCCCCAGTGCGCTTATCAAAGCGCGGCTGCATGGCCCAGATTTCGCGCATGTCGGCGGCCAGCTTGCCCCGGCCCGAGACATCGCCAATGCGCCGCTCGAACACTTCGTCGATCGCGTCTTGCAGCGCAGGAAAGCTGTGCGCACCGTTGTTCAGGCGCTGCTGCCAGCCAGCTTGCACGTCTTGCCAGAGCACGCAGGCCAGCAAAAAGCTGGGCACGCAGGTTTTGCCTTCGGCCACGCGGCGGTCGGTATCTTGCAGCACGGCCTGCACCAACGGGGTGGCAGCGCGCTCCACCACCACGTCCAGCAGCGGGTAGATGCCTTTGGCCAGGCCAAGCTTTTGCAGTTGCTCAATCGACGCTGTGGCGTGGCCGGTGAGCAGCAGCTTGAGCATTTCATCGAACAGGCGGCTTTGCGGCACATCGTGCAAGAGCGGCTCGCAGGCGACCAGGGGTTTGGCGGTTTTCGCCTCCAGCTTAAAGCCCAGGTGGGCCAGCTTGGCCCCAAAGCGCACGGCGCGGATGATGCGCACGGGATCTTCGCGGTAGCGTTGTTCAGGGTCGCCAATCATGCGCAGCACGCGCTTGTGTGCATCCTGGATGCCTTTGTGAAAATCAACCAGCACTTGGCTTTGCGGGTCGTAGTACATGGCATTGATGGTGAAATCGCGCCGCGTGGCATCTTGGTCTTGCGGCCCCCAGACGTTGTCGCGCAGCACGCGGCCACTGGCATCGACGGCGTGCTGCATGCCCATGAGCTGCTGCTTGCTGGTGCGCTCGTTGCCGCTGACCTGCTCGGCCTGGCTGTTGTCCAAAAAGGCGCGGAAGGTGGAGACCTCGATCACCTCGTGCTCACGCCCGCGCCCGTAAACGACGTGGACGATGCGAAAGCGCTTGCCAATGATGAAGGCGCGGCGAAACAGGCGTTTGACCTCTTCTGGGCTGGCATTGGTGGCCACGTCAAAGTCTTTGGGGCGCAGGCCCAGCAGCAGATCGCGCACGGCACCGCCGACGATGTAGGCCTCAAAGCCGGCGTTTTTTAGCGTGCGCACCACATCAATCGCACGGTCATCGACCAGCTCAGGATTGATGCCGTGGACGCTGGCCGGCAGCTCCTCGCGTTTGCCAAAGGGATTTTTGCGGCTGCGGGCGATGGGTTTGCCCAGCAGTTTGTCGATAAAAGTTTTGATCATGAAAAGGGTTTATTTTTCTTTAAACAAGTCCAGCACCGGCCAGCCGCGCTCTTGCGCCAAGGCACGCAGACGCTCGTCGGGGTTGGTGGCCACGGGGTGCTGGACTTTCTCCAGCAGGGGCAGGTCATTCATGGAGTCGCTGTAGAAGGTGGCCTCCACATCGCTCCAGTCCCAGCCACGTGCGGCCAGCCAGGCAGCCAGGCGGGCCACCTTGCCTTCGCGCATATTGGGCTGGCCCGCCACTTCCCCGGTCAGCCAGCCGTCGGGGCCGCGTGCCAGTTCGGTGGCGATGAGTTCATCCACACCAAACGCCTGGGCGATGGGGCGGGTGACAAATTCGTTGGTGGCCGAGGTAATCACCACCACGTCCCCGGCCTGTTGGTGGCGGCGCACCAGTTCGATGGCCTCCGGGCGGATGGCCGGACGGATGATCTCGTCCATAAAACGCTGGTGCGCGGCCGCCGCCGCTTGCGGGCCGCGCTGCACCACAGCCTCAGTGGCAAAGCGCACGTAGTCATGGATATCCAAGCGGCCCGCTAAATAGTCCTGAAAAAAAGCATCGTTGCGCCGACCAAACTCGGCGCGGTCGCACCAGCCGATCTGCATGGTGAACTCGCCCCAGCCGTGATCGGAATCCAGGGGCAATAAGGTGTGGTCAAGATCGAACAGCGCAAGACGGTAAAGGGGTTTTTTCATATTAAAAAAGAGAGCTGCTAGCGCTTATTTACATTGTCTCTAGCATCGTTTTTAGCAATGGAATTGTGATTGCCCGTTTGTTGCGCAGTGCAAACTCATCCAGCATATCGAGCAGCTGCATCAGGCTGGACAAATCGCGGGAAAAGCGCTTGAGCATGTAATCGAGCACATCGGCGCTGTAGGTCACGCCCCGGGCGGCCGCCTCGTTTTGCAGGATGCGGCGGCATTCATCTTCATTGGGCACCTGCAGCTGAAACACATGGCCCCAGCCCAGGCGCGAGCGCAAATCATCGCGCAAGCGCAACTCGGCCGGGGGCGCATTGCCCGCCGTCAGCACCCAGCACGGCCGACCGCTGGGCGGGTTGCTGGCATTGACAAACCAGTTGAACGCCCGTTGCTGCTGCATGGGGGTGTAGCTGTGCACATCGTCCATCAGCACCGCGCCCCAGCGCTCGTCAAACTCCGGCGGAAAACCGGTGGTCACATCCATCCAACCCAGTGCCACGCCTTGCTCGCGCAGCAATTGGCGCACAGCTTGGAGCAAGTGGGTTTTTCCCGCCCCGCTTTCCCCCCACACATAGGTGGGCACTGGCATGTGCCCCCCTTGGCGCTCAAACACCCAGGCACGTACATGCTGCGCCACGGGCGCGTTGCGCCCGGCATAAAAACGCTCTAACGAGGGGCCTGTGGGCAAGCCAATATCCAGCGCCAACTGCTTCATGCGCACAGCAGCAGCACCGCACAGCAAAGCGGCATGCAAATTAAAGGACGAAAGGGGTAGAACAAAAAAATATCGCTGAGGCTGCATTGGCCGACACCAGCGCCAGACCAACGTAAAAGGCGGCATTTTAGTCCCTGCCCATGCCGATCACCAGCGCGGGCCTTAGAATCGGCCGGTTTAGCCGTTTGCATGATGTGCAAATGCTGTCTCCCGCTTTACCTTGCCCCTGCCATGAGCACTGCTTCCACCCTCCCCATTTCCTACAAAGACGCTGGCGTCGATATTGATGCTGGCGACGCACTGGTCGAACGCATCAAGCCCCTGGCCAAGAAGACCATGCGCGAAGGCGTATTGGCCAGCATTGGCGGTTTTGGCGCTTTGTTTGAAGTGCCCAAGCGCTACCAAGAGCCCGTCTTGGTCAGCGGCACCGACGGCGTGGGCACCAAGCTGAAACTGGCTTTTGAGTGGAATATGCACGACACCGTCGGCATCGACCTGGTGGCCATGAGCGTCAATGACGTGCTGGTCCAAGGGGCTGAGCCGCTGTTCTTCCTCGATTACTTTGCCTGCGGCAAGCTGGACGTGGACACGGCCGCTGCCGTCATTGGCGGCATTGCCAAGGGCTGCGAGCTGTCGGGCTGCGCCCTGATCGGTGGCGAAACCGCCGAAATGCCCGGCATGTACCCCGATGGCGAGTACGACCTGGCCGGCTTTGCCGTCGGTGCCGTGGAAAAATCCAAAATCCTCACCGGCCAAAATGTTCAGGCCGGTGACGTGGTACTGGGCTTGGCCTCAGCAGGCGTTCACTCCAACGGCTTTAGCCTGGTGCGCAAATGCATTGACCGCGCTGGCAGCAGCACCCCGGCTACGCTGGACGGCAGGCCGTTCAAAGAAGCCATCATGCAACCCACGCGCCTGTACGTGAAAAACGTGCTGGCTGCGCTGGCCCAGCACCCCATCAAAGCGCTGGCGCACATCACCGGCGGCGGTCTGCTGGAAAACATCCCCCGCGTGCTGCCCGAAGGCCTGGCCGCGCAGCTGCAACTGGGCAGCTGGCCCAAGACCGAGCTGTTTGCCTGGCTGCAAAGCACAGCGGGCATCGACGATGTGGAAATGAACCGCACCTTCAACAACGGCATTGGCATGGTGGTCGTGGTGGCCGCCGATCAGGCCGAAGCCACCGCCGCCACCCTGCGCAGCCTGGGCGAGACGGTGTACACCATTGGCCGCATTGCCCCGCGTGCCGAAGGCGCCGCTGCCGTACAGCTGCAGTAATCCACAAGGCCCATAGCCCAAGCCACCAGGCACACCGATAGCCCATGGCGCAACCACCGCACTCCAATCTGCCCACGGTCTACCCCTCTGTGGCCCCACCTGGGCGTGCGGTGCTGCTCTCCAGCTACCTGCTGATGGCCGCCGCGCTGCTGCTGGTCATGGTGCAAGGGCTGCTGCCGGGCCTGTTGTGCGCCTGCCTGGGCTTTTTGCTCACCCGCAAGCTGTCTGAGCTGCTCAATCGGCTCGATCGCCGCGCGCCAGCGGTCATCCCCCGGCGCTGGTCGCAAGTCATCGCAGCCACCCTGATTGGGCTGGCACCGCTGCTGCTGCTGACCAGCGCCCTGTCGCACACGCGTGGCTACGTGATGGAAGCACCACAGCAGTACCGCGAGCTGCTCGACTACCTGGCCAGCACGGTGCTGGAACTGCAACAAAAGCTGCCGCCCGACCTGGGCGTGCTGCTGCCCCAGGGCAGCGAAGACATTCAGCGCACCATCGCCAACTACCTGGCCAATAAGGCGGGCATGCTGGCCTCGACCGGCAAAGTGTGGCTGGCCGGCCTGCTGCACGCCTACGTCGGCTTGCTGATTGGTCTGCTGGCCGCCGTGCGCCCCCGCCTGGAGCCCATCGCTCCGCTGACGCGCACCCTGCTGCAGCGCGTGCGCCTGCTGGGCGAAGCCTTTCGCCAAATCGTGGCCGCGCAGTTCTGGATTGCGCTGTTCAACACCACCCTGACGGCGCTGTTTCTGCTGCTGGTCCTGCCCTGGTGGGATATGGCGCTGCCCTACACCCCGGCGTTGATTGGTCTGACCTTTGTGGCGGGGCTGATCCCCATCGTCGGCAATTTGTTTTGCAACCTGGTGCTGACCCTTGTGGGGCTGTCCGTTTCGCCCACGGCGGCGGCGGCCTGCCTGGGCTTTTTGATTTTGATTCACAAGGCCGAGTACGTCATCAATGCCAAGGTGGTCGGCCAGCGCACGCACATGGCGGTGTGGGAGCTGCTCTCGGTGATGTTTGTCGCTGAATCGGTGTTTGGCCCCGCTGGTCTGGTGGCCGCACCGCTGATGTACGCCTACCTGAAAAAAGAACTCGAAGCCGCACACCTGGTGTGATGCGTCCCGCCAGGCCATCTGGATGGCGCACCGGTGGTCAGCACAAAATTACAGCGTTTTTCGCCTCTAGCGCTTATACAGCCTACGCTAGAAGCTACTCATTCAATAGCATCTCATCCGCTGCTGCAGCCAACAGCCGCATCAGCAGCGGGTGCATGACTTTGCGGGCGCTGTAAATCAGGTGGAACTGCTCATGCACGTCGGGCGTGGTGCCCACCCACTCCAGGGCGCAGGTTTGCTCCAGGTGTGCGCCCAACGATGCGGGCGCGGGCATCACCCCCATGCCGCTGGCGGCAAAGGTGCTAAGCAGGGCACTGTCTTCAAACTCCCCAGCAATGTGCGGGCGGATGTGCTCGCGCTCCAGCCAGTGGTTGATGCGCGCGCGCACGGCGGCGTGCTCGGTGGGCAGCAGCACCGGCACCTGCGCCAGGCTGTACGGAAAATTCTCCCGTGCCGCCTGCGCCCAGCGCGCCGGGGCGTACCAGGCAATGGCGCTGGTGCCCAACAGCTGGCTGGTGGTTTTCAGCGCGGGGTTGGGCGGGGCCGGGCGGTCGGCCAGCACGGCATCGAGCTTGTGCAGGGCCAGCTCGCCCAGCAGTGGCTGGAACTCGCCCTCGTGGCACAGCAGGCGCAGGTGCGGCTCGTGCAGCACGGGTTGGAGCAGCCGGTGCATGGCCAGTTTGGCAATACCGTCCGAGATGCCCAGGCTCAGCCGCAGCGTGGTGCCCGTGGCGGCTTCGCGCACGCGCTGGGGCAGCTGCTCGCCCAGGGCAAAAATGTGGTCGGCCTCGTGCAGCGCGGCCACGCCCGCCTCGGTCAGCACCAGGTTGCGGCCCTCGTTGCGCAGCAGGCTCACGCCCAGCGCTTGCTCCAGCGCGCGCACCTGGGCGCTGATGGTTTGCACGGCCATGTCCAGGCGCTCAGCGGCGCGGGCCATGCCGCCTTCTTTGGCCACCACCCAGAAGTAATACAAATGGCGGTAATTAAAACTTTGGCTCATGGCAATGCAGTTGGAGAAATGGCGAACAGTTCGCAAAAACCGAAGTAATACTGCGTTGAATACAGGTTTTTAAATTGTATCTGCGGTTTTATATTCGCCCATCTTCAACTTTCTCTTGCGATGAAGCGCAACGATCATGGAAACAATCGGTACGTGGTGGATGTGGACGGCACTGGCCGTCTTTGTGGTGGTGGCCATTGCCATCGACCTGTTGGTGATGGAGCGCCAAGGCGCACACAAAGTCACCATGAAAGAGGCCGTGCACTGGAGCCTGCTGTGGTTTGGCCTGGCCTTTGTGTTTGTGGCGCTCTTGTGGTGGTACCTGGACAGCAGCCAGGGCCGCACGGTGGCCAATACGGTGTCGATGCAGTTCATCACCGGCTATTTGGTGGAAAAAAGCTTGTCGATTGACAACATCTTTGTGTTTTTGATGCTGTTTAGCTACTTTGCCGTGCCGCCGCAGTACCAAAAGCGCGCGCTCATCGTCGGCATCATTGGTGCCATCATCCTGCGCACACTGCTGATTTTGGTGGGCGCGTGGCTGCTGGCCACCTTCCACTGGCTGCTGTACGTGTTTGGCGCTTTCCTGGTGGTGACGGGCGCGAAGATGTGGTTTGCTGCGGGCCAGGAACCCGACATTTCCACCAACCCGGTACTGGGCTTGCTGAAAAAGCGCATCCGCATCACCGACCGTTTTGATGGCGAAAAGCTCTCCACCATGGTCGATGGTGTCAAGCACTACACCCCGCTGTTTGTGGTGCTGGTGCTGATTGGCACCACCGACGTCATTTTTGCGGTGGACAGCATTCCGGCGATTTTTGCCATCACCAGCGACCCGTTCATCGTGCTCACAGCCAATATCTTTGCCATCTTGGGCCTGCGCGCGCTGTACTTTTTGCTGGCCGATTTGGCCAACCGCTTCCACCTGCTGGCCTATGGTCTGGCGCTGGTGCTGGTGTTCATCGGTGCCAAGATGCTGCTGATCGACGTAGTCAAAATCCCAATTGGCTACGCGCTGCTGGTCACCGCTTCGCTGATAGCTGGGTCGATCTTTCTGTCGCTGCGCAACTCCAGCATGAGCGAACTGGCACTGCCGTCCAAAGATGAACGCTAAGCCTGGGCGGCGGCGTATGGCGGAGCCCTCCAAGGCCCCGCCAACGGGCAGGGCATTGGTAAAATCCCTGCCCCGCCGCAGCGGCGCGGTGCCATTGCTCGCGCTGAACACCGGCTATGCTCTACAAATTGTTTTTCGTCTTTTTTACCCTTTGCCTCACCAAGGAAAGAGCACCCCATGACCATTCTTGTCGCCTACGCCCCCCGCCCTGAAGGCGAAGCCGCCCTCGAAAAAGGCATCGAGGCGGCCACCCGCCGCAATGAACGCCTGATCGTTGTCAATGCCGCTGTGGGCGGCCCCCAGGAAGACCCCAACATCGTCTCCGGCCACGATGCGGAACGCCTGGAGCAGCGCCTGCAAGGCCTGAGCATTCCTGCCGAATTCAAAATGTTTGTGCGCGGCCACAACGCGGTGGAAGAAATTCAAAACCTGGTACACCGCGAGCAAGTCTCGCTGCTGGTCATCGGCCTGCGCCGGCGCTCTGCCGTCGGCAAGCTGCTGCTGGGCAGCGTGGCCCACGATATTTTGATGAGCGTCCCTTGCCCGGTGCTGGCGGTGAAAGCCGAATAAGCCCGCCCGCAGCAAGCACCCATGGGAGGCCAGGCCTCCCATTTTTTATAGCTTGTTCCGCTTAAGCAGCAACAAATTTAGCGTTAAACATACGAAAAAACAGCTTACTACCTGCGCAACAAGCTGCGTATTTTGACACCTGTTACTACCAAACAGCCAAAATACACCACCGCACTGGCCAGCAAGCACCCCGCCATAATGCCGGCCCGCTGCCACTGCCCCAGGGCCAACCAATCCCAGCGCTGGGCCAGCCCCAACAGCAAAGCCGCCAACAAGCTGCACGCCAGCAGCACCTGGGCAAAATACTTGCCCCAGCCGCTGCTGGGCTGGTAAGCCCCCCGGCGCAGCAGCCCCAGCAACAGCCACAGCGCATTGACCAACGCGGCCAAACCAATCGACCAGGCCAGGCCGGCATGCTGCAAATACGGCACCAACACGACATTAAGCCCCTGCGTGAGCACCAGCACCACCACGGCAATCTTCACCGGCGTGCGCATGTCTTGGCTGGCAAAGTAACCCGGTGCCAACACCTTGATCGCCACCAGCCCCAACAGCCCCACCCCGTAGCCCACCAGGGCCAGGGCAATTTGCTGCACATCACTGCCGTGCAAAGCCCCCCGGTGAAACAAGGTGGCCACCAACGGCTGGGCAAAAGCCAACAGCCCCACCGCACATGGCAAGGCCAGCAGCAGCACCAGGCGCAGCCCCCAATCGAGCATGTGCGAATAGCGCTGCCCATCCTCGGCCGCCTTGGCCGCCGCCAATTGCGGGGTCAGCACCACCCCCAGGGCCACCCCCAGCAAGGCGGTGGGAAACTCCATCAACCGATCGGCATAAAACAACCACGTCACGCTGCCCGGGGCCAGGTAAGAGGCAATTTGCGTGTTGATCATCAAACTCAGCTGCGCCACCCCCACCCCCAGCAAGGCCGGCGCCATCAGTTGCAGAATGCGCCGCACCCCGCCATCGGCCCAGGCCGCGCGAATGGCCGACCAGCGCCAGCCCACCCGTGGCAGCAAGTGCAGGCGCCGCAGCACCGGAATTTGCACCGCCAGCTGCAGCACGCCACCGGCCACCACCCCGGCGCACATGGCATAAATTGGCTCTATGCCCTGGCGCTCAAACCACGGTGCCAGCAACCAGGCCGCGCCAATCATGCACAGATTGAGCAGCACCGGCGTAGCGGCCGGCACGGCAAAGTGCTTGTAGGTATTGAGCACGCCCGACGACAGCGCCACCAAGGACATAAAACCGATGTAGGGGAACATCCAGCGCGTCATCAGCACTGCGGCCTGGGCTTCACCCTGGTTTTGAAAACCACTGGCCAGCAACCACACCAGCACCGGTGCCCCGACCACGCCCAGGGCGCACACCACCAACAGCACCCACACCAGCACCGTGGCCACATTAGAGATCAGCTGGTGGGTGCGCTCTGGCCCCTCTTTGGCGTGGCTGGCGGCCAGCACGGGCACAAACGCTTGGCTAAACGCCCCTTCGGCAAACAAACGCCGAAATAAATTCGGAATACGAAACGCGACGTTGAACGCATCGGTGAGCGCATTGGCCCCAAACATGGAGGCCATGAATAAATCGCGCACCAAACCCGTGACACGCGAGGCCAGGGTCATGAGCGAGACGGTAGAGGCAGATTTAAAAAGCGACACGCCGCGCAGTGTAGCCACTGCACCCAGCACTTGGCCTCAATTGCTGGCGCGGTTGCGCAAAAAAACCGCCGCGCTGGTTATAATGCCCGGCTTTGCTGGCAACATCCACAAACCAATCAAAGGATAAATACCATGGCAACTAAAGCCAAAAAGAACCCCCGCCTGGCCTCGGGCCGTAAACGCGCCCGCCAAAACGTTAAATTGAACGCTGCGAACACCTCGCTGCGCTCCAAATACCGCACCGCTGTGAAAAAAGTGGAAAAAGCAGTGTTGGCTGGCGACAAAGCCCTGGCCACCACCTTGTTCCAACAAGCCCAGTCGGTGCTGGACACGATTGCCGACAAGGGCATCTTCCACAAAAACAAGGCCGCTCGCGACAAGAGCCGCCTGTCTGCCAAGGTCAAAGCCCTGGCATTGGCCGCTTAAGCCATTCTTTAAGCACCGCACGGGTGCTGGCCTTGCCGCCAGTACCTGCCGTTTGCAAAACGGGTGCGCTGCCAGCAAAAAAACAAAACAACCGCCACCAGGCGGTTTTTTTGTGTCTCCAACAAAGATCCAGCAGATTCAAAAGAACCGCCTGGCGGCGGTATCGAACAGGTCTAAGCCCAGGCCCATACACAGGATTGGCGCTGGGGCTTACTTTTGCTCGTCTGGCAGCAAACAGGCCTCGACCACTTGCAAATGGTTGTCGCGGGCGAAGTTCAACACAAAATCCCACGCCATAGGCTCATGCTCGCGCAGTGCCGCGCGCAGCACCACGCATTTGATGCCGCTCATGGTGGTGGGAATGCACCAGGGGGAATAGCCCAGATGGCACCCCGGCTGGGCCCCCCCCGGGCGAAAGCGGCTCATCACCCCGGCCAGGCGCTCGGCCCAATCACTGGGACGAAAGGTCTTGCCATCGAGTGTCACGCCCTGGATAAATAATTCTTTAGAGTTCTCAAAGTCCATCGACATGCTTAAAAAAAATAGCACGTCTCAAACCAGACGTGCAAAGGTTGAATTCACTAAAAACGTACTCTTGCGGTTAGCGTTCTATTTTAACTCTTATACAAGAGTTACCCCCATTCACCCCCAAATAGGCTATGGACTCATCCTTCAATTGCCCCGCTGGCAGCACCGGCAATGGCCGTCAGAGGGCCTAGAATCATGGCCTTTTGCGCGCGCGTGAAAATGTCCCCATCCCCACGCGCCCTGTGCACCTTCCTGCTGGAGATTTTCCCATGACCGTTGCGGCCACTTCCCCCCACGTTATGCCCACCTATGGCCGTATCCCCATCGCGCTGGAGCGCGGCCAGGGCTGCCGCGTGTGGGATACCGATGGCAAAGAATATCTGGACGCACTGGCCGGCATTGCCGTCAATACCCTGGGACACAACCACCCCAAGCTGGTGCCTGCGCTGCAAGAGCAGCTCACCAAGCTGATCCACACCTCCAACTACTACCACGTTCCTTTGCAAGAGCAACTGGCCGCCTTGCTGACCGAACGCGCAGGCATGACCAATGTGTTTTTCTGCAGTACCGGGCTGGAGGCCAATGAGGGGGCCATCAAAATTGCCCGCAAATACGGCATCGACAAAGGCATTGCCCAGCCGCAGATTGTGGTGTACGACCACGCCTTCCATGGCCGCTCGTTTGCCACCATGAGTGCCACCGCCAACCCCAAGGTGCGCAATGGTTTTGGTGCTTTGCTTGACGGCTTCATCCGCGTCAGCCCCAACGACTACACCGCCTTAGAGGAAGCCACCGAGGGCAACCCCAACATCGTCGCCGTCATGATGGAGCCCATCCAGGGCGAAGGCGGTCTGCACCCCATGCGCAAGGAATACCTGCAGCAAGTGCGTGCCCTGTGCGATGCCAAGGGCTGGCTGCTGATCTTGGATGAAGTGCAAGCGGGCATGGGCCGCACCGGCAAATGGTTTGCCCACCAGTGGGCCGGCATCACCCCCGATGTGATGACGCTGGCCAAGGGCCTGGGCTCGGGCGTGCCCATTGGGGCCATCGTGGCGCACCACGCCGCGGCCACCGTGCTGCAAGCGGGCAACCACGGCTCCACCTTTGGCGGCAACCCCCTGGCCATGCGGGCGGGGGTGGAAACCATCCGCATCATGGAAGAAGACGGCCTGATAGCCCATGCCACCGAAGTGGGCCAGTACCTGAAAAGCCAGCTCCAGACCCACCTGGGCAGCCTGCCCGGCGTGCTGGAAGTGCGCGGCCAGGGCCTGCTCATTGGTGTAGAGCTGAACCAACCCTGCGGCGCCCTGATTGGCCTGGCCGCCGAGGCCGGGCTGCTGCTAAGCGTCACCTCGGACACCGTGATCCGCCTGGCCCCGCCGCTGATTCTCACCACCGCCGAGGCCGATGAAATCGTCGCCCGCCTGCGGCCCCTGGTCGAGACCTTCCTGGCCGCTTAATCAAGGATTTGTATGCCTGCCCTGAAACACTACCTGCAGTTTTCCGACTTCACCGCCGCCGAGTACGACTACCTGCTCGCCCGCGCCGCGCTGATTAAAAAGAAATTCAAAACCTACGAAAAACACCACACCCTGGTGGATCGCACCTTGGCCATGATTTTTGAAAAGGCCAGCACGCGCACCCGTGTCAGCTTTGAAGCGGGCATGTACCAGCTGGGCGGCAGCGTCGTCCACCTGACGACCAATGACAGCCAGCTGGGCCGCGCCGAGCCCATCGAGGACAGCGCCCGCGTCATCAGCCGCATGACCGATTTGGTCATGATCCGCACCTTTGGCCAGGACAAGATCGAGCGCTTTGCCCAGTATTCGCGCGTGCCTGTGATCAACGGCCTGACCAACGAATTTCACCCCTGCCAAATCTTGGCCGACATCTTCACCTTCATCGAGCACCGCGGCAGCATCGCCGGCAAGGTCGTCGCCTGGGTGGGCGATGGCAACAACATGGCCAACACCTGGCTGCAAGCGGCCGATCTGCTGGGCTTTACCGTGCATGTGAGCACCCCCAACGGCTACGAAGTGGATGAAAAACTGGCCTTTGGCGGCCGCACAGCGCGCGCAGGCTGCTACAAAATTTTTAGCAACCCGAAAGAAGCCTGCCAAGGTGCCCACCTGGTCACCACCGATGTCTGGACCAGCATGGGCTACGAGGCCGAAAACGAAGAGCGCCGCAAAGCCTTTGCCAACTGGTGCGTCGATGCCGACATGATGGCCGCCGCCCAGCCCGATGCCCTGTTCATGCACTGCCTGCCCGCGCACCGGGGCGAAGAAGTCACCGCCGAAGTCATCGACGGCGCGCAATCGGTGGTCTGGGACGAGGCCGAAAACCGCATGCACGTGCAAAAGGCCCTCATGGAATACCTGCTGCTGGGGCAGCTGGCCGATTAAGCCTGCCCCCCACACTGCTATTTTAAAAAGAGCTTCTCCCGCTGATTTAACCTGGTTTTAAACGATAAACATCATGCAAAACCATTATCTATCAGCGCAAGAAGCTCTTTTTTTCGCAACCTCTCCCGGCGCAGCCCATGCCATTGCCTGCAGCCATCTCTTAAAAGCCCCACGCTACCTGCTGGGCCACACCTAGTTTCCCTCCTCTGGATGCCGCAGCCCTGCGCTGCCGGCCGCGCTGTGCCTGGCTGTCACCCTGTGACGCTGGCAGGCGCAAGCGGCCCTGAAAGTTTTTCGCCTATCGAACCCTGAACCCTTGCCTCCTCCTAGTGCCTGCCATGTCCTCCACCGACATCCACCCCTGCCTGACCTGCGGTGTCTGCTGCCAAAACTACCGCGTCGAATTTTCTGTGTACGAACTGCGCTCCATGGGCGGCACCGTCCCGGACGAACTGGCCCACGAAGCGGGCAGCAACCGCGCCCGCATGAACGGCACCCAATACCGCCCCGTGCGCTGCACCGCCCTGGGGCCACTGCCCGACGTGGGGCCCGACTGCGTCGGCTGCACCATCTACGACAGCCGCCCCCGCCCCTGCCGCGACTTTCCCTTTGCCAGCTACGGCTGCCACGACACCCGCGCCCAATTCGGCCTGCCGCCGCTGGAAGAGGCTGAGGTGCAGCACTGGCAAGAGGCGGCCTGATGGCGGGCACACACCCCTGCCTGAGCTGCGGTGCCTGCTGCGCGGCTTTTCGCGTGGATTTTTCGGTGTACGAATCGCAGGAACACGGCGGGCGCGTCCCCCTGGGCCTGATCGAACCGGTGACCGAATTCACCTGCCGCCTGCGCGGCACCGACTACGCCCGCCCGCGCTGCGCAGCCCTGACCGGCACGGTGGGCCAGCAGGTCGCCTGCGGCATCTACGAATGGCGGCCCTCGCCCTGCCGGGAGTTTGCCGCGGGCTCGGATGCCTGCAACCGCGTGCGCCGCCAACATGGCCTGGCGCTGCTTGCGTAAACACCCTGGATGCACAGTTTTTCTGCCCAGATACAACCCAAGGCGCAATCAGCAAGCGATACTTGCCAATTTTTCGGTTCTTTATGGCAAGTTTTAACGATATTCAGCAGCGCGAGCGCGGCTTGCAACAGCATTTGACCAGCGCCCAGATGGTGATGATCGCCATCGGCGGCGCGGTGGGCACGGGCCTGTTCATGGGCAGCGCCTTTGCCATCGGCTTTGCCGGGCCGGCGGTGCTGGTGAGCTACGCCATCGGGGCCTTTATTGCCCTGCTCTTGATCGGCTGCCTGGGCGAGATGACGGTGGCCCACCCCACCTCAGGCTCGTTTGGCGCGTATGCCGAGTACTACCTGGGCCCTATGGTCGGCTTTGTGCTGCGCTACGCCTATTGGGCGGCGCTGGTGCTGGCCGTGGGCATGGAGGTGACGGCCGTGGGCATCTATATGGCCTATTGGTTTCCCGCTGTGCCGCAGTGGATTTGGGTGGGCGTGTTCTCGGCCGTGCTGGTGGGGGTGAACCTGCGCAGCGTGAAGGTGTATGGCGCGGTGGAATATGCGTTTTCTGCCATCAAGGTGGCGGCCATCATCGCCTTCATCCTGATCGGCAGCTATGTGGTGTTTGGCGCCCCGGCCCCCGGCATGGGGTTGGCCAATTACCAGGTGGGCGGCGGTTTCTGGGCCAAGGGCATCAGCGGCATGTGGCTGGGCGTGATCGTGGCCATGTTCAGCTACCTGGGCGTGGAGGCCATTGCCGTGGCCGCCGGCGAAGCCCAGCACCCCGAACGCGCCGTGCAAAAGGCGATGAAAACCACGGTGCTGCGCCTGGTGCTGTTTTACCTGCTGACCCTGGCGCTGATGCTGGCCATCGTGCCCTGGACCGAGGCGGCCACGCAAACCAGCCCCTTTGTGCGCGTGATGGAGCTAACGCACATCCCCTACGCCGCCGGGGTGCTTAATTTTGTCGTGCTGGTGGCGGCGCTGTCGGCCATGAACAGCCAGCTCTACACCACCTCGCGCATGATGTTCAGCCTGGCACGGGCCGGGCAAGCCCCCACGCACTTTGGCCGCACCAATGCCAGCGGGGTGCCGGTGGCGGCGATTTTGATCTCCAGCCTGGGCGTGGCCGTGGCCATGTTTGTCAATGCCTTCTGGCCGGAGCAATCCTTTGTCTGGATGATGTCGATTGCCATGTTCGGCGCCATGCTGGCGTGGTTTATGGTCTTTGTCACCCACCTGGCCTTTCGCCGCCGCCGCAACCAAGAGGGGCAAGCGCCGCTGACGTTTCGCATGTGGGGCTTTCCGTGGCTGACGCTGCTGGGCGCGGTGCTGATGGGGGCGGTGCTGGTGACCACGGCATTTACCCCGCAATTTCGCCTGACGCTGGCTTTTGGCCTGCCCTGGGTGCTGCTGCTGGCAATCATCTACATGGTGCGGCATAAAAAATAGCTGTTTGCGCTTTTGTAGCCACGCCCCCACCCGCACGCGCTGAACAACGCCGAGGCCCCCCCGGCTCAGACACGTTGGCTACCGCACTGCGGCGCTGGTTAGGCTTGGGCGCTGTGACCATGTCGATACCGCCTTCCTCCTCCCCGCCCCCCCAACGCCACCACCCGCTGTGGCTAATGCTGCTGGCGCTGCTGACCGGCTTTGCCCTGAGCCAGGCTTTTCGCACCGTCACCAGCACGCTGGCACACGGGCTACAAACAGAATTTGGCCTGAGCAATGCCGGCCTGGGGGCGTTTGCCGGGCTGTTTGGCCTGTCCTTTGGCATTGCCCAGCTGCTGATGGGCATTGCGCTGGACAAATTCGGCCTGCGCCGCACCATCGTCTGCGCCCTGCCGCTGGCGGTGGCGGGGGCTTTGCTATCGGCCCTGGCCCCCAGCTACCCGGTGCTGATGCTGGGGCAGTTGCTGATTGGCGTGGGCTGCTCGCCGGCGTTTTTGGTCTGCACCCTGTTCGTGGCCCGGCACTTTCCGCCCGAGCGCTTCGCCTTTTTCTCCGGCCTGTGCCTGGGGGGCGGCGGGCTGGGCCTGCTGTTTACCGGCACGCCCCTGGCCTGGGTGGTGCAGACTTGGAACTGGCGCGTGGGCTTTGCCGTGCTGGCTGTGCTGTGCCTGCTGGCCTGGGGGCTGATTTACCGCCTGGTACACGAGCCGCCCTCCCCCCACGCACCGCCCCCCAGCCAAGAAGGCTGGGGCCAGGCGCTGCGGGGCTTTTTCCAGCTGTTTGCCCTGCCGCACACCTGGGGGATCGTGGTGCTGGGCATGTCGTGCTACGCCGCCTTCCTGAGCCTGCGTGGGCTGTGGCTGGGGCCGCTATTGATGGGGCGGTTTGATTTTTCCTTGGTGCAAGCGGGCAACGTCGCGCTGGGGGTGTCGCTGATTTCGCTGTTCGCCCCCGGGCTGTTTGGCCGCCTTGATCCTGGCGTGGCCGGGCGCAGAAAGTGGCTGGGCCGGGCCTCGCTGGCCCTGGCCGGGTTCTTTGTCGTACTGGCCTTCGCGCCCTGGGCCAGCGCCAGCGTGGCGCTGATTCTGTTCATGGGCTTGCTCTCGGGCTACGCGCCCTTGCAATATGCCGATGTGCGGGCCTCTTACCCCGCCGAGCTGACGGGTCGGGCCTTGTCGGTGTTCACCATGGCGATGTTTTTGGGCGTAGCAGCAATGCAATGGCTCACCGGCAGCGTCGCCGCCTGGGCCAGCGCCCAGGGCCTGGATGTTTACACCGTGGTGCTGTGCACGATTGCCACCTGGCTGGCGCTGGCCTCGGTGGCGTTTCGGGTGTTGCCCCAATCGCCCCTGCTGGCGCAAGCCAGCGAGCGCCCTACCAGCCCTACCAGCCCGTAGCGCACGCACCATCGCCCCGGTACAGCCAGGGCACATCCATCAAGCGGCTGCCCAGCAGGCGCAGGGCACTGTCGCGCCCCCAGCGCATGAGGCCGGTGGCATGAAAAATCTCGCCATTGCGAATCGAGCGCGCCTGCACCCGGGCATTGCGCTGCCAGCGGTTGAGCGCGTAGCGGCGCAGGCGCGTGCTGACATCCAAGTCCGCCATCGCCAGCGCACGTTGCAGCTCCGCCGCATCCTCAATGGCCATACCGGCCCCTTGCGCCAAATAGGGCCGCATGGGGTGGGCAGCATCGCCAATCAAGCCCACCAGACCCCGGGCCATGCCCTGGGGGCCCGTCAAAGGCGCACGGTCCGACAGCGGCCACAACCGCCATTGCCCACCGCTGGCCTCGACGCTGCCCACCACATCCCGCAGTGCCGCGCAACTGCCTTGCAGCGCACGGGCCAATTGCAGGGCATTGGCGGCATGGTCCCATTGGGTCAGGTCTTCGGGTGCGGGGCCTTCGACAATCACCACCAGATTCAAAAGCTCGCCCCGGCGCACCGGGTAGTGCACGGCATGCAGCTGCGGGCCCAGCCAGACGTTCACCTCGTGGGCGCGCCAAGCAGCGGGCACATCGGCCATGGGAATCAAGGCCCGGTAAGCCAAATGACCACTGACGCGCGGTCGGCTCGTATCGCCCAGCACACCAGCTCGCAGCTGGCTCCAAACGCCATCGGCCAGCAATAAGGCATCGCCTTCAACGCAAGGGTAGGCCGGGGTGCGGATGGTGGCGACACCCTCTAAGCCCAAAATTTCTTCGACTGGCTGGCCGTGGTTAATAAACACCCCCTCACGCCCTTGCACCGCATGCACGAGCAGCTGGTGCAAATCCGCCCGGTGGATGGTGACGTAGGCCGCCCCATACCGCTGCACCATGCTGGCACCCAAAGGGGTTTGGGCCAATTCCCGCCCACTGCAAGCGCTGTGCGCCCGCAACCGCTGGGGCATGGCACACACGGCCTGCAGCCCCTCTTGCAGCCCCCAGGCTTGCAAACGCCGCACCACATTGGGGCCCAGCTGCACCCCCGCGCCTACTTCGGAAAATACCGCTGCGCGTTCAAACACCCGCACATCCCACCCGGCATGCGAAGCACCTAAAGCGGCTGCCATGCCGGCAATGCCCCCGCCCGCAATGAGTAATTGTTTCTTTTCGGCATCCATAGACTGAATTGTCCGGGCAAACCCTAGCGATTTTTCATACGGCCATAAAAAAAACCCGCCAAAGCGGGCTTTTTAAAAGGCGCTAACCATTAATCACGAATCAGGAACTGGTCGCGGTCTTGGCCCTGAATCCACTTGGGGGGTTTGCCCCGGCCGGTCCAGGTTTCACCGGTGGCTTGGTTGCGGTATTTGGGGGCCACTTTCACGCCTTGGGTGCTGCTGGTGCGACCACCACGGGCAGGCGGGAAAATATCGTCAGCCGTCAGACCATAATCGGTAACCAGGGTACGCACTTTGGCAACAGCGTCGGCCAGTTCACGGCGGCGAGCTTCTTCGATTTGTAATTCGAGAGCGTTGCGCTGAGCGAGTAATTCCTTGTAAGAACTCATGATGGAAACATCCTTTCAAAATAGTTGGGCGATTATAAATAAATAATTCCCAACTCTGCAAATTAATTAATATGGCCACTTATCTGATCGGCGACGTGCAAGGCTGCTTCGCCTGTTTGCAAAAACTTTTACGACAGATTGAATTTTCCCCAAGCACTGATAGTGTTTATTTATTAGGGGATATCGTCAATCGGGGGCCGCAATCCTTAGAGACTTTGCGGTTTTGCCGCGATATGCAAGGCAGCGTCCAGGTATTACTGGGCAACCATGATCTGCATTTATTGGCCTGTGCGCACAAAGTGCGCCCGCCCGGTCGGCGCGACACTTTAACCCCGATTTTGCAAGCGCCTGATTGCAAAGATTTATTGCAATGGTTGGCAGCGCAGCCTTTGGCGCGGCATTTGCAAAGCCAGCAGGGGCAGGATTTATTACTGGTGCATGCCGGGGTATTGCCCAGCTGGAGCTTGCAAGCCACTATGGATTACGCGGCCGAGGTGCAGGCCCAATTGCGCAGCAGCAATTTGCCCAGTTTTTTGCAACAGATGTATGGCAACACCCCAGACCGTTGGGACGACACCCTGGTCGGCATGCAGCGCTGGCGCGTTATTGTCAATGCACTGACACGGCTGCGGTTTTGCAATGCCCTGGGGCAGATGGATTTCAGCAGTTCTGAGGCCGCCAGCGCGGCCCCGGCAGGGCTGATGCCTTGGTTTGATTGCCCCCACCGGCAAACGGCCAACACCTGCATTGCCTTTGGCCACTGGTCCACACTGGGACTGCACAATCAGAAAAATTTGATAGCACTAGACACAGGCTGCGTCTGGGGTGGGGCGCTGACAGCCTTAGAAATCTCTATGGCTGATTTTGACCAGCGCCAAATCCACCAGCTGCCTTGCCCGCCCGCGCAAACACCGGGCAAATAAGCCGCTGCCTGCCACCGGCGCAGCGTTTTACACGCTGCCTGCGGGTTTGAACAAAGCGGGCACTTTGCGCTTGGCCTTGATTTGGCGCAGGGTGCTGCCGGGCGCAGGTTTGCTCTCCCACGTGGGGGGGGCTTCGCTGGCGCTGGCTTCGTAGGGACGGTCAAAGAAAGGATCGGCCGGGGCTGCCCGCACGGGGCGCGCGCCCCGCACAGGGCGGCTACTGGCGAAATGGCTGGCGCCATTGCGCGCCTCCTGATGCCCAGAGGGGCGCTCGCTGCGCGGCGACTCGCCGCCGGCATCACTGCGCTGGCGTGCACGGGCGCTGGGCATGGCCAGCGTTTCTACCGTGATGCGGGTCTTGATCAGCTTTTCAATATCGGCGACCAATCTGCTGTCGCTGGGGGCCACCAGCGTTACGGCCAAACCACTGGCACCGGCGCGGCCTGTGCGGCCAATGCGGTGCACATAATCTTCGGCATTAAAAGGCACGTCGTAATTGAACACGGCGGGCACATCCTTAATGTCCAAGCCCCGCGCGGCAACGTCTGTGCAAACCAGCAAATCGACTTCGCCTTGCTTAAAGGCCTCTAAGGCTTTGAGGCGTTCATCTTGGCTTTTATCGCCGTGCAAGGCCGCTGCGCGGTAGCCATCGCGCTCTAAAGCCCGGCTCAGGCGCGCGCAGCCTAATTTGCTATTGGAGAAAATAAACGCTTGGCGAATGCCGCGCTCTTGGAGCACATGGCAAATGGTGCGGCGTTTATCGTCGTCATGGGCGGCATAAAAGCGCTGTTCTACCGTCGATGCCGTCGCGTTGGCACGCGCCACTTCAATCGTCACCGGATTTTGCAAATAACTGCTCGCCAGACGCTTGATTTCAGGCGAAAACGTGGCTGAAAACAGCAGCGTGGTGCGCTCTTTGGGCAAATACGACAGGATGCGCTGCAAATCGGGCAAAAAGCCAATATCAAGCATGCGATCTGCCTCGTCGAGCACCACATATTCCACTTGGTGCAGAACGGCGTTTTTCGCCTCAATATGGTCCAACAGCCGCCCCGGCGTGGCCACCAGCACTTCCACGCCTTTTTTTAATTCCGCCGTTTGCGGCTTCATGTCCATGCCACCAAATACCACCGTGCTGCGCAATTTGGTGTGCTTGGCGTATTGGGCAATTTGCTGGGCTACTTGGTCCGCCAATTCGCGCGTGGGCAATAACACCAAAGCCCGCACCGGGTGGCGGGCGGGCGAGGCCGAGCTGTTTTCATGGCGCATCAGGCGCTGCAGCAGGGGCAAGGAAAACGCCGCTGTTTTGCCCGTACCGGTTTGGGCGGCACCCATGACATCCTGGCCCGTGAGCACCACGGGGATGGCTTGGGCTTGGATGGGGGTCATTGTCTCGTAGCCCATTTCGGCGACCGCCTGGGTCAAACTGGGGGCAAGAGCGAGTTCGGAGAAAGAAAGAGTAGGACTTGTCATGAAGAAAGCGATTGTCGCATTGCCACCCGATCTGCGCGTGAGCGGGGAAAAATAAATCAAAGATAACTATTTTTAATATAGCTTTAACCGCTGAATTGACAACAAATTTATGGTGTTTTATTCGTTATTTTGTTGAATATAAAGCGGCAACAGCTCTACCTATAAAGCGTTGGACAACACGCAGTGAGCAAAAAAGCGCTGGCAAGCGTGCCCACGGATGGCGCGCCAAGGGGCCAGGGCAAGGCCTGCGGGTGGGCCACACTGCCTGCGTGGTGTTGCCCCTTAGAACGTGTTCATGATCTCGAATGAAGGTGTGGGGGATGCGGTTCGGGATGGGTTGCGAGGCGCAAACCACAGCAATAGCTTGGCTATTGCGAGGATTTGCAACGACGCAGACCGCCCGAAGCGGCGCCCGCACACCCATGAGGAGATCGTGAACACGTTCTCAGGCGCGGGGCAAGGTCACGCCGTGCTGGCCTTGGTATTTGCCGTTGCGGTCTTTGTAGCTGGTTTCGCAGACTTCATCGCTTTGGAAAAACAGCACCTGGGCACAGCCCTCGCCGGCATAAATTTTGGCGGGCAGCGGCGTGGTGTTGGAAAACTCCAGCGTCACATACCCTTCCCACTCGGGCTCAAAAGGGGTCACATTGACGATGATGCCGCAGCGGGCGTAGGTGCTTTTGCCCAAGCACACTGTCAGCACATCGCGCGGAATGCGGAAATACTCCACCGTGCGGGCCAGTGCAAAGCTGTTGGGCGGGATGATGCAGTAATCGCCCTCGAAATCGACAAAGCTTTTTTCATCGAAATTTTTCGGGTCCACCACGGTGCTGTGGATGTTGGTAAAAACTTTGAATTCGCGGGCGCAACGGATGTCGTAGCCATAGCTGCTGGTGCCGTAGCTGATGATTTTCTTGCCGTCGGCCTGGCGAATTTGCCCAGGCTCAAAGGGCTCGATCATGCCGTGCTGCTCGGCCATGCGGCGTATCCATTTATCGCTTTTGATGCTCATGCGCGCTTCTCTCCCGTCATCATTAGGGGGCAGTGGTATCGGTAAAAATCCGCACTCTACCTGCAACGCCAGCGGCTGCGCAGGAAAAACCCATCCGCCATCTATAAAAAGGAGCCCTCTATGCCCATGTTTGTTGATACCTCGCCGCCCGGTGAATGCATTTTTTGCAAACTCGTTGCCGGCACCCTTCCCAGCGCCCAGGTGTATGAGGACGAGCTGACCCTGGCTTTCATGGACCTGGGCCAAGTCAATCCCGGCCATGTGCTGGTGGCCAGCAAGCGCCACGCTGTCACGCTGCTAGAGCTGACCGCCGAAGAAGCCGGTGCCGTCATGCAAACCGCACAGCGCATGGCGCACGCCATCCAAAGCGCATTCGACCCCGAAGGCATCACCGTGCTGCAAGCCAACGGCGCTGCGGCCGAGCAAACCGTGCGCCACTTTCACCTGCATGTGGTGCCGCGCTACCAAAACGATGGCATCACCTTAGGCTGGCCACGCAAAGAACCTGGCCCCGCTGCGCTGCATGACTACGCCGAGCGCCTGCGCAAAGTGCTGTAAGCGCAGCACGACGGCCCCGCCGCTACCCCACACCCCCTGCACCCCAAAATGCAGGGGTTTTTTTATGCGCAAAAAGCAAAGCAATCAATAAAATTTCAAAAAATACGCCAAACATCATTTTTTAAAGCGCCAAGAAACCAATATGTGCAATTTATTTTTGTCACAATCGTTCCCATCATGACGACGAAAAAACTCCATCTCTGGGACATTCTGGCCCTTGGCTTTATGACTTTTGCCCTCTTTCTGGGGGCTGGCAACATCATTTTTCCGCCCATGGTCGGGCTGTCTGCCGGAGAGCAGCTGTGGCCGGCTGCCCTGGGCTTTTTGCTCACCGGTGTGGGCCTGCCGCTGCTCACGGTGGTGGCCTTGGCCCGCGTGGGCGGGGGCATGCCGGCACTGACTGCCCCCCTGGGCAAGGCCGCCGGCATTGCCTTGGGCGTGGCGGTGTACCTTTGCATTGGCCCCCTGTTTGCCACCCCGCGCACCGCCACGGTGTCTTTTGCCATGGGTGTCGCCCCCTTTGTGGGCGACACCCCAGTCAATTTGCTCATCTTTACCTGCGTTTATTTTGCGCTGGTGCTTTTGCTCTCGCTCTACCCTGGCAAGCTGATGGACAACATCGGCAAAATCATCACCCCAGTGCTGATTTTGGCCTTGGCCATTGTGGGTGGGGCCGCCTTTTTCCTGCCGACCGGCGTGCTCAGCGCCGCCACGGGCAACTATGTCCACCAACCCCTGGCCGAGGGCTTTTTGCAGGGCTACCAAACCATGGATGCGCTGGGCGCACTGGTGTTTGGCGTGGTGATTGTCAATGCCATCAAAAGCCAAGGCATCCACGATGCGCGGCTGCACACCCGCTACGCCATTGCGGCGGGGGTGATTGCGGCGCTGGGGCTGGGGCTGGTGTATATCTCACTGGTTTACCTGGGGGCCCACAACGCCCATTTGGCCGCCAATGCCAGCACCGGCGTAGAAGTTCTCACCCGCTACGTGGAGCATACTTTTGGCAACCCCGGCTTGTGGCTGCTGGCCACGGTGATTTTGTTGGCCTGCCTGACCACGGGCGTTGGCTTGGTCAGCGCCTGCGGGGTGTACTTTAGCCAGCTGCTGCCCCTGTCCTACCGGGCCGTGGTCATTTTGATTAGCGCCTTTTCACTGGGCGCGGCCAACTTGGGGCTGGCCCAGCTGATTGCCATTGCTGTGCCTGTGCTCTACACCATTTACCCGGTAGCGATTGCGCTGGTGGGGCTCAATTTACTCAGCCGCTGCTGGCGCAATCCGCGCACAGTGTTCGCTCCGGTGTTGCTGGTGGCGCTGATTTTTGGCTTGGTCGATGGTTTGAAGGCCGCTGAACTGCAGGCATGGATTCCCAGTCTGCTCCTGAGCTTGCCCGGTGCCTCGATGGGGCTGGGCTGGCTGCTGCCTGTGCTGGTGGCCTGCGCCTTGGCGGCAGCATTTGATCGCGTGCGCCCCTGCCCGCCATCACGCGCCGCGCATTGATGGCCTACTAGCCTCCAGTCTTCGCACTGGAGGCTGCTTTGGCCGAGCGCAGCAAGCGGCGCACATTCCACACCACCCACAACACAATCGCCAGCGGAATCCATTCGGCTTTCAACACCAGCAAGCCCAGCAGCACCATGCCAAACACGATGCTGGGCACCTTCATAGAGGCTGCGGGCAGGCCAGGCTTGCCTTGCCCCGCAGAGGCGGCCTTGCTTTGTGCCAGCATCTGCGTCACCTGGCGCACCACCTCTTCTTTCTTGCTTTCCTTCTTGCTGGCAGCCTTGGTGGCTGCGCTCGCCTTGGCTCCCACTTGGCCGGCATGGGGCTGGGCGGTGAGCATGGCAAAACCACCCGTGCGGCGATGCTCTTGCTCTGACCACTGCATCAGCTGCTCAACATAGCGCACATAGTCCCCATTGGGGGGGCCGCTGTAATCGGCCAAAGCGGGGGGCGGTTGGTGGCGTAAGCCAGATGCGGGTTGGTTCATAGCCTGTCTGCCCCTGTTGGAAGTAAATAAAAGGCCGTCACGGCAAACGCCGTGCGATTTCTGCGATCAGGGCATGGCCCAGCTGCGCCTTGCTGGCCCGGGGCAAGGCACTGCTGCCGTGGGCATCAATCAGCAGCAGCGTATTGTCATCCTGGCCAAAGGTCGCCGGGCCAATGTTACCCACCAGCAGCGGAACGTTTTTGCGCACCCGCTTGGCACTGGCGTGGGCCAACAGGTTGTCACTCTCAGCCGCAAAGCCCACACAGTACAGCTGCCCCTGCTGGGCGCGATCACTGTTGGCCACGGTGGCCAGAATGTCGGGGTTTTCGACAAAGGCCAAGCTGGGCACGGCACCACTGCCGTCTTTTTTGATTTTTTTAGCAGAAAAATCGGCCGGACGCCAATCTGCAACTGCGGCGGCAGCTATGAAAATAGAAACGTCCTCCAGCGCCGACTGCACCGCTGCCAGCATGTCCCGCGCCGATTGCACATTGATGCGCTGCACCCCCCGGGGCGTAGGCAAATGCACCGGGCCGGCCACCAGCGTGACCTGCGCCCCCGCCGCGCGGGCCGCCGCCGCAATGGCAAAACCCATCTTGCCGCTGGAATGGTTGGTCAAGCCGCGCACGGGGTCCAGCGCCTCAAAGGTCGGCCCCGCCGTAATCAACACCTTGTGCCCGGCCAGGCGCTTGGGCACCAAGCTGGCGGCAATGTCTTGGATCAGCTCTTCGGGCTCGAGCATGCGGCCATCGCCGCATTCACCACAGGCTTGCTCGCCCTGGCCCACGTCCAGCACCTGGGCGCCATCGGCCGCGGCCTGGGCAAAGTTGCGCTGCGTGGCCGGGTGCGCCCACATTTCGCGGTTCATGGCCGGGGCCAGCAGCAAGGGCTTGCCGTGCGGCCGCGCCAGGCACAGCAAACTGAGCAACTCATCGGCCCGGCCCTGGGCCAGCTTGGCGGCAAAGTCGGCACTGCACGGGGCAATGACGATGGCATCGGCCGCGCGGCTCAAGTTGATGTGCGCCATGTTGTTCTCAGGCCGCGCATCCCATTGCGAGGTAAACACCGGACGACCCGATAGCGCCTGCATCGTCACCGGGGTGATGAATTGCTGGGCCGCCTCGGTCATGACGACTTGCACGGTGGCCCCGGCTTTGGTGAGCAGGCGGCACAGCTGCGCCACCTTGTAGCAGGCGACCCCGCCGGTCAGGCCCAAGACGATGTGTTTGCTTTGAAGCTCTTGCATAGGCAAATGCTAGCAGAGGGCGGGGGTGCATTCACCCAAGGGGGCTGCAGTTGGCGGACGCTGCCCCCTATAATCGCAATTTCCCGCTACCTATACAACGGCATGACCAAATTCGTTTTTGTCACGGGCGGTGTGGTGTCCTCCTTAGGCAAGGGCATCGCCTCGGCCTCGCTGGCAGCACTGCTTGAATCGCGTGGCCTCAAAGTCACCCTTATTAAGCTCGATCCCTATATCAACGTCGATCCGGGCACTATGAGCCCCATCCAGCACGGCGAGGTGTTCGTCACCGACGACGGCGCTGAAACCGATCTGGACCTGGGCCACTACGAGCGCTTCATCGAAACGCGCATGAAGCAGGCCAACAACTTCACCACCGGGCGCATCTACCAAAGCGTGCTCGAAAAAGAGCGCCGGGGCGACTACCTAGGCAAAACCGTGCAGGTGATTCCGCACATCACCAACGAAATCCAAGAATACGTCAAACGCGGCGCAGGCATTGGCACCCCGGATGCGGTGGACGTGGCCATCTGCGAAGTGGGCGGCACCGTGGGCGACATTGAATCGCTGCCCTTTTTGGAGGCCGTGCGCCAATTGGCGCTGAAGCAGGGGCCGAACAACACCGCCTTTGTCCATCTGACCTACCTGCCCTACATCGAAACGGCGGGCGAGCTCAAAACCAAACCCACCCAGCACACGGTGCAAAAGCTGCGCGAAATCGGCATCCAGCCCGATGCCCTGCTGTGCCGCGCCAAGCACAGTGTGCCGGCCGATGAGAAGGCCAAAATCTCCCTGTTCACCAACGTGGCCGAGTGGGGCGTGATCAGCATGTGGGATGTGGACACCATCTACAAAGTGCCGCGCATGCTGCACGAGCAGGGCCTGGACGGCATGGTCTGCGACAAGCTGCGCCTGAACACGCCGCCGGCCAACCTCAAGCGCTGGGACGATTTGGTGTACGAAACCGAACACCCCCAGGGCGAGGTGCGCGTGGCCATGGTGGGCAAATACGTGGAGCTGTCCGATGCCTACAAGTCGGTGAATGAAGCGCTCAAGCACGCTGGCATGCAAAGCCATGTGCGCGTCAAGATCGACCACATTGATTCGGAACTCATCACCGATGCCAACGCGGCCGAGCACCTGGGCGGCTACGACGCCGTCCTGGTGCCCGGCGGTTTTGGCGAGCGCGGCGTGGAAGGCAAGATCGCCACCGCCCGCTTTGCCCGCGAGCGCAAGGTGCCCTACCTGGGCATTTGCCTGGGCATGCAAGTGGCCACCATCGAATTTGCCCGCAACGTGGCGGGGCTGGCCGATGCCAACTCCACCGAGTTCAAGCCCGACACCCCCCATCCCGTGATCGCCTTGATTACCGAGTGGAAAGATGCCGACGGCAAGGTGTACACCCGCGATGCCAACTCCGACCTGGGCGGCACCATGCGCCTGGGGGCCCAAAGCTCAGACGTGCAAAAAGGCACGCTGGCGCACGGCATTTATGGCGACGTGGTCACCGAGCGCCACCGCCACCGCTACGAGGCCAATGTGCAATACCTTGATCGCCTGCGCCAAGCCGGGCTGGTGATCTCGGCGCTGACGCAGCGCGAGCAACTGACCGAGATTGTCGAACTGCCCACCAGCGTCCACCCCTGGTTCATTGGCGTGCAGTTTCACCCCGAGTTCAAATCCACGCCATGGAACGGCCACCCGCTGTTCAATGCCTTTATCCGCGCGGCTTTGGCTGAAAAGAAAGATTAATAACAGGAGCTGCTTGCGCACTAAATTCGGCCAATTAAGGGCTAAAACCCCTTAAAAAGCTGAAGAATAAAGCGCAAACAGCTCTAATTATTCAAAGACCACTATGCAACTTTGCGGTTTTAACGTTGGCCTGGACCAGCCCTTTTTCCTGATTGCCGGCACCTGCTCGATCGAGGGCTTGCAAATGTCGCTGGATGTGGCCGGCCAGCTCAAAGAAAGCTGCACCGCGCTGGGCATCCCGCTGATCTACAAAGGCTCGTTTGACAAAGCCAACCGCTCCTCGGGCAACAGCCAGCGCGGCGTGGGGATGGATGCGGGGCTGAACATCCTGGACGAAGTGCGCCGCCAGTTGCAGCTGCCCATCCTGACCGATGTACACGAAGCCGCCCAAGTGGCCGAGGTGGCCAGCGTCGTCGATGTGCTGCAAACCCCCGCCTTCTTGTGCCGCCAAACCGATTTCATCCGCGCCGTGGCGCAATCGGGCAAGCCGGTGAACATTAAAAAAGGCCAGTTCCTCGCCCCCTGGGACATGAAAAACGTCATCGACAAGGCCCGTGCGGCCGCGGCCGAAGTGGGCCTGAGCGAAGACCGCTTTCTGGCCTGCGAGCGCGGGGTCAGCTTTGGCTACAACAACCTCGTGGCCGATATGACCAGCCTGGCGCAGATGCGCCAAAGCGGTGCCCCCGTGGTGTTTGACGTAACCCATTCGGTGCAAAAACCCGGCGGCCTGGGCGCTGTCAGCGGCGGTGCCCGCGACATGGTGCCCGTGCTGGCGCGTGCCGGTGCGGCCGTAGGCGTGGCCGGTTTTTTCATGGAAACCCACCCCGACCCGGCCCAGGCCTGGTCGGACGGCCCCAATGCCGTGCCCCTCAAGCACATGCACGCCCTGCTGACCACCTTGGTGCAAATTGATGCCATCACCAAGCAAAACGGCTTCTTGGAAAACGATTTTTCGGCCTGAGCCTCCATCGCGCCAGGCCCCAGTTTTTTGAAACTTCAAAGGAAACACCATGAGTGCAATTGTTGATATCGTCGGCCGCGAAGTGCTGGACAGCCGCGGCAACCCCACCGTCGAATGCGACGTGCTGCTGGAATCGGGCGTGATGGGCCGCGCCGCTGTGCCCTCGGGGGCCTCCACCGGCTCGCGCGAAGCCATTGAGCTGCGCGACGGCGACAAAGGCCGCTACCTGGGCAAGGGCGTGCTCAAGGCCGTGGAGCACATCAACCACGACATCGCCAATGCCGTGATTGGCCTGGATGCGGCCGAGCAAGCCTTCCTCGACAAAACCATGATCGAGCTGGACGGCACCGACAACAAATCGCGCCTGGGCGCCAACGCCATGCTGGCTGTGTCGATGGCCGTGGCCCGCGCTGCGGCTGAAGAAGCCGGCCTGCCCCTGTACCGCTACTTTGGCGGCATGGGCGGCGTGCAACTGCCCGTGCCCATGATGAACGTCATCAACGGCGGGGCCCACGCCAACAACAGCCTGGACCTGCAAGAGTTCATGATCATCCCCGTGGGCGCTCCCTCTTTCCGCGAAGCCGTGCGCTGGGGTGCCGAGGTGTTCCACGCGCTCAAAGCCATCATCCACGACCAGGGCATGAGCACGGCCGTGGGCGACGAAGGTGGTTTTGCCCCCAGCGTGGAAAACCACGAAGCGGCCATTCAGCTGATCATTCAGGCCATCGAAAAAGCGGGCTACAAGGCTGGCGAACAAATCGCCCTGGGCCTGGACTGCGCCGCCAGCGAGTTCTACAAAGACGGTATGTACGTGCTGGCCGGTGAAGGCAATATGACCCTGACCGCTGCGCAATGGACCGACATGCTGGCGGGCTGGTGCGATAAATACCCCATCATCAGCATTGAAGACGGTATGCACGAAGGCGACTGGGACGGCTGGAAGCTGCTCACCGAGCGCCTGGGCAGCAAGGTGCAGCTGGTGGGTGACGATCTGTTCGTGACCAACACCAAGATCCTGAAGGAAGGCATCGACAAGCGCATTGCCAACTCCATCCTGATCAAAATCAACCAGATCGGCACGCTGACCGAGACCTTTGCCGCCATCGAAATGGCCAAACGCGCCGGTTACACCGCCGTGATCTCGCACCGCTCGGGCGAAACCGAAGACAGCACCATTGCCGACATCGCCGTGGGACTGAACGCCGGCCAGATCAAGACCGGTTCGATGAGCCGCAGCGACCGCATCGCCAAGTACAACCAGCTGCTGCGCATCGAGGAAGACCTGGGTGACGTGGCCGAGTACCCAGGCCGCGCGGCGTTCTACAACCTGCGTTAATGCGCCCCTCAATCCATTAAGGACACCCCAAAAATGCCCTCCCCGTGAGGGCGTTTTCAAGCCGCCATGGTTGGACGCATCGTCACCCTCGTTTTGTTGGCCCTGCTGGCCCTGATCCACAATCAACTGTGGCTGGGGGACGGCGGCGTGGCCCGCGCCCAGGCATTGCAGGCCCAAATTGACGCACAACAAAAAGCCAACGCCTTGGTGCAGCAAGAGGTCGATCGCCTGCGCTCAGAAGTGCAAGACCTCAAAGACGGCAACGAGATGGTGGAAGAAAAAGCCCGGGGCGAGCTGGGCATGCTCAAACCCGGCGAAATTTATATTCAAATCACCCAATAAGGCTTACCGCATCTGCGCAACAAGCTATGAAAAAAGCTGCCTTGGCAGCTTTTTTCAATGGGGTTTATTGCACCGAACCGGGTGCCGTGTGGCTGGTATCGGTAAACAACTGGGTAATGTCAATCGGATCAAACCGGTACTGGGCCCCGCAGTAATCACACCCCACCTCCACCGAACCGCGCTCAGCGACCACGCTGGCGACCTCTTCCTGCCCCAGGCCTTTGAGCATGGTTTGCACCCGCTCACGGCTGCAGGTGCAGGCAAAGTGCGGCCCGCTAGCGCCTGTTTGCGGGACAAAGCGCAGCAGTTTTTCCTCCCAAAACAGGCGGCGCAAAATGGTATCAACATCCAGGCTGAGCAACTCCTCGCGCGTCAAGCTCGCGGCCAAGGTGGCGATGCGTTGGTAGTCTTCGTTTTCGCCCTGGGCATCCTCGGCATCGCTGGCGCTTTCGGTGGCCCGGGCCAAATTGTCTTGGCCTTTGAGCGGCATGCGCTGAATCAGCAGACCAGCGGCCACTTCGTCATTGGCGGCCAGCACCACCGTGGTGTCCAGCTGCTCGGACTGGAGCATGTAGTGCTGCAACGCCTGGGCCAAGGTCGCCACGCTGTCGCCTTGCGCGTTTTGCAGCGACACCACGCCCTGGTACGGCTGCATGCCAGGTTGGCGATCTTGCGGATCAAGGGTGATGGCGCAGCGCCCCTGGCCATGCACATTGACCAAACTGGTCAGGTCGGCACCACCGTCCACAGTGCCATGGACCGTGGCCGTGGCCCGCAGCGCCAGGTTGCTGTGCACCTCGGCGACGGCCACTTTGACCGGGCCATCGCCAAAAATTTGAAACACCAAGGCACCATTGAATTTGATGTTGGACTGCATCAGCACAGCCGCCGCCGTCATCTCACCCAACAATTCATGCACCGCAGGGGGGTAGGCCCCGGTTTCGGTATTGGCGGCACGGCGCTGCAAGATGGCTTGCCACGCATCGGTCAGGCGCACCACCATGCCGCGCACAGGCAGGCCATCAAACAAAAATTTATGCAGTTCAGACATTGTTTTCCTTTCGCCGGGGCAGACAAACGCGCAGTGCGCTGCTTTAGCCGATGTGGCGCAGCCCCTTTTTAAAACGCTGCGCATTATCCCGGTAGTGCTGGGCGCTGCGGCGCAAGCCCTCGATTTGTGCCTCAGTCAGCTGGCGCACCACCTTGGCGGGGCTGCCAAGAATCATGCTGCCGTCAGGAAATTCTTTGCCCTCCGTGACCAAGGCCCCCGCACCCACCAGGCAGTGCTTGCCAATTTTGGCCCCATTGAGCACCACCGCACCAATGCCAATCAGCGATTCATCGCCAATCGTGCAGCCATGCAGCATGGCCTTGTGGCCCACAGTGACATTGCGGCCAATGCGCAAAGGCTGGCCCGCATCGGCGTGCAGCACGGTGTTGTCTTGGATATTGCTGCCCGCACCAATGTGCAAATGGTCGCTATCGCCACGGGCCACCACGCCAAACCACAGGCTGGCCTGGGCCTCTAAGGTCACGCGCCCGATCACCTGGGCACTGTCGGCCACCCAAGCCGAGTCGGCAATTTCAGGCACCACGCCATCCAGTTCATACACCGCCATACGGTCTCCTTGTTAAAACTTCAGGTTATTTACCCACTACCTACAATCGCACGTATGCAACTTCGACATCATGCCTTGGAGGTTTTGTGCCTGTGCAATCCGCAGGAAAAAGCCCAGGCCGCCATGGCCATGCTGGCCCAAGCACACCACTATGCGATTGCGCCGCAGGCGGTGCTGCACTGCCATGCCCCCTTGCCCGGCCACCCTGCCCGGCCGGTGCTGCGGCCGCACACGCAGGTGGCCCGGCGTTCGCCCGCCACCTTGCAAGGGCGGGCCGTGCTGATGCATGCCATTGCACACATTGAGTTCAACGCCATCAATCTGGCGCTGGATGCGATTTGGCGCTTTGCCGACATGCCTGCGGCCTACTACCTGGATTGGCTGCAGGTCGCCGGGGAAGAGGGCAAGCATTTTTTACTGATCGACTCTTGGCTGCAGCAGCACGGATTTGCTTATGGGGACTTTCCCGCCCACCAAGGGCTGTGGAGCATGTGCGAAAAAACTGCCGAGGACATCACCGCCCGCATGGCCTTGGTTCCCCGAACTTTAGAAGCGCGTGGCCTTGATGCCACGCCACAAATTCAATTAAAACTTCAAAAAATTGGCTCTGATGATGCGCTAGAAGCTAGCAAAATATTGGATATCATCTTGCACGAAGAAGTGGGGCATGTTGCCATTGGCAACCATTGGTACAACTGGTTGTGCTTGCAACAACGCGTATCCCCCCAAGCCCACTACACTGCACTGCTTGAGCGCTACCAGGCACCGTGGCCCAAGCCCCCACTCAATCGCTCTGCCCGCCACGCCGCAGGCTTTACCGCGCAAGAGATTGCCTGGCTAGAGATGGGCCCACCCGCATAATCGGCCGGCCTGTTTTCCGCCCCTTCGTTCGTTTTTTTATTTATGACTACCCCCTCCGCTGCCGTTGGTGCCTCTACCGCCTTGATTGCCCGCCAGGCCATTGTCAATAGTGAAAAATCGGTCATCGGCTATGAACTGTTCAACCGCTCACGCGCCCCGGCCGAGCACACGGCCGCCTCCGATGTGCTGCTGGTGTTTACGGCCATGACCCACGCTGGCACCGAAGACATCATGGGCGACAAACTGCTGTTTGTGAACTGCACGCACGAGAGCCTGGCTGGCGGCCACCTGGAGCTGCTCGACCCCAGCAAAATCGTGCTGGAAATTCAAGACCTGGGCCACAGCGCCAGCGCTGAAGCCCATCTGCGCCTGCCCATGTTGGAGACGCTCAAGCAACGCGGCTTCAAGCTGTCGTTTGGCCATTTTGTGCTCGATTCGGTGTACGCAGGCTGGCTGGCGCTGGCCAACTACATCAAGCTCGATTTAACCGTGTTGCCACGCGACCAGTGGCTGGTGCTGATTCAGTACGCCCAAAAACACAGCACGGCGCAGCTCATTGCCGCAAAGATGGAGACCGTTGAGCAGTTTGAGCTGCTGCAACAAATGGGGATCAAGCTCTTTCAAGGCTTTTGGTTTGCCCGGCCTTCGGTATTTGAAGCCAAAATTTTGGCCCCTCGCCAAACCAGCCTGGTCGAGCTCATCACATTGCTGCGCCGCCAGGCCAGCACCGATGAACTCGAAGAGGTGTTAAAAAAAGATGCCGGCTTGGCCTTTAACCTGTTGCGCCTGATCAATTCCGCCAGCTTTGGCATGCAGCGCGAAGTCACCTCGTTTCGCCAAGCGGTGCTCATCATGGGGTTGAAAAAACTTTTTCGCTGGGCGGCCTTGCTTCTGGCCGCCACCAAATATGCCAATACCCCGCCCTCCCTGGGCCAAACAGCGGTGGTACGCGGGCGCTTGATGGAGTTGCTGGCCGAAGAGTTTTTAAGCGAAGAAGAAGCGGACATGGCGTTTGTCACGGGCATTTTCTCGCTGCTCGATTTGATGCTGTCCATCCCCACCGCTGACGCGCTGCAATTGATCCATGCGCCTGAGCCCATTCGCCAAGCCTTGCTCCACCAAGTGGGCCCCTTGGCCGATTTACTCACCCTGGCCAAGGCCTGCGAAAACAATAATGACTCTGTTTTTGACGAGGCTGCCGAAAAACTGGGCCTGACCAACCAACAAATCAACTGGGCCCACTTGCGAGCCCTGGCCTGGAGTGACCAGGTCAACGGTTAAAGCACCAAGGCGACATTGTGTTCACCGGCAATCGCGGTACAGTTATTTCATTAAGAGCAATCAGCCCTTGAGGCTTGGCATTATTCATTCAACGTATGAGCACCACCCCCGACTCCTCCCTTCCTGGCGCCACCTCCACCAAGACAGAGGCCAATGCGTTGGTTGGCCGCCAGGCAATTTTGAACGAGCAGCGCGAAGTCTTCGGCTATGAGTTGTTTGACCGCAGTGCGGCCTCGTTTACCGCCGCCAGCGATGCCGCCTTGCTGTTCAACGCCCTGTCGTACGCGGGCGCGGAGGCCTTGGTGGGGAAAAAACTGGTGTTTATCAACACCACCCACGACGGCCTCTCGGGCGGGCACCTGGAGCTGATCGCCCCAGAGAAAGTCGTCCTGGAAGTTCCCCCCATGCCTGCGGGCAGCTGTGCCTTTGACATTACCACCCGCTGCGGCGTATTTGGTGCCTTGAAAGAGCGCGGCTTTCGCATCGCTTTTGACCAGCATGCGCTGACCAAGGACTACGCCAGCTGGCTGCCCCTGGCCGACTTCATCAAACTGGACATGATGCACATCAAGGCCGAGCAACTGCCCGCCGTTGTGCAATTTACCCAGAAGTACACCAAAGCCCACATCGTTGCCGAAAAAGTGGAGACCAAAGAGCAGTTCGAGTGCATGAAAGCCTTGGGCGTGAAGCTGTTCCAAGGCTATTGGTTTGCCAAGCCCGATGTCATCCAGACCAAAACGGTGCGGCCCAATCAGGCAGTGATCATGCAACTGCTCAACCTGGTGCGCAGCCAAGGCAGCACGGCAGAGATTGAGGCGCTCCTGAAAAAAGACCCCACCCTGTCCTTCAACCTGCTGCGCTTTATCAATTCGGCCGGTTTTGGTCTGTCGATTGAGGTCACCTCGTTTCGCCATGCAGTCATGATTTTGGGCTTGAAAAAGCTCTTTCGCTGGGCCGCTTTGCTGCTGACCACGTCGCGCGGCAGCGACACCGCCCCCGCTGTGGGCCAAACCGCGGTGGTGCGTGGCCGCTTGATGGAGCTGCTGGCGGCCGAGATGCTCACCCCCGAAGAGGTGGACAACGCCTTCATCGTTGGCATGTTCTCCCTGCTCGATTCCATGCTGGGCATCCCCATGGAGATGGCCTTGGATGCTGTGGCCCTGCCGCAGTCCGTGCGCGATGCCTTGCTGACCCGCACCGGTGTCTTAGCCCCCTTCCTGGAGCTGACTTTGGCCTGCGAACAAGGCGATGACGACACCTTTGCCCGCCTGACCGATGCCCTGCACCTGTCCAACCACCAGGTCAATTGGGCCCATTTGCAAGCCTTGGCCTGGGCCGAAACGTTCGACGACATGAATTAAAGGGCGGCCCCCGCTTGCCCCCCGCCATCAGCCACGCGGGTGATGCTGGGCATGCAATTGCTGCAGGCGCGCGCGGGCAATGTGGGTGTAAATCTGCGTGGTAGAAATATCGGCATGCCCCAAGAGCAGCTGCACCACCCGCAAGTCAGCGCCGTGGTTGAGCAAATGCGTGGCAAACGCATGGCGCAGGGTGTGCGGCGACAGTGGCACGCTGATCCCCGCCTGCAGCGCATATTTTTTTACCAGCACCCAAAACATGGCCCGCGACATGGCGCTACCGCGCTGGGTGACAAAGCAATCGTGGCTGCGCTGACCCGCCAAAATTGCGCTGCGGGCTTGCTCTAAATACGACTGCAGCCAATCGCTGGCCACTTGACCAAAGGGCACCAGGCGCTCTTTACGGCCTTTGCCCAGCACCCGCACCACCCCTTGCTGCACATCCATGTGCTGCAACTGCAACCCCACCAGTTCGCTCACGCGCAAGCCGCTGGCATACAGCAGCTCCAGCATCGCCCGATCCCGCAGGCCCAAAGGGGTGGAGGTATCGGGCGCGGCCAGCAGCTGTTCGACTTGCGCCTCACTGAGCACATGGGGCACGCGGGGCGGGCGCTTGGCGGCCAACAGCAGCACACTGGGATCGTGCTGCAAGCGTTGCTCTTGCAGGGCCCAGTGGTAATAGCGGCGCAAAACACTCAAGCCCCGGTTGCTGGAGGTGGCCTTGGCCCCTTGGGCCGCACGCTGGGCTTGCCAGGCTTGCAAATCCTGCGTCTGTGCGCCATCCAGGCTCACACCGCGTTCGGCCAAAAACTGCGCACAGGCGCTGGCATCGCGCCGGTAGGCTTTCAAGGTGTTTTCAGCCAGCCCGTCTTGGAGCAGCAGGGTTTCCAAAAAAGCATCCAAACTGCTCCAGCTGGCAGCCAGCAGGGCCTCTTTATCGGTCGTTCCCGGATTGGTCATAGTCGGCAATAGTAGCCGCCGTCAATGGCCCTAAGATCGTGAACACGTTCTAAAAAGGCGGTGCTGGCGGTAGGCGCGGGTGCTGCGCCAAGGCCCACTGCACATGCTCGCGCACCAGCGCACTGGGATCGTCCAGGCGCGTTGCCAAAGTGGCCGCAATCGCTTGCGCCGTGGCCGCATCCGGGGCTTGGCGCAGGGCATTGCCCAGTGCCACGGCAATATTGCGTACCCATTTTTCATGGCCAATGCGGCGGATGGGGCTGCCTTCGGTGCGGCGCAGAAAGCTGGCCTCGTCCCAGGCAAACAGCTCGGCCAGGCCCACATCCTGCAGGCCAGGGCGCACCGCAAAATCGGCCAGCACACTGGGCTGGGCAAACTTGTTCCAGGGGCAGGCCAGTTGGCAATCGTCACAGCCATAGATGCGGTTGGCCATTTTGGGGCGCAAGTCTTCGGGGATACTGCCACCGTACTCAATCGTCAGGTACGAGATGCAGCGGCGCGCATCCACCTGCCCCGGTGCGACGATGGCCCCCGTCGGGCAGGCATCCAGGCACGCGGTGCAGCTGCCGCAGTGCACGCTGACCGGCTCAGTCGGCGGCAAAGGCAGATCGACGTAGATTTCGCCCAAAAAAAAGGTCGAACCGGCCTCGCGGTTGAGCACCAGGCTGTGCTTGCCGCGCCAGCCCTGGCCGCTGCGCCGGGCCAGCTCGGCCTCGAGCACCGGGGCCGAATCGGTGAACGCGCGGTAGCCAAACGGCCCCAGCTCTTGGGCCATGCGCTCGGCCAGTTTTTGCAAGCGGGCCCGCAGCACCTTGTGGTAATCGCGCCCTCGGGCATAGACCGAGATGATGGCCTCTTGCGGATGGCGCAGGCGCTGCCACTCGCGCTCTTGCCAATCGGCCGGGGTATCGGCCGGCAGGTAATTCATGCGGGCGGTGATGACGCTGACCGTGCCGGGCACCAGCTCGGCCGGGCGGGCACGCTTGAGGCCATGCGCCGCCATGTAGTGCATCTGGCCGTGAAAGCCTTGCTCCAACCAGCGCAGCAAGCCCGGCTCACTGGAGGACAAATCCACACCGGCGACGCCAATTTGCGAAAATCCCAGCTCTTTGGCCCAGGCGGTGATGCGGGCCAGCCAGGCTTGGCTTGCTTGAGCTTGGTTTTCTTGACTGTGATTTTTTGCGTGCATAAGCGCCCGATTGTAAAAATGCCCGATTCCCCCCAACGCCCTCAGGCGCACCCCGGTGTCACGCTGACCTGGTCGAGTGAAGCCGATACCGCCGCCTTTGCCCAGCAATTAGCCCACAAGATGATGGCCAACTCGGCCCTGGCCCAGGCCTTTATCACCCTGCACGGCAACCTGGGCGCGGGCAAAACCACGCTGGTGCGCCATTTGCTGCAGGCCCTGGGCGTGCCAGGGCGCATCAAAAGCCCGACCTACGCCGTGGTCGAGGCCTACGACCTGCCGCAGCTGGCCATCTGGCATTTTGACTTTTACCGTTTTGACGATCCGCTGGAGTGGGAAGATGCCGGTTTTCGGGACATTTTCGCCAGCCCCGGATTGAAGCTGGCAGAATGGCCGGAAAAAGCTGCCGGCCTTGCCCCACAAGCCGATGTAGCTATCCATATCGAAGCCATTGACGACACCCAACGCCGCGTGCATCTGCGCCCCCTCAGTGCCTGCGGTACGCAACTTTTGCAAGCCTGGTTTTCATGAGCGCTAACCGCCCCCTTGTTTCCCACCCCCGCCGCCGTTTATTGCAAGCGGGCACCTTGGCCTTCCTACTGGGTCGCCAGCAAATTGCCTTTGGCGCCAGCGTGGTGGCCGTGCGGGTCTGGCCTGCGCCGGACTATTCCCGCGTCACGCTCGAATCGGACAAACCGCTCAAGACCACGCAAACCTTCATCCCCAACCCACCGCGCCTGGCGGTGGACATTCAGGGCATGCAGCTGACCAACACGCTCAAAGAGCTGGCCGTCAAAGTGCAGCCCGATGACCCCAATATCGCCTCCATCCGCATCGGCCAAAACAGCCCCAACGTGGTGCGCATGGTGCTCGATTTGAAGCAGGCGGCCAACCCGCAGGTCTTCACCTTGAAGCCGGTGCCACCCTACCAGCACCGCCTGGTGCTGGACTTGTACCCGGCGCAAGAGCTCGACCCCCTGGCCCAGCTGATTCAAGAGCGCCTGCCCGGCAGCAGCGAACAGGCCGCCAACACGACGGCGACGGCGGCGGCCCCCGCGCACGACGATGATCCGCTTAGCCAGCTCATCGCCCAGCGCCAAACGGCCCAGGCAGAGTCCTCAGCCCCGGTCGCTCCAGCACCCCCCAGTGCCCCGGCCCAAGTGGCCGCCGCCCCGGCGCAAGCTGCGCAGCCTGCGCCCAGCACCAAAACCGCTGGGCCCACCGAGCGCATCATCATCGTCGCCCTGGACCCCGGCCACGGCGGCGAAGACCCCGGTGCCATCGGCCCCCGGGGCACGCGCGAAAAAGACATCGTGCTGAAAATCGCCCTTCTGCTGCGCCAGCGCATCAACGCCACCCGCATCAATGGCAACCCGATGCGGGCCTTTCTCACCCGCGATGCCGATTTTTTTGTGCCCCTGGCCACGCGCGTGAGCAAAGCGCGGCGCGTGCAGGCCGATTTATTCATCAGCATCCACGCCGATGCGTTTACCAAACCCTCGGCCAACGGGGCCAGCGTGTTTGCCCTGAGCCCCAAAGGCGCGTCCAGCGCGGCAGCCCGCTGGCTGGCCGACAAAGAAAACCAGGCCGACCTGATCGGCGGGGTGAACGTCACCAGCAAAAACAAAGCCGTGCAAAACGCCGTGCTGGACATGAGCACCACGGCCCAAATTCGCGACAGCCTGCACCTGGGCAGCGCCGTGCTCAGCCACATTGGCGGCTTTGCCAAGCTGCACAAACCCAAGGTGGAGCAGGCCGGTTTTGCAGTGCTCAAAGCCCCGGACATCCCCAGCGTGCTGATTGAAACCGCCTTTATCAGCAACCCCGACGAGGAGCTGCGCCTGCGCTCGCCGGCCTACCAGGCCAAGCTGGCCGATGCCATCATGCAAGGCATCCGCCAGTACTTTGCCAAATTCCCGCCCACGGCCCGCTCGCGCTCTATTTAAAAGAAAGCTGTTTGCGCTGATAAAAAAAGGACTTCAAGGTGTTATTGCCTTGAAGTCCTTTTATTTAAAGCGGTAACAGCTATGCTTTTAGAGCATTCTCTTTGCGCCCAGCGTGCCAGCTGCCGTAAATGGCGATCAAACCGGGCACCAAAATCAAACCCCAGATGATTTTTTCCAAGTTGGCCTGCACCCAGGGCAAATTGCCAAAAAAGTAGCCCGCCGTGCCAATGCCCAGCACCCAAATAAACGCGCCGACCACATTAAACAGCGTGAACTTGCTGCGCGACATGGCCGCCACCCCGCCCACAAACGGCGCAAAGGTGCGAATGAACGGCATGAACCGCGCCAGGATGATGGTCACGCCGCCGTAGCGCTCGTAAAAGCGGTGCGCCTGCTCAAACGCGCGGCGGTTGAACCAGCGCGAATCCTCCCACTGGAACACTTTGGGGCCAATCATGCGGCCAATCGTGTAATTGCACTGGTCGCCCAAAATCGCCGCCACCAGCAGCACCACCATGGCCAAGCTGAAATCCATCAGCCCCGCGCCACACATGGCCCCCACAATAAACAGCAGCGAATCGCCGGGCAAAAACGGCATGACCACCACCCCGGTTTCAACAAACACAATCAAAAACAACAGGGCATACACCCAGGGGCCGTAGGCCACCACAAAATCCTGCAAATGCTTGTCGATATGCAGAATGAAGTCGATCAAAAACGCGGCAATTTCCACAACACAGCCTCTGGGCATCAACAAAAGAACCGCGTACTGTAGCGCTGCGCACCGCGCTTTCTCACAAACACTCGCAATCGGGCAGAGAACTTTACCTCTGGTAAAGCCTGCTTACCGGTTGCGCTGGCACAGTACGGGTATGCGTAACATTATTCGGAGGATCATCTTATGACCCGCACCAAAACACTCATCCTCGGCACCACCTTGGCACTGGCACTGGGCCTGGCCGGTTGCGCCCACCGGCCCAGCAATGCCCAAATTGGCACCGGCGCGGGGGCCGTGGCCGGCGGCCTGCTGGGCGATGCCGTTTTTGGCACCACCTTGGGCACCATCGGCGGAGCGGCTGCCGGGGCCGTGATCGGCAACGAGATTGGCAAACGCAACGACGGCCACGGCCACGGCCACTCGCACCAAAAACGCAAAAAGCACAACAAGCACCGCCACTACCACTACGACGACTAACGCCAGCAGCCGTGCGGCGCACGCACAGCGGCCAGATCCGCTGCGCCTGGCAAGAGCGGCCCAGGTGCATAAAATCGCAGCAATGACCAGCACCTCCGCCTTGCCTGCCCCCCCTTCCCCCCCACGCCGCGCCATCCAAGACCTGCCCGACGAACTGATCAGCCAGATTGCCGCTGGCGAGGTGGTCGAGCGCCCCGCCTCGGTGGTGCGCGAATTGGTCGATAACGCGCTGGATGCCGGGGCCCGCCAGATCACCGTGCGGCTGCTGGCTGGTGGGGTGCGCCTGATCAGCGTGGAGGATGACGGCGGCGGCATCCCACCGGCCGAACTGCCCATTGCCCTGCGCCGCCACGCCACCAGCAAAGTGCGCGATCTGCAGGAGTTGGAGGGTGTGACCACCATGGGCTTTCGCGGCGAGGCGCTGGCGGCGATTGCCTCGGTCTCGCAAACCAGCATCCTCTCGCGCCCGCCCGAGGCCGACAGCGCCTGGCTGCTCGATGCCCGCAGCGGCGAACTGCGCCGCGCCGCCCGCGCCCCCGGCACGACGCTGGAGGTCAAAGAGCTGTTCTTCTCCACCCCCGCGCGGCGCAAGTTTTTAAAAACCGATGCCACTGAGCTGGCCCACTGCATCGAAAGCGTGCGCCGCCACGCCCTGGCCCGCCCGGATGTCGGTTTTGCCATCTGGCACGAGGGCAAACTGGTCGAGCAATGGCGGGCCGTGCCCCCCGAGACCGAGCACAGCCAAGCCCTGGCGCGGCGTCTGGCCGATGTGCTGGGGCAGGAATTTGTGGATAACAGCCTGCCCGTACACCGTATTTTTAACAACGGCGCCATCACCATCTCGGGCCGCGCCGGGCTGCCCGATGCGGCCCGCAACCGCGCCGACCAGCAGTACTGCTATGTGAATGGCCGCTTTGTGCGCGACAAAGTCATCCAGCACGCCGCCAAGGCCGCCTATGAAGACGTGCTGCATGGCCACAAGCAACCCATTTATGCGCTGTACGTCCGCATCGACCCGCTGCGTGTGGATGTGAACGTCCACCCCACCAAGATTGAAGTGCGCTTTCGCGACAGCCGCGAAGTCCACCAAGCCATCAAGCACGCCATCGAAGATGCCCTGGCCGTGCCCCGTGCCCAGCGGCTGGCGGCCCAGGCCAAGGTGCCGGATGCCGCCCCCCAGCCTGCGCCCGCCAGTGCCCAAAGCACACCCCCACAGCAGTTGGCCATGCCCTTGTCGGCCGCTGTGCCCTCGGCGTTCGCCCCGGCTTTCACCGCTGCGGCAACGCCTGCGGCGGCCACACCGCTGACCCCCACACACATGCAGGCCCTGTGGGCACCACTGCGCGAAGCCAGCCCGCAGCCCGCATGGCAAGTGCAAGAAAGCCACCCTGCCGCCACCACCGCCCCTGCTGCCAAAGCTCCCTTGGCCGAAGCCAGCGCACCGCCAGCAGCGGCCCCGGCCCAGCACTGGCCACTGGGCCGCGCCGTGGCGCAAATCCACGGCATTTACATCCTGGCGGAAAACGCCCAGGGCATGGTCATCGTCGATATGCACGCCGCGCACGAGCGCATCGTGTACGAGCGCCTGAAAACCCAGGTGGGCCACGACCAACCCATTGCCAGCCAGCCCTTGCTGATTGCCGCCACCTTTGCCGCCACCCCGCAAGAAGTGGCCGCTGCCGAAGCGCACAGCGCCACCTTGGCCACCTTGGGGCTGGAGGTGGTCCCGTTCTCGCCCAAAACCTTGGCGGTGCGGGCCGTGCCCGCCCTCTTGGCACAAGGCGATGCGGTGGAACTGGCCCGCAGCGTGCTGGCCGAGCTGCACCAGCACGAGGCCAGCACCCTGGTGGCCCGCGCCCGCCATGAAATCCTGGCCACCATGGCATGCCATGGGGCCGTGCGGGCGCACCGGCGCCTGACCCTCGATGAAATGAACGCCCTGCTGCGCCAAATGGAACAGACCGACCGCGCCGACCAATGCAACCATGGCCGCCCCACCTGGCGGCAGTTGAGCATGGCCGAGCTCGATGGCCTGTTTCTGCGCGGCCGCTAACCCTGACGATTCCCGACGATTGGTTTGAACGCTATGCCTGTGCAACCCGCCCACCCCAACGCCACCCCGTTTTTGGCCCGCCTGCGCCAGATGCAGGACCAGCTCTCGCCCACCGAGAAAAAACTCGCCCTGCTGATTTTGGACACCCCCATCCACCTGGGCAGCTACAGCGCCAGCGAATTGGCGCAGATTACCGACGTATCCAACGCCACCATCACCCGCTTTGTGCGCCACCTGGGCTACGGCACCTACGAAGAAGCCCGCCGCCAGGCCCGGCTAGAGGCCGACGCTGCCGGCACCCTGCCCCTGCCCCCGGCCGCCCAGGCCAGCGCCAACGCCCCCAACAGCCAGGCGCTGTGGCAAGCCCAGCAAGACAAGCTGCGCGCCACGCTGGCACAAATTCCGGCCAGCACCATGAACACCCTGGCCGCCGCCTTGCACCGCGCCCCGCGCGTAGTGGCCGTGGGCCTGGGGGCCAACCACCTGCTGGCCCAGCACCTGTGCCAATTGCTGCACACCGCCCTGGACAAACCAGCACAGGCCCAACCGGCGGCCGGCACCACGCTGGAAGAGGCTTTAACCCCCTTGGCGCGGGGCGACATGCTCATCCTGTGCGTCCTTGGGCGCATTCCCCCTGCGGTGCAAACCCTGGCCCAACAAGCCCAGCAGCGGGGCATTGCGCTGCTGTGCATCACCGACCTGACCAGCCCGGCCCCCACTTCCGACTGGCTGCTGCGCTGCGACACCAGCGCCCACGCCCCCATGGTGGGCCACCTGCTGGACACCAGCGCAGCGCACACCTTGGTCTATGGTTTGGTGGCGCACACGGTGCAATGGGGGGCGACGCCGTTTGAATTAGAGTAAAAAATGATGAATAAATAAAAGAGCTTAAAGCGCTTGACCTGAAAGGGTTTAAGCGCTTTTTTCTTATATTTTTTTACCCTCATCGCTCCCAACGATGCCTGGCAACGCAATGCAAACGGCATGAAGTCATACATTTTTGGCATAATCCGCCGCATTGCATTACCGGTATGAAAGGCCGCTTTCCCATGACGCTCCCCACCCTTGAACACTTCCTGCAAGACATTGCCCGCCGCAACCCCGACCAGCCCGAGTTTTTGCAGGCGGTCACTGAAGTGATGGAGAGCCTGTGGCCTTTCATTTCTGCCAATCCACGCTACGCCGAGCAAGCCTTGCTGGAGCGCCTGGTCGAACCCGAGCGCCTGATTCAATTTCGCGTCTGCTGGCACGACGACAAAGGCCAGGTGCGCGTCAATCGCGGCTACCGCATCCAGCACAGCATGGCCATTGGCCCGTACAAGGGGGGGCTGCGCTTTCACCCCTCGGTGACCCCTTCGGTGCTGAAATTTTTGGCCTTTGAACAAACCTTCAAAAACGCCCTGACCACCTTGCCCATGGGTGGCGGCAAAGGCGGTTCCGACTTCGACCCCAAAGGCAAGAGCAACGCCGAGGTCATGCGTTTCTGCCAGGCCTTCGCCTCGGAGCTGTTCCGCCACATTGGCCCCGATACCGATGTGCCCGCAGGCGACATCGGCGTGGGTGGCCGCGAAGTGGGCTTCATCGCTGGCATGTACAAAAAGCTGGCCAACAACGCTTCGAGCGTGTTCACCGGCAAAGGCCTGAGCTTTGGCGGCTCGCTGATCCGCCCCGAAGCCACCGGCTACGGCACCGTGTACTTCGCCCAGGAAATGCTGGCCACCCGTGGCCAATCGTTTGCCGGCAAGACCGTGTCGGTGTCCGGCTCGGGCAACGTGGCGCAGTACGCCGTAGAAAAAGCCATGCAACTGGGCGCCAAAGTGGTCACCGTGTCCGACTCCGGCGGCACCGTGTACGACGCTGCAGGCTTCACCCCGGAAAAACTGGCCATCCTGATGCAGATCAAGAACGAGCAGTACGGCCGCGTCAGCGAATACGCTGCCAAAGTGGGCGCTGAGTTCCAGGCAGGCAAGACCCCTTGGCACATCGCCGTGGACATCGCGCTGCCCTGCGCCACACAAAACGAACTGGACGAGAACGACGCCAAGACCCTCATCCAGAACGGTGTGGTCTGCGTGGCCGAAGGCGCCAACATGCCCAGCACCAACGAAGCGGCCAAGGTCTTTGAACACGCTGGCGTGCTGTACGCACCCGGCAAGGCCTCGAACGCCGGTGGCGTGGCCACCTCGGGTCTGGAAATGAGCCAGAACGCCATGCGCCTGAGCTGGACCGCCGAAGAAGTCGATGCCCGCCTGCACGGCATCATGAAGAGCATCCACGCTGCCTGCGTCAAGCACGGCCAGCGTGCCGATGGCAGCATTAGCTACATCGACGGTGCCAACATCGCCGGCTTTGTCAAAGTGGCCGATGCCATGCTGGCCCAAGGCGTGATTTAAACCACCCGGCTGAACACAAAAAAGCGCTACTGCAATGCGGTAGCGCTTTTTTTTGTGCTTTTTTTATGCTTTTTTCAGGCCCAGGGCATCAGGATTTTTTTAGAGCCTTCAGGCGCCTTTGCTTGTCCAGAAACAAGCGCACTTCTTTGTCGTTGCGGCGAATGTGCAGCGACAGCCAATCGCGCAGCAGTTGCGACAGGCGGGTGGCCACGGTGGGGCTGCCGCCTTCGTACAGCTCTTTTAAGCGCACCAGCTCGGCCACAAAGTGATCATGCCCCTTGTGGTGGGCTTCGGATTCAGGAAAGCCAACGCTGGCCATAAAGCGCTCTTCGTGCGCCAAATGCTCTTTGGTGTCGGCCAGTAATTCTTCCAACAACCCGGCCACGATTTCTTGGCCACTGCCTTGGCTGGTGGCATCGTGCAAACGATTAACCTGCGCGACCAAGCGGCGGTGGTCTTGGTCAATCGGGCCATCGTGGTCAATGACCATATCGCTCGCCCATTCAAAGTACGCCATCACGGCTCCTTGCTATAAAAATTTACACTTGCGGACAGTCCTAGCGCCGTATGGTACTACCGTAATTCCCCGCACCGCCCTGAATTACGCCCACGCACGCGCCAATTGCCCACGGGCAAAATCCAAAAATCCTTGTGCAGCAGGCGAGAGCGAACGCCCTTTGCGCGTAAAAATCCAAAAGCTGCGCTGCACCTGCGGATGAACCAACGGGCGCATGACCAGGCCGTTTTGCTCGACCAGCAAGCGCGCATAGGGCATGCACAAGGTAATGCCCAGGCCAGCGCGCACCAGCGCCAGCGCCGAGGTCATGAACGTCACTTGCATGAACGAGTCCTGCTGCAGGTCGCGGGCGGCATCGCCCGCGTCGCTGACCAACAGATCGGTAAATTGCCCCTGCAGGGTGATCAGGGGCTGGGCGCTCAAGTCCTGCCAGCGCACCTGCTCCTGCGCGGCCAGCGGGTGGCCCTTGGGCAGCACCACCATAAAGGGCAGGGTAAACAGCTCGGCGGCCTCGATGTCGGAATTGGTCTCGCGCTCGGGGCCAATGCCAATGTCCACCTCGCCCGAGAACACCCGCGCCATGACGCTTTCCACCGCGCAATCGACCATGCGCAGCTGCACGCCGGGGTGCAACGCTTTGAAGTCGGCCATCACCTGCGGCAGCAGGGTGCAGGCCAAGAGCTGCGGCACGGCAATGCGCACCTTGCCGCGCTGCAGGGCTTTAAGGTTCCCGGCCTCGCTGACCACGCCTTCGAGGTCGTGCAGGATTTTTTCGATCTGCGGGTACAGCTCCTGCCCGATCACGGACAAACGCAAGCGCCGCGTGCTGCGGTCAAACAGGCGCAGGCCCAGGCTGCTCTCCAGTTCACGAATCAAGCCGCTCAAAGCCGACTGGGTGACAAACAACCGCTCGGCCGCCAGCGTAAAGCTGCCCGTCTGGGCCACGGCGATAAAGGCATGCAGCTGGCGCAGGGTGACATTCATAAGGTAAACCAATAAATTGATAAGAAAAAACCGTTTGAATCATAAATAGATCTCCTTTTTAATGCATCCAAGCACTGCCATTCAATTCAAGGAGAACCGCGCATGACCGAGAAAAAATTCGCCTCCCAGGCCGACCTGGAAGAAAAAAAGATCAGCTGGGAAAAGCTCAGCGACAACGCCTACGCCTACACCGCCGAGGGCGACCCGAACACCGGAGTCATCATTGGTGACGATGGCTGCATGATCATCGATGCCACGGCCACCCCCGTGGCTGCGCAGGGCGTGATCGCCAAAATCCGTGAAATCACCGACAAGCCCATCAAATACGTGGTGCTGACCCACTACCACGCCGTGCGCGTGCTGGGCGCGTCGGGCTACAAAAGCGAAGGGTTGGAGCAAATCATTGCCAGCCGCGATACCTACGACCTGATCGTTGAGCGCGGCCAGCAGGACATGGATTCGGAAATTGGCCGCTTTCCGCGCCTGTTCCAGGCGGTGGAAAGCGTGCCCGGCCTGACCTGGCCGACCATGACTTTTGAGGGCGAGATGACCCTGTGGCTGGGCAAGCTGGAGGTGAAGATTAAGCAAGTGGGCCGTGGCCACACCAAGGGCGACACCATCGTCTATCTGCCCAGCCAAAACATCTGCTTCTCGGGCGACCTGGTCGAGGCCGACGCTGCCTGCTACACCGGCGATGCCTACCTGGCCGACTGGCCGCAAACGCTGGACAACCTGGCCGCCATGCAGTTTGACAAGCTGATCCCCGGCCGTGGCCCCGCGCTGATGACCCCCGAAGCCGTGCAAAAAGGCCTGGCCTACACACGCGATTTCGTCAGCACCCTGTACCAAAGCGCCCAAGAGGCCGTGGCCCAGGGCATGGATTTGAACGCCACCATGCAGCACACACGCAAGGCCATGGACCCCAAGTTTGGCCACGTGTTCATCTACGAGCACTGCCTGCCATTTGACGTGACGCGCGCCCACGACGAGGCCAGCGGCATCCGCGACCCACGCATCTGGACGGCCGAGCGCGACAAAGAAATGTGGCACGCGCTGCAGCAAGTCTGAACAAACAAATAGCTTCTACCGCTGATAAAAAAACAATTTCAGATAGAAATTTATCTGAAACATAGCAAATACAAGCGGTAGGAGCTATCTTTTTAAAAAGAATATTACCAAGACGGAGACAAGATGCTATCCACCTACACCTACCCCAAATTCGAGTACGTCTGCCCGCCCGAAGTGGCCGAGCAGCGCAGCGGCCACTACCCCGTGGTGATCGTTGGCGCGGGGCCTGTGGGTCTGTCCATGGCGATTGACTTGGCGGCCCAGGGCCAGCAGGTGCTGCTGCTGGACAACGACGACACCGTCTCCATCGGCTCGCGCGGCGTGTGCTATGCCAAGCGCACGCTGGAAGTGCTCGACCGCCTGAACTGCGGCGCGCCTGCCGTGGAAAAGGGCGTGTCCTGGAACGTGGGCCGCACCTTTTTTGGCGATGGCGAGGTGTTCAACTTCAACCTGTGCCCCCAAGAAGGCCACCAGCGCCCCGGCATGGTGAACCTGCAGCAGTACTACCTGGAGGACTACCTGGTGGCCCGCGCCCGCCAGTTGCCCAACCTGGAGATGCGCTTCAAAAACAACGTCATCAGCGTGGAGCAAGACGATGCCCAGGCCACCGTGCGCGTGGAAACGCCCGACGGTGCCTACACCCTGACGACCGATTGGCTGGTGGCCGCGGACGGCGCGCGCTCGCCCATTCGCACCATGCTGGGGCTGGACATTGAGGGCAAAATTTTCATGGACCGCTTCCTGATTGCCGACGTGGTGATGAAGGCCGACTACCCCGCCGAGCGCTGGTTCTGGTTCGACCCGCCCTTCCACCGCAACCAGTCGGTGCTGCTGCACAAGCAGGCCGACAACGTCTGGCGCATCGACTTTCAGCTGGGCTGGGATGCCGACCCCGAGGCCGAGAAAAAGCCCGAAAACGTCATCCCGCGCATCCAAGCCATGCTGGGCGACGAGCGCGAGTTTGAGCTGGAATGGGTCAGCGTCTACACCTTCCAGTGCCGCCGCATGGGCCGGTTCAACCACAACCGCGTGCTGTTTGTGGGCGATGCGGCGCACCAGGTCTCGCCCTTTGGCGCACGTGGGGCCAACAGCGGCATTCAAGACACCGACAACCTGGCCTGGAAATTGAAACTGGTGCTGGACGGCAAAGCCCCCGCTTCGCTGCTGGACAGCTACAGCGCCGAGCGCTGCTACGCCGCTGACGAGAACATCATGAACTCGACGCGCTCGACCGACTTCATCACGCCCAAGAGCAACGTCAGCAAAGCCTTTCGCAACGCGGTGCTGGAGCTGGCGCAGGACTACCCCTTTGCCCGCGCCCTGGTCAATTCGGGCCGCCTGTCGGTGCCCAGCTGGCTGGTCGATTCGCCGCTGAACACCCCCGACAGCGACGCATTTGCCGGCAACATGGTGCCCGGTGCCCCCATGGACGATGCCCCCGTCAGCGGCAGCCGCACCGGCTGGCTGCTGGGCGCGATGGACACGCGCTTTCAGCTGCTTTACTACGTTGAAGATGCCAGCCAGATCAGCGCCGCCCAGGCCCAGGCATTGGCCGCGCTGGCCCACGACCGCATTGGCGTGCAGGCCGTGGTGGTGGCCAAAACCGGCGCAGCCCCGCACGGCCTGCTGACGCTGCTGGACACGCAAGGCAGCATCGCCCAGCGCTACGACCTGCAGCCGGGCACCTGCTACCTGCTGCGCCCCGACCAGCACGTGGCCGCCCGCTGGCGCAGCTTTGATGCCGCACGGGTGCGCGCCGCCGTGGCCCGCGCCACGGGCAACGCCGCCGCCAGTGCCTGAACCGTGAACCGTCCATAAAAAATCCCAAGGAGACCACCCCATGCCCCTAATCACCGCTGCCAACCTGCACGAACCCGGCAAACGCTACTTCCAGGCCTATTCGCCCGGCGATGATTTCTACGAAGCCCTGATCGACACCCACCAGGGCCTGAGCGACGAGCAAAGCCTGGCCGTCAATGCCCGACTGGTGCTGCTGCTGGCCAACCACATTGGCGACATCAGCGTGCTGCGCCAGGCGCTGGCCATTGCCCGCCAGCCTTTCAACAATTAAAAATCCATTCCCCCCCCCCACCCAAGGAGACAACCATGGCCTTTCTCAACGGCGTTCACCATGTCGCTTACCGCTGCAAAAACGCGAAGGAAACCGTGGAGTGGTACCAAAAGTACCTCGATGCCAATTTCATCCTCGCCATTGCCGAAAACCAAGTGCCCTCCACCAAGGAGCCCGACCCCTACATGCACATCTTCATCGACATCGGCGGCGGCAACATCCTGGCGTTCTTCGAGCTGCCGACCAAGCAGCCCATGATCGCCCCGTCGGATGCCAACACCCCGGCGTGGACGCAGCACCTGGCGCTGAAGGTCGATTCCATCGACACCATGCTGAAAGTCAAGGCCAAGATGGAAGCCGACGGCATCGAAGTGATCGGCCCCACTGACCACACCATCTTCCAGTCGATCTACTTCCGCGACCCGTCCGGCCACCGCCTGGAGCTGGCGGCCGACACCGCCACGCCCAAGATGAACCAGATGCTGGACGAGGTGAAGTGGGACATGCTCAACGAGTGGGACCGCACCAAAAAGGCCCCCACGCATGCCCGCTGGATGCACGACGGCAGCTACGCCAACTAATTCCATTTTCTAAAGGAAACCCCACCCCATGAAACTTGCCACCCTGCAACAAGGCGGCCGCGACGGCACCCTGGTCGTCGTCAGCCGCGACCTGGGCCGCTGCCGCGCCGTGCCCGCCATTGCCCGCACCCTGCTGGCCGCGATGGACGACTGGGCCACGGTGGAGCCACAACTGCGCCAGGTGTACGAAGCGCTGAACAGCGGTGCCATCGAAGGCGAGCCGTTTGACCAGGCCGCCTGCCACAGCCCACTGCCGCGCACCTGGCAATGGGCCGATGGCTCGGCCTACCTCAACCACGTTGAGCTGGTGCGCCGCGCCCGCAACGCCGAGGTGCCCGAGACCTTCTACACCGACCCGCTGATGTACCAGGGCGGCAGCGACGGCTTCATCGCCCCGCGCGCGCCCATCGTAGCCAAGGAGGCCTGGGGCATTGACATGGAGGCCGAGGTCACCGTCGTCACCGGCGACGTGCCCCTGGGTGCCACACCCAAGGAAGCGGCCAAGGCCATCCGGCTGGTGATGCTGGTCAATGACGTATCGCTGCGCCACCTGATTCCGGCAGAACTGGCCAAGGGTTTTGGCTTTTTCCAGAGCAAACCGGCCAGCGCCTTCAGCCCCGTGGCCGTCACGCCCGACGAGCTGGGCGATGCCTGGCAGGACAGCAAGCTGCACCTGCCCCTGGTGGTTCACCTGAACGGCGAACTGTTTGGCAAACCCAACGCCGGGGTGGACATGACCTTCAACTTCGGCCAGTTGATTGCCCACGTGGCCAAGACGCGCACGCTGTGCGCTGGCTCCATCATTGGCTCGGGCACGGTGTCGAACAAGCAGGGCAACCTGTGGGGCTCGTCCATTGCCAACGGCGGCGTGGGTTACTGCTGCCTGGCCGAGGTGCGCACCTACGAAACCATTGAGCAAGGTAAGCCCGTCACCCCCTTCATGCGCCACGGCGACGTGGTGCGCATCGAGATGTTCGATGCCCAGGGCGCCAGCATCTTCGGCACCATCGAAAACCAGGTGGACACCCACAGCCTGGATAAATAACCGATCCGATAACGGACGACATTTCACACCCCAAGGAGACAAACACCATGCAAAAAACCCTCATCGCCCTGGCCTGCGCCAGCGCCAGCCTGGCCGCCAGCGCCGATCCCGTGATCCTGAAAGTGGCCCATTTTTGGCCCGCCACCGCGCTGTCGCAGCAAAAGGTGCTGGAGCCTTGGTGCGCCAAGATTGCCCAGGAGTCGAACAACACCCTGCAATGCCAGATCTACCCCTCCATGCAGCTGGGCGGCACGCCCCCGCAACTGATTCAGCAGGCGATTGACGGCGTGGCCGACATCGTCTGGACGCTGCCGGGCTACACCGCCGGGCGCTTTCCGTCGATGGAGGTGATGGAGCTGCCCTTTCTGACCAAAGACGCGGAAGGCGGCAGCCGCGCCGCCTGGGAGATTTACCAAAAATACGGCCAGAAAGACTTTGCCGGCCTCAAGGCCCTGGCCTTTCACGTACACGATCGCGGCCAGATTCACAACAACAAGCGCCCCATCACCAAGGTGGCCGACTTCAAAGGCCTGAAGATGCGCGCCCCCACGCGCCTGACCAACAAGATGATTGCCGCCCTGGGCGCAACCCCCGTGGCCATGCCCATGCCGCAGACCCCAGATGCCGTCTCCAAGGGCGTGGTCGATGGCTACGTGCTGCCCTGGGAAGTGGTGCCCACCATGAAGCTGCACGAGATGACCAAGTACCACTCGGAAATCAGCCCGCCGCAACCCGGCCTGTACACCACGCTGTTCACCATTGCCATGAACCAGGCGAAGTACGACAGCCTGACCCCGGAGCAGAAAAAGGTGATTGATGCCAACTCGGGCGTGGACTTCTCAGCCGCCATCGGCAAAGCCTGGGATGAATCGGCCCCCGCCGCCCGCAAGCAGGCGCAAGACCGGGGCAACCAGTTCAACACCATCGGCGCGGCCGAGGTAGAGGGCTTCCAGAAAGCCACGGCCCGTGTGGCCACCGACTGGGTCAAAGAAGTCACGGCCAAGGGCTACGACGGCAAGGCCATGCTGCACGATGCCCAAACCCTGTCGGCCCAATACGCCAAATAAAAAAACAGATAGCTTTTACCGCTTGAATTTATTGATTTTCAGCATTTTTTTGTTCTGAAGTCTTTTATTTATCAGCGGTAAAAGCTTCTTTTATTGAGTATCTGATGACTGAAGTTGTTCATTCCCCTGAAGGCGCTGCCGCACCAGCGACCCCGCAGGATGCGCTAGGCCGTTTCCTGCTGGGCTGGTCGCAACTGTCGGCCCTGTGCGGCGTGGCGCTGCTGCTGGGCATCTGCCTGCTGTCCACCTGGAGCGTGCTGGGCCGCGCCCTGTTCGACTCCCCCGTCATGGGGGATGTGGAAATCGTGCAAATCATTTGCTCGCTGGCCATTGCCTCTTTCCTGCCCTACGCGCAGATGAAGAACGCCCACGTCATCGTGGACTTTTTCACCCACGGCGCCAGCGCCCGCACCCGCGCCGTGCTGGACGTTTTGGCTGCGCTGGTGCTGGCCGTGGTCGCCACCTGGCTGGCCTGGCGCAGCACGGCCGGTGCCATTGAGGCCTACAACAACGGCGAGACATCCATGATCCTGGACTGGCCGCTGTGGTGGGCGCACATCACCATCGCGCCCGGCTTTGGCCTGCTGACGCTTACCGCCCTCTACACTGCCTGGACACTGGGCAAGAACCTGAATAACCACCAAGGGAATGCAGCATGAGCGGCGTAACGATTGGCTTTTTGATGGGGGGGCTGGTGCTGGTGCTGCTGGTCATCCGCGTCCACATTGCGGTGGCGATGCTGCTGGCCGGGGGCATTGGCTACGCCCTGGTGGCGGGCATTGACCCACTGTTCAACTACGCCAAAACCATGGCGTTTGCCCGCTATTCGGTCTATGACCTGTCGGTGGTGCCGCTGTTTTTACTGATGGGCAATCTGGCCTCGCGCGGCGGACTGTCGCGGCGGCTGTTCCAGGCCACAAATGCATTTTTGGGCCACTACCGGGGCGGTGTGGCCATGAGTGCGGTGGGGGCCTGCGCCGGCTTTGGGGCCATCTGCGGCTCTTCGCTGGCCACCGCGGCCACCATGGGGCAGGTGGCCCTGCCCGAGCTGCGCCGCTACAACTATTCGCCCGCACTGGCCACCGGCGCACTGGCGGCCGGCGGCACCCTGGGGGTGCTGATTCCGCCCTCGGTGGTGCTGGTGATCTACGCCGTGCTGGCCGAGCAGAACGTGGCTGCCATGTTCATCGCCGCCCTGCTGCCGGGCCTGCTGGCCCTGAGCGGCTACATGGTGGCCATCATGATTTATGTGCGCCTCTCGCCCGGCAGCGGCCCGGCTGCGCCACGCATGAACTGGAGCGAGCGCCTGCACACCCTGCGTGAGGTCTGGCCGATTGTGGCGATTTTTGTCACCGTGATCGGCGGCATCTACGGTGGCATCTTCACCCCCACCGAGGCCGCCGCCATCGGCACCATCGCCACCGGCGCACTGGCCCTGCTCATGCGCGAGCTGACCTGGCAAGGCATCGTGGATGCCGCGCTGGACACAGCATCGGCCACCGCCATGATCTTTTTGATCTTGCTGGGTGCAGATTTGCTCAACGCTTTCTTTGCCATCTCGCAAATGCCCGTGGCCGCAGCGCAGTGGGTGCTGGGCGCCGACCTGCCGCCCATGCTGGTGCTGCTGGGCATTGTGCTGATCTACCTGGTGCTGGGCTGCGTGATGGACAGCCTGTCCATGCTGCTGCTGACCATTCCCATCTTTTTGCCCATCGTGCTGGGGCTGGACTTTTGGGGGCTGGGCCAGACAGACAAGGCCATCTGGTTCGGCATCCTGGCGCTGATGGTGGTGGAGATCGGCCTGATCACCCCGCCCGTGGGCATGAACCTGTTCATCATCAACAGCTTGGCCAAAGACGTGCCGATGAAAGAAACCTACAAAGGCACGCTGCCCTTCATCGCCTCGGACATCGTGCGCACGGCCATCTTGATGCTGGTGCCGGGGCTGTCGCTGTGGCTGGTGCATGCGCTCAATTGACCTTGAAGGACACCTGCCCGATATGCTCACGCTCTATACCTACTTTCGCAGCTCGGCCGCCTACCGGGTGCGCATCGCCCTGGGGCTCAAAGGTCTGCCCTACGACAGCCACGCCGTCCATCTGGTCAAGGACGGCGGCCAACAGCACACCAGCGCCTACCGGGCCCTCAACCCGCAGGCCCTGGTGCCCAGTCTGCAAACGGCCACGGCATCAACAGACGGCAGCGCCACCCTCACCCAATCGCTGGCCATCATGGAATACTTGGAAGAAGCCTACCCCCAGGCCCCCGCCCTGCTGCCTGCCGACTTGCTGGGCCGCGCCCGGGTGCGGGCCCTGGCCCAGGTGGTGGCCTGCGAAATCCACCCGCTGAACAACCTGCGCGTGCTGCGCTACCTCACCCAGGACATGGGCCTGAGCAGCCAGCAAAAGGATGCGTGGTATGCCCACTGGATCGCCCTGGGCCTGGGCGCGCTGGAGGAGATGCTGGCCACCAGCAGCGCCACCGGCCAGTTTTGCCACGGCGACAGCCCCACGCTGGCCGATTGCTGCCTGGTGCCGCAAGTGTTCAACGCCCGGCGCTTTGGCTGCCCCACCCAGGGCTACCCCACCATTGAGCGCATCGTGGCCACCTGCGAGCAATTGCCCGCTTTTGCCCAGGCCGCGCCGGGGCAGCAGCCAGACGCGGAATAAAAGAGCGCATTTGCGCTCCTTGCCCCGCTCCCTGCCGCCAGAATGCTGCCATGCGCACCCCTTCCGTCCCTGCTGCTGCCGAATCAGGCATCACCATCCTCGTGCTGGCACTGCTGCTAAGCATCCAGCCCGTCACCACCGACCTGTACCTGCCCGCCCTGCCCACGCTGACCTACGCCCTGGGGGCCAGCGTAACGCAGGGGCAGCTCACTTTGAGCGCCCTGCTGCTGGCCTTTGGCTGCTCCCAGCTTTTCTGGGGGCCGCTGTCCGACCGCTGGGGCCGCAGGCCCATTTTGCTGACCGGACTGCTGCTGTACACCCTGGCCTCCATCGGCAATACCCTGGCGGCCAGCATGGATCTGCTCATCCTGTGGCGCACCCTGCAAGGGGTGGCCATGGGCGCGGTGGTGATGTGCGGGCGGGCCATCGTGCGCGACCTGTACACCCCCGTGGCCGGGGCGCGGGCCATGTCCAAGGCGCTGACCGGCCTGGGCGTAGTGGCCTGCCTGTGCGCCCCCATCGGCGGCTGGCTGGCCGATGCGCTGGGCTGGCGCTCTGCCCTGCTGGCGCTGACCGCCTACGCCCTGCTCACCCTGGCCATGGTGTGGCGGCACCTGCCCGAATCCCTGCCCCAGCCCAACCCGCAGGCGCTGCGCCCGGCCATCTTGCTGCGCACCTGGGGACGGGTGCTGCGCCACCCCACCTTCTGGGCCTATTCGCTGCTGACCACGGCCTCCTACGGCGGGTTGTTCGTCTTCCTGGCCTCGTCCTCCTTCATCTTCATTGAAGTGCTGGGGCTGGAGCGCACCCGCTACGGGGCAGTGCTGTTTTCTACCGGCGTGGCCTACTTCGCCGGCACCTTTTTGTGCCGGGCACTCATGGCCCGCTTCGGCCTCACGCGCACGGTGGCCATTGGGGGGCTGCTCAGCGTCAGCGGCGGCGGCCTGGTCATGGCGGTGGCCGCCGCGGGCTGGCATACGCCGCTGGCCCTGTTGCCGCCGTTTTACCTGTTCATGCTGGGCCATGGCATCCACCAGCCCTGTGGGCAATCGGGCTGCGTGGCACCGTTTCCGGACGCAGCCGGCGTGGCCTCGGCCTTCAACGGTTTCATGATGATGTTGGTGGCCTTTGCCACAGGGGCCTGGGTCAGTGCCCAGCTCAACGGCACGGTCTGGCCATTGGTGCAGGGCGTAGGGCTGTTTTCTGTGCTGCTGGGCGCAATTGCTTGGGGATTGGTGCAAAAATTCGGCCATCCCGATGCCAATACTTGAACCCTCCCCCCCCTCTTGCGCCCTCGCCCTGCCCTGCCTGGCCATTGCTGGCCCCACCGCCAGCGGCAAAACCGCCGCCGCCCTGGCCCTGGCCGCCGCCCTGGCGGCACGCGGGCAGGCCTGCGAGATCATCAGCGTTGATTCCGCCCTGGTCTATCGCGGCATGGACATTGGCACCGCCAAGCCCACGGCCGAAGAATTGGCCCAGGTGCCGCACCACCTGATCGACCTCCTCGACCCGCTGCAGTCCTACAGCGCCGCCGATTTTGTGCGCGATGCCACCGCGCTGATCGCCGCCATCCGCCAGCGCCACGCCATACCGCTGCTGGTGGGCGGCACCATGCTCTACTTCAAAGCCCTGATGGACGGCCTGGACGACCTGCCCACGGCCGATCCTGCCGTGCGCCAGCGCCTGGATGCCGAGGCCGCTGCCATTGGCTGGCCCGCGATGCACGCCCGGCTGGCCCAGGTCGATCCGGTCACCGCCGCCCGCCTGGCCCCCAACGACAGCCAACGCATCCAGCGGGCCCTGGAAGTGTGGGAGCGCACCGGCCAGCCTTTGTCGGCTTTTCATAAATCAAAAACCAGAGCTGTAACCGCAAGCCCCATCAGCGAAAATGGCTTTTTTTCTTTAGAACCTGAAAACCGCACCTGGCTGCACGAGCGCATTGCCCAGCGCTTTGATGCCATGCTGGCTGAGGGCTTTTTGCAGGAGATGCAGCAGCTGCGCCAGCGCGGCGATTTGCACCTGGATTTGCCCAGCATGCGCTGCGTGGGCTACCGCCAAGCCTGGGAGGCGCTGGACAGCGCAGCCGCCCACCACCAATCCGTGGACATGCCCAGCCTGCGCGAAAAAGGCATTGCCGCCACGCGCCAGCTGGCCAAGCGCCAAATCACCTGGCTGCGCAGCATGCCCCAGCGGCAAACGATTGCCTGCGATGCGCCCCAGGCGCAGGCCACCTTGGTCGCCCGCGCTCTGGCGGCGTGCCGGGCGATATAGTCACCGCTTGTTTACCGCCCAAGGAGCTGTTATGAAATCCCGTGCCGCCGTGGCCTTTAAGGCTGGAGAGCCACTACAAATCGTCGAAATCGACGTCGCTCCGCCGAAAAAGGGCGAAGTGCTCGTCAAAATCACGCACACCGGCGTGTGTCACACCGATGCCTTTACCTTAAGCGGCGATGACCCCGAAGGGGTCTTTCCCGCCGTGCTCGGCCACGAAGGCGCGGGCATCGTCGTCGAGGTGGGCGAAGGCGTGACCAGCGTGCAGCCGGGCGACCACGTGATCCCGCTGTACACCGCCGAATGCGGCGAATGCCTGTTCTGTAAAAGCGGCAAAACCAATCTGTGCGTGGCCGTGCGGGCCACCCAGGGCAAGGGCCTGATGCCCGATGGCACCACGCGCTTTTCCTACCAGGGCCAGCCCATTTACCACTACATGGGCTGCTCGACGTTCAGCGAATACACCGTGGTGGCCGAAGTCTCGCTGGCCAAAATCAACCCCAACGCCAACCCTGAACACGTCTGCCTGCTGGGCTGCGGGGTCACCACCGGACTGGGCGCGGTCAAACACACCGCCAAGGTGCAAGCGGGCGACAGCGTGGCCGTGTTTGGCTTGGGCGGCATCGGTTTGGCGGTGCTACAAGGGGCCAAGCTGGCGGGCGCAGGGCGCATCATCGCCATCGACACCAACCCCAGCAAATTTGAGCTGGCCCGCACCTTTGGCGCGACCGACTGCGTCAATCCCAAAGACCACCAACGCCCCATTCAAGAGGTGATTGTGGAAATGACCGGCTGGGGCGTGGACCACAGCTTTGAGTGCATTGGCAACGTCAATGTCATGCGCGCTGCGCTGGAGTGCGCCCACCGGGGCTGGGGGCAAAGCATCATCATCGGCGTGGCCGGTGCAGGGCAAGAAATTTCTACACGCCCCTTCCAACTGGTCACCGGCCGGCGCTGGCTGGGCAGTGCTTTTGGCGGGGTCAAGGGCCGCAGCGAACTGCCCGGCATGGTGGAAGATGCCATGGCCGAGCGCATCCAGCTGGCCCCCTTTGTCACCCACACGATGGGGCTGGAAGACATCAACCACGCTTTTGATCTGATGCACGAAGGCAAAAGCATCCGCAGCGTGCTGCACTACGCGCCCACGGCCAAGGAGACTGCGGCATGAGCCTGCAGCAACTGGAAAACCACGCCTGCTTTGGCGGGCAGCAGCAGGTGTGGCAGCACCCCAGCACCAGCCTGCTCTGCGACATGCGCTTTGGCGTGTACCTGCCGCCCCAGGCGCTGGCGGGGCAGCGCTGCCCGGTGCTGTATTGGCTCTCGGGCCTGACCTGCACTGAGCAAAACTTCATCACCAAAGCCGGGGCACAGCACAGCGCGGCGCAGCACGGCTTCATCTTGGTGGCACCGGACACCAGCCCGCGCGGCACCGAGGTGGCCGACGATGCCGCTTACGACCTGGGGCAAGGGGCCGGGTTTTACCTGAACGCCACCCAAGCGCCCTGGGCTGCGCACTACCGCATGGAAGACTATGTGGTGCAGGAGCTGCCCGCGCTGATCGAGGCGCACTTTCCCGCCAGCACGCACCGCGCCATCAGCGGCCACTCGATGGGGGGCCATGGGGCCTTGACCCTGGCGCTGAAATACCCTGGGCGCTACGCCAGCGTGTCGGCCTTTTCGCCCATCGTGGCCCCCAGCCAAGTGCCGTGGGGCGAAAAAGCGTTTACCGCCTACCTGGGCACCGACCGCAGCGCGTGGCAAGCGCACGATGCGGTGGCCTTGGTGGCCCAAGAGCGCCCAGAACGCCTGCCCTTGCTGATCGACCAGGGCCTGGCCGATGACTTTCTGGCCGCGCAACTGCGCCCCGAGCTGCTGGAGGCCGCCTGCCAAGCCGCAGGCCACCCACTGACGCTGCGCCGCCACGCGGGCTACGACCACAGCTATTACTTTATTGCCAGCTTGATCGGCGACCACCTGGCCCACCACGCCCAGGCGCTGGGCGCTTAGAACGTGTTCATGATCTCGAATGAAGGTGTGGGGGATGCGGTTGGGGATGGGTTGCGAGGCGCAAACCACAGCAATAGCTTGGCTATTGCGAGGATTTGCAACGACGCAGACCGCCCGAAGCCGCGCCCGCACACCCATGAGGAGATCGTGAACACGTTCTTATAACGTATTTACGCTCTCACCCCATCTGGCTTTGCAGGTAGTTTTGCAGCCCAATCTGTTCAATCAGATTGAGCTGCTTTTCCAGCCAATAGGTGTGGTCGGCCTCGGTGTCGTGCAGCTGCTGCAGCAAGATGTCGCGGCTGACAAAGTCACCGTGCTGCTCGCACAAGGCCATGCCTTGGCGCAGGTTGTCGCGCACCGCGTATTCGGCGGCCAAGTCTTTGCGCAGCATGTCGGGCACGTTCTCGCCCAGGGTCAGCTCTTTGGGGCGCATGTCCGGGCGGCCACCGAGCAGCAAAATGCGGCGCAAGATGGCATCGGCGTGCTGGGTTTCTTCCTGCATCTCGTGGTCGATGCGGGTAAACAGCTTGTTCAGCCCCAGGTCTTCATAGATGCGTGAATGGGCAAAGTACTGGTCACGGGCGGTCAGCTCGCCGCGCAGCAGTTCTTTGAGGTAGTCGATGACTTCAGGGTGGCCTTGCATGGTGTTTACTCCGCTCAGGTTGCAAAGCCTGCAGTATCGGGCACTGGGGCTGCGGCCACCGGCTGGATGGGCACAATTCCCAGGTGCCCGTGGGTGGGATGCAAGTGGTCGGCAAAGGCCTTCGTATTGCCACGCCGTGTACGCTGCGCAAGCCGGAAAATCACATAAACCAAAGCTGTTTCCGCTGAATTAATAAGATTTATTGAAATAAAAACCGCTAAAAATCATATACAAAAAGCGGTCATAGCTATTGATTTAATAAAACTTCCATGCCTACCCCAACCCACGCCACCTTGATTGGCCTGATCGCCATCGTGCTGTGGAGCGCCATCGTCGGCCTGATCCGCAGCGTCAGCGACCACCTGGGGCCCACGGGCGGCGCGGCCATGCTGTACAGCGTGGCCTCCTGCTTTTTGCTGCTGACGGTGGGCGGTGCCCGGCCGCGCGACCTGCGGGCCTTTCCCCGGCGCTACCTGCTGTGGGGCAGCGTGCTGTTTGTGGCCTATGAGCTGTGCCTGGCCCTGTCGATTGGCTACGCGCACACAGCGCAGCAGGCGATTGAGGTGGGCATGGTCAATTATCTGTGGCCCAGTTTCACCATCGTGGCGGCCATCGTGTTCAACCGGCAAAGGGCCAACTGGCTCATCGTGCCGGGCTTTGGGCTGTCGATCATCGGCATCGGCTGGGTGCTGGGCGGTGCGCAAGGTTTTGACCTGCGCGGCATGGCGGCGAACGTGCAAGACAACCCGCTGAGCTACGGCCTGGCCTTGGCCGGGGCGCTGATCTGGGCGGGCTACTGCACCGTCACCGCCCGCATCGCCCAGGGCAAAAATGGCGTTACGCTGTTTTTTATTCTGGTGGCGCTGGCGCTGTGGGTGAAGTACGGGCTGGAAGGCGGCGGGCCGATGGATTTCACCCCAGCGGCCATGGTTTACCTGGTGCTGGCCGCCGGGGCCATGGGCTTTGGCTACGCGGCGTGGAACGTGGGCATCCTGCACGGCAACGTCACCATCCTGGCGGGCGCGTCGTATTTCATTCCGGTGCTGTCCTCGGCCCTGTCGGTGTGGTTACTGGGCGCGTCGCTGTCTTGGGCCTTTTGGCAGGGCGCGGCCATGGTCTGCGGCGGGGCGATTCTGTGCTGGCTGGCCACGCGGCGCTAGCGCATGGCGGCGCTATACCTTGTAGCTTTTGCTGGTAAAGGGCACTTCGTCCAGCCCCCGGCGGCGATTGACGACCAGCGTCATTAAAAAGAACAGATTGCACATGGCGTTGCAGATGCGCGGCAGCACGTCGGGGATGGCGTGCCCCTCCTGCTCGACCCGCACCAAGGCGCGAATGGCTTTTTTGGCGCAAGAGCGGGCCAGGTGCAACTGCGGCACCGGCACCGTGCCCCGGGGCAGGATGAAGGTGTGCTGGCGCGCGCCCAGCGCGTCTTGGTAGTGGCGCAGGCGCTGCACCACCCATTGCACATCGGCCTCTTCCACCGCCAGCGTGCCACGAATCGAGCCATTGACGTGAAACGCCAGGGGCTGCAAGTGGTCCAGGTCGGCAGCCAGGTCGGCCATTTCGGGCGGCATGGCCGACAGGGCCATACCGATCAGGGTACACAGCTCGTCGGTGACCATTTCAAAGTCGCACAGCGTGGACGTTTCGTGGATAAAGGGGTAGCACAGCTCCCCGTAGTGGCGACTGGATTTCATCAAGATGCTTTCATGGTGCAGCGGGCGCTGGCGTGTGCCCGGGAAGCTGGCTCAGGCACCGCGCCAGGATGCGGGCCGCTTCGACCAAACGCGGCCCCGGGCGGGTGAGGGTGCGGCTCTCGGGTGCGGAAAGCTGGCACACCTGCCCCAGGCGCAGCGCCCGCAAACGCCCCCAGCCTGGGCGCTGGGCCAAAGCGTACAAGCTGGCCGCCGTGTGCGACTGGATGATGAGGTCGGGATCGGCCCGCACCACATATTCCGGCGTGAGCTGGGGAAACGGCGTGCTGCTGCCAGCAGCAATATTTTCGGCCCCCAGGTGGCTGAGCAGCTCGCCCATGAACGAGTCAGGGCCGGCGGCATACAGGGCGTTGTCCACTTCGATGTACACCCGTGGCGGCGGCAGACCCGGACGTTGCGCCTGGGCCGTGCTTGCTATTTCTTGTAGCTCTTGGCGCATGTTTTTAATGGCAATTTCGGCTTTATGAAGCTGCAAAGCCTTATCAATCTTGCGCAAAGCGCTCTCAACATCAGCGATGGTGAGCGCATCCACCTCCACCACGTGCAAGCCCAGGGCCTGCAAGCGCTGTTGCACGGGCGGGGTACGCCCGGTAAACACCACGTCGGGGCGCAGGTGTACCACCGCCTCGATCGACGGCTCCCAGGTGCGCCCCAGGCGGGGCAGTGCCTGCACCGGGGGCGGATCGAGCGAAAAATCATCCACCCCCACCAGGCGCTCACACGCGCCCAGGGCGCACACTGCCTCGGTGGCCGAGGGCAGCAGCGAAACGATGCGCTGCGGGGCCGGGGCTGGCACCGGGGCTGCCGCCGGGGTTTGCGCCCCGGCGTGCAGCACCACGCTGGCGGCCATGGCGGCCACAGCAGCCTGCCGCCAGCGCCACGCCATTAGCGCATGGCCCATTTCAGCGTCAGGTAGGCGGCGCGGCCCAGTTGGTTGAAGCCGTAGGCGGTTTCGTAGCGCTTGTCCCCCAGGTTGGCCACGCGCAGTTGCACCGCCAGATCAGGGCGCAACTGGTACTGCACCGAGGCATCGACCGTGGTGTAAGAGGGCAAGCTCACCGAGGTGGCGGGGAAGGTGGCAAAGTCCGCATCCTTGCGGCTGCCCACGTACAGCAGGCTCGAGCCCAGCGTCCACGCGCCCCATTGTTTGCCCACGTTCAGGCTGGCCTGGTGCTTGGCACGGCGCAGCGGCGTTTGGCCGTCGGCTTGTTGGGCATCCAAATAGTCGTAGGCGGCGGCCACGGTCCAGCCCTTCATGGCCAAGCCGTAGGCCGCGCTCCAGCCTTTCAAGCGGGTGGTGCCGGGCACGTTTTGCATGCCGGTGGTGCCGCTTTGAATCAGCTGGCTGATTTTGTTGTCAAAGTGCAGCAGCTTGGCGCTGTGCGGGCCATGGTTCCATTGCAGGCCAATTTCGTTGTTCTTGCCTTGCTCGGGCACCAGATCGGGGTTGCCGCCCCAGGCCATGCCCGGCGCGGGGTAGTACAAATCGTTGAACGATGGGGCGCGCATGCTCTTGCCATGCGAGGCGTAGGCACGCCAGCCCGGTGCCAGCTCCAGGCCATAGCCCAGACCATAGGTGGTAAAGCCGCCAAACTGCGAGTTATCGTCCCGGCGCACATTGGCCTGCCAAGAGTGGCGACCGGCGCTGCCATTCACGCCGACAAAAGCGGCATTGACCGTGCGCCGATTGACCGCGTAGTTGTTCGAGGTGTCCACCTTTTGCTCCAGGCGCTCCCACCCGGCCAGCACCGTGCCCACGGGGGTGGCCAGCTGGTTGTCCCACTTGAATTCGGTCTGGCGGGTGTTCAGGTGGCTATCGCCCCAGGCGGCTTGCCGATTCACGAGCTTGTCGGTCGATTCACCGAGCGACACGGTGGTTGTCCAGATCGGCAAAAGCTTGCCTTTGAGCGCGAGCCGGCCCACTTCGGTGCGCATGTCGGCGTAAGGATTTTGGGTGCTGGGGCCATCATCCACCCAGGCTTTGCCTTGCGATTGCAGCCACTGCCCTTCGATGCGCCAGTCGGCATTCAAAGCGTAGCCCAGCGCCACTTGGGCGGCGGTTTGCTGCAGGCCATCGCGGTCGGGGTGGTAGCTGAACACATCCTTGGCATTGGTCGCTGAAATGCCGTGCTCGGTCACACGGCTGAGGTTCACTTGGTAGTCAAAACCGTTTTGCTCGCCGCGCAGCCCCACGGTGCCGGATGTGTGGCCGTATTCGCCCAGCGTCACCTCGGCATTGGCCAGCAATGGCTTGCCTGCGCCCTGGCCGCGCTGGGTAAACACCTGGATGACCCCGCCCACGGCTTCGCTGCCGTACAGGGCCGAAGCCGGGCCTTTGACCACTTCAATGCGCTCGATCAGCTCCAGCGGCAGGTTGGCCAGCACCGGCGCTGCCGTGTTGGCCGAGCCGTAGCGCACGCCATCGACCAGCAGCAAGCTATGGTTGCTGCCCGCACCGCGCAGAAAAATACTTTGCGCCTGGCCGCGCCCGCCGTTGCTAGACAGTTGCACACCGGCCAGGCGCTGCAGCACTTCGGCCACCGAGCGGCCCGGGCCCACCGCATCCAGTTGTGCGCGGGTAATGACGGTCACATCGGCCAAAGTTGCATCCAAACGGCTTTCGGTGCGTGTGGCGGTGACCACGGTTTCTTGCAGCGCAGCCTCTTGCGCCATGGCGGTGTGGGTGAAGACGGCACAGGCGATGGCCGCCAACGAAAAATGCACCGGCAGGCGCGCACCGGCAGGCGACGCGCAGGAAAAATTCAAGTTTTGCATGGTAAAAATCAGAACAGACCCGCCCCGGCGTCCCCGCCACGGCAATCATTCACTGGCATGCAATTTGTTGGCTTGCACACCAGCCCCTTTTTTGGCCGGTATCCAGACTGGCGTTTTCCTTGGCCGTCGCCTTCCCACAGCCCAGGGCTGCAGTGGCTTTACGAGACGGAAGGAGGGCCTTGGAACGGCTTCCAAGGCCCTTGCGCACACTGTTGCGGGGGCAGTACATGCTGCGCTGGCGCGTCGGTAGCGACGCGCCAGCGGCCATGTTTCCCGTTTAACCGCAGGGACAGAAATGCCCTGCGAGCACCAAAGGGGCCGATTCTAGAGGCTGTTCAGGCCCCCAAGGCGTATTGCGGCTGGGAAGATGCCGGGGTGTGAAACACACTGACTGTGTGCACCAGGGCCTGCGCCTGGCTTTGCAGCGACTGGGCCGCAGCGGCGGCCTCTTCCACCAAGGCGGCATTTTCTTGCGTGACCTGGTCCATTTGCTGCATGGCCTGGTTGATTTGGGCAATGCCCACGGTCTGGTCCTGGCTGGCTTTGCTCATCTCACGCATGATGTCGGCCACGCGGCGCACGCTGACGACGATTTCATCCATGGTGCTGCCCGCTTTTTCCACCTGGGTGCTGCCGTTGCTGACGTTGCCCACCGATTCAGCAATCAAGCCTTTGATCTCACGGGCCGCATCGGCACTGCGCCCGGCCAGGGCGCGCACCTCGCTGGCCACCACGGCAAAGCCCCGGCCCTGCTCACCGGCACGGGCCGCTTCCACCGCAGCGTTCAGCGCCAGGATGTTGGTCTGGAAGGCAATGCTGTCGATGATGCCGATGATGTCGGCAATCTTGCGCGAGGAGGTGTTGATCGCCTCCATGGTGTCCACCACCTCGGCCACCACTTTGCCACCGCGCATGGCCACCTGGGCGGCGGTTTCCGCCAGCGCGGAGGCCTGTTTGCCGCTTTCGTAATTCTGCGCAACGGTGCCCGACAACTCGTGCATGGCCGCCGTGGTTTGCTCCAGGGCGCTGGCCTGCTCTTCGGTGCGCCCAGACAAATCCAGGTTGCCCGTGGCAATTTGTGTGGTGGCGGTGGCAATGGCATCGCTGCCCTGGCGCACGTTGGTGACAATTTGCACCAGGCTTTGGTCCATCGCCTGCAGGGTTTGGAGCAGGTCGCCCGTTTCGTCAGAGCGGTCAATCGCCATCGCATTGCCCAACTGCCCTTGCGCCACAGACTGGGCCACCCCAACGGCTTGCACCAGCGGGCGGGTAATGGAACGGGTGATCACCCACGCCAGGCCCATCCCCAAGGCTGCGGCAATCAAGCCCGTGGCAATCACAATCCAACGGGCCCAATCGGCAGCGGCCACGGTCTGGGCACCATCTTCCTGGGCCAAGCGGTTCTGTAAATCGGACAAATCCTGGCAATACTGCGATATCAGCGCCAATTGCACCAGGGTGACGGTTTGTAGCTCGTGGGTTGCCCCCTCCATGTCGCCTGCATCCAGCAGGGCATAAAACTTGGTCTGAGACTGGACGTAAATGCCCCGGGCCTGCTCAATTTTTGCCAGCAGCGTTTTGCCTTCATCCAGAAAGACAAGTTCTTGCAAACGTTTGATGGACACCACGAATGCCTCGCGCGAGGCCACAATTTCATCGCGCAATTGCTGGCGGCGCTGCGGATCGCTGAAGACTTGCTCCGCCGTGCGCCGGGCATTGAGCGCCGCAATCAGCCCCAGCCGGGAAGCGGCATCGGCTTGAGCCCACGTTACCTGCGTCATGTGGCGGGTGGTATGGCTCAAAGTATTGAGGTTCCACACAGCGACCACGGCAACCACCAGCAGCAAAGCCAGCACGGCACCAAACGCAACAAACAAACGGGCACCGATGCGCCAATGGTGCAGGGGAGAGAGAAGTTTGAGCATGCACATTCAACGTTGAAGGAAATAAAAAAAGTGCGATGAAGATCACTGCACGTTACCAACCGAAACATGCCATTAAAACCCAGAACCGGGTTTACTCAAGTATTCCATCTCGTCGGCCGTGCTGCGGCGCCCAAGCGGGCGGTTGCGGTGCGGAAAGCGGCCAAACTGTTCAATCACGCTCTGGTGGCGCTGGGCGTAATCCAGCGCACCCGCCAAGAGGCGGCTGACCTGGGCATCCCCCACCTCCTGCGCCTGCGCGGCCAGGTCTTCAAAGGCAATCACGCTGTGCGTTTGCAAGGCGGCATCTTCGGCGTGCTCCAGCGGCAGGTAGCAAAAAATCCGCGCCGCCAGGGGGATGGCCCGGTCTTGGTCCCAGCCCGCATCAATGCCCTGCTGCGCCAGGGCCAGGGCCTGGGCATCGCCCGCAAAGGCTTTGGCCGTGCCCCGGTAGGCGTTGCGCGTGAACTGGTCCAGCACGATGAGCAGGGCCAGCCACCCCAGCGGGTGCTGTGCCTGGGCGTGCAGCTTGCCGGCCAGGGCTTCGAGCAAAACAGCACCAAAGCGCTTGCGGATTTCTTCGTCGGTGGCCTCGGACTTGGTGAACCACAGGCTTTGTCGGGCCAGGGCGCTGGCGTTGCTGGGGCGCTCGCTGCCCAGCCAGTATTCCAGCACCTGGGCCAGGCGGGGGTCGAGGACGGGGGCAGCAGCAGCAAAATCAAAGGCAGTCATGGCTATGGGCTTTCTTTTAACGGGTTCCAGACACAAGCAATGCAAAAGCGGGTAGCGCATTTAGAACAAGAGCTTTAACCGCTTATAAATAAACAATTTCACGCACAAACAATAGTTAATCCCTTTATTGATCAGCGGTTGCAGCCATCATTTCATTATTTTCTTGGGCCAGCGCGATGAAGGCCGCCAGGTAATCAATGCCCTGCTCATCGCTGCGCACCCCCAGATGAATCTGCTTGGCCACGCCCTGCGGGCCCAGGCGCACCGGCCGCACGGCCAGGCGCTGGGCATATTCCAGCACCAACCAGCGTGGCAAGGCCGCCACGCCCCGGCCACTGGCCACCATTTGCAACATGATGTCGGTGGTTTCAATGCTTTTATGTACCGCCGGGGCGCTACCGGCCGGCAGCAGAAACTGGGTGAAGATGTCCAGCCGCTCGGCCGGGACGGGGTAGGTGATCAGCGTCTCGTGCTGCAAATCGGTGGGCCGGGCATAGTCGGCCTGGGCCAGCGGGTGGTGGTGGCTGACGACCAGCACCTGCTCGTAATCAAACACCGGGGTAAACACCAAGCCCGGCTGGTACACCGGGTCGGGGGTGACGAGCAGATCAATCTCGTAATCGAGCAGCGCCGTCAGCCCACCGAACTGGAATTTCTGCTTCACATCCACCTCCACATCGGGCCACGCGGCCAGATAGGGTGCCACCACTTTGAGCAACCACTGGTAGCACGGGTGGCACTCCATGCCAATGCGCAGACTGCCGCGCTGGCCCTGGGCAATTTGCGCCAGCTTGGTCTCCATCTGTTCGAGTTGCGGCAGCACCCGCTGCGCCAGGATCAGCACTTGCTGCCCCGCCGGGGTCAGGCGCAGGCTGCGCCCCTGGCGCAGCCACAGGGCGGTGCCCAGGCGCTCTTCCAGCTTGCGCACACTGTGGCTCAGGGCCGATTGGGTGACGCACAGGCGCTCGGCCGCTGCGGTCAAAGAGCCGTGCTGCTCAACAGCCTGCACGATGGCCAGATGAATGCGCTCTAAAATCATGAGTAAAAATAATAGATAGGTGAATTCTTACCATTTTACTTCATGCATCCGCCCGAATAGGATTGCACTCATCCAACCAACTTGTTGAAAGAAAGCAATCTTTATGACCATTATTCATAACCTCGGTTTTCCCCGCATCGGTGCGCAGCGCGAACTGAAATTTGGCCTAGAAGCGTTCTGGCGCGGCGAAGCCAGCGCTGAGCAGCTGAATATTTTGAGCACCTGGCTGCGCGAGCAGCACTGGCAACTGCAGTCCACGCTGGACTATGTGCCCGTGGGGGATTTCTCCCTGTACGACCAGGTGCTGGACATGAGCTTCACCCTGGGCCACTTGCCCGAGCGCGTGCAGGGTCTGCCCGGCAGCGAACTGGACCAGTACTTTCGCGTGGCCCGGGGCCGCAGCGCGGGCGACAGCACTGGCGTGGCCGCTGGCGAGATGACCAAGTGGTTTGATACCAATTACCACTACATCGTCCCCGAATTCACGGCCGCTACCCAGTTCAAGCTGAACCCCCAACGCCTGGTGCAGCAACTGACCCAGGCCCGCGCCCAGGGCGTGAATCCCAAGCCGGTCATCATCGGCCCCGTCACCTACCTGGCCCTGGGCAAGGCCAAGGACGAGAGCAACAAGCTGGCCCTGCTGGAGCGCCTGCTGCCCGTGTACGCCCAACTGCTGGACACCCTGGCCGCCGAGGGCGTGGAGTGGGTTCAGGTGGACGAGCCGATTTTGGTCACCGAGCTGGATGCCGACTGGCAGCATGCCCTGAACACCGCCTACCACCAGCTCAAAAGCTGCAAGGTCAAAATTCTGCTGGCCAGCTACTTTGGCCCGCTGCTGGACAACAAATACCTGGCCGCCAACCTGCCCGTGGCCGGGCTGCACGTGGATGCAACGCACGATGCGGGCGACGTGCAGCAGCTCATCGGCCTGCTGCCCGCGCACAAGGTGCTGTCGCTGGGCGTGATCAGCGGCCGCAATATCTGGAAAACCGACCTGAGCGCCACGCTGGACTGGCTTGAACCCCTGGCCGAGCGCCTGGGCGAGCGCCTGTGGCTGGCCCCCAGCTGCTCGCTCTTGCATGTGCCGGTCGATCTGGACAGCGAAGAAAAACTCGATCCCGAGGTAAAAAACTGGCTGGCCTTTGCCAAACAAAAACTGCACGAGCTGCACGTGCTGGGCCAGGCGCTGAACCAGGGCCGTGCCAGCGTGCAGGCAGCACTGGCCGCCAACGCCGCTGCCTTGGAACAGCGGCGCACCTCACCGCGCGTACACCGCCCTGAAGTGCAGGCTGCCGTGGCCGCCATCACCGCCGCCCTGGGCCAGCGCCAAAGCCCCTACGCCGTCCGCGCCCAGCAGCAGGCGGCCCACCTGCGCCTGCCCGCCTACCCAACGACGACGATTGGCTCCTTCCCGCAAACGCCAGACATCCGCCGCGCCCGCAGCGACTTCAAGGCCGGGCGCATCGGTACTGCCGAATACCAAGCCGCCATGCAGGCAGAAATCGCCCGCAGCGTGCGCGAGCAAGAAGCCCTGGGCCTGGACGTGCTGGTGCATGGCGAGGCCGAGCGCAACGACATGGTCGAATACTTTGGCGAGCAGCTCGAGGGGTATGCCTTCAGCCAGTTCGGCTGGGTGCAGTCCTACGGCTCGCGCTGCGTCAAGCCGCCGATTCTGTTTGGCGACATCGCCCGCCCCCAGGCCATGACGGTGGAGTGGATTGCCTACGCCCAATCGCTGACGGCCAAGCCCATGAAGGGCATGCTCACCGGCCCGGTGACCATCCTGAACTGGTCGTTTGTGCGCGACGATCAGCCGCGTGCCACCACCTGCAAGCAGCTGGCGCTGGCCATCCGCCAGGAAGTGCTGGATTTGGAAAAAGCCGGCGTACGCGTCATCCAGATCGACGAGGCCGCGCTGCGCGAGGGCTTGCCCCTGCGCAAGAGCCAGTGGCACAGCTACCTGGACTGGGCGATCGAGAGCTTTCGCATCAGCGCCAACGGCGTGCAGGACAGCACGCAGATCCATACCCACATGTGCTATTCGGAGTTCAACGACATCATTGCCGCCATCGCGGACATGGATGCCGACGTGATCACCATCGAGACTTCGCGCTCCGACATGGAGCTATTGGACGCGTTTGAGCACTTCCACTACCCCAACGAGATTGGCCCCGGCGTGTACGACATCCACTCGCCCAACATCCCCACGCAGGCGCACATCGTGCAGCTGATGCAAAAAGCCGCCCAGCGCATCCCCGCCGAGCGCCTGTGGGTGAACCCGGACTGCGGCCTGAAAACCCGCCAGTGGGGCGAAGTCATCCCCGCGCTGCAGGCCATGGTGGCCGCCGCCCAAGAGCTGCGTGCTGCGGCATGAATGAACTTAAATAGCAGAGCTTGTTCCGCATGAAAATAAACGATTTAAAGACTATTTACCTTTGAAATCGTTTATTCATCAGCGCAAGCAGCTATAAAAATAGCCCCATTCGAACGAGTGGGGCTTTTTTTTAGGGGCTGCGCGGCAACCGCAGCGCCTAGTGCAACGCCTAATGCAAACCCTAATGCAGCACTTATTGCAGCGTCTCGCCGCTGACCTTGGGCAAAGCCAAGGGCACGATGGGCACGCCCTCCTCCACCAATTCCTGGGCTTGCGCGGGCGTGACCTGGCCGCGAATGGGTTTTTCCTCCTGCTCGCCCCGGTGCATGGCCAGGGCCTGCTCGGTAAAGCGCGTGCCAACATCCTCACTGGCCTGTGCCAATTGGCGGGACAGTTGCAGCCAGGCGGCCTGCAGCGCGCGGAGTTTTTCTGGGGCGTTGCCAGGCAGCGTAGTCAATCCCCGGGTCTGCTGGGACACGGCGGCGGAGGCTTCAGAAGAAGGCGGCTGGGGCGCAGCCGCCCCCAAGTTCAGCCGGGGGGCGCTCAAGCCCTTGGTAATCGCCCCATCACCACACACGGGGCATTCCAGCAGGCCGCGCTGTTGTTGATCCTGGTAATCGGCTTCGGAGCCAAACCAGCCCTCAAAAATATGACCTTGGCCGCAGTGCAAGTCAAAAACCTTCATGGCAGCCCCTCGTGCAAAATAAAAATGATGAAGAAAAACAAACGGCATCTGCGAAAGATGCCGTGAGGATAAAGGAGCAAGGGCTTAACTGCGGTGCTTGCCCAAATAGCGATAGACAAAACCCGGAAAGGCCAGCGTCAAAAACAAGGCCCAGGTCACCGCATAAAACTCCCACCCTTGCGGGTAAATCTGCCCGGCACGGTGCTCCAGCGCCAAGGCCATGCCACCAACAGCAAAATACAGCAGCAACAGCTCCCCCAACCGCGCCCACAAGGGCTTGCTGCCCTGCTGGGGGCGCGGGCCCGCCAGCAGCCAGCGCTCATTCACGAAGGGAAGGTTGGCCGCCAAGAAAGCGGCCACAATGACCAGCCAAATCGCAGCAGTTTGACTCACACAACGCCTTCCATGATGGATTACGAAGTCAGCGCCCGCACGATGGCATCGGCACACAGGCCCATCAAACCACCGGGGAAGATGCCCAAGATCAGCACCAGCAAGCCGTTGAAGGACAGCACCGAGCGCACATCCATCGGCGCAACGATGGGGCCGGCGGTCAAAGGTTTGTCAAAGTACATGACCTTGACCACACGCAGGTAGTAGAAAGCACCGATCAGCGACATCACCACCGCAAACACGGCCAGGGCGATGTTGAAGCTCGAACCCGTTGCCACCAATGCTTCCAGCACCGACAGCTTGGCATAAAAGCCCACCAGCGGCGGAATGCCGGCCAGCGAGAACATGCAAATCGTCATGATGGCAGCGTACAGGGGGCTGCGCTGGTTCAGGCCGGCCAGATCGGCGATTTCCTCGCTCTCAAAGCCTTCGCGCGCCAGCAGCAAGATGATGCCGAAGGCGGGCAAGGCGGTCAGCACATAGGTCACCACGTAGAACATGGCAGCGCTGTAGGCGGTCTGGGCGGTGCCGGTGTCCACCTCGCCATTGACCACGCCAGACATCAGACCCAAGAGCAAAAAGCCCATGTGCGAAATGGTGGAGTAAGCCAGCATGCGCTTGAGGTTGGTCTGCACCACACCGACCAGGTTGCCGATCAGCAACGAGGCAATCGCCATAAAGGCCAGCATCTGCTGCCAATCTGCCGCCAGCGGCAACAGGCCATCGACCAGCAGGCGCATCACCACGGCAAAGGCGGCCAGCTTGGGGGCGCTGCCGATGATCAGGGTGATCGAAGTGGGCGCACCGTGGTACACGTCGGGAATCCACATGTGAAAGGGCACAGCCCCCAGCTTGAAGGCCAGGCCCGCCACCAGGAACACCAGGCCAAACACCAGGATTTGCGGCTTGGTTTCACCCGCGTCAATCACCTTGAAGATTTCACCAATGTCCAGCGTGCCGGTCGCGCCGTAAATCATGGACATGCCATACAGCAAGAAGCCGCTGGCCATCGCACCCAGCACGAAGTACTTCATGGCCGCTTCGACCGATGCCTCGTGGTCGCGGCGCAGCGCCACCATAGCGTAGCTGGACAGGGTGAGCAGCTCTAGGCCGAGGTACAGCACCAAGAGGTGGTTGCTGCTGATCATGATGAAAATACCCAGCAGCGAGAAGATGGCCAGGGAGAACAGCTCCCCGCCATGGCGCAACATGCCGCGATCGGCCGAGTAGGGGCGGGCATAGACCAGGGCCACCATCATGGACAGGGTGGCAAAGCACTTGAGCCAGTTGCCCATGGCGTCAGAGACGACCATATTGCTCCAGCCATACACGGTGTTGCCGTTGGCGGCATACATGGCTTGCATGATGGCGACTACCGCCAAGGTCAGCATGGTCAGCACATAGGTGCCGGTACGGCGAAAGCTGCTTACGCCCAGATCGGCCAGGACGATCACACAACCCATGACCATCAGGATGATCTCGGGGTAAACAGCAAGCCAGCTGATGTTGTCAATCATTTGAAATCTCTCTGTTCAGTCTGGTCTTTAGGGAAGCTTGGACTGGGCCACGTGCTGCAACAGCTGCTGCACGGAGGGGTCAATCACATCGGTAAAGGGCTTGGGATAAATCCCCATGAACAGCACTGCAATCGCCAAAACACTGAGTACCAGGAACTCACGGCTATTGAGGTCTTGCATGTTCTTCACGTGCGCGTGGGTCACTTCGCCCAGGTAAACGCGCTTGTACATCCACAAGGAGTAGGCCGCGCCCCAAATCACCGCCGAAGCGGCCAGTACGCCAATCCAGAAGTTGAACTTCACCGAGGCCAGAATGACCATCCACTCGCCGACAAACCCAGCGGTGGCAGGCAGGCCACAGTTGGCCATGGAGAACAGCAGCGCAAACGCCGAGAACTTGGGCATGACATTGACCACGCCGCCGTAGTCGGCAATCTCACGCGAGTGCACCCGGTCGTACAGCACGCCAATGCACAGGAACATCGCGCCCGAGACAAAACCGTGGGCAATCATCTGCGCAATACCGCCAGAGACACCAATGTCGTTGAACACGAAGAAACCCAGGGTGACAAAACCCATGTGCGCGACCGACGAATAGGCGACCAGCTTTTTCATGTCCTTTTGCACCAAGGCCACCACGCCGACGTAGAGCACCGCAATCAGCGACAAGGTGATGATCAGCCAGGCCCACTCCCGCGCGGCATCCGGGGCAATCGGCATAGAGAAACGCAAAAAGCCATACGCCCCCAGTTTCAGCATGATGGCCGCCAGTACGGCCGAGCCGCCCGTGGGCGCTTCCACGTGGACATCGGGCAGCCAAGTGTGCACCGGGAACATGGGCACTTTGACAGCGAATGCCGCGAAGAAGGCGAAGAACACCAGGGTTTGCGGCAGCTTGCCCAGGGGCAGCTGGTGCCAGGTCAGGATGTCAAAACTGCCACCTGCAGCGTTGTACAGGTAGATGATGGCGACCAAGGTCAGCAGCGAACCCAGCAGGGTGTACAAGAAGAACTTGAAGGCCGCGTAAATGCGGTTGGGGCCGCCCCAGATACCAATGATCAGGTACATGGGGATCAGCGTGGCTTCAAAAAAGACGTAAAACAGCAGCCCATCCAGCGCCGCAAACACGCCAATCATCAGGCCGGACAGAATCAGGAAGGCCCCCATGTACTGGTTCACGCGCTCTTGGATGTTTGTCCAAGAGGCAATCACCACAATCACGGTAATGAACGCCGTCAGCGGCACAAACCAGAACGACAGCCCATCCACGCCGAGGTGGTAGTGAACACTAAAGCGTTCAATCCACAGCATTTTTTCCACAAACTGCATTTGTGCAGTGCTGGTATCAAATCCGGCGATCAAAGGGATGGTTACCACCAATCCCAGCAAAGCACCGAGCAGGGCCAACCAGCGCACAGCACCGGTTTGGCTATCGCGTCCCAATGTCAATAGCAGTACGCCAAAGGCAATCGGGAGCCAAATGGCAAGACTCAACAAACCCATTTTTCTTCTTCCCTTACTTGTTGAGCCACACGAAGTAGGTCATGAGCAGGAACACACCCAAAATCATGACCAACGCGTAGTGGTAGATATATCCAGACTGGAACCAGCGCACCACAGAAGCGATCTTGCCGACCACCTTCCAGGAGCCGTTCACCACGGCACCATCGATCAGCGCCTGGTCACCAACCCGCCAGAACACCGTGCCGAAAGCACGGGCACCACGGGCAAAGATGTTTTCGTACACCCAGTCCACGCCGTACTTGCCTTCCAGCACCTGGTACAGGCCGATCTTCTTGGAGAACGCCATGATGGCAGCAGGAATCTCAGGCTTGACCATGTAGAACACATAGGACACCACAACCCCGGCCAAAGCCAGCCAGAAGGGCGGCGCAGAAAAGCCGTGCAGGGCCATCGGTACCCAGCCGTGAATGGCCTGGGCCAGCTCGGCCATGGCCGGGTGCTTGCTGCCGTCCACAAAGATGACGCCGTTAAAGAAATCACCAAACAGCATGGGCATCAGCGCAATGGCACCAATCACCACCGAGGGAATCGCCAGCAGCACCAGGGGCAGCGTCACCACCCAGGGCGATTCATGCGGCTTGGCATCGTGGCCATGGTGGTGGTCGTCATGTGCGTGGCCATGGTGTGCATCCGGGTTCTGGTCGTAACGCTCTTGGCCGTGGAACACGATCCAGTACAGACGGAACGAATAGAAAGCGGTGATAAACACCCCCGCCAGCACAGCAAAGTAGGCAAAACCGGCACCCGGCAGGGTGGAGGCGTGTACGGCCTCGATGATGGCGTCCTTCGAGTAAAAACCTGAGAAGAACGGCGTGCCGATCAACGCCAGATTACCCAGCAGGAAGGTGATCCAGGTAATGGGCATGTATTTGCGCACACCGCCCATCCAGCGGATATCTTGGTTGTGGTGCATGCCCATAATGACCGAACCAGCCCCCAAGAACAGCAGCGCTTTAAAGAAAGCGTGTGTCATCAGGTGGAACACCGCCACCGAGTAGGCCGATGCACCCAGCGCCACCGTCATGTAGCCCAGCTGCGACAGCGTGGAGTAGGCAATCACGCGTTTGATGTCGTTTTGGATAATGCCCAAAATACCCATAAACAAGGCCGTAATCGCACCAATCACCAAGATGAAGTTCAAGGCGGTGTCCGACAGCTCATACAGCGGCGACATGCGCGACACCATAAAGATACCGGCCGTCACCATGGTGGCAGCGTGGATCAGCGCGGAAATCGGGGTGGGGCCTTCCATCGAGTCCGGCAACCAAGCATGCAGCGGAAACTGGGCCGATTTACCCATGGCACCAATGAACAAGCAGATGCCCGTCACCGTCAAGAGCAGCCAGCCTGTGCCGGGTAGCATGGTGGCTTGCAGCTCGGGCAGCTTGGCGAAAATCTCGCTGTAGTTGAACGTACCGGTGTAGGCATAGATCAAGCCGATGCCAATGATGAAGCCAAAGTCACCCACACGATTGACCAAAAAGGCCTTCATGTTGGCAAAAGTGGCCGTGGGCTTCTTGAAGTAAAAGCCAATCAGCAGGTAGGACACCAAGCCCACCGCTTCCCAACCGAAGAACAGCTGCAGCAGGTTGTTGCTCATCACCAGCATCAGCATGGAGAAGGTAAACAACGAGATGTAGGAGAAGAAACGGTTGTAGCCCTCGTCCTCGGACATATAGCCGATGGTGTAGATGTGCACCATCAGGGACACAAAGGTCACGACGCACATCATCATGGCGGTGATGGAATCGATCAGAAAACCGATTTCCATCTTCACCCCGCCAATTTCCATCCACTCATAAATGGTGGCATCAAAGCGTGCGCCGTCATAAACCACGGACTGGAACACCAGTGCCGACAGAACGAATGACAACAAAACGCCCAAGATGGTGAGCGAATGGCTCACCCCTCGGCCAAACTTGTTGCCCCCAAAGGCAGTACCAAAAATACCTGCCAGAACAGACCCCGCCAACGGTGCCAAGGGTACCGCCAGCAGCATCGATGCAGAAAGTGTTGAACTCATGCTTCAGAACCTTGCATAAATACCGGTAACTCAACCCTTAAGGATGTTGAGATCTTCCGCATTCATAGTGGATTTGTTACGGAAGAGCAGAACCAGAATGGCCAGGCCAATCGCGGCTTCTGCAGCTGCCACAGTCAAGATGAAGAACACAAACAGTTGTCCGTGCATATCCCCCAAATAGTGGGAGAAAGCGACAAAGTTCATATTCACCGACAGCAACATCATCTCAATGGCCATCAACAGCACGATCAGGTTCTTGCGGTTCAAGAAAATCCCGATCACTGAGATCGCAAAGAGCATGGCACCCAGTGTTAAGAAATGCCCGAGCGTGAGCGTCATTTGGTCTCCTCCCCCTGCGTTTTTGCGGTGGCCGCGGCTTGGGTTGCCGGCATGCTCACCAGGGTCAGGCGATCCTGGGCGCGTGCATTGATCTGGCCAGTAATGTTGGGTGTTTTGGCATCTTTGCGCTTGCGCAGCGTCAAGGCAATGGCGGCAATCATGGCGACCAGCAAAATAGCGGCAGCCACCTCAATCGGGAACAGGTACTCGGTGTACATCAAGCGACCCAGCGCCTGGGTATTGGAGTACGGCAGCACCTGGCCTTGGGCATCGAGCAGCTCAGCGACAGGCTTGGCTTCATCCAAGGTGCCAAAGCCCCCCATCAAAACCACTGCCATCTCCAGGGCAATCAAGGCACCAATGGCTGCAGCCACCGGAAAATGCTTCCAAAAGCCTTCGCTGATGCGGTCGATGCGGATGTCCAACATCATCACCACAAACAGGAACAGCACCATCACTGCCCCCATGTACACCACGACCAACATGATGCCCAGGAATTCAGCTTTCAAAAGCAACCAGATAGCGGCCGCTTGGGAAAAGCCCAAAATCAAATGCAGCACGGCGTGTACCGGGTTGCGCGAGGTGATCACGCGCAAGGCCGAATACAGCAGCACGGCGGAGAAGAAATAAAAGAAACCAGTTTTGGCGTCCATGATTCGCGTCTTTCTGTGGATCAGGAGCCGCTTCAGCGGTACTTGGCATCGGCCGCTTTGGCGGCAGCGATGTCGGCTTCATAGCGGTCACCCACGGCCAGCAACATGTCCTTGGTGTAGTACAGGTCGCCACGTTTTTCGCCGTGGTACTCAAAAATGTGCGTCTCGACGATGGAGTCGGTCGGGCAGCTTTCTTCGCAAAAACCGCAGAAGATGCACTTGGTCAAGTCAATGTCATAGCGCGTGGTGCGGCGGGTGCCGTCTTCGCGCTGGTGCGACTCAATGGTGATGGCCATCGCGGGGCAAACGGCTTCGCACAGTTTGCAGGCAATGCAGCGCTCTTCACCGTTGTCATAACGGCGCAGAGCATGCAGGCCACGAAAACGCGGCGACAGAGGGGTTTTTTCTTCCGGGTATTGGATGGTGACCCGGGGCGCAAATGCGTAACGCCCGGTCAAGGCCATGCCCTTAAAGAGCTCCACCAGCATGAAGCTCTTAAAGAAATCTTTGAGTGAGAAAGGCGCAGCAGTAACAGCAGCCATGGATGTGTCCCCGCTTATTTCCAGATGTTCCAAGGCGAGTGCAGCCATGCACCCACAACGACCAGCCACACCAAGGTGACTGGGATGAAGATTTTCCAGCCCAAGCGCATGATTTGGTCATAGCGGTAGCGCGGGAAGGTGGCACGAATCCAAATGAACATGCTGACGACGGCCGCCGTCTTCAGGCCCAACCAGATCCAGCCAGGAATAAAGGACAAGGCATCCACAGGAGGCAGCCAGCCGCCCAGGAACATGATCGCGGCCAGAATCGACACCAGCCACATGGCCGCGTATTCCGCCAAGAAGAACACCGCAAAGCCCATGCCCGAGTACTCCACCATGTGCCCGGCCACAATCTCGGCCTCACCCTCGACCACGTCAAACGGGTGGCGGTTGGTTTCGGCCACGGCAGAAATCATGTAGATGAAGAAAATCGGCAGCAGCGGCAGCCAGTTCCAGGAGAGCAGGCCCAGCCCCATATCAGCAAAGCTGCCCTTGCCTTGGCTGAGTACGATGGCCGTCAAATTCATGCTGCCCGTCACCATGATGACGATCAGGAAGCAAAAACCCATGGCAATTTCGTAGCTGACCATTTGTGCCGAAGCCCGCAAGGCACCCAAAAACGCGTATTTGGAGTTTGAAGCCCAGCCGGCAATGATCACGCCGTACACCTCAATCGAGGTGATGGCCATGACCAGCAAAATCCCGGCATTGACGTTGGCCAAAGCAAAATCGGGCGCAAATGGCACCACCGCCCAGGCCGCCAGTGCCGGCATGATGGCCATCACCGGGCCAACATAAAACAGGCCTTTGGCCGCAGCCGTAGGCATGATCAGCTCTTTGGTCAAGAGCTTTAAGCCATCGGCCATCGGCTGCAGCAGCCCCCACGGGCCGACACGATTGGGGCCGGGACGGTTTTGCATCCAGCCCAGCAGCTTGCGCTCCCACAGGGTGAGGTAGGCTACCGCCAGCAACAAGGGAACCACAATAGCCACGATTCCCAGCAGAGCCCAAGCAACAGGCCATGCCATCTCTGTCCACCAAGGCGCAGCCACCAGGCCGGCTCCGGCAGTTTTCAGTGCCTCAATCATGCAGCACCTCCTTCACGCGCCAAGCGTGCATCGGCGGTCAGTTGCAACGAAGTTGCACGGCGCACGATGCCATCGAGTTGATAAATGCTAGCAGTCACCGGTTCAGCAGCCTCATTTTCAGGGACTTTTGCTGCCACTTTAGTGATATTGCTGCGCAAAGCGCTAGGAACTTCTTTAGTCTCTGCACCAATCGCAGCGGTCAGCACGTCTTGCGACGATTCGTAATCAAAGCCTGGCAGCTCCAGCAGATTGGCCAACACGCGCAATACTTTCCAAGCCGGACGGGTCTCCCCCAAGGGTTTGACCACGGCGTGGAAGCTTTGCACCCGGCCCTCGGCATTGACGAAGGTGCCCGAGGTTTCCGTAAACGGTGCCACCGGCAGCAGCACATCGCTGATGTCCAGATTGGCTTTGAAGGGGCTGAGCGTAATCACCATATCGGCTTGCTCCAAGCCTTTGGCACCGGCCGCCGCATCGAATGCGGGCTCGGTGTTGAGCAAAATCGCAGCCTTGATGGCACCGGTGAGCATTTCACCGGCGTTTTTGCCATCTTTTTGCGGCTGGGCCTGCACCCACTGGGCACCGACGGTATTGGCCGCTTCGGTCAAATAACCCACGGTGGCCCCGGTTTGCTCGCCAATCCACTGGGCCAAAGCCAGCAATTGCGCCGCATGGCCATGGTGCGCAGCAGCGTTGCCCAGCAAGATGGCTTTGCGTTCACCAGCCAACAAGGCCTGGGCAATGGCTTGCGCCTGGGCTGGGGCCGTACCACCGGCCACCGGTGCGGGCACGCCTTTGGCCTGGGCGACCGCCACAGCGATATCTGCCAAGGCTTGCGCCCAGTCTTTTGCCGCCACTGCCGAGGCCGTCACCGGCAGGGCCCAATCCTGCACCTGCGCGTTGATGGCAAACACCTTGCAGCCGCGTTTGGCCGCTTGGCGCACGCGTTGCGCAAACAAGGGGTGGTCTTTGCGCAGATTGGAGCCAAGCACCAGCACCGACTGCAGCTCTTGCAATGCGGCAATCGGCATGCCCAGCCAGCGCACACCTTCAAAGGCATTGAATTGGGCGTTGCGCAGGCGGTAGTCAATGTTGTCGCTGCCCAAGCCGCGCACCAGCTGCGCGGCCAGGTACAACTCTTCCAGCGTGCTGTGGGGGCTGACCAGAGCGCCAATACCGGCCGGGCCGTATTGGTCTTTGACCTGGTTCAGGCCTTTGACCACGTAGTTCAACGCGGTCTGCCAATCCACTTCTTGCCACTGGCCCCCCTGCTTAATCATGGGGCTGGCCAAGCGCTCTTCACTGTTCAAGGCTTCGTAGGAGAAACGATCGCGGTCAGCAATCCAGCATTCATTGACCGCCTCGTTTTCCATGGGCACCACACGCATGACTTTGTGGTTTTTCACCTGAACAATCAGGTTGGCACCGGTCGAATCGTGCGGAGACACCGATTTACGGCGCGACAACTCCCAGGTGCGGGCGTTGTACCGGAAGGGCTTGCTGGTCAAAGCACCGACCGGGCACAGGTCGATGGCGTTGCCAGAAAGTTCCGAATCCAGCGTGCCGCCATGGATGGTGGTGATTTCGGCGTACTCACCCCGATTGACCATACCCAGCTCCATCACCCCGGCGATTTCTTCACCAAAGCGCACGCAGCGGGTGCAGTGAATGCAGCGGGTCATTTCTTGGGTGGACACCAGGGGGCCGATATCCTTGGGCGCAACCACGCGCTTTTCCTCGCCAAAGCGGGTGCTGCCAGCACCGTACCCGACCGCCAAGTCTTGCAACTGGCACTCGCCACCCTGGTCGCAGATGGGGCAGTCCAGCGGGTGGTTGATGAGCAGAAATTCCATGACCGATTGCTGCGCTTCCAAGGCTTTTTTGCTCTTGGTGCGCACAATCATGCCTTGGGTCACAGGCGTAGCACAGGCGGGCAAGGCTTTGGGCGCTTTTTCCACCTCGACCAGGCACATGCGGCAGTTGGCCGCAATCGACAGCTTTTTGTGATAGCAAAAGTGCGGAATGTAAACCCCGGCTTTTTCAGCCGCATGCATCACCATGCTGCCAGGGGCGATTTCGACTTTTTTACCGTCTAGTTCAATTTCAACCATATAACTCTCGCTCAGGCCGCTTTGGCAGCCGTTTGGGCGGCAGCAATCTTGGCTTCAAATTCGTGGCGGTAATGTTTGATCATTGCCCGCACCGGCATTGCGGCGGCATCGCCCAAAGCGCAAATCGTGCGCCCCATGATGTTGAAGGCCACATCGTCCAGCAAGGCAATGTCCTCTGGACGGCCTTGCCCCTGGTTGATGCGCTTGACCACGCGCCACAGCCACCCGGTACCTTCACGGCAAGGGGTGCACTGGCCGCACGATTCGTGCTGGTAGAAGTAAGACAAACGCTCCAGGCACTCGACCATGTCGCGGGAATCGTCCATCACGATCACCGCCCCCGAACCCAGCATGGAGCCGGCTTTGGCGATCGAGTCGTAATCCATGGTGCATTCCATCATCACATCACCAGGCACCACGGGCGAAGACGATCCCCCAGGAATCACCGCTTTGAGCTTGCGCCCCGTGCGCACACCACCGGCCAATTCCAACAGTTTGGAAAACGGCGTGCCCATCGGCACTTCATAGTTGCCCGGCAGATTGACGTCACCACTGACGGAGTAAATCTTGGTACCACCGTTATTGGGTTTGCCGCATTCCAAATACGCTTGACCGCCATTGCGGATGATCCAAGGCACTGCCGCAAACGTCTCGGTGTTATTGATCGTGGTGGGTTTGCCATACAAGCCAAAACTGGCCGGGAACGGCGGCTTAAAGCGTGGCTGGCCTTTTTTGCCTTCCAGCGATTCGAGCAAGGCAGTTTCTTCACCACAGATGTATGCGCCAAAGCCGTGGTGGGCAAACAGGTCAAAGCTAAAGTCTGACCCCATGATGTTTTTGCCCAGGTAGCCTGCTGCCCGGGCTTCGTCCAGCGCGGCTTCAAAGCGCTCGTAGGCTTGGAAAATCTCACCGTGAATGTAGTTGTATCCAGCGCAAGCCCCCATGGCAAAACCGGCAATGATCATGCCTTCAATCACCGTGTGGGGGTTGTGCATCAGGATTTCGCGGTCTTTGCAGGTACCGGGCTCGCCTTCGTCGGAGTTGCACACCACGTATTTTTCTCCGGGAAACTGGCGCGGCATAAAGCTCCACTTCAGCCCCGTTGGAAAACCGGCACCGCCACGACCACGCAGAGAAGATTCTTTCAAGGTGGCAATGACTTCATCTTGGGTCAGTCCGGCACTGCCATCTTTACCCAGCAGTTTTTTCAGCGCCTGGTAACCACCGCGCGCCTCGTAGTCTTTGATGGACCAGTTGCTGCCATCAATACCGGCATAGATTTGCGGCTCAATGTGGCGGTCATGAAAGCACGTCTCTTGGCCCGAAGCGGCAAACTTGGCCAGCACCGCTTGCGCTGCAGTATTCATCGTCATGCCTGACCCTCCGCAGCACGCAGGCCATCGACCAACTCATCGAGTTTTTGATCGTCCATGAAACTGCACATATTGCGGTCATTGACCAACATCACCGGCGCATCGGCACAGGCACCCAGGCACTCGCACTGTTGCAGGGTGAACATACCGTCGGCAGTGGTTTCGCCCACTTTGATGCCCAGCTTTTTCTCCAGGTGCTGCAAGGCTTCGTAGCCGTTGCGCAGCAAACAGGGCAGGTTGGTGCAAACCGCCACCTTGAACTTGCCCACGGGCTGCTGGTTGTACATGTTGTAGAAGGTGGTGACTTCATGCACCGCAATTTCAGGCATATCCAGGTAAGCGGCAATTTCTGCTTCGCTTTCTTGGCTGACCCAGCCTTGCTCTTGCTGCACGATGGACAAACACGCCATCACGGCAGAACGCTGCTGCCCTTGCGGATACTTCGCCACTTCACGCGCAAAACGCGCCTTGGTTGCTTCGGTAATCATCGATCAATCTCTCCGAACACAATGTCCATGGTGCCGATCATGGCAACCGCGTCGGCAATCATGTGCCCACGGGTCAGCTCGTCATAAGCCGACAGGTGGGCAAAGCCCGGCGCACGAATTTTCAGGCGATAGGGCTTGTTGGCACCATCGCTGACCATGTAAATACCAAACTCTCCTTTGGGATGCTCGACAGCCGCATAGGCCTCGCCCTCAGGCACACGGAAGCCTTCACTGAACAGCTTGAAGTGGTGAATGAGGTCTTCCATGCCCTCTTTCATCTTCTCGCGTGCTGGCGGTGCCACTTTCAGGTTTTCGGTAATCACGGCACCTGGATTGGCTTTGAGCCAGGCAACGCACTGCTGCATGATGCGCACCGATTGCCGCATCTCAGCCACGCGCACCAAATAACGGTCGTAGCAATCGCCTTCTTTGCCCACAGGAATATCAAAATCCATCTGGCCGTAAACCTCGTACGGCTGCTTCTTGCGCAAATCCCAGGCAATCCCAGAGCCGCGCAGCATCACGCCGCTAAACCCTAAGTTCAAAGCCCGCTCAGGCGTGACCACACCAATACCCACCGTACGCTGCTTCCAAATGCGGTTGTCCGTCAGCAAGGCCTCGTACTCGTCAATGCGCTTGGGGAAGCGCTGGCAGAAGTCTTCGATGAAGTCCAACAGCGAGCCTTGGCGGTTGCGGTTGAGGTCTTCCATCGCCTTGGCATTGCGCAGCTTGCTGGGCTTGAACTGCGCCATGGTTTCAGGCAAATCGCGATACACCCCACCTGGGCGGAAGTAAGCGGCGTGCATCCGGGCACCGGAGACAGCCTCGTACATATCAAACAGCTCTTCGCGCTCGCGGAAGGTGTACATCAGCACCGTGGAGGCGCCCAAGTCCATGCCGTTGGAGCCCAGCCACATCAGGTGATTGAGCAAACGGGTGATTTCAGAAAACAGCACGCGGATGTACTGGGCACGCACCGGCACCTGAACGTTCAGCAGCTTCTCGATCGCCATGCAATACGCATGCTCGTTGCACATCATGGACACATAGTCCAGACGGTCCATGTACGGCAGCGATTGCACGTAGGTTTTGTATTCAGCCAGTTTTTCGGTGCCCCGGTGCAGCAAGCCCACATGGGGGTCGGCACGCTGCACCACCTCACCATCGAGCTCCAGCACCAAGCGCAGCACACCGTGCGCTGCCGGGTGCTGCGGACCAAAGTTCAGGGAATAGTTTTTAATTTCAGCCATGATTTAGTGCAGCCCTGCGTAATTGTCTTCACGGATGATGCGCGGCGTAATTTCACGCGGCTCAATCGTGACGGGTTGGTAAATCACGCGCCGCTGTTCAGCGTCGTAAGCCATTTCAACGTGACCCGACAACGGAAAATCTTTGCGGAAGGGGTGACCAATAAAGCCGTAGTCGGTCAAGATGCGGCGCAAATCACTGTGACCTTCAAACACAATGCCATACAGGTCAAAGGCTTCCCGCTCAAACCAGTTGGCACCGGCCCACACTTCGGAGACGGAATCGATGGTTGGAAAATCATCATTAGCACAGAAAGTACGCACCCGCACGCGTTGGTTCAAGCTGATCGACAGCAGGTGTGACACGACGGCGTAGCGCAAACCATTCGTGCCAATGTCTTTGTAAGCGGAATAATCGACACCGCACAAATCCATTAACTGCTCAAACTGGCAACCGGGGGCCGTATGCAGTTTCTTCATGGCCGCCAAATAATTGGCAGCACTGACTTCCACCGTTACCTCGCCGTGCTGCACCGTGACGGCGCGGGCCAAATCACCCAGAACTTTCGTAATTGTTGCGCTCAAGGCTTCAGGCGCAATGGCAATTGTTGTCATAGCAGCTCCTTAAACCCGTGCAATGGTGTTGGTGCGGCGAATTTTTTGCTGCAGCTGAATGATGCCGTAGATCAAAGCCTCGGCCGTGGGCGGACAGCCCGGCACATACACATCCACCGGCACAATGCGATCGCAGCCGCGCACAACAGAATAGCTGTAGTGGTAGTAGCCGCCGCCGTTAGCACACGATCCCATGGAGAGCACCCAGCGCGGCTCGGCCATTTGGTCATAGACCTTGCGCAGGGCCGGGGCCATCTTGTTGCACAGCGTACCGGCGACAATCATCAAGTCGGACTGACGCGGCGAGCCACGAAACACCTCAGCGCCAAACCGGGCCAAGTCGTACCGCGCGGCCGCTGCGTGCATCATTTCGACAGCACAACAGGCCAGACCAAAAGTAACGGGCCAAATCGACCCGGTTTTTGCCCAGTTCACCACCGCGTCATAGCTGGTGGTGACAAAGCCTTCCTTCATCACGCCTTCAATCATCGCTCTTCCTTATTTCGGAAACCCGCTGCTGCGGCTTATTCCCAATCCAGGGCACCTTTTTTCCACTCGTAGGCAAAGCCCACGACCAGAACCGCTAGGAAAATCAAAACAGCCACAAAACCTGCCAGACCCACATCGCCCAAGGCTACCGCCCAGGGCAGCAAAAAGGCCAGTTCCAAGTCAAACAGGATAAACAGGATGGCGACGAGGTAGTAGCGCACGTCAAACTTCATGCGCGCGTCCTCAAACGCCTCAAAGCCGCACTCGTAGGGAGAGTTCTTGGCCTCATCGGGGCGATTGGGGCCCAGGATATAGCCCAGCACCAGCGGGCCAATACCCACAAGAGAGCCGACCAAGATAAACAGAAGGACGGGAAGGTATTGATCGAGATTCATGACAGGTCGCGTTTCCCGCTAGTAAACCTGCCCTCGACCATGGCCTGATACATGGGCAGGCTGTTTGTTAGATGGTGCCGTCGGCGAGAATCGAACTCGCACAGCTTTCGCCACTACCCCCTCAAGATAGCGTGTCTACCAATTCCACCACGACGGCTTTTTTGTCTCTTCATTTTTCCGAAGCCGGGTTACCTATAGATGACAACCCTTACTCCGGAAAACCTCGGCATTCTAGCCTGAAAAATCACCCTGAAAGGCAATTTGCCCGAGTTTGTTTCCACCCGGTTACTTGTTGGCAGGAATCAAATCCGCCCCCTTGGCGGGCTCAGCAGGGACCGCAGGCACGGATGCAGCCGCCGGAGCGCTCTCCAGCACACTGCCTACGCTGGCGGGGCGCGAATTGCCCAGATAGGCCAAGGCCAAGGTCGTCACAAAGAACAAAGTGGCCATGGCGGCCGTCGCACGCGACAAAAAGTTGGCGCTGCCGCTGGCACCAAACAGACTGCCCGAAGAGCCGCCACCAAAAGCGGCCCCCATGTCGGCACCCTTGCCGTGCTGCACCAAAATCAAACCAATCATGCCCAGGGCGGCCAGAATCTGCACCCCCAAAATAATGCCTGCAAAGGCCTGCATACCCAACTCCTTAGAAAAATTTCATCCGCGTGCGCTCAAGCGGCGGCGGCAATGATGTGAAGAAAATCGGCAGCTTTCAGCGCGGCACCACCAATCAGGCCGCCGTCAATGTCGGGCTGGGCCAGCAGTTGTGCCGCGTTGGCGGCATTCATGCTGCCGCCGTACAGCAGCGGCACTTGGGCAGCAGCGCCGTTGGCCTGCACCAGTTGCGCCCGCAAAGCGGCATGCACCGCCTGGGCCTGTTCGGGCGTGGCGGTTTTACCGGTGCCAATGGCCCAGACTGGCTCGTAGGCAACGACCAGGCGGGTCACATCCTGGCCCACCACGTCCAGCACAGCGGCCAGCTGGCGCTGCACCACGGCTTCGGTTTCGCCCGCTTCGCGCTGCGCCAGGGTTTCGCCCAGGCACACGATGGGAGTGATGCCGGCGGCCAACGCAGCCTGCGCTTTGGCGGCGACGATGGCATCGGTTTCGCCGTGGTACTGGCGGCGCTCGGAATGCCCCACCAGGGCATAACGCACGCCAAAGTCATTGAGCATCTGTGCCGAGATTTCACCGGTAAAGGCCCCGCTGGCGTGCTGGGAAACGTCCTGCGCCCCCAGGGCAATGGCCGAACCGGCGGTGAGCTGCTGCACCTGCGCCAAATACGGCGCGGGCACTGCGACGGCTACTTGGCAGGCCGGGGCCTGCGCCGCCAGACCGGCCAGGAGATCAGCCAGCAAGGCCTGATTAGCAGCCAGGCTGCCGTTCATCTTCCAGTTACCAGCTATCAATTTTTGTAGCATTTTCCGATTACTCCAAAACAAAAAATGAATAAAAATAGCTGCTAACGCTTTATTTTTAAGCGCAAGCAGCTCTTTTAATTCAATCAATTAGCCTTGTTCAGATTGGTCCGCTTGCTCGGCACGCGGTTCGCGGGGCTCACGCGGCTCGCGGTACTCACGATTTTCACGCGGCTGGCGCGGGGCACGTTCGCGGTACTCGCGCGGTTCACGCGGCTCGCGCTCGGGCATACCGGCAGGGCGCTCCAGCAGGGCCTTCATGGACAGCTTGATGCGGCCCTTGTCGTCGGCTTCCAGCGCCTTGACCTTGACGATCTGGCCTTCTTGCAGGTAGTCGGTGACTTTTTCCACGCGCTCATGGGCAATTTGGCTGATGTGCAGCAGGCCGTCCTTGCCGGGCAGCACGTTCACCAGGGCACCAAATTCCAAGATCTTGACGATCGGGCCTTCATAGACCTTGCCAATTTCCACTTCGGCGGTGATTTCCTCGATGCGGCGCTTGGCTTCGTCGGCCTTGGCCGCCTCGGTGGCGGCGATGGTGATGGTGCCGTCTTCCTCGATGTTGATCTGGCAACCGGTCTCGTCGGTCAGGGCGCGGATGGTGGCACCGCCCTTGCCGATCACGTCGCGGATCTTCTCGGGGTTGATCTTCATGGTGAAGAGCTTGGGTGCGAAGCTAGAGATTTCGGTCTTGGCCTCGCCCATGGCTTCTTGCATCTTGCCCAGAATGTGCATGCGCGCTTCTTTGGCCTGGGCCAGGGCGACTTGCATGATCTCTTTGGTAATGCCTTGGATTTTGATGTCCATCTGCAGCGCGGTGATACCAGCGGTCGTACCAGCCACCTTGAAGTCCATGTCGCCCAGGTGATCTTCATCGCCCAGGATGTCGGTCAGCACGGCAAACTTGTTGTCTTCCTTGATCAGGCCCATGGCGATACCGGCGACGTGCGCCTTCATGGGCACGCCCGCGTCCATCATCGACAGGCAGCCGCCGCACACCGAAGCCATCGAAGACGAACCGTTCGATTCGGTGATTTCCGACACCACGCGGATGGTGTAAGGGAATTCTTCCTTGCTGGGCAGGCAGGCCACCAGGGCGCGCTTGGCCAGGCGGCCGTGGCCGACTTCGCGGCGCTTGGTCGAGCCCATGCGACCGACTTCGCCAGTAGCAAAGGGAGGCATGTTGTAGTGGAACAGGAAGCGGTCTTCAAACTCGCCGGACAGCGCGTCAATGCGCTGCGCGTCGCGCTCGGTGCCCAGGGTGGAGATCACCAGCGCCTGCGTTTCGCCGCGCGTGAACAGCGCCGAGCCGTGGGTGCGCGGCAGCACGCTGCTGCGGATTTCGATGGGGCGCACGGTGCGCGTGTCGCGGCCGTCGATGCGCGGCTCGCCCGCCAGAATTTGCGAACGCACGATGCGCGCCTCGATGTCGAACAGCATGTTGTCCACCTTCACGCCGTCGAACTCCACGCCCTGCTCGGTCAGCGCGGCCTTGGTGGCAGCGTAGGCTTCGCGGCAGGCTTGCGTGCGCAGCTGCTTGTTGCGGTTTTGGTAGGCGGCGCGCAGCGGGCCTTCGGCCAGCTCGGTCACCTTGGCGATCAGGGCCTCGTCCTTGGCTTCAGGCTGCCAATCCCACACGGGCTTGCCCGCGTCGCGCACCAGTTCGTGGATGGCGTTGATGGCAATCTGGCTTTGCTCGTGGCCATAGACCACCGCGCCCAACATGACTTCTTCGGGCAGTTGTTCGGCTTCGGATTCGACCATCAGCACAGCCGCTTCGGTGCCGGCAACGACCAGATCCATCTGGCTGTTCTTGCGCGCGGTTTGGCCGGGGTTGAGCACGTACTCGCCATTGACGTAACCCACGCGGGCCGCGCCAATGGGGCCGTTAAAGGGGATGCCCGACACCGACAGCGCGGCGCTGGTGGCGATCATGGCGGCGATGTCGGCATCGACTTCTGGGTTCAGCGAAATGGTGTGGATGACCACATGCACTTCGTTGTAGAAGCCTTCGGGAAACAGCGGGCGGATCGGGCGGTCGATCAGGCGGCTGGTCAGCGTTTCCAGCTCCGAAGGCTTGGCTTCGCGCTTGAAGAAGCTGCCAGGAATCTTGCCAGCGGCGTAGGTTTTTTCGATGTAGTCCACCGTCAGGGGGAAAAAGTCTTGCCCAGGCTTGGCGGTTTTAGAGGCCACCACGGTGGCCAGCACCACGGTGTCGTCGATGTTCACCAGCACCGCACCGCTGGCTTGGCGGGCGATTTCGCCGGTTTCCATGGTCACGGTGTGCTGACCCCATTGGAAGGTTTTGGTCACTTTATTAAACATGGTCATAGCCATCATTCCTTTTAAAAGTAGCTGCACCCGCTGGTGCAACGTAGGTTTAAAGGCTTTACAGATCGCGATGCCATTCCAAATCAGCGCTTGCAGCTATTATTTTGCAAGTATTGATGTGGAATGACACAGCTTCGCTCTGCAATCCTTCAACAAATTCAAAACAAAAACGCCTGCGCTGACCCAAGATCAGCGCAGGCATTTTGTTTATGCGATCCAACGCTTGAGCACTGTGCTTACTTGCGCAGACCCAGCTTGGCGATCAGCGCGACATAACGGTCAGCGTCTTTGGCCTTGAGGTAGTCCAACAGCTTGCGACGACGGCTCACCATGCGCAGCAGGCCACGGCGACCGTGGTGGTCTTTGGCGTGCTGTTTGAAGTGGGGGGTCAATTCGTTGATGCGGGCGGTCAGCAGTGCCACTTGCACTTCTGGGCTGCCGGTATCGTTTTGCGAACGGGCATTGGCTTTAACAACTTCGGCCTTGATAGAGGCAGCGATCATGATTTTTTTTCCTTCAATAACAGGGTAATGAGCACCCTTTAACTTGCGCCAAGACTGGAAAGGCCCCGGCGTGCGTTCTGCACCATGCAAAACCGGGCGATTCTAACACTTTCGCCTGATTTCCCTACAGCGCGGCGACTTCGGCGGAAAAACGGCGGCTCCTCAGGGTTCTTACTGTTGCTTACAACTAAAGGGGCGGCTTACAACCCTGCCTCTGCCCAGCCTACCGGCTTGGCATGGATGCGCACCGCACCGATCCCCCCCACAAGGAGGTTTTCCCCATGAAAATTGCCACCCGGCTCACCCTGGGCTTTGCCCTGATCATCCTGTTCATTTGCCTGCAAGGGGCGGTTGCCCTGGTCAAAAGCAGCGCCGTTGCCAGCGGCTTCCACCAAATCAGCACCCAAGACATGCCCAACGTGGTCATGCTCAGTGAAATCGATGAGAACCGCCACATCATCGCCGAGGCGCTGCGCGACATGCTCATCGTCAAAGAGGTGGAGCACTACGAGGCCCTCAAGCAACAGGTTTACGCCTCGCGCCAACGCATTGGCCAAGTCGTGGAACAGCTGCAAGCCCAGATGGCGGACGCTGAAAGCCACGCCCTGCTGGGCGATGTTTTGGCCCAGCGCAAAAATTACGTGCAGGCCCAAGAGCACCTTATCCAGCAATTGGACAAGGGCAACGAAGGCAGCGCCCGCAACTACCTGCTGGATGAGTTTGGCACCATCCTGAACGATTACGGCCGCGCCCTGGCGGCCTTGAAAAGCTTGCAAAGCGCGCGTTTGAATGCCTCGGTCACCCAGGCGCAGGCCAACATTGACTCCATCCAGCGCGGCGTTTGGCTGAGCGTGGGCCTGGCCCTGGTGGCCACCTTGCTGCTGTCGCGCTCCACGGTGTTGGCCATTACACGGCCCCTGCAGACGGTGGTGGCGCGCTGCCGCGCGGTGGCGGCCGGGCAGTTGCACGCACAAGCGCCCGTCAGCGGCAACAGCGAAACGGCCTTGCTGCTGCAGGCGCAACATGAAATGGTCCATGGCCTGCGTGACGTGGTCACCCAGGTGCGCAACGGCTCAGAAAGTGTGGCCGGGGCCAGCGCCGAAATTGCCCAGGCCAACCTGGACTTGAGTGGCCGCACCGAGCAACAAGCCAGCGCCCTGCAGCAAACCGCCGCCTCGATGGAGGAGCTCAGCGGCACCGTGCGCCACAACGCCGACACCGCCCAGCAAGCCAACGCTTTGGCGCAATCAGCCTCGCAAGTGGCGCAGCGCGGCGGTCAAGCGGTGCAGGAAGTGGTCGGCACGATGCAGGAAATCGCCACCCGCTCGGAGCGCGTGGCCAACATCATCAGCGTGATTGACGGCATCGCTTTTCAGACCAACATCTTGGCGCTGAACGCTGCAGTGGAGGCCGCCCGCGCTGGCGAGCAAGGCCGCGGTTTTGCCGTGGTGGCCAGCGAAGTGCGCAGCCTGGCCGGGCGCAGCGCCGAAGCGGCCAAAGAGATCAAACACCTGATCGATGCCAGCGTAGAGTGTGTACACACCGGCACCCACCAGGCGGCGCAAGCAGGCAGCACGATGCAAGAAGTGGTCAGCGCCATCGCCCAGGTCACCACCTTGATGCAGGAAATCAGCAGCGCATCGGCCCGGCAAAGCCAGGGCGTGGCCGAAGTCGGCGCCGCCATCCAACAGATGGATCAAATGACCCAGCAAAACGCCGCCCTGGTCGAAGAAATGGCCGCCGCTGCCAGCAGCTTGCAAAGCCAGGCGCAAGCGCTGGTGCAGGCGGTCAGCGTGTTTGATTTGGGTGCCTCGGGGCAGGCAGGTGGGCGCAGCAGCAGTGCGGCCAGCGCCTTGCCTGCGCTGACCGGGGCCGGGCCGTTGCGCTTGGCGTGAGGGAGGATTGGCGCTTTGTTGCCAGCCTATTGGCTGGGATGCGACAGTAACAAAGCGCCAGCAGCTATTTTTATTGAAGCACTTTAGGTGCGCTGCCACACCGCCGCAAAAAAGCCATCAACCTGGTGGGTGTGCGGCCACAGGCGCACGTACTGCGTACCGCTGCTGCCACCGGTGCACAGGCTGGCGGCGTGATCCACCTTCAGTTGCGCTAGCACCTCGCCCGCATCCAGCGCCACAAAGTCGGGGTGGGCCGCGCCAAAGGCTTGGGCGATGGCCTCGTTCTCTTCAGGCAGCACCGAGCAGGTGGCGTACACCAGCCGCCCGCCGCTTTTCACCAAGCGGGCAGCGCTATCCAGAATGGCGCTTTGCTTGGCGGTCAGCTCTTGCACGGCCTGCGGGCTTTGGCGCCATTTCAAATCGGGGTTGCGCCGCAGGGTGCCCAAGCCTGAGCAGGGCGCATCAACCAGCACGCGGTCGATCTTGCCGGCCAGGCGCTTGACGCGCTCATCGCGCTCGTGCGAGAGCGCAGCGGGGTGGACGTTGGACAGGCCCGAACGCGCCAAGCGCGGTTTCAGGGCATCGAGGCGGTGGGCCGACACATCAAAGGCGTACAAACGTCCGGTGTTGCGCATTTGCGCCCCAATCGCCAAGGTTTTGCCGCCCGCGCCAGCACAAAAATCGACCACCATTTCGCCGCGCTTGGCATCGAGCAACAGGGCCAGCAGCTGCGAGCCTTCGTCTTGCACCTCGATGCGGCCTTGCACAAAGGCCTCCAGCTTGGTCAGCGCCGGTTTGTCCTGCACGCGCAGGCCCCAGGGGGAGTACGGCGTGGGTTCGGCGGCAATCCCGGCAGCGGCCAGCTCTTTGATCACGGCCTCGCGCTTGGCATTCAGGGTATTGACGCGCAAATCCAGCGGTGCCGGGGCCAGCAGGCTGGCGGCCAAAGCATCAAACTGCTCCCCCAGCTGGGCCTGCAGCGCCTCGGCCAGCCACTGGGGCAGGTTGTGGCGGTGCTGGGGCAGCAGCTCCGCCTCTGGCACGGCATCACACTCTTTCAGCCAGGTTTTTTCTGCGGGGTTGAGTGCCGCTTCCAGCAAATTGCGCGGGCCGGCAAAGCCCAAAATGGCCAGTCGGCGCTCGCGCGCTCCGCTGCCCGAGCGGGCCAGGGCCTCAAAGCGCAGCTTGTGGCGCAGCACGGTGTAGGCGGTTTCGGCCAGCGTGGCGCGTTCGCGCGGGCCCAGGCTGCGGTTTTGCCGAAAAAAACGCGAGACCACGCTGTCGGCCGGGTGCTGAAGTAGCAGCACTTGCTGCACCAGGGCGGCGCAGGCATCAAGAAGGGCTTTGGGATGCATAACAGTTCTAAAATTTCTAATGATTAAAGGCTTTAACGCTTATCAATAAAGCGCTATCAGCTCTTATTTTTAATAAAATTCACCACCGCACGGGGGTAGATGATGTGCTCTTGCGTCAGCACCCGGGCGGCCAGGGTGTCGGCGTTATCGTCCGGCAGCACCGGCACCACGGCTTGCTCCAGAATGGGGCCGACATCCAGCTCTTCGGTCACCATGTGCACCGTGCAGCCAGCAAACTTGCAACCGGCTTCAATGGCGCGTTGGTGGGTGTGCAAGCCGGTAAATGCGGGCAGCAGCGAGGGGTGGATATTCATCAGCCGCCCGGCAAAGTGGCCGACAAAACCCGGTGTCAAGATGCGCATAAACCCGGCCAGCACCACCAAGGTGGGCTGGTAGCGGTCAATCACCTGGGCCAGGGCAGCGTCAAAATCTTCGCGGCTGGCAAAGGCTTTGTGGTCGAGCACCTCGGTGGCAATGCCGTTTTCCTGGGCAAACTGCAGGCCTTTGGCATCGGCCTTGTTGCTGATCACGGCGGCAATGCGGGCACCGTACTGCCCAGCCCAATCGCCCTGCTGGGCTGCCCGCACAATAGCGGCCATGTTCGAGCCGCCGCCAGAGATGAGAATCACGATGTTTTTCATAGAGGGCGCGATTATCCCTGCCCTACCCCGTTTGCGTACCTGCCATGACTTTTGACCACCAAAACACCCCATTGAGTGCTGAACAAGCCCGCGTGCTGGCCACGCTGATGGAAAAACAGCGCACCGTGCCCGACAGCTACCCGCTCACGCTCAACAGCCTGCTGTCCGGCTGCAACCAAAAAACCAGCCGCGAGCCGCTGATGCAACTGTCCGAGGCCGAGGCCCTGGCCGCCCTGGATGCGCTGCGCGAACGCCATCTGGTGGTCGAAGTCAGCGGCCAACGCGCCATGCGCTGGGAGCACAACTTCGAGCGCGTGCTGGGCGTGCCCAGCCAAGCCGCCGCTCTGCTGGGCTTGCTGATCTTGCGCGGCCCGCAAACCGCTGCCGAGCTGCGCACCAATGCCGAGCGCTGGCACCGCTTTGCCGACACCTCCTCGGTCGAAGCGTTTTTGGAAGAACTGCAAGAGCGCAGCGCCGACAAAGGCGGCCCGCTGGTGCGCCTGCTGCCCAAAGCCCCCGGTGCGCGCGAGGCACGTTGGGCGCAATTGCTGTGTGGGGAACCGGTGCTGCCATCCGCGCCTGCGGCCCACCACGGCGCGGCGGCCGGATGGCCGGACATGAACGAACGCGTGGCGGCGCTGGAGGCCCAGGTCGCACAGCTGCAACAGCGCCTGGATGCCCTGACCAACGCCCTGGGCCGCTGAGCGCCCAAAGCACGCCTCTATACTGTTGGGTTTTGTTTTTTCACCCTCGCCCTGGCATGAAGATTTTTCTCGGTTACCGGCAAACCGGCCTGGCCCCGGCCTGCGCCCTGACCATCGGCAATTTTGACGGTGTCCACCGTGGCCACCAGGCCATGCTGGGGCTGCTGCGGGCCGAGGCCGCCCAGCGCGGCCTGCCCAGTTGCGCGGTGACGTTCGAGCCGCACCCACGCGACTACTTTGCCAAGGTGCTGGGCAAGCCCGAACTGGCCCCGGCCCGCGTGGGCACGCTGCGCGACAAGCTGGCGCAGCTGCGCGTGTGCGGACTCGATCAGGTGGTTATCCTGCCGTTCAACCACGCGCTGGCCAGCTTGAGCCCCCAGGCCTTTATTGACGAGGTGCTGCTCGGCGGCCTGGGCGCGCGCTACGTGCTGGTGGGCGATGATTTTCGGTTTGGTGCCCAGCGGGCGGGCGACTACGAGTTGCTGGACCGCATCGGCCAGGCGCAGGGCTTTGAAGTGGCCCGCATGAACAGCTACGAAGTGCACGGCGTGCGCGTCTCCAGCACCGAAGTGCGGGCCGCCCTGGCCGCGGGCGACATGGCCGGGGCCGAGCGCCTGCTGGGCCGCCCCTACACCATCAGCGGCCATGTGGTGCACGGGCGCAAGCTGGGCCGCAGCCTGGCCGAAAGCGCCCCCGGCCTGGGCGATGGCTTTCGCACCTTGAATTTGCGCTTTGACCACTGGAAGCCTGCTGCCAGCGGCATCTTCGCCGTGCTGGTGCATGGTTTGACGGACCAGCCCCTGCCGGGCGTGGCCAATCTGGGCATCCGCCCCTCGCTCGACCCCAACGATGTGAACGGCGGGCGCGTGCTGTTGGAAACCCACTGCCTGGACTGGCCGCCGCACCTGGGCGGCGATGGGGGCTACGGTAAAATCATCCGCGTGGAACTGCTGCACAAACTGCACGACGAGCTGAAATACGACAGCCTGGATGCGCTGACCCAGGGCATCGCGCAAGACTGCTTGGATGCCCGCGCCTTTTTTGCTGCCCAACGCAGCGGCAACGATGTCGCCCCCGCACAAACCCAGCGCCAGACCACGCGCGACCGAATTTGATGCCGGGCATCACCTTCACCCATTTGCACCGGCCCTCCGGTTTTCCTCCCCCTGAATTTCCAGCCTAGGCCCCGCCCTGGGCTTTGCCTTGAAGCGAGAAAGATTTTTCATGTCCGAACCCACCACCCCGAAAAAAGCCAAGAGTGCCCCCGAAAGCGCCTACCGCGCCACGCTGAACATGCCCGACACGCCCTTTCCCATGCGCGGCGACCTGCCCAAGCGCGAGCCGCAATGGGCCAAGGACTGGGACGAGCAAGGCATCTACAAGCAACTGCGCGCTGCCCGCCAGGGAGCGCCCAAATTCATCCTGCACGATGGCCCGCCGTATGCCAACGGCCAAATCCACATCGGCCACGCGATGAACAAAATCCTGAAAGACATGATCGTCAAAAGCCGCCAACTGGAGGGCTTTGATGCGCTGTACACCCCCGGCTGGGACTGCCACGGCCTGCCCATTGAAAACGCCATCGAAAAACTGCATGGCCGCAACCTGCCGCGCGACGAGATGCAGGCCAAGGGCCGCGCCTTTGCCACCGAGCAGATTGCCCAGCAGATGGCCGACTTCCAGCGCCTGGGCGTGCTGGGCGAGTGGGACCACCCCTACAAAACCATGAACTTCGCCAGCGAGGCGCACCAGCTGCGCGCGCTGAAGAAGGTCATGGAGCGCGGCTTTATCTACCGCGGCCTGAAGCCCGTGTACTGGTGCTTTGACTGCGCCAGCTCACTGGCCGAGTTTGAAATCGAATATGCCGACAAGCAAAGCCAGACCCTGGACGTGATGTTCCCCGCAGCCGCGCCGGAGCAACTGGCTGCAGCCTTCGGTCTGGCAACGCTGGACAAACCCGCCTTTGCCGTGATCTGGACCACCACCGCATGGACGATTCCGGCCAACCAGGCGCTGAACGTAAACCCCGCGCTGGAATACAGCCTGGTCGATACCGAGCGCGGCCTGCTCATCCTGGCCAGCGCCCTGGTGGAAAAATGCCTGCAGCGTTGGGGCATCAGCGGCCAAGTGGTGGCCACTGCCGTGGGGCAAAAGCTCGATCGCCTGAATTTCAAGCATCCGCTGGCCCATGTGGACCCGGGCTACGACCGCCTCTCGCCCATCTACGTGGCCGAGTACGCCACCGCCGAAGACGGCACGGGTATCGTGCACAGCGCCCCAGCCTACGGGGTGGACGACTTCAACAGCTGCGTGGGCAACGGGCTGGCCTACAACGATATCCTCAACCCCGTGCAGGGCAATGGCCAGTACGCGGCCGACTTTCCGCTGTTTGGCGGCCAGCCCATCTGGAAGGCCGTGCCGCTGATCATTGATGCCCTCAAGGTGGCCGGCCGCCTGGTGGGCACCGCCGGCATCACGCACAGCTACCCGCACTGCTGGCGGCACAAATCGCCGGTGATCTACCGCGCCGCCGCGCAGTGGTTTGTGCGCATGGACGAGGGCGAAGGCGTGTTCACCGATCCAGCACAAAAACCGGCGCAAACGCTGCGCCAGATTGCGCTGGAAGCTATCGAAAACACCAGCTTTTACCCCGAAAACGGCAAGGCCCGCCTGCGCGACATGATTGCCAACCGGCCCGACTGGTGCATCTCGCGCCAGCGCAGCTGGGGCGTGCCGCTGCCGTTCTTTTTGCACGTCGATTCGGGCGAGCTGCACCCGCGCACGATGGAAATCATCGACCAGGCGGCCAGCATTGTTGAGCAAGGCGGCATCGAAGCCTGGAGCCGCGTCACCACCGAAGACATCCTGGGGGCCGAAGACGCGCCGCACTACACCAAAAGCCTGGACATTCTGGAAGTGTGGTTCGACTCGGGCAGCACCTTCTGGCACGTGCTGCGCGGCACACACGCCGGCATGCACCACGACGAAGGCCCCGAGGCCGACCTGTACCTGGAAGGCCACGACCAGCACCGGGGCTGGTTCCACAGCTCGCTCTTGCTGGCCAGCGCCATCTTTGGCCGCGCACCCTACCGCGGGCTGCTCACACACGGCTTCACCGTGGATGGCCAGGGCAAGAAGATGAGCAAATCGCTGGGCAACACCGTCTCGCCGCAAGAGGTCAGCAGCAAGATGGGCGCAGAAATCATCCGCCTGTGGTGCGCCTCGACCGACTACTCGGGCGATCTGGCCATTGACGACAAAATTCTGGCCCGCGTGGTCGATGCCTACCGCCGCATCCGCAACACGCTGCGCTTTTTGCTGGCCAACACCAGCGATTTTGATGCCGCCAAGGATGCCGTGCCCTACGCGCAGATGCTGGAGATTGACCGCTGGGCGCTGGCCCGCGCGGCCGAATTTCAGGCCGAGGTGCTGGGCCACTTCAAGGTGTACGAATTTCACCCCGTGGTGGCCAAGCTGCAGCTGTTTTGCTCCGAGGATTTGGGCGGCTTTTACCTGGATGTGCTCAAAGACCGCCTCTACACCAGCGCTGCGGGCAGCGTGGCGCGGCGCAGCGCCCAGACGGCTCTCCACCAAATCCTGCACGCCATGCTGCGCTGGATGGCACCCTTCCTGTCGTTCACCGCGGAAGAGGCCTGGAAGATTGTCGGCGGCGGCAGCCCTTCCATCTTTTTGGAAACCTACCCCACCCTGCCTGCGGGCGATGCGGCGCTGCTGGCCAAGTGGGAGCGCATCCGCGCCATCCGCGACACCAGCAACAAGGAAATCGAAAACCAGCGCGAGGCCGGCCACATTGGCGCCTCGCTGCAGGCCGAGGTGACCCTGAGCGCCACGCCCGAAGACCTGGCCCTGCTGCAATCGCTGGGCGAGGATTTGAAGTTCGTCCTCATCACCAGCGCCGCGCAGGTGCAGGCTGGCGACGCGCTGGCGGTGCAGGTGCAAGTCAGCCACCACGCCAAGTGCGAGCGCTGCTGGCACTACCGCGCCGACGTGGGCGTGAACCCCGAGCACCCCACCCTGTGCGGACGCTGCGACAGCAACCTGCACGGCAGCGGCGAAGTGCGCAGCATTGCCTAAACCGATCCAATCAGATCAAATAAAACAGCTGCTACCGCTGATTTAACAAGCGTTTCAGGGCAAAAAAACCTTGAAATGCTTGTTTTAAAAGCGGAACAAGCTATTGATTTATGCACACCTCTTCCCCTTCCCGCCCCCGCCCCCGCATCTGGCCCTGGCTGGCCTGGGCGCTGCTGATTCTGGTGCTCGACCAGCTGACCAAGCAGTGGATATTGCGCCACTACGCGCTGTGGGACAGCACGCCCGTCACCAGCTTTTTCAACATCGTGCGGGCGCACAACACCGGGGCGGCCTTCTCCTTTCTGGCCGAGCACGGCGGCTGGCAGCGCTGGCTGTTTGTCGGCATCGGCGTGGGGGCCACGGTGCTGATCACCTGGCAGCTGCGCAAATACCCAACGCAAAAGCTGTTTTGCTTTGCGCTGGCCAGCATCCTGGGCGGGGCAATTGGCAATGTGATCGATCGGCTGATGCACGGCTACGTGGTCGATTTTTTGGACTTTTACTGGGGCAGCCGCCACTTTCCGGCCTTCAACGTGGCCGACATGGGCATCACCCTGGGCGCAGCCCTGCTCATCCTGGACGAGCTGCTGCGCAGCCGCCGCAGCAAGCCCGCCGCGCCGTGAGTGGACCGCCCAGCTGCCAGCGGGCTTGTTCGCCCCGGCGTATATTGGCGAGCTTGATTTCTTAGGGTTTATGCAGCATTTACTCAATCTTTTGGCCGCTATTGCCCTGCTGGTGTGGGGCATCCAGATGGTGCGCACGGGCATCTTGCGCGTGTTTGGTGCCAACCTGCGCCAACTCATCTCCCGGGGCGTGAGCACGCGGCTGACGGCCCTGCTCTCGGGCGTGGGGGTGACGGCCATCGTGCAGTCCAGCACGGCCACAGCGCTGATTGTTTCGGCCTTTGTGGGGCAGGGGATGATTTCGCTGACCTCGGCCCTGGTCATCATGCTGGGGGCGGATGTGGGCTCCAGCCTGATGGCGGTGGTGTTCTCGCTGGACCTGTCCTGGCTGTCGCCGCTGTGCATCTTTACCGGCGTGGTGCTCTTTGTGGCCCGCCAAGACACCACCGCCGGGCGCGTTGGCCGCATTTTGATCGGCCTGGGGCTAATGCTGCTGGCCCTGCGCCTGATTACTGAGGCCACCTTGGTGCTCACCCAGTCCGAGACGGTGCGCACGCTGCTGCTGGCCGTCACCAGCGACATCACGCTGGAGATCATCACCGGCGCGGTGCTGGCCGTCATTTCCTACTCCAGCCTGGCCACCGTGCTGCTGGTGTCGGCCCTGGCCGGCTCGGGCGGCATTCCGGGCGATGTGGCCCTGGGGCTGGTGCTGGGGGCCAACCTGGGCAGCGGCATGCTGGCCCTGCTGACCACACTCAAATCCAGTGTGCAAGTGCGCCAAGTGCCGCTGGGCAACCTGCTGTTCAAGGTGGTCGGCGTGGTGGCCATGGTCGGGCTGATCCAACCCTGGCTGACCTACATTGCCCCGCTGGTGCCCAATATCGGTGCCCAGGTGGTGCTGTTTCACCTGCTGTTCAACCTGGTGGTGGCGCTGCTGTGTGTGCAATTTACCGGGCACTTTGCCCGGGTGGTCGAAAAAATCCTGCCGCCCGAGGTGGCCGCCCTCTCCTCCACCCGGCCGCACCACTTGGACACCTCGGCACTGGCCACCCCCTCCCTGGCCATTTCTTGTGCGGCCCGCGAGGCCCTGCACCAGGCCGACATCGTCGAAACCATGCTCGTGGGCCTGAAAAAAGTCTGGGAAGACAACGATGCCACCCTGGCCCAAGAGCTGCGCACGCTGGACGACCGGGTGGACGATCTGTATTCCGCCATCAAGTACTACCTGACCAAAATCTCCCGCGCCGAACTCGATCAGCGCGAGGGCCAGCGCTGGACCGAGGTGATCAACTTCACCATCAACATGGAGCAGGTGGGCGATTTGGTCGAGCGCATCTTGCAAGAGATAGAAGACAAAAAAATCAAAAAAGGCCGGGATTTCTCCAGCGCCGGGCTCGAGGAAATCAACGAAATGCACGCCCATCTGGTGGCCAACCTGCACCTGGCGATGAGCGTCTTTTTGAACGGCAATGTGCGCGATGCCCAGCGCCTGCTCAAAGAAAAAGCGCGTTTTCGCGATTTGGAACTGGCCTACGCCGCCAGCCATTTAAACCGCCTGTCCGACGGCAAGGTCAAAAGCATTGAAACCAGCGCCCTGCACATTGACATGATCAGCGACCTCAAGCGCATCAACTCCTTGCTGTGCTCACTGGCCTACCCGGTGCTGGAGGCCGCCGGCCTGATCGAGCCACGCCTGAAAGATTTGTAGCCGCAGCCACCAGGCCGCTGCGGCAGCACACCCAGTGGCTGGGCAAGCCCGCCATCTTTCCTGCCACGCTGGCCTGCGCTGGCCCAGCCCGGCGTTAGCATTCGCGCAATGACTGCACCTTTGAACCTGGGCACGGTTGCCCTCTTAACCGCCGCCCCCCTGCTGTGGGCGGGCAACGCCATCGTCGGGCGCTTGATTTACGAGCTGATCTCGCCCTTCACCCTGAACTTTATCCGCTGGGCCGCCGCCTGCGTGCTGCTGCTGCCCATTGCCTGGCGCGTGCTGAAAAAAGACGGCCCGCTGTGGCCCCACTGGAAGTCGTATGCCATGCTGGGCTTTTTGGGCATCGGCTGCTACAACAGCCTGCTGTATCTGTCGCTGAAAACCTCCAGCCCGCTCAACGTCACCCTGGTCGGTGCCAGCATGCCCATTTGGATGCTGGGGCTGGGCCGCCTGTTTTGGGGCACCGCCATCAATGGCCGCCAGATTCTGGGGGCGCTGCTCTCGATTTGCGGGGTGGTGCTGGTGCTCACCCGGGGGGACATCGAGGTGCTGCGCCACCTGCAACTGGTGCCTGGCGACCTGTTCATGCTGCTGGCCACGCTGATTTGGTCGCTCTACACCTGGCTGCTGACCAAAGCCCCCGGCCCGCAAGAATTTAAAAGCGACTGGGCGCAGTTTTTATTCGCCCAGGTGCTGTTTGGCGTGCTGTGGTCAGGCCTGTTCACGGCCACTGAAGCCAGCCTGGGGGCTTTTCACCTGGTGCTGGGCTGGCCGCTGATAACGGCGTTGGTGTTCATCACCATTGGCCCAGCCATTTTGGCCTACCGCTTCTGGGGCGCGGGGGTGCGCCGCTCCAGCCCCGCGGTGGGCGGCTTTTTTGCCAACCTGATCCCGCTGTTTACCGCCATTTTGTCGGTGCTGGTGCTGGGCCAAGCACCCCAGCTGTACCACGCCGGTGCGTTTGTCTTGATCGTCGGCGGCATTTTGGTGGCCTCGCGCCGCTAAACATCAGCGCTGAAGCTGCGCAGCAAGCGAAGAAGCACTCGTTACTACAGCGCTCGCTGCGGACACAACCGTTTTCACCGTATCGAGCCTCGCCCATTCTGACTCGCCGTGGCTGTTTGAGCGCAGCGCCCAACGGGCGCGTAGCGAGTTTTACGGCGCAACGCTGCGCAGCACGCCTTCTTTGCCTCCTTTCTTGCGCGGGCAAGAAAGGAGGTCGCCCGCCGGGGCGAGTCCCGGCCAGCAGCCCCAAAATCAAAAAAGAAAGCTGCTAGCGCACATATCTATTGAATTTAAAAGCGTTTCAACCTTAAAACCCAACAAACACAAGCGCAAGCAGCTTCTTTTTTAAGCCCTCCCGTGGGGGGCCTTAAAACGTGCCCGGGTACAAACCACCATCGGCCAAGATGTTTTGCCCATTCACGTACCCGGCCTGCTGGCTGCACAAAAACGCACAAATTGCACCAAACTCGGCCGCTGTGCCAAAGCGCTGGGCGGGCACCAGGGCCTGCTGGCTGGCCCGAAAAGCCTCGGGGGTTTGCCCCGTTTTGGCTGCGCCCCCGACAAAGGTGGCTTGCAGGCGATCGGTATCAAACTTGCCGGGCAGCAGGTTGTTCATGGTGATGCCCTTGGCGGCCAGCTCCGAGCGGGCCAGCCCGGCGATAAAACCGGTCAAGCCGCTGCGGGCCCCATTGGACAGGCCCAGGATGTCAATCGGCGCTTTCACCGCGCTGGAGGTGATGTTCACAATGCGGCCAAAACCGCGCGCTGCCATGCCATCGACCACCGCCTTGATCAGCTCAATGGGGGTGAGCATGTTGGCATCGACCGCGGCCATCCACTGGTCGCGCTGCCAATCGCGAAAATCGCCGGGCGGCGGACCCCCGGCGTTGTTCACCAGCATATCCACATTCACCCCCGGCCCCCCGGCGGCACTGAGCACTGCAGCGCGGCCTTCGGGTGTGGTGATGTCGCAGGCCACGGCAATAACTTGAGGGGGTTTTTGGCCACTGGCCCTTGCCCAGTATGCGGCAGTTGCTCTTAATTTTTCCGCTGCTTGCTGCAACGGGCCTGCGGTGCGGGCATTGATGACCACGTTCACACCTTCGGCCACCAGCGCCTGCGCACAGCCAAAGCCCAGCCCTTTGCTGGCGGCGCACACCAGCGCCCATTTACCGGCAATGCCTAAATCCATGCTTGCTCTCCTTGCTGAAAAAACCCTGATTGTTGGCTTCTTTATTGATGGTGTTTGCCAAACAGCCGGTGGTGCAAGCGCCGCAAGCTCCACCACACCGAGAAGGCCACCACCGGAATGGCCAGCGCCGCCGTGCTCTCGGCCGACAGCGGCCAGCCCAGGCGGTGTGCCCCTTTGGCCAAATAGCTGATCAGGCCGGTGATGTAGTAAGTAATGGCGGCCACGGACAGGCCCTCCACCGTCGATTGCAGCTTGAGCTGCATGGCCTGGCGCTCGTTCATGCTGCCCAGCAGCTGCTGGCTGCTTTGCTGCTGCTCGATCTCGACGCGGGTGCGCAGCAAATTGCTCACGCGCGAGACGCGCTCAGACAGGGCGTTTTGCCGCCGCGCGGCCCATTCGCAGGTGCTGCGGGCCGGGGTCAGCCGCCGCGCCATGAATTCTTGAAAGCTCAAAAAGCCTGAGAGGCGCTCTTCCTGCAAATCCACAATGCGTTTCTCGACCAGCTCAAAATACGCTCGGCTGGCCGAAAAGCGGGCGTGGCTGGCGGCGTATTCGCTCTCCACCTGCCCGGCCAGGCGCGTGAGGCGATCGAGCAGCGCGGGCTCGGACTGGCGATCGGCCTGGCGAATTGCCTGGGCCAGCTCGGCCAGCTCTTGCTCGGCCTTGCCCAGCACCGCCACCGCATGGCGGGCCGCCGGCATGGCCAGCAGGGCCATCATGCGGTAGGTTTCCATCTCCAGCAGGCGCTGCACCAGCCGCCCCAGGCGCGGGGCCGAAATCTCCGGCCCCGGCTGCACCAGCATGCGCGAGCAGCCATCGGCATGGATGGCAAAGTCGGTACACACCTGGGTTTGCCCCCGGTGTACCAAGGAGCCGGCCAAGGTGTCGGTATTGAGCATGTGCTCCACCACCTGGGCCAGGCCCCCTGGGCCACATTGGGCGGTTTGCACAATCCACAGATGAATACAAGCCAGGCTGTGCCCAGGCAAAGCGGCCAGCCAGGCTTGCGGCACCTCTTCTGCCGCCGTGGGCGGGCTGCGCGTGTCCAGCAGCACATCGCTGGGCAGGGGGACTTGAAACGTCCAGCTGACAAACTCGGTGTGCAGCTCCCAACGCAGGCGAAAGCCGCCCACATCGACACGCACATGGGTGGTGTGCTCATCCGGAACGCTGCGGTGGTGGTCGCGCAACAAGGCGGCCAAATGCTGGCGGCTGGCCTCGCGCTGGGCGCTGTCGCAGACCATGACCAAGTGGGTCAGCGCGGTGGGCGCGGCAATTGACTCGGGCGGGCGGGCGTGAATCTCGTTGTGCAGCGAGGCACGTTGCGGGTGCTGGGCGGGCAAAGACACAACTGGCATGGGCGCAAAACCTTGAAACCTGGGGAGAGAACTCGCAATTGTGCGCGATGAAGCTTACACATCCACCCTTAGAACGTGTTCGCGTTCTTAGCCGGGCGCACTTTCGGCGACGGGGCGCAACACTTTCACCCATTTGGTCGCTGGCAGTTGGTAAGCCGCCTGCACCGCCTGCGCCCGCGCTTGCAGCTGCAGCACATCGTGCGGCTGGGCCACGCGCAGGGCCAGCACGATGGTGTTGCCCTCGCGCGTGGGTTTAAACGCCCAAACGTTTTCAGCCCCAAAGGCCGTGCAAATCTTCTCCAGACTGCGGGCGTAGCTGCTGCGCCGACCAAAGAGATTGACCGTCATGCAGCCTTCCGGGGTGAGCATGGCGCGGCAATCGGCATAAAACTCGGCACTGTCCAGCACCGGCGCGGCCGCTTCGTGGTCGTACAAGTCCACTTGCAAGGCATGCACCGCGCCCTGCCAATCGGGGTGGCGAATCGCCTCCCCCGCATCGGCCTGCAGCACCTGCAGGCGTTCGTTGTCCGGCGGCAGTTTGAACCACCCCCGGCAGGCGGCAATCACCTGCGGGTTGATCTCGATGGCCGTGGTGCGCATGCCCAGCGTTTTGTAGTGAAACTTGGTCAGCGCCGCGGCCCCCAGGCCCAACTGCACGGCCTGCAAAGCCGTCAAATCCTCATCGGCCGGGGTAAACAGCAGCCAGGCGACCATGCGCTGCACATATTCCAAATCCAGCATGTAGGGGTCTTTAAGCCGCATCGAGCCTTGCACCCAGGGCGTGCCCAGGTGCAGGTAGCGGGCGATGTCGCCTTCGGAAACGCTGACCGCCGGCAAATCGACCGCTGCTTTATTTTTTTTACGAGTGACCACAACACCGCCTCAATAACAACGGGGCCCGCAGGCCCCGAGGAGAAAAGAAAAATTCGAGCGCTCCCTAGGGAGCAGTACGCTGGGCCGAAGTATGCGCCAAGCCGGCATTGCGCAAAAACTCCGCCGGCACTTGCAAGCTGGGGCGGGTGCCGTATTGCTCGTGCAATGTGAGCAAAGCATCCAGGTTGGGATCGCGCAGCATGACCGTTTTGCCATCCTGGGCCGCCACGGCCACTACATTCGGGGCGGCCGTTTGTGCCAATTGCGGGGCGATGGCCGTGGGGGCTTGCACCATCAGCACTTGCCAGCCCACCGCCGCCACGGCAGCGATTGAGGCAAAACCGGCCGCCAATTTCCACCGAAACACCGAGGCATTGGCCGCCGGGTCGCGCTGCTGGGCCGACGCTAAGGCCGGCGCTTGCACTTGCTCCAAAACACCGGAAGCCACTGCCACCCGCGGGGCCGATACCGATTCAGCGGCCGTTTCTGCTGCTGTTTCCGCTACCGGTTCCGATAGCGCTTGCAAAGGCGGCTCTTGCGCCAATTGCGCCCGCAGCCCCGAAAGCAAATCGTGCTGGCTGTGGTGCGCCAAATCGGGCGAGCGCAGCACATCGCCCACCAGGTGGTAAAGCTGCCAATTGGCTTGGCCCTGGGCATCTTCGGCCAAGGCCAAGGCCTGCTCCAGCTCGGGCCCAGTCAATTCGCCATCGACCAAGGCCGAGAGCAACTCCTGTGTATTTACAACATCGTCTTTCATGGTTCTACCTGCTGTTTGCGGACAGCCCGCATCCCCTGTTACCAGCGCTTGCCCGTTTGGCGCTCCAGCATCGGCTTGACCCGTGCAGAAATCGCCTCGCGAGCGCGAAAAATGCGAGAGCGCACCGTGCCAATCGGGCAAGCCATGGCCTGCGCGATTTCGTCGTAGCTCAGCCCTTCGATTTCGCGCAGCGTCACCGCTTGGCGCAATTCTTCGGGCAAGGCCGCCATGGCCTCTTGCACCGCAGCGGCAATTTCTTGCGCGGCCAAAATGGTCTCGGGCGTCTCGTCCGTGCTTGGTTCGTGCCGGTTGCGAAAAGTTTCATCATCGTCTTGCGCCGGAGCCAACGCGCTTTCGGTCAGCACCGGATCGCGGCGCATATCCATCAAGAATTTTTTCGCCGTATTTACCGCAATGCGGTACAGCCAGGTGTAAAACTGCGCCTCGCCGCGAAACTGCGGCAGGGCCCGGTAGGCACGCAAAAAAGTTTCTTGGGCAATGTCTTGCACCAGATCATGGTCCCGCACCATGCGGGCAATCAGCCGCTCAATGCGGCGCTGGTATTTGATTACCAGCAACTCATACGCCCGCTGATCCCCGGCCACGGTGCGCTGCACCAGTTGCATATCACTGTCGTTCGATGAGAGGGGCAAAGAAGGTGCGTTCATGCAGTCAAAAAAAGGGGCTTCTCACTGCACCGGCGGCTGCAGCATCCAAGAAGGGCTGGAATATACCGCACGGCGCAGCGCCAGCCAGTCATGAGGGTGGCGCGATGACGGTGCTTGGACCCAGAAAAAATAGCTGCCCACGTCTGTTTTTACGTGCAATCCAAGGGCTATTTGCATATCTATGACCACTTTCAAAGCGGTAATAGCTATACATTTTTCTTCTGCAGCAGCACCAGCGGTATCACCATCGGCAACACCATCGGCATTCGCCTGCCACGACCATGCCTGCCGGTCCCAGCGCAAACGGCCACGCGGCAAATGGTGCCAGGTCTTTCCGGCCCCCCACACACCCAGCGCCCACACCGCCAACAACCCCAACGCCACCCGCCCACTGCTGGCCCAGCCGACATAGGCCACGGCGGCCAAGCCCAAACAGGCCAGCACCAGCAGCGCGGCACCAAGCAGCCACCCTGGGCCGACCTGCACGGTGACGGCAGGCGGGCTGTGGTGGCGCAGCGTCATAACAACAAAACCCGCTTGGGCCTTTCGGCCAAGCGGGTGAAGTTGAAAACAGCTGGCATCGACAAGACTGGCTGGGTCGAGCGCTGCAGCGGTGGGCGTTAAACGCGCTTGAAAACCAAAGAGCCGTTGGTGCCGCCAAAGCCAAAGTTGTTTTTCAGCGCCACTTCAATCTTGGCATCGCGGGCGGTATTGGCGCAGTAGTCCAGATCGCACTCGGGATCTTGGTTGAACAGATTGATCGTGGGCGGAATTTTCTGTGTATGCAGCGCCATCACCGTGAACACACTCTCAATCCCACCAGCACCGCCCAGCAGGTGGCCGGTCATGGATTTGGTGGAGCTGACCACGGTTTGGTAAGCGGCATCACCCAAGGCGGCTTTGATGGCGTTGGTTTCGTTCTTGTCACCGAGCGGGGTGGACGTGCCGTGGGCGTTCAGATAATGGATTTGGTCGGGATTCACTCCGGCATTGCGCATGGCGTTGAGCATGGCGCGGCGCGGGCCGTCCATATTCGGGGCTGTCATGTGCCCGGCATCGGCGCTCATGCCGTAACCGCTTAATTCAGCGTAAATTTTGGCACCACGGGCTTTGGCGTGTTCGTACTCTTCCAGCACCAGCACGCCAGCGCCTTCGCCCAGCACAAAGCCATCGCGGTCTTTGTCCCAGGGGCGCGAGGCGGTGGCCGGATCATCGTTGCGCGTGGACAAGGCCCGCATGGCGGCAAAACCGCCCACGCCCAGGGGCGAAACCGTGGCTTCGGCCCCCCCGGCAACCACGATGTCGGCATCGCCGTATTCGATCATGCGCCCGGCTTCACCAATGCAGTGCAGGCCCGTGGTGCAGGCCGTGACGACCGACAGGTTGGGGCCTTTAAAGCCAAAGCGCATGGAAACATGGCCAGCCACCATATTGATGATGGAGGCGGGCACAAAAAATGGGGTAATGCGGCGCGGGCCGCGATGGGAGAGCTCGATCTGGGTGTTTTCGATCAGCGGTAAACCGCCAATGCCCGAACCCACCACGCACCCAATGCGCGTGGCCAGCTCTTCCGACAAGGCTTCGCCCGTGGGCAAGCCAGCGTCTTTGACGGCTTGTTCGGCTGCGGCGATCCCGTAATGGATGAAGGAGTCCATGGTGCGGGCATCTTTGCTGCTCATGTACTCTTCGACGTTAAAGCCTTTGACTTCGCCTGCAATCTTGCAGGAAAAAGCCTCTGTATCGAACTTGGTAATCAGGCCAATCCCGGATTGACCGGCCAAGATATTGGCCCAGGCGCTTTGTACCGTGTTACCCACGGGACTGATGCAACCCAGGCCGGTCACGACAACGCGACGACGGCTCATGCGTTTTAACCTTTACTGATCGCTGGCAGACACAAGCCCAAAGGCTTAAGCCTTGTGGTGGGTGTTGGCGTAGTCGATGGCGTTTTGCACCGTGGTGATTTTTTCAGCATCTTCATCGGGGATTTCGATGCCGAATTCATCTTCCAGGGCCATCACCAGTTCCACTGTGTCCAGCGAGTCGGCACCCAGGTCGGCCACAAAGGCTTTTTCGTTGGTGACTTGAGACTCTTCAACGCCGAGTTGCTCAGCAATGATTTTTTTGACACGTGTTTCAATATCGCTCATGGTTTCCCTCAGGGGTTGTGTAGAAATGAACCCGCGATTCTAGCCGCATCAGCAGGGCTTGCTGAAAACGGCTTGCCGTCGCGAGGAAACGGCATAACTTCATGCGCAAATGGCAATTACATGTACATGCCGCCATTCACCGCCAACTCTTGGCCCGTAATGTAGCCTGCTTCGTTGGATGCCAAAAACGCCACGGCATGGGCAATATCACTAGGGTCACCCAGCTTGCCCAGCGGAATTTGTGCCGCCAAGGCGGCTTTCTGCTCTTGCGGCAGCACCGCTGTCATATCGGTGGCGATAAAGCCCGGTGCCACACAGTTCACGGTGATGTTGCGGCTGCCCAGCTCACGCGCCAGGGCGCGGCTCATGCCAGCCACCCCGGCTTTGGCGGCGGCGTAGTTGGCCTGACCGGGGTTGCCCATGCTGCCAACCACGCTGGTGACGCTGATGATGCGGCCAAACCGCTGCTTCATCATCGGGCGAATAGCCGCACGGCTGAGTCGGAATACGGCTTTCAAATTGGTGTCCAGCACGGCATCCCACTCGTCATCTTTCATGCGCATGGCCAGCTGGTCTTTGGTGATGCCGGCGTTGTTTACCAACACGTGCAGGCCGCCATCGGTTTTCACGATGGAATCGAACAAAGCCTCGACGCTGGCCGCATCATTCACATCCAGCTTCACGCCACGGCCACCTTGGTCGATCAGGGCCGCGCTGATGCGCTGGGCACCCTCATCGGAGGTGGCGGTGCCAATCACGGTGTAGCCACGCTGGGCCAGCTCCTGGGCAATGGCGGCACCAATGCCACGGGTGGCACCGGTCACCAAGGCAATACGGGGGGTAGCTTGTGTCATGCGAGTAACTCCTTTACTTCTGCCAAGGTGGCGGGGTCGTACAGGGCGGCGCCGATCAGGTCGGCATCAATGCGCTTGACCATGCCGGCCAAGACTTTGCCCGGGCCACACTCCACCACGTGGGTGATGCCTCGGGCCTTGAGGGCTTGCACGCTTTCAACCCAGCGCACCGGGCCAAAAGCCTGGCGGTACAGAGCATCGGCAATGGCCGCCCCTTCGTGCACCACGGCCACGTCAATGTTGTTGATCACGTCGATTTGAGGGGCGGCAAAGGTAATGCCCGCCAACGCGGCTTTTAATTGCTCGGCCGCTGGCTGCATCAGGCTGGAGTGAAACGGAGCCGAGACCGGCAGCGGCAAAGCGCGCTTGGCTCCTGCAGTTTTCATAGCTGCTCCCGCAGCATCCACGGCGGCTTTTGAGCCTGCAATCACGGTTTGCCCGGGATCGTTGAAGTTCACTGCTTCCACAACCTCAGCACCGCCCAAATCGGCCGTGACTTGGGCGCACACGGCTTTGACCTTCTCGGCATCCAAACCCAATACCGCGGCCATGGCACCGACACCCACCGGCACCGCCGCCTGCATCGCTGCCGCCCGCAGGCGCACCAGGGGAATGGCTTGCCCCAGGCTTAACACCCCAGCGGCGACCAAGGCGGAATATTCCCCCAGCGAATGCCCGGCCACGGCATCGGGCAGCGCCCCGCCTTCGGCCTGCCAAACGCGCCAGGCCGCCACGCCCGCGAGCAGCATCACCGGCTGGGTGTTGGTGGTCAGGGCCAGCGCCTCTTTGGGGCCCTGGGCAATCAGTGCGCCCAGGTCTTCGCCCAGGGCATCAGAGGCCTCTTGCACGGCTTGGCGCACGGCAGGGTGGTCGCCCCAGGCATCCAACATGCCGACGGCTTGCGAGCCTTGGCCCGGAAAGACAAAAGCAAATTTTTTCATCGTCTAAAATTTTTAATAAAACAAGGCTCTAACGCTTACCAGTAAAGCGTTAGCAGCTACATTTTTACCAAAACCGCACCCCAGGTGAAGCCACCGCCCACCCCTTCGAGCAGGACATTTTGCCCCGGCTGCACCTGCCCAGAGCGCACCCCGTAATCCAGGGCCAGGGGGATCGAGGCCGCCGAGGTGTTGCCATGGTCATGCACGGTGACAATCACTTTGTCCATGGGCAGCTTGAGCTTGCGGGCCGTGCTTTGCATGATGCGGATATTGGCCTGGTGCGGAATCAGCCAGTCGATGGCCCGCTCATCCAAACCGGCTTTGGCCAAGGTGGCATGGGCGACTTTTTCCAGCACGCCAACAGCCAGTTTGAACACCGCTTGCCCATCCATGGTGAGCAGGGGCGAGCCCAGCACCTTGCCGCCGCTGACGTGGCCGGGCACGCACAGGATGTCGGTGTAGCGGCCGTCAGCATGCAGATCGCTGGCCAAGATGCCTGGGGTATCGGAAGCCTCCAACACCACCGCGCCCGCACCGTCGCCAAACAAAACGCAGGTGGTGCGGTCCTGGAAATCCAAAATCCGGCTAAAGACCTCGGCCCCCACGACCAAGGCACGGCGGGCATTGCCGGCGCGGATCATGGCATCGGCCACCGTCAGCGCATACACAAAGCCGCTGCACACCGCTTGCACATCAAACACTGGGCAGCCATTGGTGATGCCCAGTTTGTTTTGCAAGATGGCGGCGGTAGAGGGAAACACCATGTCCGGCGTGGACGTGGCCACGATGATCAGGTCAATGTCCTGCGCCGCAATGCCCGCAGCGGCAATGGCTTGCAAACTGGCTTGCAGGCCCAAATCGCTGCTGGTCACCCCTTCGTCGGCGAAGTGGCGGGCGTGGATGCCGGTGCGCTCAACAATCCATTCATCCGAGGTTTGCACCCCGCGCTGGGCCAAGTCGGCAACAAGGTCATGGTTGGTAATGCGGCGCGGTGGCAAATAGCTACCGGTGCCGGTGATGCGCGCAAAACGAGAAACAGAGGTCATAACAAGGCTTCAGCGGCACTGGCCGTAGTGGTGGCTGCTGCCAAAAGCGGAGCAGCGGCAACAATGCGCCCCCGGACTTTGTCCAGCAGCTGGTTGCGGGCCGCATCATACGCACGATTGAGCGCGTGCTCATACGCGCGGGCATCGGCCGAGCCGTGGCTTTTGAACACCAGACCGCGCAAACCCAGCAGGGCCGCGCCGTTGTAGCGGCGATGGTCCATGCGCGCCATCAGCGCTTTTAGCACCGGATAAGCAACGATAGCGGCCATTTTGGTGAAAATATTGCGTTTAAATTCATGCTTCAAGCCGCCGACAATCATGCCCGCCACGCCCTCGCTGGCCTTTAAGGCAACGTTGCCGACAAAACCGTCGCAGACCACGATATCGACGGTGCCTTTGTAAATATCGTTACCTTCGACGTTGCCGTAAAAATTCAGCGCCCCGGCCTGCCCTGCAGAGCGCAACAACTCCGCCGTGCGCTTGATGGTTTCATTGCCCTTGATGGCCTCTTCGCCAATATTGAGCAAACCCACACTGGGCTCGGGCCCACCCGGTTGCAGGGCGGACACCAAGGCCGCGCCCATGACGGCAAACTGCAGCAAATGCTCGGGCTGGCAATCCACATTGGCCCCCAAATCCAAGACAGTGGTGGCACCGCCTTTTTCTTGGGGCATTTGGCTGGCAATCGCTGGGCGATCAATGCCCTCGATGGTTTTCAGAAGATAGCGTGCAATCGCCATCAAAGCGCCGGTATTGCCAGCAGATACGGCAACATCAGCCTTGCCATCTTTGACCTGCTGAATCGCTACGCGCATGGAAGAGTCTTTTTTCTTGCGCAGCGCTATCTCTATCGGGTCATCCATGGCCACCACTTCGCTGGCCTCGATCACCGTCACCCGGGGGCGGCTGACCCATGGGGCGAGCACCTCAGACTTGCCCACCAGGAGCAATTGCGCATCGGCATGGGTCGCTAAAAATTTTTCACACGCCTCTAAGGTAACCCGAGGGCCATGGTCGCCCCCCATGCAATCGACGGCTAAAGTGATCATCGGTAACTCTTTGCTTTATTTCTAGGCACCACCAAACAGCAAAGCCCGCGCTACAGGGTAGCTGCGGGCTTTGTTGGGGCAGCCAATGCTGGTATTTAAGCTTCGGCTTTGTTTTTCAGCACTTGGCGGCCACGGTACACACCATTGGGGCTGATGTGGTGACGCAGGTGCACTTCGCCCGTGGTCGCCTCAACAGCAGTGCCCGGAGTGGTCAGTGCATTGTGCGAACGGTGCATACCGCGTTTGGAAGGGGACTTTTTGTTTTGTTGAACAGCCATGGTGGCTCCTGGGTCTTAAGGGGTTGGTAAAAAACGCGAGCAGCCCATTAAAGACACGAGGGTTTCGCGCGAAGCCTGCGATTATAGCCCAAACTTAATCTGCGCTATCGCCTGCCTTGCGCAATTGCGCCAGGGCTGCAAAGGGATGGGGTTTTTCGGGCGCGTCTTCCACGTGGGCAGCCGCTTCATCAAACGCCAGCGGCTGCGGGCAGATGCCATGCTGCGGCACCAGGGGCAAGGCCATGAGCAGCTCATCCTCAATCAAGGTTTGCAGATCAAAATCGCGGCTCATCACCAGCAGGTCTTCTTCGCTGTCGTCATCTTGGGCTTGCGCGGTGGCTTCGTCTTTGACAAAACGAAAATCGCGCTGCACTTCCAAAGGCACCTCGACCGGTTGCAGGCAACGCTGGCAGGTCAATGTCGCCTGGGTGTGGACTTCCAGCACCAACCACGCATGGCCTGCGCCACCGGTTTGCGCCTGCCACTGGCCCTGGGCATGCCAAGTGACGCTTTCGGCGGCAGGGTCGCCCAAAACTTCTTCGGCAAAACGGGGGTAGGCGGCCAGGGGGGTTTGCCCCTGCAGGGTGTGCTCGCCTTGGGCAAATGCGGCGATGTCCAGGTGCTGAACGTTGAATGCTTTGGATTCTTTCGACATAGGGCGGCAGTGTAAGAGAATCTGCCCCATGCCTGACCTCTCTCCCCCCTCTTCCCCCTCCACATCTGCAGCCCGCCCTATTATTTTGGGCTCCACCTCACGCTACCGGCGTGAATTGCTCGAACGCCTGCGCCTGCCCTTTACCGCCATCGCGCCGCTGGTGGATGAAACGGCCTTGCCGGGCGAAGCGCCGTTGCCGCTGGCCGAACGCCTGGCGCTGGCCAAAGCCCAAGCCGTCGCAGCGGCGCATCCAGAGGCCATCGTCATTGGCTCGGACCAGGTGTGCGATCTGCATGGCCAGGCCTTGGGCAAACCCGGCACCCACGCCAAAGCCGTGGCGCAATTGCAGGCCATGCGCGGGCACAGCATGGTGTTTCACACGGCCGTGGCCGTGGTCTGCCAACACAGCGGTTTTTGCCAAAGCCACACCAGTCAGGTGACGGTGCAGTTTCGCGACCTCAGCGATGCGGAAATTGAGCGCTATCTGCGCTTGGAGCAACCGTATGACTGCGCCGGCAGCGCCAAAAGCGAAGGCCTGGGCATCAGCCTGCTGGATGCCATCCACAGCGATGACCCTACGGCCCTGATTGGCCTGCCGCTGATTGCCACCGCCCGCTTGCTGCGCCAGGCTGGAGTGGTGTTGCCATGAGCACGCCCAAACCACCCCTGGGCCGCTTGTTTTTAGTGCCGGCCCCGCTGGACTTTGGCTGCGCCAGCCAGGCCCCGCTGGAGGCGGTGCTGCCCAGCGGCACTTTGCAGCGGGCCGCCCAGCTGACCCATTGGGTGTGCGAAAACGCCAAAAGCTGCCGCGCTTATTTAAAGCGCATTGATGCCCTGATTCCCTTGTCCGCACCGCTGCAAAGCCACACCATTCAGGAGCTGCCGCGCCATGTGCATAAAAAAGGCGACCACGCCGGCAGCGCAGCCCAAGGCTGGGGGGCGCAAACCCTGCTGGCGCCGCTGCTGGCCGGGAACGATGTCGGTTTGCTCAGTGAGGCCGGGATGCCGGCGGTGGCCGACCCGGGCAGCTCGGTGGTGCGGGCCGCGCACGACATGGGAGCGCAGGTGGTGCCCTTGGTGGGGCCGGTGTCGTTGCTGCTGACGTTGGCCACCAGCGGTTTGAATGGCCAAAGCTTTGCCTTTCAAGGCTATTTGCCGCAAGACGCAGGCGAGCGCAGCCAGCGCATCCGCCAGCTTGAGAGCCTGAGCCTCAAAACCGGGCAAGCGCAAATTTTTATTGAAACGCCCTACCGCAATCCCGCCCTGTGGCAGGCGCTGCTGGCGCACTTGCAAACCACTACCCGCTTGGCCGTGGCCAGCGGCCTGACCCTGGCAGAGGCCGATATCCAATCGCGCAGCGTGGCCGATTGGCGCACCAAAGACTGGGCACCGGCCAAGCACACGCCCACTGTTTTTGCTTTTGGCCAGTAAGCTGGCCAGGCAGACAATATAAAAAGAGCTGTTTACGCTTGAATTTAGTTGATTTCAATATCAAAAAGCATTGAAACTTACTATTTACAAGCGCAAACAGCTCTCTTTTTTAGCGCAGACTCACGCCCCAGCTTTTTCCCGCCTGCACCACCCCCTCGCCCAAGGCCGCACCAAAGCGCTTGGCCAGGCGTTCGGCCACGTTGTCGCGGCGGGTGTAGTCGATGATGTCTTCGGCCTGCACAATGTCGCGGGCCACAGAGTCCAGTGACCCCAGTTGATCGGCCAGGCCCATGGCCACGGCCTGTTCGCCCGTCCAGAACAGGCCGCTAAAGGTGTCGGCCGTTGCATGCAGGCGCTTGCCCCGCCCTTGCTGCACCACGGTGATGAACTGCTGGTGGATGGTGTCCAGCATTTCCTGCGCATGCTCGCGCTGCTCTGGCGACATGGGGCTAAACGGGTCGAGCATGCCTTTGTTCGATCCTGCGGTGAGCAAGCGGCGCTCCACGCCCAGCTTTTCCATGGTGCCGGTAAAGCCAAAGCCATCCAGCAACACGCCAATGCTGCCAACCAGGCTGGCCTTGTCCACGTAAATCTCATCGGCCGCAGCCGCAATGTAGTAGGCCGCCGAGGCACAGGTTTCTTCCACCACGGCGTACACCGGTTTTTGGTGCAAGGCTTTTAACCGCAGGATTTCATCGTTGATCATGCCGGCCTGCACGGGGCTGCCGCCCGGCGAGTTAATCAACAAGACCAACGCCTTGGAGCCGGAATCTTCCAACGCCGAGCGCATGGCTGCATTGACAAATTCGGCACTGGCATCGGCACCGCTGGCGATTTCGCCCTTGATCTCCACCACCGCCGTGTGCGGGCCCGAGACGGTGGTGGTGGCCCCTTCTTTGCCAAAGAACCAAATCGCTGCGCCAAACAAGCCCATCCAGAGCAGGCGCCAAAAAATCCTCCAGCGCCGCGCAGCCCGCTGCTCATTCACGGTGGCCAGCACCAGGCGCTCGAGCACCTCGCGCTCCCAGGCGGTATTGCCAGCGGCCTGTGCGCCAGGTTGCTGCCATAAGTCTTGACCGGGCTGCTGCGAAGCGCCCGAGGGGGGCAAATGATTCATAAATGCCTATCTGTGCAAAGTGCAAGTGCAAACAAAGGGCGCAGTGTATGCCAGCACCCCTTCAAGAAAATGACGAGAAATAGGGCTTTATCCCTGCATCAGCAGCCAATCGCGCAGCTGGGGCACGGTATCGGCCGTAAACAACGGGGCACACTGGGCAAAGGCGGCCGCATTGTGCGCCCCATACGACACGCCCACGCTGGCGCAGCCGGCATTGCGGGCCATGAGCAAATCGTGCGTGGTGTCGCCAATCATCAGCACCCGCTCAGGCGGCACATCCAACTCGGCCATCAGCTCTTGCAGCATCAGGGGGTGGGGCTTGCCCGCCGTTTCATCGGCCGTGCGCGTGGCATCAAACACGGGGCCAAGCTGGGCCTGCTCCAGGGCGCTGTTCAACCCCACGCGGCTTTTGCCCGTGGCCACGGCCAAATAATGCCCACGGCCACGCAGCTCATGGAGCAGTGGCTCAATCCCGGCAAACAACGTCACCTGTGCTTGCAACTTTAAATAGTGGTAACGGTAGCGGTTGGACAGCTCGGCATGCTTCTCGCGCGGCACATCCGGGGCGGCGTGGGCCAGTGCGGGGCCCAGGGCCATGCCAATCACATAGGCGGCCTGTTCATCGCTGGGGCGCTGGCCGCCCACATCCAGCACGGCCTGCTGGATGCTGCGGGTAATGGCCACGGTGGAGTCAAACAAAGTGCCATCCCAGTCAAAGGCGAGCAAATCAAAACGGCGTTGAACCACGGCTATTTCTCTTTCTATTCAGTATCAATATCGGTATGCGTGCTGGGCACAAATTGGGCCAATTCCGGTGGCAATGCCGCCAGCAGGGTGAGCGACTCGCCCGTCACCGGATGGTTCAAGCGCAAGCGCCAGGCATGCAAAAACATGCGCCCCAGCCCTTGCTTGGGCAGGCGCTTGTTCAGGGCAAAGTCACCATATTTATCATCCCCGACAATGCCATGGCCTTGGCTGGACAGGTGTACGCGGATTTGGTGGGTGCGCCCGGTTTTAATAGTCACTTCCAGCAAACTCATGGCCGGCAGCCCTTGCAAGGCGCGCGGTGGCAGGCTTTGGCGCAGCTGCACCAGCGTCAGCGCGGTCATGGCATCCGGGGCATCGGCAGTGGTGGTGCGCACGCGCCGCTCCCCATCGGGCAGCAGGTATTTGTGCAAGGGCGTATCAATCACCTTTTTATTGGCTGGCCAGCTGCCTTGCACCAAAGCCAAATAGGTTTTACCGGTGGAGCGCTCGCGAAACTGGTCTTGCAAGGCTTTGAGGGCCGAGCGTTTTTTCGCCACCAGCAAAATACCCGAGGTTTCGCGGTCCAGCCGGTGTACCAGCTCCAGAAACTTCGCCTGCGGGCGGGCCCGGCGCAGTTGCTCAATCACACCAAAACTCACCCCGCTGCCACCGTGTACGGCCACCCCTGCCGGTTTATCCAGGGCGATAAACGCCTCGTCCTCAAACAAAATCGGAAATTCGCGCGCCGGAGCGGCAACGGCATCGGGGGCTTTTTCTGCCACGCGCACCGGGGGCAGGCGCACGGTGTCGCCCGCCTGCACGCGGGTATCGGCCGCGCAGCGGCCTTTGTTGATGCGCACCTCACCACTGCGGATGATGCGGTACACATGGGTTTTGGGCACCCCCTTTAAATGGCGAATCAAAAAGTTGTCCAGCCGCTGACCGGCATCCTCTTGCGAAACTTGTAACCAGCGCACCGCTGGTGCGGCAGCAGCTGGCGGTGGGGGCTGCATCCCCTTTATAATGTGCTTCACCTGCGCGTCAATACATGTAAGTGGTTGATTTTTTTGGATTTTGATCCAGGAACCCGTTACGCAAGCGTAGGTCGGTCGATGCCTGAAATATGTTTTCCACGTAAAAAACAGCTCTCAAAGCTGCTAAGGAACACATTTTCACCCGTGAACGCATTGCAATACTGAACGAATTTTTTGACCGGCTGCGGCCCCATGTTTTTTCGGGCCACAGCCGTTTTACTGACACCAGCATAGGTATGTGGGTTTTTCTTTCTTGGCTCATCAACGCACTGGCAGGGCACGCCCCTGAGCGCGTCTGCACGCCAAACCCCACCGACCTGAATGCCTCCACTGCGGCCCTCACGTTGCCGACATTGGGGGGCATTCACTCGTTTGTGCTGGCCCCACGCATCCTGCCACCGCCCCCTTTGCTGGCTTAACGGGCCAGGCAACGTCGGCATGCCCACCAAGGGCCAGGGGTGCGCCCTTTCGTTTCAGTAGTGCACGCTTTTCGGGTTCGACTGTTGGTCGTCTTGATTTAAAAGCGTGTTGGCCCGTGGCCAGCGCGTTTCCTCAGAAAAAAGGATGTGCATCATGAAACGGATGCTGATTAACGCCACCCAAACCGAAGAGCGCCGTCTGGCGATTGTGGATGGCCAAAAATTACTCGATTACGAAGTTGAAATCGAAGGCCGCGAGCAGCGCAAAGGCAATATCTACAAAGCGGTCGTCACCCGCATTGAGCCCTCATTGGAAGCTTGCTTTGTCGATTACGGCGAAGAGCGCCACGGCTTTTTGCCCTTCAAAGAAATCTCGCGCCAATACTTTGCCGAGGGCGTCTCGCCCAGCCAGGCCCGGATTAACGAGGTGATCAAAGAAGGCCAAGAGCTGATCATCCAGGTCGAAAAAGAAGAGCGCGGCAACAAGGGCGCAGCACTGACCACCTTTATCAGCCTGGCCGGGCGCTACGTGGTGCTGATGCCCAACAACCCGCGCGGCGGTGGTGTGTCGCGCCGCATCGAGGGCGAGGAACGCGCCGAGCTCAAAGAGGCCATGGACCAGCTGGACTACCCCAAGGGCATGAGCATCATCGCCCGCACCGCGGGCATTGGCCGCAGCGCGCCTGAGTTGCAATGGGACTTGGACTACCTGCTCAAACTGTGGAGCGCCATCGACGGTGCGGCCAAGGCGGGCAAAGGCGCTTTCCTGATCTACCAAGAGTCCAGCCTGGTGATCCGCGCCATTCGCGACTATTTCAACAACGACATCGGCGACATCCTGATCGACACGGACGACATCTACGAGCAGGCCCAGCAGTTCATGGCCCACGTCATGCCCGAGCACGCCAACCGCGTCAAACGCTACCGTGACGATGCGCCGCTGTTCTCGCGCTTTCAGATCGAGCACCAAATCGAATCGGCCTACGCGCGCACCGTGCAACTGCCTTCGGGCGGGGCAATTGTGATCGACCACACCGAAGCCCTGGTCAGCGTGGACGTGAACTCGGCCCGCGCCATCAAAGGCAGCGACATCGAAGAAACCGCCACCCGCACCAACCTGGAAGCCGCCGACGAAGTGGCCCGCCAAATGCGCCTGCGCGACCTGGGCGGCCTGATCGTCATCGACTTCATCGACATGGAAGAGTCGCGCAACCGCAAAGAGGTCGAAAACCGCCTGCGCGACGCACTGCGCCAAGACCGCGCCCGCGTGCAGTTTGGCACCATCAGCAAATTTGGCCTGATGGAGATGAGCCGCCAGCGCCTCAAGCCCGCCCTGTCCGAAGGGGCGCACATCAACTGCCCACGCTGCAGCGGCTCGGGCCACATCCGCGACACCGAAAGCTCGGCGCTGCAAATCCTGCGCATCATTCAGGAAGAGTCCATGAAGGACAACACCGCTGCCGTGCACTGCCAGGTGCCGGTGGAGGTGGCCAGCTTCCTGCTCAATGAAAAACGCGCGGAAATCTCCAAAATCGAACTCAAACAACGCGTTGCCGTGCTGATGGTGCCCAACAAAGGGCTGGAAACCCCGCACTACCGCCTGGAACGCCTCAAGCACGACGACCCGCGCCTGGACAGCATGCAGTCCAGCTACCAGCTGGCCGAAGAGATTGCCGATGACACCACCGTCACGCGCCGCTCACAGGAGCCCACCAACCGCCAGACCCCGGTCATCAAAGGCGTACTGCCCG